>NZ_JBGFFX010000016.1:0-127085 GCF_041224955.1 Erwinia aeris | reverse complement strand
GCCAGTGCTTTCGCTTCCTGCCGCGAGGTGGCGTATATTACGCTTTCCTCCTTCAGAGTCAACCACTTTTTCAGAAGTTTTCTCCGGCGATTCAGCTTCCTGAACCTTCTGACCCGGTGACCGTCAGGCCGTTGTTCCGTGTCAGTGGAGGCGCATTATAGGGAGTTTCTGACGGCTGACAACCCCTATTTTTAAAAAATTTTCCGACCGTTGTTTTTTTATGCAAAGCCGGGCTAAAGCGCCAGTTTTTCGAGCTTTTCGAAGCCATAACGCCGTAAAACGGGCATTAATTGTACTGCCTGCTCCGTCATTGCCAGACAAAAGGCCAGATTACTTTCTTCGGAGAAGACTTTTGGCGACTCATTTTCCAGCAGCCAGACGGTGCGACGCGCGATAGCCGCGCCGGAGTCGATTAATCGCGTCCCTTCAGGCAATACCTGTTGCAGTTCATCCGCCAATAAAGGGAAGTGCGTGCAGCCGAGCACCACCGTATCGGGCGGCTCTTTCATCCGCAGCCAGGGTTGCAGGATCTGTCTTACCTGCTCCAGCGGCACCTCTTTACCCTGCAGCTTGGCTTCCGCCAGCTCCACCAGCTCTGCGGAACCCAGCATTTCCGTTTTGCATTCACCGGCGAAGCGCTTAACCAGCTCATGGGTATAAGGACGCTTTACCGTCCCTCGCGTCGCCAGCAGGCCGACTACGCCGTTACGCGTTAAGCGCGCAGCGGGTTTAATTGCCGGCACCACGCCGACGACAGGAAAACTGAAACGTTCGCGCAGGGCGGGAAGCGTAACGGTGCTGGCCGAGTTGCAGGCGATAACTACCAGCGACAGCGGATACAGACGCGTAACGGCGGTCACGATTTCAAGCACGCGTTCAACAATAAAAGCTTCGCTTTTTTCACCGTAGGGGAAGGCAACGTTATCAAAGGTGTAGATATAGTGCAGATCCGGCAGCAGCTGCCGGATCTCTTCGCAGACGGAAAGCCCACCGACGCCGGAATCAAACACCAGCACGGTGGGTCGCGGATTAGAAGGTGTAGCTGCCGCTGAGGTAATACTCCCTTCCTGGAGTTTGATAGCCATAAACTGTCTCGTAATCTTTATCAAACAGGTTGGCTATTCTACCACGAACGGTCAGCCGGGATGTGACCGGATACGAAACCGCGAGATCCCATAAGCTGACGCCGCCAAGCTTCACAATTTTGCCGCTGACATCCTGTGAATACTCTTTATCGTAGCGCTGGCCCAGATATTGATAGCTGAGCGACCAGTCGAAGGCATACAGGGTGTAATCAAGCTGATACTTCACCTGCTGTTTGGCGCGACGCAAGAGGATTTCGTTGGTTTCACCGTTACGCGCATCCGTATAGTCATAGGAAAGCGTGTGGCTGACGGGGCCGGTATCAAACGACGCCGTGGTTTCCACGCCTTTAATCGTGGCTTTATTCACGTTGTAGTAGCTGCTGGTTACGTTGCTGTAGTCGATCAGACTATCGATATCGTTGCGATAGCCCGACACGTGCCAGGTAACCGGGCCGGTCAGGCCTTCGAAGCCCCCTTCCCACTGCTTGCTTTGCTCCGGATCGAGATCGCTGTTGCCGCCAAAGGAGCCGTAAAGCTGGCCGATGGTTGGCGCCTTAAAGGCCGTTCCATAGCTGGCGATAACGCGATAGCCTTCTGCGAACTCCCATGCGCCGCTGGTTTGCCAGGTGTTATGCCAGCCAAACTCGGCATGATCGTCGCCGCGCACCGCGCCTTCCAGCGTCAGTGAACCGAACGCCTGCTGGGCTGTTGCATAAAGGCCGGTATTTGTTACTTCGTGGCTGTCGGTAACGTAGGCCGTGCCGGGCTCGATGGTTTGCTTCTGCCAGTCGACGCCGCCGCTAACGCTGCCGTTGCCTACCACAATGTTATTGCCCCATTGCAGATTGTACTGCTGCGAGTCGTCTAACGTAGCGGATCCGTCATACCGTCCCAGGCCTGGGCTGTAGTTGTAATCTTTAGAGTGGCTATAGCTGGCGACAAGCTGAGAAGAGTAAAGCCCGTTATTGAAGCGCAGGCCGCCATCCCACGTCTGGCTGTAAAGCTGACGCGTATCGACATAGGTATCCGGCTTAACATAGGTAGAGTAGCCATCGTAGGCCGTGCGGTTGTCGTAGCCGTAGCCGCGCACGAAACCGCTGAACTCGTCATTGATCTGCTGTTCAATCGCGCCGTAAAGCGTTTTGCTCATAAAGCCATCGCGATCTTTCTGCCGCTCGTTGCCTGAAGCATCCGGATAGTTCGCCACCACATCATACCCTTTGGTATAGGTATAGTTACCCGCCAGGGTCACACGCGTGTTTTCCCCCAGCATCTGTTGCGTGGCGCCGTCATAAGCCTGATAGCCGTTTGAACCGACTCCGGCCGTTAAGGTCGTGCCCGGTTTTTCCCGCCCGGTAATAATGTTAACCACGCCGCCAATCGCATCAGAGCCATAAACGGCCGAGCGCGCGCCGCGCACGTATTCAATACGCTGCACCAGCGAGATCGGGATTTGGCTGAGGTCGGAAGAGCCGCTGATGCCGGCCTGATTCAGGCGAATGCCGTCAATCAGCACCAGCACGTGGCTGGAGTTGGTGCCGCGAATAAACAGCGAGGTTTGCTGCCCCAGCCCACCGTTGCGCGCGATATCCACGCCCGGCAGCCGACGCATCACATCGGCAACGCTTTTCGACTGCCAGCGATCTATCTCCTCGCGCGTGACGACCGTGGTGGGCGCAAGCACGGAGGAAACGGGTTGTGCAAAACGGTTTGCGGTGGTGACCAACGTGCTGTCGGCATCCTGCGCAAAGCCATATTGCGCCCAGAGGGAAAGTGCCGTAGCGCTGAAGGCGAACAGCTTCGGTTTCGTTATCATGGTGTCAGAGCATCCGGTAGATCATGCAGATGCCGCAGGCATACGAGAAAGAACGCGCTCGTAGGAGTTGCGACGTAATCACCGGCAGGTCTTCGGGCTCGGAATCATGAAACGGTGCAGACTTCCCATCCAAAGACAGTGTCAGGCACCCACGACGACATTCCATACCGCTGCGCGTCAGCTCCAGCTTTGCACTGGATTCCCTTTTAACTTATTGAAAGGCCGGCAGCGCATTTTATGGTTAACCCATACAGAATTCCAGACGCCCGCGCATCCAAACGATGCCAGCACCGGACAACGCTGGACATTACGCGGCGGATGCCTACAATCGCAGGGCTTTTAAGGCCCTTAACCCAGGAATGACCATGACTCCCGAACAGCTGCCGATCGAACACTACGATGCCCAACTGGAAGAGAAAGTAGCCCGTCTGCAAACGCTGATGGTTCCTTTTACCGCACAGGATGTCGAAGTTTTCCGTTCGCCAGTCAGCCACTACCGTATGCGCGCTGAGTTCCGGATCTGGCACGACGGCGACGACCTCTACCATATTATTTTTGACCAGCAGACGCGCCAGCGTATCCGCGTCGACAGCTTTCCGGCGGCCAGTGAACTGATCAATCAGCTGATGCCTCGCCTGATTGACGCCGTGCGCGATAAGCCGGTGCTGCGCCATAAGCTGTTCCAGATTGATTATCTCTCCACGCTGAGCAAGCAGATTGTGGTTTCCATGCTTTACCATCGCGCGCTGACGGATGAATGGCAGCAGGCGGCCACGGCGCTGCGTGACGAGCTGCGTGCGGAAGGCTTCGATCTGCATCTGATTGGCCGCGCCACTAAAACCAAAATCTGCCTGGATCGGGATTTTGTGGACGAGCGTTTACCGGTAGCCGGAAAAGAGCTGATCTATCGTCAGGTAGAGAACAGCTTTACCCAGCCGAACGCGGCGATGAACATTAAAATGCTGGAGTGGGCGCTGGACGTGACAAAAGACGCCAGCGGCGATTTGCTGGAACTCTACTGCGGCAACGGCAACTTCTCTTTAGCGCTGGCACGCAATTTCCGTCGCGTGCTGGCTACGGAGATCGCCAAACCATCGGTCGCTTCCGCCCAGTACAATATTGCCGTCAACAATATTGAAAACGTGCAGATTATCCGCATGGCGGCAGAAGAGTTTACCCAGGCGATGAACGGCACGCGCCAGTTTAACCGTCTGGAAGGCATCGATCTCAGCAGCTACGAGTGCGAGACTATCTTTGTCGATCCGCCGCGCAGCGGGCTGGATGAAGAGACGGTAAAAATGGTGCAGGCTTACCCGCGCATCCTTTATATCTCCTGCAACCCGCAGACGCTGTGCGACAATCTGGCTACGCTTTCCGCCACCCATGACGTTGAACGGCTGGCGCTGTTTGACCAGTTCCCCTATACCCATCATATGGAGTGCGGCGTTCTGCTGACGCGGCGCTAAACGCAAAAGAGCGATGCCAGGCATCGCTCTTTTTATTGCACCGTCGGGCGTTAGCCGCCTCTGCGCGCCCGCAGCTTCAGGCCAATCCAGAAAATTAGCGCAACCATCAAAATAGTCTGCACAAAGTTAGAACCGATTTCAGGATATTCCGCGCGGACGATAGCGCTGTAAACCAGGATGCCGAGCAGGAAAAACGCAGCGGCGAGAGAAGGCATGCCGTCCGGCATCGCGCGGTTAAGATAGCGCTGATGCAGGCACCAGGCGGAAAGGCCCAGCGCGATAAGCGGGAAAACGGAAAACGGCACTATCGAACTGAACAGCACCGAAAACGAGCCGTTAATGGATAGCCCGGTCAGAAAGGCCAGCAGCAGCGTACCCTTGTCCCGGCCAGTCGCTAAACTCATCTCACTCTCCTAATCATGGGCGCCTGGCGACACCGCCAGCCGCTCCTGTTCGCGTCGATACCAGTAGTAAGCGCCTTTAGAGATCATCCGTAGCTGCAACACCAGCCGCTCTTCCAGTTGGCGTCGCTGCGCCACGTCGATATCCAGCGCCTCGGCCCCGGCGTTAAAGACAATAATAACCATCGCCTCCGCCTGCGCTTCGGTAAAGCTGCGCGGCATACGATTTTCAACTTCAAGATAGTCCGCCAGCTCGGCGATAAAATGCTGGATTTCACGGGCTACCGCGGCGCGAAACGCGGCCGACGTGCCGGAGCGTTCACGCAACAGCAGGCGGAAAGCGTTGGGATTATTGCCGATGAATTCCATAAATGTGGACACCGAGGTGCGGATAACGCTGCCGCCTTTAGCGATACGCTGACGCGCCTGGCGCATCAGCTGGCGCAGCATCAGGCCGCTCTCATCCACCATTGTCAGCCCAAGCTCGTCAACATCGCGAAAATGACGATAAAAGGAAGTCGGCGCGATGCCCGCTTCCCTGGCGACTTCCCGCAGGCTCAGGCTGGCAAAACTCCGCTCGGCACTCAGTTGGCTGAATGCCGCTTCGATCAGCGAACGCCGTGTCCGTTCTTTTTGCTGCGCTCTGACGCCCATGTTTGTGCCTGTTTTGCCTGCCAGATTTGCACTATATCAAACTTTTCAGCGTACAGCGGTATCAACTTTGTGTACGCCTGTTAACCTTCCGCTTTGTCAATAAATGGCAAATTGAACAGTTAAAATTGGGAACCCGCTCACGAGATGTTAGAATAAAGTTGAAAATTTGTATAAGAATATAGGACGTATTGGTATGCAACAGTCTTATGATTACGACGCCATCGTGATTGGTTCCGGTCCTGGCGGCGAAGGCGCGGCGATGGGCCTGGTTAAACAGGGCGCGCGCATTGCCGTTATCGAGCGTTATCACAATATCGGCGGCGGTTGTACCCATTGGGGAACCATTCCATCAAAAGCACTCCGCCACGCCGTCAGCCGCATTATCGAATTTAACCAGAATCCGCTTTACAGCGATCACACCCGCCTGCTGCGCTCTTCTTTTGCTGACATTCTGAACCATACGGAAAACGTTATCAGTCAGCAAACGCGGATGCGTCAGGGCTTTTACGAGCGCAACCGCTGCGAACTGTATCAGGGCGACGCCCGTTTCGTTGACGCCAACACTATCGAAATCGTTACGCACGACGGCAGCGTGGAAAGACTGACCGCTGAGAAATTTGTTATCGCCTGCGGCTCGCGTCCTTATCATCCGGTAGACGTGGACTTTACCCATCCGCGCATTTACGACAGCGATTCCATTCTTAATCTGCATCATGAGCCTGGCCACGTGATTATTTATGGCGCGGGCGTGATCGGCTGCGAATATGCTTCTATCTTCCGTGGACTGAACGTAAAAGTTGATTTAATCAACACGCGCGATCATCTGCTGGCGTTTCTCGATCAGGAAATCTCAGATTCGCTTTCCTACCATTTCTGGAACAGCGGCGTGGTTATCCGCCATAACGAAGAGTTCGAGAAAATCGAAGGCGTCAGCGACGGCGTGATCATGCATCTGAAGTCCGGCAAAAAAGTGAAGGCCGACTGCCTGCTGTACGCCAACGGCCGTACCGGGAATACCGATGCGCTGGGGCTGGAAAACGTCGGGCTGGAGGCGGACGGCCGTGGCCTGCTGAAGGTCAACAGCATGTATCAGACCGCCCAGCCGCATATTTATGCCGTAGGCGATGTGATCGGCTATCCAAGCCTGGCTTCTGCCGCTTACGATCAGGGCCGCATTGCCGCTCAGGCGCTGATGAAAGGCGAAGCGAACGCGCACCTGATTGAGGATATCCCAACCGGTATTTATACCATTCCGGAAATCAGTTCGGTGGGCAAAACGGAGCAGCAGCTGACGGCGATGAAGGTGCCTTACGAAGTGGGTCGGGCGCAGTTTAAGCATCTGGCGCGCGCACAGATTGTGGGGATGAACGTCGGCAGCCTGAAGATCCTTTTCCACCGTGAAACCAAAGAGATCCTGGGGATCCACTGCTTTGGCGAACGCGCTGCCGAGATCATTCATATCGGCCAGGCCATCATGGAGCAGAAAAACGGCGGCAACACGATTGAATACTTCGTGAATACCACCTTTAACTATCCCACCATGGCCGAAGCCTACCGCGTGGCCGCGCTGAACGGGTTAAACCGCCTGTTTTAACGCGCTGTTCATATAGCCCTGCATATGGGTGCGGATCGCCTCTGCCAGCTGCTCATAGCGGCCGCGCAGCGGCGAGCCTGGCCGGTACACCAGCGCGATGGTGCGCTGCGGTTCCGGCTTGTAGCACGGCAGATAGCAAACGCCGTCGCGCACGCGCTCTTTCGGCACCGCCAGCGCGGGCAGCAGCGTGATGCCGCTGCCTGCCGCCACCATATTACGCAGCGTTTCCAGGCTGGTGGCGCGGAAATGCGTGTCTTCGTCTGCCCCGGCCTGAAAGCAAAAGCCCATTGCCTGATCGCGCAGGCAGTGGCCGTCTTCCAGCATCAGCAGCTTCTCGCCAGACAGATCCGACATCGGTACGCGATCGCGGTCGTGCCACGGATGATCCTGATAGATCGCCAGCTTCATCGGCTCATCAAACAGCGGCACCTCGATAAAGGCTTCTGACTCTTTCACCAGGGCCAGGATCGCGCAGTCGAGCTTGCCGCTGTCCAGCTGCGCCAGCAGCTGCTGCGTTTGCGCCTCGTGCAGATACATCTCCAGCTTGGGAAAGGTTTTGTGCAGCGTCGGGATAATCTGCGGCAGCAGATAAGGTCCCACGGTCGGGATCAGCCCGATATGCAGCGGTCCGGACATCGCCTCGCCCTGCTGGCTGGCCATCTCTTTCAGCACCTTGACCTCGCGCAGCACGGTGCGCGCCTGGTCGACCAGCAACAGGCCAGCCTGAGTGAAAAGCACTTTACGGCTGGTGCGTTCTAACAGCATAACGCCCAGTTCATCTTCCAGCTTGCGGATCTGACCGCTGAGCGTAGGTTGACTGACGTGGCAGGAATCAGCTGCCCGTCGGAAATGCCGATGTTCAGCCAACGCTACCAGATACTCAAGATCGCGAATATTCATCTTTTCCTCCGAGCCACGATAGTTCATGGCGATAGATAGAATAGCAATCAACGATTAGCCCTATCAAGCCCGGATGATAATAATGTCACCCGTTCGAGAGATGAGTCACTTTTACCCCTAATCAAGAGGTAGTTTATGTTTGCAAGTCAGGAAGGTAAGTCAGTCCCGCAGGTCACTTTTCATACGCGCCAGGGCGACAGCTGGGTAGACGTCACGACTGATGAGCTGTTTAAAGACAAAACTGTCATCGTGTTCTCTTTGCCAGGCGCGTTTACGCCAACCTGTTCATCGAGCCATCTGCCACGCTATAACGAGCTGTCAGACGTTTTCAAAAAACACGGCGTGGACAATATTCTGTGCGTATCGGTCAATGACACCTTCGTTATGAACGCGTGGAAAGCCGATCAGCACGCTAACAACATTACCTTTATCCCGGATGGCAACGGCGATTTCACTCGCGGCATGGAAATGCTGGTCGAGAAAGCGGATCTGGGCTTTGGCCCGCGCTCATGGCGCTACTCCATGCTGGTTCGTAACGGCGTGGTAGAGAAAATGTTTGTTGAACCAAACAAGCCGGGCGACCCGTTTGAAGTGTCTGATGCCGACACCATGCTGCGCTATCTGGCACCGGAATTTAAGGTGCAGGAGTCCGTGTCCCTGTTCACCAAGCCGGGCTGCCCGTTCTGCGCTAAAGCCAAGCAGATGCTGTTGGATCGCGGTATTCAGTACGAAGAAATCGTGCTGGGCCAGGATGCCACCACCGTCAGCCTGCGCGCTGTAACCGGCCGTGCGACCGTTCCTCAGATCTTTATCGGCGGACGCCACATCGGCGGCAGCGACGATCTGGAACAGTTCTTTTTAGCCTAAGAATTAAGAAGGCGAGCCATCGCCCGCCCTCTTATGTGCCTAAAATAAAAATATAAGTCGAAATTAGTTGGCGGGCCTGATGCCCGCCTTTTTTTTGCTTACGCCAGGCGATTTTTCGCGTCGGTAATCGCAAGCGACACCTGATGCGGCGAAACGCCACCCTTCGCATTACGCTTGTCCAGACAGGATTGCAGCGACAGGATTGGATAGACGTCTTCGCCAATCACCTTGCTGTACTGTTGCAGCTCTTCCAGCCTTAGCGCTTCCAGCGCCACGCCTTTGCCAATTGCCGCCACCACGACTTCGCCCACGATATGATGCGCTTCGCGGAACGGGACGCCTTTAGCTACCAGATAGTCAGCCAGCTCGGTCGCATTGGCATAGCCCTGCTCTGCCGCTTCCTGGCAGCGCGGACGCTTCACCTGAATGCCGTCCAGCACCAGCGCGGCCATATGCAGACAGTCGGACCAGGTGTCCAGCGCGTCGAACAGGCCTTCTTTGTCTTCCTGCATATCTTTGTTGTAGGCCAGCGGCAGGCCTTTCAGCGTCATCATCATGCCGGTCAGCGCGCCCTGCACGCGGCCGCACTTGCCGCGGATCAGCTCCAGTGCGTCCGGGTTTTTCTTCTGCGGCATCAGCGAAGAGCCGGAGGTAACCTTATCGGACAGCTCGACAAAGCCTGACTCGCCGGTATTGAAGAAAATCAGATCTTCGGCGAAGCGGGAAAGATGCACCATGCCGATAGAGGCGTCGGAAAGCAGCTCCAGCACGTGATCGCGGTCGGAAACGGTGTCCAGGCTGTTGCGCGTGGCGGAGGCAAAGCCCAGCCAGCCGGCCAGCTGCTCGCGGTCGATTTCATAAGCCGTGCCGGCCAGCGCGCCGCAGCCCAGCGGGCTGACGTCCAGACGCTTCAGCGTATCCTGCAGGCGGCTTTCATCCCGCGCCAGCATCTCGACATAAGCCAGGCACCAGTGCGCAAAGGTCACCGGCTGCGCGCGCTGCAAATGGGTGTAGCCCGGCATGACCGCGTCCTGGTTCGCTTCTGCCGTGGCCACCAGCGCCTGCTGTAGCTGACGCGTGGCGATCAGCAGCTCGCCGATCTGCGCTTTGCACCAGAGCTTCAGATCGGTGGCGACCTGATCGTTACGGCTGCGGCCGGTATGCAACTTTTTGCCGAGCGCGCCGACTTTCTCAATCAGCCTGCCTTCAACATAGCTGTGAATATCTTCCGCATCGCTTTCCAGGATCTGCTGCGGATTAGCGCGTACTTCCTCAAGCAGCACGTTCAGCGCGGTTTCCAGCTGCTGCTGCTCTTCTGTAGTCAGAACATTGACCGTCACCAGCGCTTTGGACCAGGCTACGGACCCGACAATGTCCTGCTCTGCCAGACGATAGTCAAAGCGCAGCGAGTCATTAAACAGTTTGAAACGTTGATCTGCTGCCTGAGTAAACCGTCCACCCCAAAGTGCCATGTCAGTGCTCCCTTAAATTCGTTGAGTTTTCTTTAAAAGGCGGCCTGCGCCGCCTTATTTCGCCAGGCTAAATACCGGCTTACTTTTTCTCGTTCAGCGCACGAATGCGTGAAGAGAGCGAGAACAGACGGATAAAGCCGCCCGCGTGACGATGGTCGTACACTTCATCTTCGCCGAAGGTCGCAAACTCTTCTGAGTAGAGGCTGTTGGCGGATTTCTTCTGGATCGCCGTAACCTGACCTTTATAAAGTTGCAGCACCACTTCGCCGTTGACTTCTTCCGCCAGCGATTCGGCAGCGGCCTGAATGGATTTACGCAGCGGCGCGAACCAGCGGCCGTCGTAAACCACGTAGGACATCTCGTGGCCCAGCTGTTCGCGCCATTTGAAGCTGTCGCGATCCAGCACCAGCTGCTCAACCGCACGCAGCGCGTTGACCATAATGGTGCCGCCAGGGGTTTCGTAGCAGCCGCGAGACTTGATGCCCACCAGACGGTTTTCGACGATATCGATACGGCCCACGCCGTGTTTCGCGCCGATAACGTTCAGTTTTTCCAGGCAGCCGAACGGGCTTAGCGCTTCGCCGTTTACGGCAACCACGCGGCCTTTCTCCACGGATACCGTCACCTGCTCAGGCTGGTCCGGCGCTTCCAGCGGATCGACAGTCCAGACCCAGCAGTCTTTGTTTGGCGCATTCCACGGGCTTTCCAGCACGCCGCCTTCGGTAGAAATATGCCAGGCGTTTTCATCACGGCTGTAGATTTTTTCCAGCGACGCGGTGGTCGGGATGTTGCGCTCTTTCAGATAGTCGAGCAGCGCCTCACGGGAACGCAGGTTCCACTCGCGCCATGGCGCAACCACTTTCAGCTGTGGGGCCAGCGCGGTGTAGGTGGTTTCGAAACGCACCTGGTCGTTGCCTTTACCGGTTGCGCCGTGGCACAGCGCATCCGCGCCGACTTTCAGCGCCAGCTCAACCTGCGCTTTGGCGATAATAGGACGCGCCATCGACGTGCCCAGCAGATAAGTACCTTCATACAGCGCGCCGGTTTGCAGCACGGGATAGACGTAATCGCTGATGAATTCTTCACGCAGATCCACTACGTGGCATTCGGAAGCGCCGGACTGGAGCGCTTTCTGCTCAACGCCTTCCAGATCGCCACGCTCCTGGCCGATATCGGCCACGAAAGCGACCACTTCACAGCCGCCGTAGTTCTCTTTCAGCCACGGAATAATCGCGGAGGTATCCAGACCGCCAGAGTAAGCCAGAACGATTTTTTTGATGCTTTTATCTTGCATTGTCATTTCCTTGAACCGGTTAAGCGAGGATCCGGGTGCCAATCGACACGCCGTTAAATAGGGTTGGTAGCTGTTCGGCATGACGCCAGCTGGCGATATCGACCGGACGGCCCAGCGTGCGGGCGGCATCCAGCGCGGCGTTGACTTTAACAATCATGCCGTCGGTAATGATGCCCTGGGCGATCAGCTGTTCCGCCAGCGCCGTCGTCATCTCTTCGATGCGCTGGCCTTTGCCGTCCAGAATGCCGCTGACGTCGGAGAGCAGCACCAGATCGGCACCCAGCGTCGAGGCCAGCGCGGTGGCGGCCTGGTCGGCGTTGACGTTCATCAGCTTGCCGTCTTCGGTGATGCCGATAGAGCTGATCACCGGCAGGTAGCCTGCTTCCAGCAGCGTAGTAATGAGTTTGGGATTGCCCGGTGTCGCCTGGCCCACGTGGCCCAACTCTTCATCAAAAGCCGCCACGTTGACGCTGCCGCCGTCGCCCAGGCACAGGCCAACGGCATCAATACCGTGTTTTTTCGACCAGGCCAGCAGCGTTTTATTGGCGGTGCCCGCCAGCGCGCCGGTAATGATGTCGATCTGATCGGCTGGCGTGACGCGCAGGCCGTTTTTCTTTTTCACCGGCAGCGCCAGCTTCTTCATCAGCTCGTCGACCAGGCAGCCGCCGCCGTGAACGATCAGCAGCGGGCGCTGATGGGTTTCGCGGTACGCCACCAGTGCGTCAAACAGGCGCGCCAGCGCCTCTTCGCTATCCAGCAACACGCCGCCGAGTTTAATAATTAAAGGATTGGTCATGGGCTTTCTCACTGATTAAATAAGCGACTGCGTTTCCGGGAAGCCGAAACGAATATTCATACACTGCACCGCCTGCGACGACGCGCCTTTCAGCAGATTATCTTCCGCCGAGACGATAATCGCGTGCTCGCCCTGCACGGCAAAGCCGATATCGCAGAACGGCAGGCCGACCACGCCTTTGATCGACGGCACGCTTTTATCATAGACACGCACCAGCGGCTTATCGTGATAGGCGTTATGGAACGCTTCCGCCACGTCTTCACGCGTTACGCCCGCCTTCAGCCGACAGGTGGTGGTGGCCAGGATGCCGCGCGGGAAGTTGCCCAGGTGCGGCGTGAAGATCACCGGCACGCCAAGATGCGCGGCGATTTCCGGCTGGTGACGATGGGTGAAAATGCCATAAGGCTGCAGGCTGACCTCGCAGAAACTGGTGGTCACGGACGCTTTGCGTCCTGCGCCGCTGACGCCGCTGGTGGCGTTGATCACCGGCCACTGCGCTTCGTTCAGCAGATCCGCCGCAATCAGCGGCTTCAGCGCCAGCTGCGCGGCGGTCGGGTAGCAGCCCGGCACGGCAATCAGCTGCGCTTCTTTTAGCTGGCTCTGCTGCCATTCGGCCAGGCCATACACGGCCTTTGCCAGCCACGCTTTATGCTGATGCGGGAAGCCGTAATAGTCGGTGAAGAAGCTCTCTTCGTTGACGCGGAACGCGGCTGACAGATCGAACACCACGCAGCCGGCGGCCAGGAATTCAGGCGCCAGGTCATGACTGACTTCGTGCGCCGTCGCCAGAAACACCACGTCCACTTTGTCGGCGAACTCTGCCGCGCTTGTCAGCGGCTGCAGCGGCATGTCCAGGATGCCTTTCAGCTGCGGATGCAGATCGGAAAGCAATTTTCCGGCGTCAGGGCTTTGCGCTGATACCGCTAAAGCGGTTATGTTCACCTGAGGGTGACGGTTCAGGTAGGTCGCAAGCTCTACGCCAGCATAGCCACTGGCACCAACAATCAGCGTATTTAACATCGGACACCTTATAACGGTCTCGGGTTTCGGGTGACGGCTTCACGCCGTATTCCCACGCGGTTAGCGCCGGTTATGCAGGAAATCTGGTTTCCATCCCCACGCCATTAATGTATTTTTATTCACTATTAATGCATGAATATTGATACTATCCTAACGCAAGGACTGTCAACAGTGAAGACAAAATTACCGCCTTTTATTGAGCTTTACCGTGAGTTGATCGCCACGCCGTCCATCAGCGCCACCGACAGCGCGATGGATCAGAGTAATGAAGCTTTAATCAGTTTGCTGGCAGGCTGGTTCCGCGATATTGGCTTTGAGGTGGAAGTGCAGCCGGTTCCCGGCACGCGCCATAAATTTAATATGCTGGCCCGTACCGGCAGCGGCGCTGGCGGCCTGTTGTTGGCTGGTCACAGCGACACCGTGCCGTTCGACGATGGTCGCTGGACGCGCGATCCCTTTGCGTTAACCGAACACGATAACAAGCTGTATGGCCTGGGCACCGCCGATATGAAAGGCTTCTTCGCCTTTATCCTTGATGCGCTGCGCGATGTTGACGTGAAAAAGCTGGCGAAACCGCTCTACGTGCTGGCGACCGCCGATGAAGAAACCACGATGGCGGGCGCGAAATATTTCTCTGAAAACGCCACAGTGCGGCCCGACTGCGCCATTATCGGCGAGCCTACCTCGCTACAGCCGGTACGGGCGCACAAAGGCCATATGTCGAACGTGATCCGCATTGAAGGCCAGTCGGGCCATTCCAGCGATCCTTCACGCGGGGTCAACGCCATTGAGCTGATGCATGAGTCCATCACGCAGCTGATGGCGCTGCGCGACACGCTGAAAACGCGCTATCGTCACGACGGTTTTGCCATTCCTTATCCCACCATGAACTTTGGCCATATCAGCGGCGGCGATGCGGCAAATCGCATTTGCGCCTGCTGCGATCTGCATATGGATCTGCGGCCGCTGCCGGGCCTGACGCTGAACGAGCTGGAAGGCTTGATTAACGAGGCGCTGGCGCCCGTCAGCGAACGCTGGCCGGGCCGCGTCAACGTCAGCCAGCTGCATCCGCCGATCCCCGGCTATGAATGTCCGGCCGATCATCGGCTGGTCAAAGTGGTGGAAAAGCTGTTGGGCACGGAAACCAGCATCGTGAACTACTGCACCGAAGCGCCGTTTATTCAGGAACTGTGCCCGACGCTGGTGTTAGGGCCAGGTTCGATTAACCAGGCGCACCAGCCGGATGAATATCTTGATACCGCTTTTATTAAACCTACCCGCGAATTGATTACGCAGGTCGTACAGCATTTTTGCAATCACTGAGTGAAAAGCGGGGCATTTAGCCAGTAAAACGGCCTTTTACCCCGGCTTTATCATTTGTTTCTCGATAAGAATAACTTATCTCGCTGCGTCGCTGTTAAATTTCTTAAATTACCGCAAGTTAGCGACAGGTTCGCACACGTTTAAGTCAATTGACGGATGGACGGGAACGTGGCTAGATAAAAGGCAATGTTATACCGGCGACGGTAGAGAGTGATAAAAATAACGGTCAGGGGTCATATGAACGAACAATATTCCGCAATGCGAAGTAATGTCAGTATGCTCGGCAAACTGCTCGGGGATACGATTAAGGATGCGCTTGGCGAGAACATCCTGGATCGGGTGGAAACCATCCGTAAGCTCTCCAAGTCTTCCCGCGCGGGAAACGACGCCCACCGTAAAGAGCTGCTTACCACGCTGCAAAATTTATCCAATGACGAACTGCTGCCGGTGGCGCGCGCCTTCAGCCAGTTTCTGAACCTGACCAACGTCGCCGAGCAGTACCACACCATATCGCCCAAGGGCGAAGGCGCCAATCACCAGGAGCTGCTGGCGAAAACCTTCGAGCGCCTGAAGCAGCAGCCCAACCTGACGGAAGCCAAAATTCGCGAGGCTATCGAATCGCTTTCTCTGGAGCTGGTGCTGACCGCACACCCGACGGAGATCACCCGCCGCACGCTGATCCACAAGCTGGTCGAGGTCAACAGCTGTCTGAAACAGCTGGATCACAACGATCTTTCCGACTACGACCGATCGCAGATTATGCGTCGTTTGCGCCAGCTGGTTGCGCAGGCCTGGCATACCGATGAAATCCGTAAATATCGCCCGACGCCGGTCGATGAAGCCAAGTGGGGCTTCGCGGTGGTGGAAAACAGCCTGTGGGAAGGCGTCCCGGCCTTTCTGCGCGAGCTGTACGAGCAGGTAGAGGCGTCGTTTGGCGTTAAGCTGCCGGTAGATTTTGTGCCGGTGACCTTTACCTCCTGGATGGGCGGCGACCGCGACGGCAACCCGAACGTGACGGCTAAAATCACCCGCCACGTGCTGCAGCTAAGCCGCTGGAAAGCCACCGATTTGTTCCTGCGCGATATCGCCGTGCTGGTTTCCGAGCTGTCGATGTCGGAGTGTACGCCGGAAGTCCGCGAGCTGTGCGGCAACCCGGAGGCGCTGGAGCCTTACCGCGAAATCATGAAAAACCTGCGCGCCCAGCTGCTGGCGACCCAGGCGTATCTGGAGCGCCGCCTGAAGGGCGAGCGGCCTGCGCGTCCCGATAACCTGCTGATTGCCAACGAACAGCTTTGGGATCCGCTCTACGCCTGCTACCAGTCGTTGCAGGCCTGCGGTATGGGGATTATCGCCAACGGCCAGCTGCTGGACACGCTGCGCCGCATCAAGTGCTTCGGCGTGCCGTTGGTGCGCATCGATCTGCGTCAGGAGAGCACGCGCCACACCGACGCTATTGCAGAAGTCACCCGCTATTTAGGCCTGGGCGACTACGCCAGCTGGTCGGAAGCCGATAAACAGGCGTTTCTGATCAGCGAGCTGAGTTCCAAACGCCCGCTGCTGCCGCGTCAGTGGGAGCCGAGCGCCGAGACGCAGGAGGTGCTGGATACCTGCCGCGTGGCGGCGGAAGTGCCGAAAGGTTCCATTGCCGCTTACGTGATCTCAATGGCGAAAACGCCTTCCGACGTGCTGGCGGTGCATCTGCTGCTTAAAGAGGCGGGCATTCCTTTCGCCATGCCGGTGGCGCCGCTGTTTGAAACCCTGGACGACCTGAACAACGCCAACGACGTGATGCGTCAGCTGCTGGATATCGGCTGGTATCGCGGCTTTATCCAGGGCAAGCAGATGGTGATGATTGGCTACTCCGATTCGGCAAAAGACGCGGGCGTGATGGCCGCCAGCTGGGCCCAGTATCAGGCCCAGGATGCGCTGATTAAAACCTGCGAAAAAGCCGGTATCGCGCTGACGCTGTTCCACGGACGCGGCGGCACCATTGGCCGTGGCGGCGCGCCGGCCCACGCGGCGCTGCTTTCCCAGCCGCCGGGCAGCCTGAAAGGCGGCCTGCGCGTGACCGAGCAGGGCGAAATGATCCGCTTTAAATACGGCCTGCCGGAAGTCACCATCAGCAGCCTGACGCTTTACACCGGCGCCATCCTTGAAGCCAACCTGCTGCCGCCGCCGGAACCGGAAGCGGCCTGGTGCGGCATTATGGATCAGCTTTCCGCCGACTCCTGCGAGATGTATCGCGGCTACGTGCGTGAAAACGCCGACTTCGTGCCCTATTTCCGGTCGGCCACGCCGGAACAGGAGCTGGGCAAACTGCCGCTGGGCTCCCGTCCGGCCAAGCGGCGCCCCAGCGGCGGCGTCGAGTCGCTGCGCGCGATACCGTGGATCTTCGCCTGGACGCAGAACCGCCTGATGCTGCCTGCCTGGCTGGGCGCGGGCGCGGCGCTGCAAAAAGCGATGCAGGCGGGTCATCAGGATCAGCTGGAGGCGATGTGCCGCAACTGGCCGTTCTTCTCCACCCGTCTGGGGATGCTGGAAATGGTATTTTCCAAAGCCGATCTCTGGCTGGCGGAATATTACGATCAGCGGCTGGTGGACCAGACGCTGTGGCCGCTGGGCAGGCAGCTGCGCGACCAGCTGGATTCCGATATCAAAGCGGTGCTGACCATTGCCAACGATGCGCATTTGATGGCCGACCAGCCGTGGATTGCCGAATCCATCGCGCTGCGTAACGTTTATACCGATCCGCTGAACGTACTGCAGGCCGAGCTGCTGCACCGCTCCCGCCTACAGGAAACCAATGGTGAAGAGCCGGATCCGCGCGTTGAGCAGGCGCTGATGGTGACAATAGCCGGCGTCGCGGCGGGCATGCGTAATACGGGCTAACGGTACAGGGCGTTCATATCTGCCGGATATGAACGCCCTTATGGTTTAATGGGCGACCACGCGCACCAGAAGTTGACGACCCTGACGCCATACTTATTGACCTCTTCCACCACTTCCATTCTGTCCATGCCTCTTTCGCAATGTTCAGCCAGCCAGGCCCTGCTGCTGCAAAACTGTATCCAGCGGTTAAGGTGACGATCCTTAAGCCACAGCCCCATTTCGCAACGGCCCGATTTTCCCCGGCTCGGGCCGGGAAAAGAGACGTCATACTCCGTGAGATATTGACTGCTTTGATGGGGAAGATAGCGAACCAGAGCGGAGGGCAGCTGCAACGAGAACACGCCGATCATAAAAGCGCTACAGATAAAAAGTTTAGGGAGCTGCCGCAGCGTCAGGCGATGGTGAAAAAAGATGACGGCCACTAAGGTAATGACTAAGGCGGCGCCTACGCCGACTTCGCCAGCTATCCAGAAAACGCTATCTGGATCGGCCAGATAGACGTTGCGCGAAAGAGCAGACCAGTACGCCATCGCCACCAAAGGCACAACGGTAAAAAAGGCCATCAGTAAACAGCCTTTTATCCCCAGCCGCTTTATTTCCCTGATAATGTTTTGCATGGGTTCTTCATGATTCCTGCCCTGGAAAACAGGTATCATAAAAAAAATGCCGCCTCGCGTAAACGAAGCCGCAGCTGGCTTTTACTTATCAGGCCGGCACGGCAACCGCCGGGCGCACGCCCAGCGTGTGGCAAATGGCGTAGCTCATCTCCGCACGGTTCAGCGTATAGAAATGGAAATCTTTCACGCCTTCGCGGCTGAGGATTTTTACCATATCCATCGCCACGTTGGCGCCCACCATTTTGCGGGTTTCCGGGTCGTCATCCAGCCCGGCGAACATGCTGGTCATCCAGCCCGGCACGCGCACGTTGGTCAGCGTGGCAAAACGCTGCAGCTGTTTGAAGTTGGAAACCGGCAGAATGCCGGGCACGATTTCCACGTCGATCCCGGCGGTTACGCAGCGGTCGCGAAAGCGCAGATAGCTTTCCACATCGAAAAAGAACTGGGTGATAGCCCGGTTTGCGCCCGCATCAATTTTGCGCTTCAGGTTGATCAAATCCGCCTGCGCGCTTTTGGCTTCCGGATGCACCTCGGGATAGGCGGCAACGGAGATATCAAAATCGCCCACTTCCTTTAACAGCGCCACCAGATCCGCGCCGTACATTTCCGGCTTGCCGCCGCCCGGCGGTAAATCCCCGCGCAGCGCCACGATATGCCGAATGCCGCTGTCCCAGTAATCCTGAGCGATAGCGCGCAGCTCGCTGCGGCTGGCGTCAATGCAGGTTAAATGCGGCGCAGCTTCCAGCCCGGTGCGATCCTTAATACCTTTGATGATGCTGTGGGTACGGTCACGCTCGCCGGAGTTCGCGCCGTAAGTAACCGAAACAAATTTCGGCTTCAGGCTGCCGAGACGATCGATAGAGCGCCACAAAGTCTGTTCCATTTCGCTGCTGCGCGGCGGAAAGAACTCAAACGAGACGTTAATCTGCCCGTTCAGTTCGGCCAGACTCTGGTTCAGTGCTTCGCGCTGGTTGGCGTGGAAAAAACTCATGGCTTACCTCATCGATCGCGGAAGAAAACGGCCCACCTTGAACTTCTATACGTTTAGACGTCCAGACATTCAAAATGACGGATCGGCGGTTTTACGTCAACAGATAAATGATGCCGCAGCGTGACAAATTCTCAACAAAGTTGAATGAAATTCATGCAGGAAAAAGAAGTGAGGAAAATCAAAGGGCCGCCGCGATCGGGCTGAATGCACAGAAAAATGACGCGCTATCATTTAAGCCGGGGCCGCGTTTTACGGCCCCGAAAGAAACTACAGCAGCTGCGCCAGCCGGTTGATGTCGGACTGGATTGCGCCTGCCGTTACGTCGCGACCTGCGCCCGGCCCGCGGATCACCAGCGGATTATCGCGATACCAACGGCTTTCAATGGCAAAGACGTTATCGCAAGGCAGCAGCGCCGCCAGCGGATGATCGTCCCTGACCGCCTCGACGCCGACGCGCGCCTTACCGTTGGCGTCAAAGCGGGCCACGTAACGCAGCACCAGCCCCATCTCCTGTGCGGCCTCAAAGCGCTGCTGCATCTGCTCGTTCAGCGCCTCGCCGTTCTCAAAGAAGTGATCGACCGACTCGCCTTCGCAGCTTTTCGGCACCAGCGACTCCACGCGCACCTGATCCGGTTCGATATCGTAGCCCGCCTCGCGCGCCAGGATCACCAGCTTGCGCATCACGTCCTGACCGGAAAGATCGACGCGCGGATCCGGTTCGGTCAGCCCCTGCTGCCATGCCTGATCCACCAGCTCGGTAAACGGCACGGTGCCGTCATACTGCAAAAAGAGCCAGGAAAGCGTGCCGGAGAAGATGCCGCTGATGGCGATAATGCTGTCGCCGCTTTCACGCAGATCGCGCACGGTGTGGTTAACCGGCAGCCCGGCACCGACGGTGGCGTTGTAAAGCCAGTGGCGGCCGGTTTTAGCGAAGGCGTCACGGATCTGACGATAGCGGTCGCTGCTTGACGCCCCGGCCACTTTGTTCGCGCCAATCACGTGAAAACCGTGGCTGGCGAAATCCAGATACTGATCGGCGAGCTGCTCGCTGGCGGTCACGTCCAGCACCACCAGGTCGTCGAACGGGTGCGCGCGCATCCACAGGAACAGCGACTCCTCGTCCCGCTCCACCGCCTCGTCATCAAAGAAGGCCAGCGCGCGGCTGGCGTCCAGCCCTTCGTAGTTCAGCAGGCTGCGACGACTGTCGACCACGCCGGCTAAAACATATTCAAATCCCGTCCGCGCCGATAGCGTTTCCTGCTCGCGCGCGAAAAGTTCCAGCCAGCGGGAGCCGATATTGCCCTTGCCGAACAGCATCAGGCCGACCTGTTTTTCCGCGCGGAACAGCGACTGGTGCAGACCGCGGATCAGATGTTCAGTCGGCCCGACGCGCAGCACGGCGACCAGGCTGATGCCCTCTTCCGACTGCCAGATAAATTCAACCGGCTGATCCTTCAGCTGCTGCCAGAAACGGTGGCTGTGCAGCGGATTGCGGCAGACGCCTGCGCCCACCAGCGCGACCAGCGCCATGTCTTCCCGCAGCTGTAGGCGTCCGGGAATGCCCGCGTCCTGCAGCAGCGTCAGCGCGCTGTTCACCACTTCCGAGGTATAACAAAGCTGTAAAAGGTGGCGATCGGGATGAACGCCGGTCGCCAGCGGACGCAGCTGCGCGCGCTGAAGCAGTCGTTCAATCTCTTTCTGCGCCGTGGCGAAATCGTGCTGCGGCGGCACCTGGAACTCAATCAGGCAGACGTCGTCGTGGCTGGTGACAATCCGCGCGCCCGTGCCGGAAGCCAGCACGCGCTCAATGCGGGTCGAGCCCTGTTCCGGCTGGTAGCTACAGCGCAGCTGCAGGTCAATATCGCTGCCGGAAACCGGCTGTAGCGTACGGGTATGCAGCACCGGCGCGGCCAGGCGCGCCAGCTCGCTGGCCTCATCCAGCCGCAGCAGCGGCAGCAGGCAGGCGTCTTTCACCTTGCGCGGATCCGCACTGTAAACGCCCGCTACGTCGCTCCAGATGGTGACGCGCGACACGCCGGCCAGCGCGCCGATCTGCGTGGCGGAATAGTCGCTGCCGTTACGGCCCAGCAGCACGGTTTCACCCGCGTCGTTGCGGCTGATAAAGCCGGTCACCACCAGCCGCTCGCCCGGATGCTGGGCAATCAGCTGTTGCAGCAGCGGCCAGGATTTTCCTTCATCCACCTGCGGCTGGGCGGCCCGCTCGGCGCGCAGAAATTCCCGCGCGTCCAGCCAGCTCGCCGCCATATCCTGCTGCTGAAGCACGGCCGCCATCAGCCGTGCCGACCAGATTTCACCGTGTCCCACCACTTCCGCGTAGGCGGCTTCGGTTATTTTGCCATCCAGCAGAGCGGCCAGCTTTTCCAGATCGCGAATGAATTCGCCGATCAGCCCGTCCGCCGTCTGTGCCGGAAGCAGGCTGCTGATTAACTCGCTCTGGTAGCGTCGCAGCGCCTGCTGCACCTGATGCGCCGACAGACGGTCGCTCTGGCTCAGCTTCAGCCAGCTAATCAGCTGATTGGTGGTGCTGCCTGCGGCGGACACCACCATCACGTCGCCGGGACGGCTGTATTCCGCCATGATCCCCGCTACCCGCAGGTAACATTTGGCGTCGGCAAGGCTGCTGCCCCCGAATTTATGCAGCTGACGCGCGCCTGCTGCCACTGCTGAATGACTCATGCTTACCTCTTAGCCGCTATCCGGAATGCATTATCCAGATCGGCAATTAAATCTTCGTGATCTTCAATCCCTACGGAAACCCGCAGCAGCGTTTCCGAAATACCTGCCGCCGCGCGCGCCTCTGCCGACATGCCCGCATGGGTCATGGTAGCAGTATGGGAGATCAGGCTTTCCACGCCGCCCAGCGATTCGGCCAGCGTGAACAGTTCCAGCGCCTTCAGGAAACGACGCAGCGTCTGCTCGTCGCCGTTCAGCTCAAAGCTGAGCATCGCGCCGAAGCCTTTCTGCTGGCGGGCGGCAATCTGATGGCCCGCGTTTTCCGGCAGTGAAGGATGATACAACTTTTTAACCAGCGGCTGCTGTTTCAGATAATCCACGATGGCGAGCGCGTTGCGCTGTGCGGCCGCCATACGTGGCGCCAGCGTGCGCAGGCCGCGCAGCAGTAAATAGCTGTCGAAAGCCGCGCCGGTTACACCGATATTATTCGCCCACCAGGCCAGCTCTTTCACCCGCTCGGGATCTTTGGCAATTACCGCGCCCGCCACCACGTCGGAGTGGCCGTTAAGGTATTTCGTGCAGGAATGGATCACCAGATCGGCGCCCAGCTCCAGCGGGTTTTGCAACGCCGGGCTAAGGAAGGTGTTATCCACCACGCTAACCGCGCCCGCTTCTGCCGCCGCCTTACAGATAGCCTCAATATCCACCACGCGCAGCAGCGGATTGCTCGGGCTTTCTACCAGCACCAGCTTCGGTTTTTCCGCCAGCGCGGCGTGCAGCGCCGCTTCGTTGCCCTGATCGACAAACTTCACGCGATACGCGCCGCGCTTGCTCAGGCTGTCAAACAGGCGATAGCTGCCGCCATAGCAGTCGTGCGGCGCCACCAGCAGATCGCCCGGCTTCAGGAAGACGGTACAAACCAGGTGGATCGCCGACATGCCGGTATTGGTCATCACCGCACCGGCGCCGCCTTCCAGCTCGGCCAGCGCGCGCTGGACAACATCGCGGGTAGGGTTACCGCGACGTGAGTAGTCATGCGCCCGAGGCTCGTTGAAATCGGTAAAGTTATAGGTGCTGGAGAGGTGGATTGGCGGGACAACGCAGCCATACTGTTCGTCATCATTCAAGCCGCTGCGTACCGCGATGGTTGCCTGTTTACGCGTCATGGTGCATAAATTCCTGCAGGAGAAAGAAAGAAGAGCCATCAGCATAACAGGGAACAGATAGACGTCAATACATCTGGACTTCTAAATGTCTTTGCGTATAGATTGAGCAATCTGTCAATAACCGGTAATATTACCTTTTTGCTCCCTGGAAAAAGTGGGCGCAATACGGTGTGGCGCCGCCCAACTTCGGGCATAATTAGCTGAATTTCGGCACAGTAAATATTAATGATGACTAAGGTAACCCATGGCTGAATGGAATGGCGAATATATCAGCCCTTACGCTGAGCACGGTAAAAAGAGCGAGCAGGTAAAAAAAATTACGGTATCCATCCCGTTAAAAGTTTTAAAAATTCTGACCGACGAGCGTACCCGTCGTCAGGTTAACAACCTGCGTCACGCCACCAACAGCGAGCTGCTGTGTGAAGCGTTTCTGCACGCTTTTACCGGCCAGCCTCTGCCGGATGATGTCGATCTGCGTAAAGAGCGCAGCGACGAAATCCCGGAAGCCGCCAAAGCGATCATGCGGGAAATGGGCGTCGATCCCGATACCTGGGAATATTGAGCGCTTTTTCGCAGATATAAAAAAACCCAGCCGAAGCTGGGTTTTTTATTGCATCCGAAACGGTATCCGCTTCGTGCAGGCGACTTATTTGCTGCCTGGGATGCTGAAACGCTTGTTGAAGCGGTCAACACGACCACCGCTGGCAACGTCACGCTGCTTGCCGGTGTAGAACGGGTGGCATTTGCCGCACACGTCCAGGTTCAGGTCATGACCCACGGTTGAGCGGGTTTTGATTTCGTTACCGCAAGAACATTTAGCAGTAACTTCAGCGTAATTTGGGTGAATACCTTTTTTCATGGGAAAACCTCAGTTAAGGCCGTGTCGCTCTCCCGTGCCAGGAAAACCCTGCACCGGCACCACACGAAGATTAATAATTCAGGTGATTTGATACCAAAATGCCGTATCAACGGCGGCGAACTATACAGAAAATAACCGCTCGCTGCAATCGAATCCGCACATTCAGGAAGACACAGTGTACACTATCCCGCTCATAATTTCATCCGGATAAATTCATGCCCGTCGTTCAGGTCGCTCTGCCCGTTCCGCTTGCCCGCAACTTTGACTATCTGCTGCCTGCGCATCTGCCTGCGGCGGTGCCGGGCGCGCGCGTCAGCGTGCCGTTTGGCAAGCGCAAAGCGGTCGGCGTGGTGGTGGGGCTTGCGGATACCAGCGACTTTCCCCTCGATCAGCTGAAGCCCGTTTATGAAATGCTGGACGACGAGTCGCTGTATCCCGCTTCGCTGTGGCGCATTCTGCTGTGGGCGGCGGACTATTATCACTATCCGCTGGGCGAAGTGCTGTTTCACGCCATGCCCGTGCTGCTGCGCCAGGGGAAACCCGCGCGGGAAGCGCCGCTCTGGCAGTGGTTTATCACGGAAACCGGTCGGGAAACCGCCCCGGAAAGCCTGAAGCGCGCGCCGAAACAGCAGCAGGCGCTGGCGGCGCTGCGCCAGCGTAATCTCTATCGCCATGAAATCGGCCAGCACGACATTACCGATGCGACGCTTCAGGCCCTGCGCGCCAAAGGATTATGCGATCTCCAGACGCAGCAGCGCGCGCCGCAGGACTGGCGAACGCATTACGCCGTCAAAGGCGAACGGCTGCGGCTGAACACCGAACAGGCCACGGCGGTCGGCGCTATCCGGGCCGAAGACGACCATTTCGCTGCCTGGCTGCTGGCCGGCATCACCGGCTCCGGCAAAACCGAAGTCTACCTGAGCGTGCTGGAGAACGTGCTGGCCAGCGGCAAGCAGGCGCTGGTGCTGGTGCCGGAAATCGGCCTGACGCCACAAACCATCGCCCGCTTCCGCGAGCGCTTTGACGCGCCGGTAGACGTGCTGCACTCCGCGCTGAACGACAGCGAGCGGCTGGCGGTATGGCTGCGCGCCCGTCAGGGTGAAACGGCCATCGTTATCGGCACCCGCTCGGCGCTGTTCACGCCTTTTGCGCAGCTGGGCGTGATTATTATCGATGAAGAGCACGACAGCTCCTACAAGCAGCAGGAAGGCTGGCGCTATCAGGCGCGCGATCTGGCTGTTTTTCGCGCCCGTCAGGAAGATATCCCGATTGTAATGGGAACCGCCACGCCCGCGCTGGAGACGCTGCACAACGTGCAGATGGGCAAATATCGTCAGCTGAACCTCAGCAAGCGTGCGGGCAACGCGCGTCAGGCGACGCAGCAGCTGATCGACCTGAAAGGCGTGAAGCTTCAGGGCGGCCTGTCGCCGATGCTGATCAAAAAGATAGGGCAGCATCTGCAGGCGGATAATCAGGTGCTGCTGTTTTTAAACCGACGCGGCTTTTCTCCGGCCATGCTCTGCCACGAGTGCGGCTGGATAGCCGAATGCCAGCGCTGCGACCGCTACTACACGCTGCATCAGCACCACCGCCAGCTGCGCTGCCACCACTGCGACAGCCAGCGCCCTATTCCGCACCAGTGCCCCCAGTGCGGCTCGACGCATCTGGTGCCGGTCGGCCTGGGCACCGAACAGCTGGAGCAAAACCTGGGCGAGCTGTTTCCCGGCGTGCCGCTGTCCCGCATCGACCGCGACACCACCAGCCGCAAGGGCGCGCTTGAACAACATCTGGCCGACGTTCATCGTGGCGGCGCCAGGATCCTGGTGGGCACGCAGATGCTGGCAAAAGGCCACCACTTTCCTGACGTGACGCTGGTTTCGCTGCTGGATGTCGACGGCGCGCTGTTTTCCGCCGACTTCCGCTCCGCCGAGCGCTTCGCCCAGCTTTATACCCAGGTGGCCGGGCGTGCCGGACGTGCCGGGAAACAGGGCGAAGTGATGCTGCAAACCCATCATCCTGAACATCCCCTTCTGCAAACGCTGCTGCATCAGGGCTACGACGCTTTTGCGCAGCAGGCGCTGGTCGAAAGGAAAACCGTGTTTCTGCCGCCGTTCACCAGCCACGCGCTGTTCCGCTCGGAGGATCACGATAACCAGCAGTCCGCGCTCTTTTTACAGCAGCTGCGCAATCTGCTGGAAGCCAGCCCGCTTAAGGATGAAGCGTTCTGGGTTATGGGCCCGGTGCCGGCGCTTCAGCCTAAACGAGGCGGGCGCTACCGCTGGCAGCTGCTGCTCCAGCATCCTTCCCGCGCGCTGCTGCAGCGGCTGATTAAGGCTACGCTGCCGCTGATGGGCACGCTGCCGCAGTCGCGCAAGGTGAAATGGACGCTGGATGTGGATCCCACCGAAAGCTGAAATGCCAGACGATATCGTCTTCTTGCTGCGAGCCGGCTCGAAAAAAGTCGCACAAGTCACTATTTTTATGCAAATTAAGTAACGCAATTGATTAGCATTGGTTAATTTCACGGTGAGGGTCGGCTATAACGCTGACAAAAAGCCTTTTATTTCCGGCCGACGCCGGGCAGTCAACCGGCCGGTATGAGGAGAACAGCGTTGGAGCACAAGCCAGAAACCGTGGGCGCCACGATGAAAGACGTGGCGGAAAAAGCGGGCGTATCGACGGCGACCGTTTCCCGCGCCCTGATGAGTCCGGAAAAGGTTTCTGCCGCCACGCGCCAAAAAGTCGACGAGGCGGTGATTGCCGTTGGCTATTCGCCTCATGCCATGGTGCGCCATCCGCGACGCAGCGAGTCCCGCACAATCCTGGTGATAGTGCCCGACATTTGCGACCCCTTTTTCAGCGAAATTATTCGCGGGGTGGAATCGGTGGCGGCCGAAGAAGGCTATCTGGTGCTGATTGGCGACTGCGCGCACCAAAACCGTCAGGAGAGCGCTTTCCTGAATCTGGTGATGACCCGACAGATTGACGGCATGGTGCTGCTGGGGTCGCAGGTGCCTTTTGAAACCGGGCCGGAAGAGCAGCGCAGCCTGCCGCCGATGGTGATGGCCAATGAATTCGCGCCCGATCTGGCGCTGCCGACCGTGCACATTGATAACCTGACGGCGGCGTTCGAGGCGGTGAACCATCTGCTTAAGCTGGGCCACGAGCGTATCGCCTGCGTCGCCGGGCCGCAGGAGATGCCGCTGTGTCAGTATCGCCTGCAGGGCTATATTCAGGCGCTGCAACGCAACGGCATCAGGCTGGATCCGCGCTATATCGTGCGCGGCGATTTCACGTTTGACGCCGGCAGCCGCGCGCTGAAGCAGCTGATGCGGCTGCCGCAGCCGCCGGACGCCCTGTTCTGCCACAGCGATATCATGGCGCTGGGCGCGATGGCGCAGGCGAAAATAATGGGGCTGCGCGTGCCGAAAGATCTGTCGCTGATTGGTTTTGATGATATCGAACTGTCGCGCTACAGCGATCCTCAGCTGACTACCATTGCCCAGCCGCGATTCAACATCGGCCGCGAGGCGATGAATCTGCTGCTGGAACAGCTACAGGGCAAGCTGGTAAACAGCGGTTCCCGGCTGCTGGATTTTGAAATAAAAATTCGCGGCAGCACGGCGCCCGCGCTGCGGCAAAAAGCGTAGCGCGAACAAAATCTTTCCTTTTGGGCAACAAAACCGAGATTCAGCAGATTCTTAATCGTATCCCTGCTGGTCAAACTTCCGGCCCTTGAGTAACATGGCGAGCTGCAGGCCAGCGCGCTGGCCCGACCTTACTCTTCATTGATTATTAGCGGAACGATAGTGGCACAAAAAGATTACGTAGGCCGCGGGCGTTCGACAGGGACGCGTCGCAAAAAGAGCAACGGCCGCGGCGGCAGTAAAAAGCGCAGCAGCGGATCGGGTGTATCAAAGATCATGGTAGGTCTGGCCGTCGCGGTACTGGTGACGTTTGTCGGTGGCTTATGGTTTATCGCCCATCATAAAAAAGAGGAAGAGGCGCCGGTCATTCCGGATCACAAAGCAGCCGGCAACGGTTTGCCGCCCAAGCCAGAAGAGCGCTGGCGCTACATTAAAGAGCTGGAGAACCGTCAAATCACCGTGCCGACGCCCGTCGAGCCTTCGGCAGGCGGTGAAGTGCATTCGCCTACGCAACTGACCGACGAACAGCGCCAGCTGCTGGAGCAGATGCAGGCCGATATGCGCCAGCAGCCTACCCAGCTGAACGAAGTGCCGTGGAACGAGCAGACGCCAGCCCAACGCCAGCAAACGCTACAGCGCCAGCAGCAGCAGACGCAGCTGCAACAGCAGTCGCGCCAGCCGCAGAACGCCTATTCATCAGAACCTCAGCCTTCTCGTCAGGTACAGACGCAGCCACAGATCCAGCCGCGTCAGGTTCAAACGCAGCCGCAGGTACAGCCATCGCGTCAGCAGCCGGCACAGCAGCAGCACATGCTGCCGCAGCACAGCCAGCAGCCGACGGTAGCTCAGGAGCCTGTCCGCCAGCCGCAGCCGAAAACCGAGAAGCCAAAAGAAGTCGAAAAAGAGAAGACGCAGCGCTGGATGGTGCAGTGCGGCTCGTTCAAAGGCAGCGACCAGGCGGAATCCGTACGCGCCTCGCTGGCGTTTGAAGGCTTTGAAAGCAAAATCACCAGCGGCGGCGGCTGGAATCGCGTGATCGTCGGCCCTTACAACAGCCGCACCGCCGCCGACAGCACGCTGAAACGCCTGCGCGGCAACGGCCATTCAAATTGTATTCCTGTCTCTTTGGGGGGTTGAAACCTTCCAGATTCCCCCCATATCTGATCGCATCATTGCCCCGCAGTAGGCCTGCGGGGAGATCTTTCGACTGTAACAAGGGGTCTGCCCGTGACAACAATTGTAAGTGTACGACGCAACGGCCAGGTAGTAATTGGCGGTGATGGCCAGGCTACGCTCGGCAACACCGTAATGAAAGGCAACGTCAAAAAAGTGCGTCGTCTTTATAATGACAAGGTCATTGCTGGTTTTGCCGGTGGCACAGCAGATGCCTTTACGCTGTTTGAGCTGTTCGAACGCAAGCTGGAGATGCATCAGGGCCATCTGGTGAAGGCGGCGGTCGAACTGGCCAAAGACTGGCGTACCGATCGGATGCTGCGCAAGCTGGAAGCCCTGCTGGCCGTAGCTGACGAAAACGCCTCGCTGATCATCACCGGCAACGGCGACGTGATCCAGCCGGAAAACGATCTGATCGCCATCGGTTCTGGCGGCCCGTACGCACAGGCTGCCGCTCGTGCGCTGCTGGAAAACACCGACATTGGCGCGCGCGACATCGTGGAAAAAGCGCTGGGTATTGCAGGCGATATCTGCATCTATACCAACCACAATCTTACTATCGAAGAATTATCGTCTAAAGCGTAAGGACCCTGATTATGTCTGAAATGACCCCGCGCGAAATCGTCAGCGAACTGGACAGATTTATTATCGGCCAGGACGGCGCCAAGCGCGCTGTTGCCATCGCCCTGCGCAACCGCTGGCGCCGTATGCAGCTCGACGAAGAGCTGCGCCACGAAGTGACGCCTAAAAATATTCTGATGATTGGCCCGACCGGCGTAGGTAAAACCGAAATCGCCCGTCGCCTGGCCAAGCTGGCGAATGCGCCTTTTATTAAGGTGGAAGCGACTAAGTTCACCGAAGTGGGCTATGTAGGTAAAGAAGTGGATTCTATCATCCGCGATCTGACCGATTCCGCGATCAAAATGGTGCGCTCGCAGGCGATTGAGAAAAACCGCTATCGCGCCGAAGAGATGGCCGAAGAACGCATTCTCGACGTGCTGATCCCACCGGCGAAAAACAACTGGGGCCAGCCGGAAGCCGCTGCCGAGCCGTCTGCTGCCCGCCAGTCTTTCCGCAAAAAGCTGCGCGAAGGCCAGCTGGACGATAAAGAGATCGAAATCGATCTGGCCGCCGCGCCAATGGGTGTCGAGATCATGGCGCCTCCGGGTATGGAAGAGATGACCAGCCAGCTGCAGTCGATGTTCCAGAACATCGGCGGCCAGAAGCAGAAGCCGCGTAAGCTGCCGATCAAAGAAGCGATGAAGCTGCTGATCGAGGAAGAAGCCGCCAAACTGGTCAATCCGGAAGAGTTAAAGCAGGAAGCGATCGACGCGGTCGAGCAGCACGGCATCGTGTTTATCGACGAAATCGACAAGGTCTGTAAGCGTGGCGAAAGCTCCGGCCCGGACGTTTCCCGCGAAGGCGTACAGCGCGACCTGCTGCCGCTGGTGGAAGGCTGCACCGTTTCCACCAAGCACGGTATGGTGAAAACCGACCACATTTTGTTTATCGCTTCCGGCGCGTTCCAGGTCGCCAGCCCTTCCGATCTGATCCCGGAACTGCAGGGTCGTCTGCCGATCCGCGTCGAGCTACAGGCGCTGACCACGCACGACTTTGAGCGTATCCTGACCGAGCCAAGCGCGTCCGTCACCGTGCAGTACAAGGCGCTGATGAAGACCGAAGGCGTGGATATCCACTTTACGGAAGACGGCATCAGCCGCATCGCTGCCGCAGCCTGGCAGGTGAACGAAACCGCTGAGAACATCGGCGCGCGTCGTCTGCATACCGTGCTGGAGCGCCTGATGGAAGAGATTTCCTACGACGCCAGCGACCGCAACGGCGAGTCGATCACCATCGATGCCGATTACGTTGGTAAACATCTGGACGAGCTGGTAGCGGACGAAGATCTCAGCCGCTTTATTCTGTAATCTTCCACGCTCGCGCCTTTTTAAACCCCGTCGCTTACGCGCGGGGTTTTTCTTTGTCCACCGCCTCTGCTTTCCCGCCCAATTCCTGACGTGGATTAATTCTCCGCGTGCAGACAGCCAGTAAACTGGTCGCTTTCCGGCATTCATCCTCTTTCAGCAAAGGCCCAGCCTGATGAGCGACAATATCTCTGCAGTTCCGGCTTTTACCTCTTTCCGCGCATGGCTGGAAAGCCTGCGCTTACGTACGCTGCCTTTAGCCTGCGCGTCAGTGATTACCGGCTCGGCGCTGGCCTGGCGTGAGGGACATTTCGATCCGGCCGTCGCGCTGCTGACGCTGCTGACCACGGCGCTGCTGCAAATTTTGTCCAATCTGGCCAACGACTATGGCGATGCGGTAAAAGGCAGCGACACGCCCGATCGCCTCGGCCCGCTACGCGGCATGCAGAAAGGGCTGATCGGCCTGAAGCAGATGCGCTTTGCGCTGACGCTGACGGTTGCGTTGACGCTGATCGCGGGCGTAACGCTGGTGGTGCGCGCCTGTCAGAGCCTCGGCGATATGCTGGGCTTTCTGGCGCTGGGCGCGCTGGCCATCGTCGCCGCCATCGCCTATACGGTAGGGAAAAAACCTTACGGCTATCTTGGGCTGGGCGATCTTTCCGTGCTGGTTTTCTTTGGCTGGCTGGGCGTGGTGGGCAGCTTTTATCTGCAAACGCACGGCCTGCATCTGTTGGCTTTTCTGCCCGCGACCGGCTGCGGCCTGCTGGCGGTCGCCGTGCTCAACGTCAATAACATGCGCGATATCGACAGCGATCGGCGGAACGGTAAATTCACCCTGGCCGTACGGCTCGGCGCCTGTAACGCGCGCTATTACCATGCCATGCTGCTTTCCGGCGCGCTGTTTTGCTTTGGCCTGTATGCCAAACTGGCGATGCTGGACGCGTCGGGCTGGCTGTTTTTGCTCAGCGCGCCGCTGTTGTTCGGCCAGGCACGCTTTGTTATCAAACATACCGCCGCCGCCGCTATGCGGCCCGTGCTGGAGAAAACGGTAAAAGCGACGCTGCTGGTTAATCTGCTTTTCGCCATTGGTCTGGCGATGAACTAATCGCGATGTCCCTGACCTGCCGCAATTTTTAACAACTGATGATTTTGCCAACAACCGCCAGAAAGCGATATACTTAGTCTCCCTGTGGCGAACAGATGAACCCTTATGAAATACGATACTTCCGAACTCTGCGACATCTATCATGAAGATGTGAACGTGGTTGAACCGCTCTTTTCAAACTTTGGTGGCCGCACCTCGTTTGGCGGGCAAATCACCACGGTGAAATGTTTTGAAGATAACGGGCTTCTGTATGATCTGCTGGAAGAAAACGGACGCGGGCGCGTGCTGCTGGTAGACGGCGGCGGCTCTGTACGGCGCGCGCTGGTCGATGCGGCGCTGGCTCGCCTGGCGTTGCAAAACGAATGGGAAGGGTTGGTGGTCTACGGCTCCGTGCGCCAGGTAGACGACCTGGAAGAGCTGGATATCGGCATTCAGGCGATTGCGGCTATCCCGGCTGGCGCCGCTGGCGAAGGCATTGGCGAAAGCGACGTGCGCGTCAATTTTGGCGGCGTGACCTTCTTTTCAGGCGACCATCTTTATGCCGACAATACCGGTATTATCCTTTCCGAAGATCCGCTGGATATCGAATAGCACACCTTATCCTTCCAGAAGATCCACCGGCTGGCATATAGCAAAAACGGGTGCTGACTGGCACCCGTTCTTTTACCGCCTGCCGTCAAACCTGACTCAGACTTCTTCCATTTTTCCCAACAGCGCACGCAGACGCTCCTGCCAGACATGCTGCTCCTCTTTCAGGTGCTGGTTTTCACGCACCAGGGATTCGCTGTTGCCCGCGGCCTGCTGAACCTGCTGATTCAGGTTGTTGTTCTGCTCTTTCAGCTCTTCAATTTCCATCTGCAGCAGCGTGATAGTATCAATCGCCTGCTGTACTTTTGCTTCCAGTTTCTCGAACACTTCAAATGACATCGTAAATGACCTCTCCTAATCGCAAGGCGTTGATGTTGCAGACGCGGCGCAATCGACACTGGCCGACCCGCTGCGGCTCACAACGATGTTCCGATTGTATGTAGAGCGGCCCGCCAAGTCCAGCAACGAACCTGCTACGGCGCAGAGAGCCGCGTTTTTCAGCGCAGACCTGGTGTTTGTAACATTTACCCGCGATCCCTGCGCGGGTATTGTTAACAAATTGCAACATGAAATGGAAAACGAAAGCCAAAAGCCGCAGGAAAATTCCGTTAAAAGACGCGAAAACGCTCATTTTTTTGAAGCAGCACACAACTTTTGATTTCGCTATTTCTCGTTTATGCTCGTTAACGATAAATTCACAACAACCCCACACAAGATTGGGGCGACTCAGGGAAAGAGAAAAAAAAGCCGTACACCATTTAACCTCGCCTTCAGGAACCAACATCATGAGCCAGACAACCACCACCCTTAAAGGGCAGTGCATCGCCGAGTTTCTCGGCGTCGGCACGATTATTTTCTTTGGTGCCGGCTGCGTCGCGGCGGCAAAGGTAGCAGGCGCGGTACTCGGCCTGTGGGAAATCAGCATCATCTGGGGGATCGCCGTTGCCATGGCGGTTTACCTGAGCGCGGCCATTTCCGGGGCGCATTTGAACCCGGCCGTGACCCTGGCGCTTTGCCTGTTTGGCAACTTCGAAGGCCGTAAAGTTATTCCTTATATTGTGGCGCAGGTGGCAGGCGCCTTCTGCTCCGCCGCGCTGGTTTATGCGCTCTACCATAACCTGTTTCTGGACTACGAGCAGACGCACCATATGGTGCGCGGCAGCGTCGAGAGCCTGGATTTGGCCGGTATTTTCTCTACCTACCCTAATCCGCATATCAGCGTTGGCCAGGCTTTCCTGGTTGAAGCCGTGATCACTGCCGTGATGATGGGGCTGATTATGGCCCTGACCGACGACGGCAACGGCCTGCCACGCGGCCCGATGGCTCCGCTGCTGATCGGCCTGCTTATCGCGGTTATCGGCGGTGCAATGGGTCCGTTGACCGGCTTCGCCCTGAACCCGGCCCGTGATTTCGGACCCAAGATCTTTGCCTGGCTGGCCGGTTGGGGTAACGTTGCTTTCACCGGCGCCCGCGATATTCCTTATTTCCTCGTGCCAATTTTTGGCCCGATTGTTGGCGCCTGCGTGGGTGCATTCGGCTACCGCTCTCTGATCGCCCGTAACCTGCCTGGCGCAGCTGCGGTAAAGAAGCCAGAGACGATAGCGCGTGCTGAACAGCGTAAAGCGTAAGTGCTAACCCTTTACACATCAGGAAGGATTTATGACTACAGATAAAAAATATATCGTCGCGCTGGATCAGGGCACAACCAGCTCCCGCGCCGTGGTGCTGGATCACGACTCCAACATTGTTGCGGTTTCCCAGCGCGAATTTCAGCAAATTTATCCTAAGACCGGCTGGGTCGAACACGATCCGATGGACATCTGGGCGTCGCAAAGCTCCACGCTGGTGGAAGTGCTGGCCCACGCCGATATCCGTTCGGACGAGATAGCCGCCATTGGCATCACCAACCAGCGTGAAACCGCTATCGTCTGGGACAAAGAGACCGGCAAGCCGATCTATAACGCTATCGTCTGGCAGGATCCGCGCACCGCCGACTACTGCGCCCGACTGAAAAAAGAGGGGCTGGAAGAGTATATTCAGCACACTACCGGGCTGGTGATTAACCCTTACTTCTCCGGCACCAAGGTTAAATGGATCCTGGATCACGTTGAAGGCTCGCGCGAGCGGGCAAAGCGCGGCGAGCTGCTGTTCGGCACCGTCGATTCCTGGCTGGTATGGAAAATGACGCAGGGACGGGTGCACATCACCGATTACACCAACGCCTCGCGTACCATGATGTTCAACATCCACAAGCTGGAGTGGGATCAGCGCATGCTGGATATCCTGGATATCCCGCGTGAAATGCTGCCGGAAGTGAAGTCTTCTTCCGAAGTCTACGGCCAGACCAATATCGGCGGTAAAGGCGGCACGCGTATCCCTATCGCCGGTATCGCGGGCGACCAGCAGGCGGCGCTGTATGGCCAGCTTTGCGTTCAGCCGGGCATGGCGAAAAACACCTACGGTACCGGCTGCTTTATGCTGATGAACACGGGCACGGAAGCGGTCACCTCCACTAACGGCCTGCTGACCACTATCGCCTGCGGCCCGCGCGGCGAAGTCAACTATGCGCTGGAAGGCGCGGTATTTATCGGCGGCGCGTCTATCCAGTGGCTGCGTGACGAGATGAAGCTAATCGGTGACGCCACCGATTCCGAATACTTCGCCACCAAGGTGAAAGACAGCAACGGCGTGTATATGGTGCCGGCCTTTACCGGCCTGGGCGCGCCTTACTGGGACCCGTATGCGCGCGGCGCTATCTTCGGCCTGACGCGCGGCGCGAACGCGAACCATATTATTCGCGCCACGCTGGAATCTATCGCCTTCCAGACCCGCGACGTGCTGGAAGCCATGCAGAATGACTCCAACACCCGCCTGCAGTCTCTGCGTGTCGATGGCGGCGCGGTAGCCAACAACTTCCTGATGCAGTTCCAGTCCGATATCCTGGGCACCCGCGTCGAACGCCCGGAAGTATTGGAAGTAACCGCGCTGGGTTCCGCCTATCTGGCGGGGCTGGCGGTCGGCTTCTGGAAAGATTTGGATGAAGTCCGTGCCAAGGCCGTCATTGAACGCGAATTCCGTCCGAGCATCGAAACCACCGAGCGTAACTATCGTTATGCAGGCTGGAAGAAAGCCGTTTCCCGCGCTCAGGCATGGGAAGACCACGAAGAGTAACGTCTTCTCGCCCGCAGTCGCCACGGCTGCGGGCATCTGTTCCGCCCCTCCTCCCTGATGTTCAGAACCCGGCGATAAGAATGCTGGCGTTTTTCCTCCCCGCCATGCCAGACTTCCTGCTTCATTACTTTGCGTAAGGCCCATTATGAAACGAGAACTCGCTATTGAATTTTCACGCGTAACGGAAGCGGCAGCGCTGGCTGGCTATAAATGGCTGGGGCGCGGCGACAAGAACGCGGCCGACGGCGCTGCGGTGCACGCCATGCGTATCATGCTGAATAAAGTCGATATCGATGGGCAAATCGTCATCGGCGAAGGCGAGATCGACGAAGCACCGATGCTGTACATTGGCGAAAAAGTGGGTAGCGGCCAGGGCGATGCGGTGGATATCGCGGTCGATCCTATTGAAGGCACGCGCATGACCGCCATGGGCCAGGCCAACGCGCTGGCCGTGCTGGCCGTTGGCGATAAAGGCACCTTTCTGAACGCGCCCGATATGTATATGGAAAAGCTGGCGGTTGGCCCTGGCGCGAAAGGCGCTATCGATCTGGCGTTGCCGCTGGCGGAAAACCTGCGAAATATCGCGCGGGCGCTGCAAAAACCGCTGACGGAGCTGACCGTCACCGTTCTTGCCAAGCCGCGCCATGACGGCGTGATTGCCGAGATGCAGCAGCTGGGCGTGCGAATTTTTGCCTTTCCCGACGGCGACGTGGCCGCCTCTATCCTGACCTGTATGCCGGACAGCGAAGTGGACGTGCTGTACGGCATCGGCGGCGCGCCGGAAGGCGTGGTTTCGGCGGCGGTGATCCGCGCGCTGGATGGTGATATGCAGGGACGCCTGCTGCCGCGTCACGCGGTCAAAGGCGATACGCCGGAAAACCGCGCGCTGGGTGAACAGGAGCTGCAACGCTGTCGGGCAATGGGTATTGAAGCCGGAAAGGTGCTGGCGCTGGGCGACATGGCGCGCAACGATAACGTTATTTTCTCCGCAACCGGCATCACCAGCGGCGATCTGCTGAAAGGCATTACGCGCCAGGGCAACGTCGCCACCACCGAAACGCTGCTGGTGCGCGGCAAATCGCGCACTATCCGCCGCATCCAGTCCATTCACTATCTGGATCGTAAGGACGCGAGCCTGCATCAATATATTCTGTAGGATGTTTACGGGCCGTTTGGCCCGTTACTTCATACCGCGTGCATCTCCGGCCTTTTCGACAAGGGTAGCCAGCACAGCAGGATCAGCAGCGCCATGGCGAACATCAGCATTCCCAGGCTGAACTGGCCGTTCTGCGGCAGCAGCGCCGACAGCCAGGCCGCCAGGCCCGATCCCAGGTTTTGCAGGCCGCCCAACAGCGCGCCCGCCGTACCGGCCATATAGGGCCACGGCTCCATGGCGCCCGTGGTCGCCAGGGGAAACAGCATGCCCGCGCCGAAGAAAAACAGCGCGGCAGGCGCCACCAGCGTCCAGATGGTCATCACGCCGAACCAGGCCGGGATCCACATCAGCGCGCCAGCCAGCAGGCAGCTATTGACCGACCACCACATCAGCTGCTGAAAAGGCTTATTGTCGCGACCGGCAAACCACGCGCCGAAAAACGCCGCCGGGATCGGCAGAATAAACAGCAGGCTGACCGTGAGGCTGTTGAGTCCCAGCACGCCGCCCATCAGCACGCCGCAGCTGGCTTCAAACACGGCGATGCCGCCCAGCGCGCCCATCAGCATAATCAGATAGCGCACAAAGGTGCTGTCAGCCAGCAGCGGCTTATAGCGTGAAAAAAGCGCGCGTTTTTCCAACGGCGCGGGACGCGTTTCCGGCAGCCAACGCAGCATTGCCGTGCCCACACCCAGGCAGAGCAACAGCAGAAAAATAAAGCAGGCGTGCCAGCCAAACAGATGAGTCAGCAGCGCGCCAATCACCGGCGCAACCAGCGGACTGACCAGAATGCCCATATTCAGCAGGCTGTTGGCCTGCCGCAGCGCGCCGCCCGCATACAGATCGCGCGGCATGGTGCGAGCCATCACGCCCGCCACGCCCGTTCCCAGTCCCTGAATGGCGCTGCCCAGCACCAGCAGATCGAAGGTCGGCGCGCCGAGCGCGACCAGTGAACCGATCATAAAAATAGTTAATCCGCCCAGGATAACCGGACGCCGCCCGATATTATCCGACAGCGGGCCATACAGCAGCTGCGAGCCGCCGTAGGTCATCAGATACGCGGCCATCACGCGCTGCACCACGCCGTCGCGCACGCCAAAATCCTGCGCGATGGTCGCCATCGCCGGAACATAAATGGTTTGCGCCATCTGTCCGACGGCCACCAGCGCGATCAGCATCACCAGCAAATGCCCGTTTGCAATTTTCTTCATTTTATCAGCACAATTTATCGGCTAAATCGCCATTAAACAGGACGATTGGCCAGGAAGGGTTTTCGATAGCGTGGAAAATATCAGGAACGCATGACAAAGCGAGAGGGCAAGGAAAAATGGTCTTTAATTAAGTGTCAGCAAAAGCGTTCAGCGGCGTAAATAAAACTGTACGTCGGATGCCGGATTTGTCGATATGAGCTTTGCGCAACACGGAGGCTGGCAAAAAAGCCGTTCCGTAGCGAAGATAGGCTATTCAACCGTTTTGACTAAGGAGCGCACTATGGCCGAGTGGGTCAACGCCACAGTACAGCAGGTGCAGGACTGGACTGAGAGCCTGTTCAGCATTACCGTCACCGCGCCCATCGATCCCTTTATTGCCGGACAGTTCGCCAAGCTGGCGCTGGAAGTCGACGGCGAACGCGTGCAGCGCGCCTACTCTTTTGTGAACGCCCCCAGCAACGCCAACCTGGAGTTCTACCTGGTGACGGTGCCGGAAGGCAAATTAAGCCCGCGACTTCATGCATTGCAGCCGGGCCAGAAGCTGATGATCACCAAAGAATCCGCCGGTTTTTTTGTGATAGATGAAATCCCCGAGTGCAAAACGCTGTGGATGCTGGCGACCGGGACGGCTATCGGCCCCTATCTTTCTATCCTGCAGGAAGGCAAAGGGCTGGCGCGTTTTGAGCATATCGTTCTCGTCCATGCCGTCCGCTACGCGCAGGACCTGAGTTATCTGCCGCTGATGCAGGCGCTGGAGCAGCGCTCTCAGGGACAGCTACGTATTCAGACGGTGGTCAGCCGCGAAGCAGCTGAAGGCTCGCTGACCGGCCGCGTGCCCGCGCTGATAGAGCGTGGCGAGCTGGAAGCCGCCGTCGGGCTGCCCATGACGGCAGAAGAGAGCCATATCATGCTGTGCGGCAACCCGCAGATGGTCAGAGACACCCAGCAGCTGCTGAAAGAGACGCGCGACATGCGCAAGCACCTGAAACGTAAGCCTGGCCATATCACCAGCGAACACTACTGGTAATCGGGCGTCCGACGGCCAAAATAGTTCACCTGCAACGTCGTTTTGCCGAAGCGGTTGGCGCCTTTGCTGCCGCTGAAGACGCCCAGTTCCAGGCTCATGGTCACCAGGATCAGCGTGGGAATAAAGCGCCCCAGCGTCCACTGCCAGCTGGCGGGCAGCGCCGACCAGTTCCCTGCCAGCAGCATCCACGCCACGATCAGCAGCAAAGCCCAGGCGGCCGATTTGTTACGGTCGTGCAGACGTTTCACCACCACGGCGCTGGACGGCCACAGCAGGCTGACCACGCAGAAGGCGGCGGTCTGCGTGCTTATCCAGCCTCGCGCGGCCAGGGTAAACAGCACGGTCAGCAGCACCAGCCACAGCGTCAGCCAAATCCACAGATCGCGCCGCCCCAGCCTGCCACGCCAGGAAAAACACCACGCTTGTAAGGTCATTTTTTCTTCCTCAGAACAGCGTCAGGCTTTGACTTTGCCGGTCATTGTCCGTTTTAATCTTGCGTTAACTGCATTAGTTAGAGCGACAGATAATGAATAAAGCGTTGTTCACGGGTTTTACGTTACTGGTCTGGCTGAGTACCGCGCCCATTCGGGCCGAAGCCGATCCTCAGGAGCGTGCTGAACATATGCCTACAGCGCCCTATCTTCTGGCGGGTGCGCCGACCTTTGATATGACTATCGGCCAGTTTCGCGAAAAGTATAATGCTATCAATCCAAAGTTACAGATTGCTGAATACCGGGCGACGGACAGCCGCGGTGATAAAAGTAATTTGACCCGTGCCGCCAGCAAGATCAATGAAAATCTCTACTCTTCTACCGCGCTGGAACAGGGAACCGGAAAGATCAAAACGTTACAGATTACCTGGCTGCCGGTGCCCGGCCCGGAAGAGAAAGCCGCACGGGATAAAGCGCTGGCCTATATGATTGCGCTGACGCGGTTTTTTGAACCGACGCTGACTCAGGAACAGAGTCAGAAGCGGCTGGACGATCTGCTGAGTAAAGGGAAAGGCTCGCGCTACTATGCCCAGGCGGAAGGCGCGCTGCGCTACGTGGTGGCCGACAACGGCGAAAAAGGGCTGACCTTCGCCATCGAGCCGGTAAAACTCGCCCTGAACGGCAGCTAACCGGGTTTAAAAATGACGAAAAGCAAAGCTCTGAAGGGCTTTGATCTCTATACTGTCCGGCAGACAACGCTGCTGAGGCAGGGTAATTAAACCGTATCGCGCTAAGCGTGGAGGATAGAATGCGACATCCGTTAGTAATGGGTAACTGGAAACTGAACGGCAGCAAACACATGGTCAACGAGCTGATTGCCGGTCTGCGTAATGAGCTGAGCGCCGTCGATGGCTGCGGCGTAGCCATTGCCCCTCCAACGATTTATCTGGATCTGGCGAAGCACGCCAGCTCGGGTAGCCATATCGTGCTTGGCGCGCAGAACGTGGACGTTAACCTGTCTGGCGCGTTCACCGGCGAAGTATCCGCCGAGATGCTGAAAGACGTAGGCGCGAAATACATCATTATCGGCCACTCCGAGCGTCGCACTTATCATAAAGAGAGCGACGAGCTGATTGCCAAAAAATTCGCGGTGCTGAAAACGGCCGGTCTGATCCCGGTACTGTGCATTGGCGAAACCGAAGCGGAAAACGAAGCGGGTAAAACCGAAGAAGTTTGCGCACGCCAGATTGACGCCGTGCTGGAAACCCAGGGCGCTGACGCGTTCAACGGCGTGGTCATTGCCTATGAGCCAGTCTGGGCTATCGGCACCGGCAAATCCGCTACCCCTGCACAGGCCCAGGCCGTGCATAAATTTATCCGTGACCATATCGCCAAAAAAGATGCCGCTGTCGCAGAACAGGTCATTATCCAGTACGGCGGTTCCGTTAACGATAAGAATGCGGCCGAGCTGTTTGCCCAGCCGGATATCGACGGCGCGCTGGTTGGCGGCGCATCGCTGAAAGCGGATGCTTTCGCGGTGATCGTTAAGGCTGCCGCAGCGGCTAAAAAAGCCTGACGCTGCCGATAAAGCACAGTGCCTGTTCCGTCCGGCAGCATGCCGGACGTATCAATCTGTGACGCCTGTTCCGCCCGTGCGGAGCAGGCATTTTTTTGCCCGGCCTGCGCGGAGGTTTTTTTAATCGGCCTGTCCGCACGGAGATATCCGCCCTCATTTTACCCGCCACGCGGCTGGATCATCCGCTGGCCTTTCCCACTTAACAAACAATTAACATTTAATAACAACTAAATTCTCTGCGATCTTCCCTGCTCACGCCTGCTTTTCAGGCTTTACCTGTCTGCTTTTTGCACAACCCCATCCGAAGAAAACCAAATTATCCTTATGAAAATTAATAATAAATAACCGCTAACTCTCTTTGCCGTTTCGCTGAAGCAGCCTCTGGTATTACTTCCTCTAATTTTGTTTGATTATTCATTCTCATTTTTAATCTTTAAACAATTTTTTAATTGCTACGTAACAATGGTATATTTCCACAACGCTTAACGCGCGTTAATCATCCGTTTTTGTGATGGAAGCGCACTGTACTCAGCGAAGCGGCTACCACGGTCCGAAAGAGATCGCGCCGTTTCACCTGCTCACCATGTTGATTTATCAACATACGGAGAAGTCGCCTCATGCCAAAATTAGCAGGACTTCTGGCCGCTATGGGCTCTGCGAAAGCCGCTACGGCAGATGAAGAAAAAGACGTATTACTGATCGGCGGAGGCGCGATGAGCGCTACGCTTGGCACCTGGTTGCAGGCTCTGGAACCCGAGTGGCGCATCAGTATGATCGAACGCCTGGACAGCGTGGCTGAAGAAAGCTCCAACGGCTGGAACAACGCCGGTACCGGGCATGCCGCGCTGGCCGAAATGAACTATACGCCGCAGAAAGAAGACGGCTCGGTCGATATCAAAAAAGCCGTCGAGATCAACGAAGCGTTTCAGATCTCGCGCCAGTTCTGGTCCCATCTGGTCCAGAAAGGCGTCCTGCGCAATCCACGCAGCTTTATCAACACCGTTCCCCATATGAGCTTTGTCTGGGGCGACGACAACGTGGCGTTCCTGAAGAAACGCTTTACGGCGCTGCAGAAAAGCTCGCTGTTTCGCGGTATGGAGTATTCAGAAGACCCGGAGCAAATCAGGGCGTGGGCACCGCTGCTGATGGAAGGACGTGACGACAAAGATCGCGTTGCCGCCACGCGCATCACCACCGGCACCGACGTGAACTTCGGCGAAATCACGCGCCAGATGGTGGCATCGCTACAGAAAAACCAGCATTTTTCGCTGGAAACCGGCCATGAGGTTCGCGGCTTTAAGCGCAACGGCGACGGCAGCTGGAACGTGACCGTGGCCGATTTGAAAAACAACGGCCGCCGGAAAACCATTCGCGCGAAATATATCTTTATCGGCGCGGGCGGCGCGGCGCTGACGCTGCTCCAGCAGACCGGTATTCCAGAAGCCAGAGAATATGCGGGCTTCCCGGTCGGCGGCGAGTTCCTGGTAAGCGAAAACCCGGAGATCGTGAAGCGCCATTTGGCCAAAGTGTACGGCAAAGCTTCCGTTGGCGCGCCGCCGATGTCCGTGCCGCATCTGGATACGCGGATGCTGGATGGCAAGCAGGTGCTGCTGTTCGGGCCGTTTGCCACCTTCTCGACGAAGTTCCTGAAGCAAGGCTCGCTGTGGGATATGTTCGGCTCCATGACCTCGTCGAACTTTAAGCCAATGGTGCACGTCGGGCTGGATAACTTTAACCTGGTGAAATACCTGATTGGCCAGGTCATGCTGACCGATGACGATCGCTGCCAGGCGCTGCGGGATTATTTCCCGGAGGCGAGAAAAGAGGACTGGCGTCGCGTTAAGGCGGGCCAGCGCGTACAGATTATCAAGAAAGACGCGCAGAAAGGCGGCGTGCTGAAGCTGGGCACGGAGGTCGTCACGTCGCAGGACGGCACCATCTCCGCGCTGCTGGGCGCCTCGCCGGGTGCTTCCACGGCCGCGCCTATCATGATCGATCTGATGAGCAAAGTGTTCGCTGAGCAGATGGCGACGTCGGCATGGCAGGCGAAGCTGAAAGCGATTGTGCCCTCTTACGGCCAGAAACTGAACGGCAACGTGGCGGCAACCGAGCACCAGCTGGCGGAAACCAGCCGCGTTTTGCAGCTCGACTACACGCCGTTTACCGCGGCCAATGACGAAGCGGCGGTGGCCGCAGCCGTAATCGGTAAATAGTAAAGCCTGAAGGCGGGATCTCCCGCCTTTTTTACGCGCGCATTTTGCCGCTTCCTGCACAACTCCCCCAGGCGTCTATGCTTTTAGCTGACTCATTTAAAAGGAGCAGCTGATGGACACCTCTTCACCCCATTCCGCTACCGAGACTGAATTAGCGCTGCTTGACCGTTACTGGCGCGCCGCTAACTATCTTTCAGTCGGGCAGATTTACCTGATGGCTAATCCTCTGCTGCGCGAGCCGCTGCAGCCTGAACATATCAAGCCTCGTCTGCTGGGGCACTGGGGAACCACGCCGGGCCTGAACTTTATCTATGCGCACCTGAACCGCATTATTCGCCAGCGCGATCTCAACCTGCTTTATATCTGCGGCCCCGGCCACGGCGGGCCAGGCATGGTCGCCAATACCTGGCTGGAAGGCACCTACAGCGAAATCTACCCAAAAGTCAGCGCGGACGCGCAGGGCATGCAGCATCTTTTCCGCCAGTTTTCGTTTCCCGGCGGCATTCCCAGCCACGCGGCGCCGGAAACGCCCGGCTCCATCCATGAAGGCGGCGAGCTGGGCTATTCGCTGGTGCACGCCTTTGGCGCGGCTTTCGATCATCCGGATCTTATCGTGCCCTGCGTGATCGGCGATGGCGAAGCGGAAACCGGCCCGCTGGCGGCCAGCTGGCACGGCACTAAGTTTTTAAACGCCGCGCGGGACGGCGCCGTGCTGCCGATCCTGCATCTGAACGGCTACAAAATTGCCAATCCTACGCTGCTTGGCCGCAGCAGCGATGAAGATCTGCGGCAGCTGTTCGCTGGTTACGGCTATGAACCGCTGTTTGTCAGCGGCGACGACCCGCAAAAAATGCACCGTCTGATGGCCGACACGCTGGATCGTGCTTTCGATCGCATCCGTGACTTCCAGCAGCAGGCGCGTCAGGGCCACACCGGCGACAGCGTACCGGCATGGCCGATGATTATTCTGCGCAGCCCGAAAGGCTGGACCGGCCCAAAAACGGTGGACGGCAAAAAGGTGGAAGGATTCTGGCGCGCGCATCAGGTGCCGGTTTCCGAATGTCGGGAAAACGACGAGCATCGCCAGCTGTTACAAAACTGGCTGCAAAGCTACCGGCCTGACGATCTGTTTGATGAACAAGGCAGGCTTAAACCCGAATTGCAGGCGCTGGCGCCACAGGGCGAAAAGCGCATGGGCGCGACGCCTTACGCCAACGGCGGCCGGCTGCGCAAACCGTTAAAAACGCGGGATATTCGGGAATTTGCGGTAAAAATCGATAAGCCTGGCGACACGCAGGAGCAGTCTACCGCCGTGCTGGCGAGCTATCTGAGCGCTATCTTCCGCGATAACCCTGATAACTTCCGTCTGTTCGGCCCGGACGAAACCGCCTCTAACCGGCTGAGCAAGGTTTTTGACGTCACTAATCGTACCTGGATGGAGGAGATCCGCGATTACGACGAGCAGCTGGCGCCGGATGGGCGGGTAATGGAAATCCTCAGCGAGCATCAGTGTCAGGGCTGGCTGGAAGGCTATCTGTTAACCGGTCGCCACGGCCTGTTCAACTGCTACGAAGCCTTTATTCATATTATCGATTCGATGTTCAACCAGCACGCCAAGTGGCTGAAGGTTTCCCGCAAGCTGCCGTGGCGCGAGCCGATCGCCTCGCTTAACTACCTGCTTTCCTCGCACGTCTGGCGACAGGATCACAACGGCTACAGCCATCAGGATCCCGGTTTTATCGATCACGTTATCAACAAGAAAGCCGATATTGTTCGCGTTTATCTGCCGCCGGATGCCAATACTCTGCTGTGGGTCGGCGATCACTGCCTGAAAACCTGGGACCGCATTAACGTGATCATCGCCGGCAAGCAGCCGGAGCCGCAGTGGCTGAGCATGGATGAGGCTATCGCGCACTGTGAGAAAGGCATGGGGATCTGGCCTTGGGCAGGCAACGAGAAGCCAGGCAAACAGCCGGACGTGGTAATGGCCTGCGCAGGCGACGTGCCGACGATGGAAACGCTGGCGGCCGTCGATCTGCTGCGGCAATATCTGCCCGATCTGTCGGTTCGCGTCGTTAACGTGGTGGATTTAATGGCTTTGCAAACCCGCGACCAGCATCCGCACGGGCTGGAAGAGCAGGATTTCGATGCGATCTTTACGCGCGACAGGCCGGTGGTGTTCGCTTTCCACGGCTATCCGGCGCTGATCCATCGCCTGGCCTACCAGCGCAATAATCATCCGAATTTCCACGTCAGAGGCTTCAATGAAGAAGGCACCACCACCACGCCTTTCGATATGACGGTGCTGAACGAGCTGGATCGTTACCATCTGGCGCAGGAAGCGATCCTGCGCGTGCCGGGGCTACAGGAGAAAGCCGCCGACGTGCTCGATAAGCTTCAGGAGAAGCTGGCGGCTCATCACGCCTGGGTGCGTGAATACGGCGAGGATATCCCGGAAGTCCGGGACTGGAAGTGGCCGTCGCAGCAAGGCGGCGGCGAAGTCGGCGACTAAAACAGAAGGCGGCTTTCGGGCCGCCCTTTTTTATGGCTTTAACACCTCTGCCAGCATCCAGCCGATGGTGGCCACCAGCGACAGCGCCATCGCGCTGTTAAAGGCCCGCAGCTTCCACGCCACCTGCAAATGTCTGCCCAACCTGTCGCCCATCATCGCCCAGACCAAAATGCAGGGCAGATTCAGCGCGGCGAAACCGCTCATGATCGGCAGGATGCCGCTGCTGGCGGAATAGATCAACGCTACGTTGGTGGCCATCAGCCAGGCCTTTGGATTGACCACCTGAAACAGCGCGCTGCCCAGCAGCGTCAGCGGCCTCGCTTTTTCCCGCAGTTCCGGCGCGCCCGCGCGGAAAATCTTCCATGACAGCCACAGCAGATAGGCACAGCCCAGCAGTGTTAAAGGCAGGCGAATGGCGCTCATCCACAGCAGCAGGCTGTCCAGCAGCAGCGCGGCGATCGCTATCTGCAAGGCGCAGCCCAGCGTGATGCCGAACATCATCGGCACGGTGCGGCGCATCCCGAAATTAACGCCGGAAGTGGCAAGCATCAGATTGTTCGGCCCAGGCGTGATCGACATAACGGTAACGTAGCTGAAAAAAGAGGGATCGAGCATGGCCGCTCTCCTGCAAGTGAATGAGAAGAACATGGTAAGGCGTCTGCGATGATGGTAACAGATTCAGAAATCCACTATTGTTATGAGCACAATCCCTGTTATCGATTAACTGTACCCATTAGCCGGAGACGTGACTGTGTCCATTATCGATCCGCAAGAGCAGACGCTATATCACCAGCTGGCCGAAACGCTGGCGGAAGCCATTCACAACGGCACCTGGCTGCCGGGTAGCCGCCTTCCCGCCGTACGCCGCTGCGCCGCTATCCATCAGGTCAGCGTTAACACCGTGCTGACGGCCTATCGGCTACTGGAAGATCGCGGACTGATCGAAGCGCGTCCCCAGTCCGGCTACTATGTCCGGGGCGTGCTGCCTTCGTTAAGGGCGCGCAACGGCCACCAGTCACAGGTGCGCACGCCCGGCAGCGAGAAGCTCGATTTGATCGATACCGTCTTTGCGGCGCAAAACCATCCGGACTATATCAACCTTTCGCTGGCCTGCCCGCAAAACAGCGATTTCTTTCCGACGGCGAAAATCAGCCGCATTATGGCTTCGCTGCTGCGGCGCGAACCTGGGCTGATCGGCCGCTACGCGCTGCCGCCGGGAAGCCAGCGTCTGCGTCGTGAAATCGCCCGGCGCGTAGCGGATTTGGGCATGATGCTCACCGCCGAAGATATTACGCTGACGCACGGCTGTATGGAGGCGCTACAGCTGGCTCTGCGCGCCGTCACCAAGCCCGGCGACTGCATCGGGCTGGAAACGCCCACCTATTTCTACCTCTTCCCTCTGGTGGCGAGCCTGGGCCTAAAGGTGCTGGAGCTGCCTACCGATCCGCAGCACGGTCTGTCGCTGGACGCGCTGGAGCTGGTGCTGCGTGAGCAGCGCATTCAGGCGCTGGTAGCCATGCCGACGGTACAAAATCCGCTGGGCTGCACCATGCGGCTGGAGGATAAAAAGCGGCTGGCGAAGCTGGTTAACCATTATCAGGTGCCGCTGATCGAGGATGGGCTTTATGACGAGCTGCAATTCTGCTGGCCGCTGTCGCCAGCGGTAAAGGCTTTCGATACGGATGGCTGGGTGCTGCACTGCGCCAGCTTCACTAAAACGGTGGCGCCCGATTTTCACGTTGGCTGGATAGCAGCGGGACGTTTTTCCCAGGCGCTGGCGCGGCTTAAGTCGGTTTCTTCCCTGACGGAATCAAAATTGCTGAGCGAAACGCTTGGGCTGTTTCTGGAATCCGGCGGCTACGATCGTCATCTTCGCACCATGCGTCGCCGCTATGCCACGTTAATGGATGAGGCGCGCGGCCTGATCGCCCGGCATTTCCCGCAGGGCACCAGAGCGACGCTGCCCAGCGGCGGCTTTATCTTTTGGGTCGAGCTGCCGGGCCAGATCGACTGCATCGATCTGTTCCACCGCCTGCTGCAGGAGAAAATCTGCCTGACGCCGGGCGCGCTCTATACGCTGAGCGACCGCTGCAACAGCGCGATCCGGCTGACCTGCTGCTACCACTTTGACGAACGCTATACCTGGGCACTGAAGCGCACCGGCGAGCTGGCCTGCGAGATGAGCGGCATCCCGCCCGGCATAGCCTGAGCCGTTACGGCATCCCGTTGCGTCCCCAGTGCGCGTAGCCCTTACGCTTCGTCAGGCGCTCGTAGTAGGCGCGCACCGCCGCCAGCTCGGGATGCTCCATCGGCGTTTCATACCAGCGGTTCACCGACAGCCCAATCGGGATATCGGCCAGCGAGAACGCGTCACCCGCGACAAAAGCGCCGGTTTTTTCCAGCTGCTGATTAAGAATAGCCATCGTGTAGTTCCAGCCTTTACAGGCGGCGGCCAGCAGGCGCGGATCCTGATGGGCGGGGGAATGCCGCACCAGCGACATAAACGCATAGCGCCAGGAAGTATTCAGTTCGGTGGCCTGCCAGTCAATCCACTGATCGACTCGTCCACGGGCGCGCGGTTCCTGTGGGTAGAGCCAGCCGCCTTCATAAGCGTTCGCCAGATAGCGAATGATGGCGTTGGACTCCCATAATATAAAATCGCCTTCCTGAATAACCGGCATTAATGCGTTGGGATTAAGCGCCCTGAATTCGGCCTCCTGAGGCGATCTGGCGCCTTCGCCCCACTCTTCGCGTGCAGAGGCGATACCCAGTTCCTCACAGGCCCACAGGACTTTACGGACGTTGATAGACGATGCACGCCCCAGTATTTTCAGCATATTTCCGTCACTTTTTTGTTCGGGTTTAGGCTACCTGTTACAGCGTGAACTGATAACGGCGCTCCTTAACCTGAAAATAGCACCTCTTCAGCACCCCGACCGGGAAAATTCCTGATATTGTCAAAGAAAATTAATGGAAAGGAGAGACAGATGACGCAGCTACGCGCTTTTAAACAGGTTGATGTTTTTACCTCTTCGCCTTTAAACGGCAACCCGCTGGCGGTGATCATGGCGGCCGAGGATCTCAGCACAGAGCAGATGCAGGCCGTGGCCCGCTGGACGCATTTATCGGAAACCACCTTTGTTCTGCCGGCAACCAACGAGGCCGCCGATTACCGGGTGCGTATCTTTACGCCGGACGGCGAACTGCCGTTCGCTGGCCACCCAACGCTCGGTACGGCCCATGCGCTGCTGGAATCCGGTATTAGCCTGAAGAAGCCGGGCCAGATTGTGCAGCAGTGCGAGCTGGGGCTGGTAAAGGTTAAGATTGCCGACGACGGCGCGCTGGCTTTTGCCGCCCCGGAGGCGACGCTGACGGAATTTAACGAGGCGCCGCTGGGCAGCGCGTTAAACACCGATGCGATAGAAACCCGTCTGCCGGTAATGATTGCGGATATGGGCATTCGTTTTCTGCTGGTGCCAATGGTTTCCGCCGAAGCGGTGCTGGCGATCAAACCCAACGTTACGGAATTTGAACGGCTGCTGAAAAAAGCCCGCGTGACCGGCGTGATGCCGTTTGGCCCTTTGCAGGGCGCAGCGGAACAGTATGAGGTGCGCGGCCTGCTGATGGAGCACGGCTCGCTGTGCGAAGATCCCGTGACCGGCAGCGCCAACGCCTGTCTCGCCCGCTACCTGCAGGCGCAGGGCGTGGAGCTGGATTACCGCGTGCGTCAGGGCACGGCCTTACAGCGCGCCGGTCGCCTGAGCGTAAGCTGGGCGTCGGGCACAGCCTGGATTGGCGGCCAGACGGTCACGGTCATAGACGGCACGATCCGTCTTTGAGGCTAAAGCCGGGAGGCGCGACGCTTCCCGGCCTGAAACGCCTCAGAGAAACATGCCGCCGGACGCCTCGATGCGCTGTCCGGTGATCCAGGCGCTTTCGTCACTGAACAACATGGCGATCGCCTTGCCGATATCGTCCGGCAGCCCCACGCGACCCAGCGCCGTGACGGAAGAGATAAACGCATTAATTTGCGGATTGTCGCGTACTCGCCCATCGCTGAAGTCCGTTGCGATAGCGCCGGGTGCCAGGATATTGACGCGAATGCCCCGCGCCGCCAGCTCTTTCGCCTGATAGCGCGTTAACACTTCCATCGCACCTTTTACCGCCGCATACGCTCCGGAGCCAGGCTGGCTGAAACGCGTCAGGCCGCTGGAGACATTAAGGATATGCCCACCGTCGGCTATCAGCGGCAGCAGCTGCTGCGTCAGAAAAAACGGCCCTTTAAAATGGACGTTAACCAAAGCCTCGAGCTGCGCTTCCGTGGTCGACGCAAAAGGCTCATGCAGCGCCGTGCCCGCGTTGTTTAATAAATAATCAAATCTGTCACGCTGCCAGATCGCTTTTAGCTGTTTTTGCACTTCGCTGACAAAGCCGGGAAAGGCCTGACTGTCGCCGACGTCCAGCTGTAGCGCGACGCCACGGGCGCCCAGCGCTTCAATTTCCTTAACGACTGCCTGCGCCTCCTGTTCTTTACTGCGCCAGGTAAAAATCACGTCAACGCCCTTTTCAGCCAGCTTCAGCGCACCGTTTCTGCCTAAACCCCGGCTGCCGCCGGTAATAACCGCAATTTTATGGCTCATTTCTCGCTCCGTAGGTTCCGCTGTGGATAAAAAACAGGATATTGCTCGCAAAGCGATCTATAAATGGTCCTGGCTACGCATCACTGTTTCGTTATAAGCAACAATGGGCGGATAAATGGATAAAATTCACGCAATGCAGGTTTTCGTCAGGGTCGCTGAACTTCAGAGCTTCACCCGCGCTGCCGACAGCATGGGATTGCCTAAAGGCAGCCTGTCGCGGCAGCTGCAATCGCTGGAAAACGCGATGGGCGTGCGGCTGCTGCACCGCACCACGCGGCGCGTCCAGCTGACGCAGGACGGCCTGATCTATTACGAACGCTGCCGCGACGTGCTGGCGACGCTGGATGAAATGGATTCGCTGTTCCAGCACGATCCCGCCACGCTAAGCGGCAAGCTGCGGGTGGATATGCCCATCAGCATGGCGTGCGACTATATCCTGCCGCTGCTGCCGGATTTTATGCAGCACTATCCCGGCATCGAACTGGAGCTGAGCAGCAGCGACAGACGCGTGGACGTGGTGCGGGAAGGCTTTGACTGCGTGGTGCGCGTCGGCGTGCTGGAAAGTTCCGGCCTGATCGCCAGGCCTTTGGGTAAGCTGACGCTGATTAACTGCGCCAGCCCTGACTATCTGGCGCGTTTTGGTACGCCGACCACGCCGGACGATCTCGTCTCGCACGCGATGGTGCACTACAGCCAGCAGATTGGCGTGCAGCCGACGGGCTTTGAATACTTTGACGGTAAAAATAGCCGCTATATTCAAACCGGTGGAACGGTAACCGTTAACAGCACGGAAACCTATCGCGCCGCCTGTCTGGCCGGCCTGGGCATTATTCAGGTGCCGGAACGCGGCGTAAAACAGGCGCTGACCGAGCGAAAGCTGGTCGAGATCCTGCCGCATTTTCGCGCCGAACCGATGCCCGTTTCGCTGATTTATCCCCATCGCCGCAACCTGACGCGTCGGGTTCAGGTCTTTATGGAATGGCTGACCCAGGCAATGAAAAACTACGTTGCCTGAGCGTCCGGCTATAATTTGTTTTACGCCATGCACTTGAAGGATATGAAGAAGGATCCATGAAGGAAAATAAACCCGAAGAGAAAAAAGCGGAAAAGCCGCTGATTAATATCAAAACCGGCAATCAAACCGTTGATAAGTCGATTACGCGCGTTTCCCGTCTGGTAAGCTGGTTTCAGGCTATTCCGGCGGTGGCGCATTTTATCCGCGCCGGGGAGCGCTTTACCGACCGCATGGGCAGCCAGTTTGGCGCGGCGATCACCTATTTTTCTTTTCTTTCGCTGATCCCCATTCTGATGGTGTCGTTTGCGGGTGTGGGTTTCGTACTCGCTTCCAATCAGGATCTGCTGACGGATTTGATCGACAGAATGGTTAACAGCATCAGCGATCCTACGCTGGCCACTACGCTGAAAAACAGCGTGAAAACGGCCGTCGAGCAGCGCACTACCGTGGGGATCACCGGCCTGCTGGTGGCGCTCTATTCCGGCATCAGCTGGATGGGCAACCTGCGCGAAGCCGTCCGCGCGCAGTCGCGCGACGTCTGGGAACGTAACCAGCAGGATAAAGAAAAGATTTACTTCAAATACACCCGCGATTTTATCTCGCTGATAGGCCTGGTGCTGGCGCTGTTTATTACCATCATGCTGACTTCGGTCGCTGGCGCGGCGCAGGACGCCATTGTGCGGGCGCTGGGGCTGGACGGTATCGAATGGCTGCGCCCGGCGATGACCACCATTGCCCTGACCATCTCTATCCTGGCGAACTATTTGCTGTTTCTGTGGATTTTCTGGCGCCTGCCGCGCCACCAGCCGCGTAAAAAGGCGCTGTTCCGCGGGACGCTGCTCGCCGCTATCGGCTTTGAGGTGATTAAAGCCATTATGACCATGACGTTGCCGAAGCTGGCTTCTTCACCTTCCGGCGCGGCGTTCGGCTCCGTGCTTGGCCTGATGGCTTTCTTCTACTTTTTCGCGCGTCTGACGCTGTTCTGCGCCGCCTGGATAGCCACGGCGGAATATGCGGATGATGAGCCGGAGCAGGCTAATACTCCGGTCTGATAACAATCAGGATGACGGCTGCAAAATAGCGCAGCTGTGATCCTGAAGCTCTTCCGCCGAACCCCGGTTCAGCAGCAGCAGATTGCGCTTAATCACCATCAGCACCCGCCGCCCGCCCGGCATTGCCGCCACCGCGATACCGTATTTCCCCATCTCCTCACGCGCGCCCGGCAGCTCGTTTGCAATGCGGACAAACGGACTGGTTTTTTTCAGTTCGTCACGGCTCACTATCCTGATCTGATACTCATGCTTACCCAACTGCGCCGACTGCCATTTCTCGCTTAGCGAGCTGTTCAGGCTGTCCAGCCGCCGCCGGATATCCGGACGCAGGCAGGAGATATGAATATGCAGCTGATTTTGCGTTCTGCCGCGCTGCGAGTTAATGCTTAACGCTACCGCGCTGTCGTCTACCGGCGAGCCGCGACGCTCTTCCATATAGTGACGCGCGTGCCAGGCCTCGGCAAAATAGTTAGGAGCAAAAGGATTAAGCAGCTCCGGACTTTCGATACCGGCAAGCTTTTTCACGGGCATTAACAGGAACTGTAGCGGCCCTTCCCGATCTTTCATCACCACGTAGCCGTTGCGCAAATCTACAATGCGGCAGGGCGCCGGATCGTTGTTTTGTTGCTGATTGGGTACGCACTGCTGGCTGACGATATTCCATAATGCATTGGCATTGTGTTTAAAACTGAGCGCCTTGCAGCCTGCAATAACAGCCACGGACGCCACGATGCCCATAATCAGGACACGCGTTCCTCCCTGCATGACAACAACCTCTGCGCGTTAAATTGCGCATAATGTAAACGAATCGTTGCTAAAGGTCATGCTAAATAATCAACACGCGTGACTATTTGGCGGAAGCTTTTTGGAATCAGCAGGATATAACGAAGAAAACAAAAGCCAGTCGGATGACTGGCTTCTGACTGATGACAAACTCACCCTCTGTCAGCATTCTGAAGATATTAACGCTGCATGGCTTTGTCGTAGGTGCCGCCATCCGCAAAATGCGTTTTCTGCGCTTTGGCCCAGCCGCCGAACTTAGGATCGTCGATGGTAAACAGCTTCACCGGCGCGAATTTGTCGGCATATTTTTTCGCCACTGCCGGATCGCGCGGACGATAATAGTTTTGCGCCGCGATATCCTGACCTTCCGGCGAATAAAGGTATTTCAGGTAGGCATCGGCCACTTTACGGGTATCGCGCTCGTCGACCACTTTATCCACAACGGATACCGTCGGCTCGGCCAGAATCGACTCGCTCGGCGTCACAATCTCAAACTGGTCTTTACCAAGCTTGTTGACGGCCAGGTAAGCTTCGTTTTCCCACGCGATCAGCACGTCGCCGATGCCGCGTTCAACAAAAGTATTGGTTGCGCCGCGTGCGCCGGAATCCTGTACTTCAACATTCTTAAACAGCGCCTTGATATAGGCCAGCGCCTTGTCGTTGTCGCCGTTGTTTTTGTCCAGCGCCCAGCCCCAGGCAGCCAGATAGTTCCAGCGCGCGCCGCCAGAGGTTTTTGGGTTTGGCGTGATCACGGAAACGCCAGGCTTCGTCAAATCCTGCCAGTCGTGGATCTGTTTTGGGTTGCCCTTGCGGACCAGGAACACAATGGTGGAAGTATAAGGGGCGGAGTTTTCCGGCAAACGCTTGATCCAGTTTTTGTCGATGCGTCCGCGCTCGGCAATAGCGTCCACGTCGGAAGCCAGCGCCAGCGTCACCACATCGGCGCGAATGCCGTTAATCACGGAGGTCGCCTGCTTGCCGGAGCCGCCATGCGACTGACGGATCACCACGTTATCGCCTGTTTCCTGCTTATAGTGCGCGCTGAAAGCTTTGTTGTACTGCTCGTAAAGCTCACGGGTAGGATCGTAAGAGACGTTTAACAGCTGGATATCTTTTGCCAGAACACTGGTTGAAGCCAGCAGCAGGGTTAATCCGATGCTCCACTTTTTCATTATGCGCGCTCCCAAAGGTTTTTTCTGGCAGAGAGCGTGACACAAAGTGACTGCTGACTTAAAGAATTAAAAGATAGCTGTAATAACTGAATGGAATATCACTTTGCATAATAAAGGCGCTGACGGGCAGCGCCTGAAAAGTCATTACGATTTAATAAAGACGTTTAGCCGTATCCAGCCAGTCGCCTTTAAATGGACGCTTCATATTCTCAATGGCGTCAATAATATCGTGATGCACCATCTTCTCATTCTGAATACCGACGCAGCGGCCGCCGTAGCCCTGAAGCAGCAGCTCGATAGAGTAGGCGCCCATCCGTGAAGCCAGAATGCGGTCATAGGCTACCGGCGCGCCGCCGCGCTGAATGTGGCCCAGCACCGTCGAGCGGGTTTCGCGTTTGGTTTCGGATTCGATATATTTCGCCAGCTCGTCGATATCGCAAATGTGCTCGGTAATCGCCACAATCGCGTGCTTTTTACCTTTAGCGATGCCCGCTTTAATCTCCTGCACCAGCTCTTCGCGAGTAAACGGAATTTCCGGCAGGACGATAAATTCGCAGCCGCCCGCGATCGCTGCCGCCAGCGTCAGATCGCCGCAGTAGCGGCCCATCACTTCGACAATAGAGATACGCTGATGGGAAGAAGAGGTATCGCGCAGGCGGTCAATGGCCTCTACCACCGTTTCCAGCGCGGTAAAGTAGCCGATAGTGTAATCCGTACCGGCCACGTCGTTATCGATGGTGCCCGGCAGGCCGATGCAGGGAAAGCCCATCTCCGTCAGCCTTTTGGCGCCCATATAGGAGCCGTCGCCGCCAATGACCACCAGCGCATCAATCCCGCGCTTTTTCATGTTCTCAATGGCCACGGCACGAACGGACTCTTCGCGGAACTCCGGGAAACGCGCCGACCCCAGGAAAGTACCGCCGCGGTTGATCATATCGGAAACGCTGTAGCGATCCAGATTCACCATGCGGTCTTCATATAATCCCAGGTAGCCGTCATAAATACCAAAAACTTCAAGATTTTCACTCAGCGCCGCACGAACGACACCCCGAATAGCTGCATTCATGCCAGGCGCGTCACCGCCGCTTGTCAGTACACCGATTTTTTTGATCATGACAACCTCTGAACTTGTTAATGCAAATTTTAAATTCTGAACGCCTTGGGGGATCGGCGTACGCGAGCGATCGACTAATGTTGGCAATAGTATATCAAAGCCTTTTAGCTGAATTGATTCAGGTCAGAGATCATTCTGCTATTTTTCCATCGCAAAATAACTCTTTCAGGCAATTTTCGGGTAACTCTTTTAACTCTCTGAAAATCATAGCCCATTCAGCTCCTTTTCAGGTACTACCGAGCAGGGATCCTGGTGAATAGTAATATCAGAACCGGGAAAAGCTTTCAGCAACGCTCGTTCAACTTCTTCCGCAATCAGGTGCGCCTGAAACAGCGTCAGATGGTCTTTTAGTTCCAGATGCAGCTGAATAAAACGCGTCGGGCCGGAAAGACGCGTGCGGATATCGTGTACGCCTTCCACACCGGGCCACTGGCCGGCAATGGTCGCAATTTCTGCCTTCTCTGACTCCGGCAGCGCCCTGTCCAACAGCAGCTGTACTGCTTCGTACCCCATCCGCAGCGCGTTATAGAGGATCCAGACGCCGATACCCAACGCAAACAGCGCATCGGCGCGTTTAAAGCCATACCAGCTCAATCCCAGCGCTATCAGGATGGCGCCGTTCATAATAACGTCAGATTGATAGTGAAGCATATCGGCGCGAATGGCGAGGCTGTGGGTTTTGCGCACCACCCAGCGCTGAAAAGCGACCAGGAGTAGCGTAGAAAAGAGCGCAATAAGCGTGACGATAACCCCAACCAACGGCGCACGCATCCCGGCAGGCGTCGACAGATGTTGTAATCCCGTCAGGAAGAGGAAAAGCGCGGAGCCGGAGATAAACATGCTTTGCGCGAGCGCGGCCAGCGATTCGGCCTTGCCATGTCCGAAGGTATGTTCCTCATCGGCAGGTTGCAGAGAGTAGCGCACCACAAAGAGGTTAGTCAGCGAGGCAGCAATATCCACCAGAGAATCCACCAGCGCCGCCAGCAGGCTGACCGAGCCGGTATACCACCAGGCGAAAATCTTCACCAGAAGTAACAGAGAAGCCAGAGCCGTAGCCGCCAGAGCGGCAGAGTTAACCAGGCGCGCATAATGCTGTGCCATATCGCACTCCGTTCAGGACAGTGGTTTAAGTATACCGGATTTCGGGCAAAAAAAGCCCCGCCATCATGAGGGGGAAGACAGGGGTGGTGATTTAAATATCATCATAAGTAACTGAAACAAAAGGATTTGTTTCTAACAATGTCCACAGATTGACCACATCAAAAAATTAGCCTGCCAGCGGGGCGGGCTAGCGTTAGCGTTCACCGCGCAGCAATGCAAGGCCCAAGGTGACCAGATAACCGAGTATCAAAAATCCTATAGCGCCGATTAATTTCATTATGCCGCTATCAAACATGAACAACGAAAGAAGTGATGCCAACGAGGCGAAACCAATCACTGTAGCTGCCAGCGCATGAGATACACTAACTCCCACATACCTGGCGAACTTTGCCAGGCAATATTTTACAGAGTTCATTTTCGATCGTCCTGCACATTGCCGGATGGCTGTTGATAAATTTAATATAAGGTTCGAGCTGACCCTCTACTAAAAAATAAATCATATCAAGGTCTTGTATCGACACCTTGTAATATGTCTGCGGATAGTCTCGCCGCAAACGGCGAGAGGCCTCTGCGGCTTCCTCAATGAGTCCCTGCCACATCAGAACATTGAGCGGCACCGAAACGCCAAATCGAACGAACTCACGATATACGGGTGCCGATGTCACATGGCGTAACATTATTGAGCCAGCTGTATATGCCAGTGCAAATTGCGCTGCAGTCTTTCCAGCAAAATGCCCTACACCATAATTTATCTTACTGTTTATGGCTGCCCGTCCTGAGTCGTTCATTTTTTGATAAAATTCAACCATGACTAACTCAATCAGGCGACGCAACGGCTCCTCCTTGTCTCCCAGCGATTTAACCAACCTGATAAACCGTTCTGTTTCTCGCTGATTTCTGTCCCTAAGGCCATCACCTGCCGCGCCGCTACCCTGCCAGGTTCTGACTAGTCCACGTCCCATCAATCCGGGTATACTGGAAATGCCATCAGCTATCCCACGTGCTACCATTTTTGCATCCATACAATTATCTCCTGATAAAAATCATACTGACGGTATCGCTAGTTGTGCATTGATTCAACAACCCTGACGCAATGATTTGCAATGTTGTTACAGTGCTATGACTGATGTCTATCCTGCGCCAGGCCTGACCCGAACGCCTCTGACAGCAATTATCATGCGCCATACGCGATCCTAATTTGATCCTCGCGCAATCGGATAGATTCTTTTAAAAAACATTAAGTTATACGAAAGGCTACCAGCACGCGGCGCGCCTGTTTTTGCAAAAACCTGCGAAACGTTGCGCAGATTGCAAAACCCCGCGTACCGCCGCCGCCCAGCACTGGCGCGGGCTGGCAGTGCCTTAATCACACAGGCGGGGCAGTGGGTATGCGGTGCCCCGGCCATGTCCACAAAGTGTCCTCAGTGTCCACATAACGTCCACATTCAGGACATTTAGAAACCGTTCCAGACCGTTCCAACATTTCTACAGGGGGTTGTTTTGAAAGGAAATTACAGCTAAGTCGTTGATAAAAAAAACCCCCACATCATGTGGGGGAAGACAGGGATGGTGTCTATGGCAAGGAAAAAAGGGATATTCTGCTACTGGTTACTGCCTGTGCTACTTACAGCCTGCAGCGGTGTAACGTGCTGCGCTTCCGTCAGGCGGCGCATTTCGTTTATGCGCTGCTGATGCTTCTGATTCAGAACGGCTTGCTGCGCCGGCGTCAGCAGGTGATACATCTGGTAGCGCACTCGCGCCATCTCTACCTGCCGTGCTACTTCAGCCTGAGCAATTTTGTCGACGCGGGCTTTATAGGCCGCCTCATCAAATTTATCTGCAATAATCATTGCATGCAGCTGTTCTAAATCGTTAATACTTATGGGAGAACGCTCATGACGAGCCTGCTGCATCAGATCCCGTAACTGCTGGCGCTGCTGTTCGGTAAGATCGATGCCATCAAACATGTGGTTTTGCGGAACTTGCGCCATACTGCCTGGCACTGCGCTACCCCGATGCATCTCGTCAAACGTCGTCACATCTGTAGCCCATGCGGCGGAGAAGCTGAGTATCAGCGCCGGAACCACAACGACGGCGGTAACTTTGCGCATCGTTAACTCCCAGGTTGGTTTCCATATTTCGATTCAACGAAAATCAGTCTACGGGGGCAGCTGCAAACATGCGTCAGGGGGTGTAAAACTACGTAAAGTCATGGATTGCGGGCATTCGTTCACGGTATTTTGCCTGTGGAGGGCGATAAAAAATGAATAAAATCCTGTTGGTTGACGACGATCGCGAATTGACTTCGCTATTGAAAGAATTGCTTGAAATGGAAGGGTTCGACGTACTGGTAGCCGGCGACGGCGAACAGGCACTGGCCCTGTTGGATAGTTCTGTCGATCTGTTACTTCTCGACGTTATGATGCCCAAAAAGAACGGTATTGATACCCTGAAAGAGCTGCGTCAGCAGCATCAAACGCCGGTTATCATGCTGACCGCGCGCGGTAGCGAGCTGGATCGCGTTCTGGGGCTGGAACTGGGTGCGGATGACTATCTGCCTAAGCCCTTCAACGATCGCGAGCTGGTGGCCCGCATACGCGCGATTTTACGCCGCTCCAACTGGAGTGAACAGCAGCAACAGCACGACAGCGGTTCCCCAACGCTGGAGGTTGACCATCTGCGCCTGAATCCGGGGCGTCAGGAGGCCAGCTTTGACGACGTCACGCTGGATTTAACCGGTACCGAGTTTACGCTGCTCTATCTGCTCGCGCAGCATCTGGGCCAGGTCGTCTCTCGCGAACACCTGAGCCAGGAAGTGTTAGGTAAACGCTTAACGCCGTTTGACCGCGCCATCGATATGCATATTTCCAATCTGCGCCGCAAGCTGCCGGACCGCAAGGATGGACATCCCTGGTTTAAAACGCTGCGCGGTCGGGGCTATCTGATGGTCTCCGCTACATGATTTCCAGCCTGACGACCCGCATCTTTGCCATTTTTTGGCTGACCCTGGCGCTGGTGCTGATGCTGGTGCTGATGGTGCCCAAACTGGATACCCGTCAGATGACGCCGCTGCTTGATAATGAGCAGCGGCAGGGCACCATGATAGAACAACACGTCGAGGCGGAGCTGATGCAGGATCCGCCCAACGATTTAATGTGGTGGCGCAGGCTGTTTCGCGCCATCGACAAGTGGGCGCCGCCGGGTCAGCGCCTGCTGCTGGTGACGAGCGAAGGCCGCGTCATCGGCGCGCAGCATAACGAGATGCAGGTTATCCGTAACTTTATCGGCCAGTCCGATAACGCCGATCACCCGCAGAAAAAGAAATATGGCCGCACAGAGATGCTCGGTCCGTTTTCCGTGCGCGATGGCGAAGACAGCTATCAGCTCTATCTGATCAGGCCTGCCGGCAGTTCGCAGCTGGATTTTATCAACCTGCTGTTTGACCGCCCGCTGCTGCTGCTGATAGTCACCATGCTGATCAGCTCGCCGCTGCTGCTCTGGCTGGCGTGGAGCCTGGCGAAACCGGCGCGCAAACTGAAACACGCGGCCGATGACGTGGCCGCCGGCAATCTGCGGCAACGCCCTGAGCTCGAATCTGGCCCGCAGGAGTTTCTCGCCGCCGGTTCCAGCTTCAACCAGATGGTGAGCGCGCTGGAGCGAATGATGACCGCGCAGCAGCGTCTGTTGTCCGATATCTCGCACGAGCTGCGCACGCCGCTGACGCGATTACAGCTGGCTACCGCGCTGATGCGTCGTCGCCAGGGTGAAGGTAAAGAGCTACAGCGCATTGAGATGGAGGCGCAAAGGCTGGACGGCATGATCAACGATCTGCTGGTGCTGTCGCGCACCCAGCATAAGAACGCGCTGGTCAGCGAAGCCATGAAGGCCAATCATCTCTGGTCAGGCGTGCTGGACGACGCCCGGTTTGAAGCGGAGCAGATGGGCAAAACGCTGGAAGTCCCCTATCCGCCAGGGCCGTGGCCGCTTTACGGCAACCCGAGCGCGCTGGACAGCGCGCTGGAAAATATCGTTCGTAACGCGCTGCGCTATTCTCATAGCCGTATCGTAGTCAGCTTTTCCGTGGATAAACAGGGTATTACCATCCATGTGGATGATGATGGCCCGGGCGTCAGCGCGGAAGATCGCGAGCAGATTTTCCGGCCGTTTTACCGTACCGACGAGGCGCGCGACCGTGAATCTGGCGGCACCGGCCTGGGGCTGGCGATTGTGGAAACCGCCATTCAGCAACATCGCGGCTGGGTGAAAGCAGATGACAGCCCGCTTGGCGGACTGCGACTGACGCTCTGGCTGCCGCTCTATACCAGCAACAGCTGAATTTGCTATGCTGCGGCCCTTGTGAACGAGGGCCGCTGCTGATGCTGAATATCGTACTTTTTGAACCTGAAATCCCCCCAAACACGGGCAATATTATTCGTCTGTGTGCCAATACAGGCTTTCGCCTGCATCTGATTGAGCCGCTGGGTTTTACCTGGGATGATAAGCGTCTGCGCCGGGCTGGTCTGGATTACCATGAATTCACCGCCATCCAGCGTCACGCCGACTATGCGGCTTTTCTGGCAGCCGAACAGCCGCAGCGCCTGTTTGCGTTGACCACCAAGGGCACGCCCGCGCACAGCGCCGTAAGCTATCAGAAAGGGGATTATTTGCTATTCGGCCCGGAAACGCGCGGCCTGCCCAAAGAGATCCTGGACGCGCTGCCTGCGGCGCAGAAAATTCGTATTCCAATGCAGCCGGACAGCCGCAGCATGAACCTGTCGAATGCGGTTTCCGTGGTGGTTTATGAAGCGTGGCGCCAGCTGGACTATGCGGGCGCGCTGATTAAAAGCTAAATACCGTCGCCGAACTCAAAGCCCGGCACCATACCGTTGAAGTGCTGATCCATCTCCATTGACGGTTTGTCGCTACTGGGTTTGCCGACGATGCGCGCCGGTACGCCGGCCGCCGTGGTATGCGGCGGCACGGGCTGTAGCACCACGGAACCGGCGCCGATTTTGGCACCGCGTCCCACTTCAATATTGCCCAGCACTTTCGCGCCTGCGCCAATCATCACGCCTTCGCGGATTTTAGGATGACGGTCGCCGCTGGTCTTGCCCGTCCCGCCCAGCGTCACCGATTGCAGGATAGAAACATCATCTTCAATCACGGCGGTTTCGCCCACGACAATGCCTGTGGCGTGGTCGAGCATGATGCCGCGCCCGATCTTCGCGGCCGGATGAATATCTACGGCAAAAGAGACAGAGATTTCGTTTTGCAGATAGATGGCCAGCGCACGGCGGCCTTCATTCCACAGCCAGTGGCCGATACGGTAAGCCTGTAGAGCATGAAACCCTTTCAGGTAGAGCAGGGGCGTAGAGTATTTATCGATGGCGGGATCGCGCTGGCGTACGGCCTGAATGTCGCAGGCGGCCGACTGGATCATAGAGGCGTCCTGCTTATAGGCCTCCTGGACGATCTCGCGGATGGCGATAGCGGGCATGATTGGGTTAGCCAGCTTGTTAGCCAGCATATAGCTCAGCGCGCTCCCCAGATCATCGTGCTTTAACAAGGTAGCGTGGTAAAAACTGGCCAGCATCGGCTCGCCTTCCGCCAGCGCCCGCGCTTCCTCTTTGATATAATCCCAGACCACCCCGGGCTCTACACACGGCATTACTCTACTCCCCATCAAATAACAGAATACTGCGGCGCTTCCCTGTCTCAGCTGATGCTGTTTTCGTCTTTCCGTGTACGCCCAAGCAGGCTTAATGCTGCCTCCCGCGCGTTCTTTTCGCAATACAATACCTGATAAATTTGCTCGGTTATCGGCATCTCCACGCCGCAGCGTGCGGCCAGCGCCCTCACCTCTTTGGTATTTCGGAATCCTTCCACTACCTGCCCGATAGTATTTTGCGCCGCCGTCACGTCCATTCCCTGCCCCAGCATCATGCCGAAGCGGCGGTTGCGCGACTGATTATCGGTACAGGTCAGCACCAGATCGCCCAATCCCGCCATGCCCATAAAGGTGGCGGGATCGGCCCCCAGCGCTACGCCCAGCCGGGTCATCTCCGCCAGGCCCCGGGTAATCAGCGCCGTTCTGGCGTTGGCGCCAAAGCCGATACCGTCAGAAATACCCGCGCCGATGGCGATAACGTTTTTTACCGCGCCGCCAAGCTGCACGCCGGTGAAATCTGGGTTGTTATAAACGCGAAAGCTTTTGCCGCAGTGGAGCAGCTGCTGTAAATCGTCGGCAAATTCGGCATCCGTCGCGGCCAGCGCGATCGCCGTCGGCATGCCCGCCGCCAGCTCTTTGGCAAAGGTCGGGCCGGACACAATCGCCAGCGGCAGATCGTCACCCAGGATTTCGCGCGCCACGTCCTGCAGCAGCCGCCCGGTCTCTTTTTCAAGCCCTTTGGTGGCCCAGACAATGCGGGAGTCGCTGCGCAGGTGCGGTTTAATTTGTTGTAACAGATCGCCGAACACATGGCTGGGCACAACCACCAGCAGATCGCGGCTGGCGGCAATAGCCGTCGCCAGGTCGCTCTCAAGGCTCAGCGAATCGGGAAAAGGAACATCGGGCAGAAAAGCCGCATTGCAGCGGTCAGCCTGGAGCTGCGCCAGATGCTGTGGGTTATGGCCCCACATCACCACGTCGTGTCCGTTACGGGCCAGCGTGATAGCCAGGGCGGTGCCGTACGAGCCGGCACCGAGTACACTCATTGAGGCAGGCATTATGCATCCTGTTGCGGAGCGGCGCCTTCACCTGACTGCTGCTGCAGATAGTTCATAAACAGCGCGTCAAAGTTAACCGGCGCCAGGTTAAGCTGCGGGAAGGTCCCACGGGAAACCAGGCTGGTAATGCATTCGCGCGCATAAGGGAACAGGATGTTCGGGCAGTATGCGCCCAGGCAATGCGCCATCTGGTTGCCGTCAATGCCGGCCACGGAGAAGATGCCCGCCTGCTGCACTTCGCACAGGAAAGCCGTATCTTCGCCCACGGTGGCGGTCACGGTTACGCGCAGAACCACTTCGTATACGTCATCAGCCAGCAGAGTGGATGCCGTATCCAGATCCAGTTTCACTTCTGGTTCCCACTCTTTCTGGAAAACCTGCGGCGCATTTGGTGCTTCAAAAGAGACGTCTTTAGTATAGATACGCTGGATCTGGAAAGACATCTCGGTGTTATTTTGTTCTGACATTTTAAAATCCTATGGGTTAATAATCCGTTATTGCGCCACTTGCCCGCGTTACTGCAGCAGCGGGTCGAGGCCCTGGCGGCCCTCGAGGGCATAGAGGTCGTCACAGCCGCCAATATGCTGTGCATCGATGAAAATCTGCGGAACGGTGGTACGGCCGCTGCGTTTGATCATCTCTTCGCGCTTCTCAGCGTCGCCGTCGATAGCGATTTCCTGGAACGCTACGCCTTTCTGAGCCAGCAGCGCTTTGGCGCGATGACAGAAAGGACAGGTTGCTTTGGTGTAGATCTCAACGTTTGCCATACCTTCGTCTCCAGAAATTATTTGCCACGCACCAGCGGAAGGTTTTCACCGCTCCAGCCAGCCACGCCGTCTTTCAGAATGAAAACCTGTTCAAAACCGGCGGCGTTCAGCTGCGCAGCAGGATCGGCTGCAGAAACGCCGTTAGCGCACACCACGATAACCGGCTTGGTTTTGTGTTTTTCCAGTTCGCCAAAGCTGCCCTTTTTGATATCGGCAGCCAGCACGTTGATCGCGTTAGAAATATGGCCTTTACGGAAGTCATCGCGCCCGCGCACGTCCACTACCACGGCTTCTTCTTTATTAATCAGACGCGTTGCTTCGCCGCGACTGATGGTTTTTACCTTGGAGAACATGCCCTTAACAGTGGTCACGATCACCAAAACCAGCAGGACGACCCATGCCAGACTAAGAAGGGTATGATTGCCTGCGAACTGCATAATATCTTGCATGAGGGGTAACAACTCCCGAAAGGGTTAATAAGCGAAAACAAGGCTTCTGAGTATACCTGCCAGGCGTTTCATGTACAGACGCGATGCCGTCAGAGTTGCTTTTTCTGCGGCAAATTTCCCAAAAAAATTGGCTTATGTCATAAACGTTCGATCCGAAGGTTAACGCAGCAATCCTGACTGGCGATTAATTGCGCAGCGACCCTCTTTGCGTCTGCGCTTTCCGGTCAGCCGCCTCGCTTTGTCACCGATGGAAACGCAAAACCCGCCGGCGAGGCTGGTAAGGCGCTGTTCATCGTGGAATAATCCTCCTCCTATGAGGGAAAAAGCGACAGTTTCATATCAACGAACCCCAGCTAACGGATTGGCCTCTGCACCCCCGTTACGATCGGGCATGTTCACGCTGTCAGCCAGCCTGTTTTGCGCTGGCCTGCTTCTGCTGCCCGCTATCGGCCACGCAGACGACACGAAATCCGCGCTCTCCAGCCTGCGTGCCGATATCGCCGCCAAAGAAAAAAGCGTTCAGCAGCAAAAACAGCAGCGCAGCAAGCTGCTCGACCAGCTGCAAAGCCAGGAAAAAATCATTGCCCAGGCCAGCCGACAGCTGCGTGAAACCCAGCGTACGCTTGGCGCGCTCAATGGCGAGATCGCGGCGCTTACCGCCTCGATCGGCAAACTGCAAACCCAGCAGGCGAAGCAGGAAAAAATGCTGGCCGAGCAGCTGGACGCCGCCTTTCGCCAGGGCCAGCACAACGGTTTACAGCTGCTGCTGAGCAGCGAAGAGAGCCAGCGTAGCGAACGTATCCTGGCCTACTTCGGCTACCTGAACGATGCGCGCCAGAAATCGATCGACGATCTGAAAAAAACGCGCAGCGATCTCTCTTCCCAGAAAACCTCGCTGGTCGACAAGCAGGCGAAGCAGAAAGCGATGCTTTCGCAGCAGGAAGTCCAGCAGCAGAAGCTGGAAAGCGCTCGTGCGGCGCGCCAGAAAACGCTGACCACGCTGGAATCCTCGCTGGAGAAAGACCAGGCGCAGCTGGAAGAGATGCGGGCGAACGAGAGCCGCCTGCGCGATAAGATCGCCAAAGCGGAGCGGGAAGCCCGCGCCAGAGCCGAAAAAGAGGCCAAAGAAGCGCAGCGCGTGCGCGAACGTGAGGCGCAGGCTAAAAGCAAAGGCACCACCTATAAACCTACCGAGGGCGAGCGCTCGCTGATGGCGAGAACCGGCGGTCTGGGCAGGCCCGGCGGCCAGCTGCTGTGGCCAGTGCGCGGCACCCTTGAGCACCGTTTCGGCGAGCAGCTGCAGGGTGAACTGCGCTGGAAAGGACTGGTGATCGACGCGCCGGAAGGCCGGGAAGTTAAAGCCGTTGCCGACGGTCGCGTGCTGATGGCGGACTGGCTACAGGGCTATGGTCTGGTGGTGGTGGTGGAACATGGCAAAGGCGATATGAGCCTGTACGGCTACAATCAGAGCGCGCTGGTCAGCGTGGGCGCTCAGGTCAGGGCAGGCCAGCCGATTGCGCTGGTCGGCACCAGCGGCGGGCGCGGCACGCCTTCGCTCTATTTTGAAATCCGCCGCCAGGGACAGGCCGTTAATCCACTTCCGTGGTTGGGAAAATAACTTTTGTCTTATCTTTATAAATTCAGCGGCGCGCTGACGGGTCTGCTGATGGCCTGTTCGGCGCACGCGGGTAAACTCGCTATCGTCATTGACGATTTTGGCTATCGTCCGGCGCAGGAAAACCAGGTATTACAAATGCCGGCAGCCATTTCCGTGGCGGTATTGCCGGACGCTACCCATGCTCATGAAATGGCAACGAAAGCCCACCAGCGGGGACATGAGGTGCTGATCCATCTGCCGATGGCGCCGCTCAGCAAACAGCCGCTGGAAAAAAACACGCTGCGCCCGGACATGTCCAGCGAAGAGGTAGAGCGGATTATCCGGGAGGCCGTGGCTAAAGTTCCCTACGCCGTGGGGCTGAACAACCATATGGGCAGCGCGATGACTTCCAGCCTGCCGGGCATGCAGAAAGTGATGCAGGTGCTGAACCACTACAACTTTTATTTTCTCGACAGCATGACCATCGGCAACAGTCAGTCGACCCGTGCCGCAGCGGGCACCAGCGTTAAAGTGATTAAGCGCCGCGTCTTTCTGGACGATACGCAAAACGAAGCCGATATTCGCAAACAGTTTTTGCGCGCGGTGCATCTGGCCCAGCGCGACGGCTCCGCGATTGCTATTGGGCACCCACACCCGACTACGGTGAAAGTACTGCAACAGATGCTGCCGACGCTGCCAGCCGATATCACGCTGGTCAGTCCGGGTCAGCTGCTGAACGAGCCACAAAACGCAGGCCGTCAGGCGCCGCCGACCGTCGCGAAACCGACGCCGCCGCGTAATCCGTTCAAGGGCGTGAAAGCCTGCCCGGGCAAGCCTGAATTTGTGCCGGCCAGCCGCGCGCTGAACGCCATAACGGAAAGCCTCGCCGACAGCGCGGGCGTCCGCTATATCAATACTTACTTTTCCGGCCTGAAGCTGGAACTGGGCAACGATTAATCTTCATGCCGCATCACGTCGGCTAAACGAGTCTGGAAGCGGCATGATGGCGCCACAGCGTAAAAAAATTCTGTTACTGGATACCGGCAATGAATGGGGCGGCGGCACCAACAGTATGCTGGAGCTGCTGAAGCGTATCGATCGCAGCCAGTTCGATATCCGCTGCTGCTTTTACCATAACTACCGGCGCGGCAGCGGGGATTCCATTGAGCAGGTGCTGGCTTCGCTGGCTATCCCCGTTACCTTTATTGCCCAGCGCAAACAGCCGCGCTGGGCGAAGCTGCTTAAAGAGCTGCTGCGTTCGCTGGTGTTTTTCCATCGCGGCCTGCGGCTGAAAGCCACACGTTTTGTCGATAAGCTATGGCGCATCCGGCCCAACGCCCTCGCTATTCGCCAGCTGCTTATTCAGCAACAGAGCGATATGTTGTATATGAATAATCAGCCCGGCTCCAACGCCGAAGGCTATCTGGCTGCCCGCGATCTGCCCGTCAGCGTGGTGCAGCACTGCCGTATTGAGCCGGTGCTGGATCGCGAGCTGGTTGCGATGGTCAACCGGCGCGCCGATGCGGTTATCGCCGTCTCCAACGGCGTACGCGAAGTGTTGCTGGCCAACGGCGTAGCGGCGGAAAAATGCCTTACCGTTTTTAACGCCATCGATATTTATCAACCGTTACCGGAACGGGCCGCCATGCGCCGGCAGCTGCCGGACGTAACCGACGATACCTTTGTTTTCGGCAGTATCGGCTCGCTGATTGCCAGAAAATCCAATCACCATACCTTGCAGGCGTTGGCGAAGTTTGCCGCTGCTTTTCCCAAAGCCGACTGGCGTATGGTGATATTGGGCGAAGGGCCGGAGCTGGCGGCACTGCAGCAGCAGGCGGCGCAGGCCGGGATTCAGGATCGCGTGATTTTTACCGGTTTTCGCAGCAACCCGCTGGATTATCTGGCTGCTTTCGACGTTTTTATTCTGGCGTCGAAAAGCGAAGGCCTGCCGCGCGTGGTGTTGGAAGCGATGCTGCTCAACACCGCTGTAATCGGTTCAAAAGTCACCGGCACGGCGGAGCTTATTGAGCATAACAAAACCGGCCTGCTGTTTGATTATGGCGATACGCAGGGCCTGTTCAAACAGATGGAAACGCTGTGGCTTGATGCTGAAAAGCGCCAGCAGCTTCTGCGCCAGGCAAACCAGCACGTCAAAGAACACTATGCCATTGAGCACTACGTCTCTGGCGTGGAAACCATTTTGAAAACTGCGGCTTATGGAAACTCATCGCATGTTTGAATTTTTGAACCCCCGATTTCGGCATATTCGCGCACGGCATAATATTTCGTATCAACAGCCAGAAGTTCAGGGCGCTGTTCCGGTGACCTCTGTTGTTATTCCTTGTACGGGCGCGGATTTTGTTGAAGAGGCCAGGCTGAGCGCGCTGTTCGCCTCGCGCTTCGCGCCTGCGGCACAGGAAATCGTCATCGTCAGCGACCAGCCTGTCGAAGCTTTCGGCCAGCTGCCGGAGAAAACGCGCGTGGTGACGCTGGATGTGCCCGTGCGGGAAGAGAGCTATCGTTATAAGCAAATTTACCGCAGTCGCCTGATCAAAATACAAGCGCCTTTGTATGCCGAGACGGACGGCATTTTGATGATCGATTCCGATCTCAATTTACTGAAAATGCCGGAAATCAACGTGCGGGACAACCATCTCTATTCCAGCTTCCGTCAGGGGAAAATGGCCGCCAAGCTGATGAGCGCGCCGGAAGAAAAACGCCCGGCGTACTATCGGCACACCATCCGACCTTTTTTGCAGGATCATGCCAACAGCGCCTTTCTCGTTGCTACCCGGTCGACCTGGAAACGCCTCTGTCCGTTGTGGCTGGCGATGTTTAAAGATACCTGGGAAATTCTGGATGATTCGCAGCCGCCGACCGATCAGCTGCCGCTGGCCGCGCTTCTGGATCTGCTGGATTTCAAAACGGTTAATTTAGGTGACTGGGTAAACTGGCCGGTTTCCAAAAAAATCGGTGGCACTACAGCAGCCATTCCTAAAGAAGTAGTGGGCGCGCACGGCGGGTTCCCGCTGGACGAATGGCAAAAATATTTGCAATCCCCTGATACGCCGCTGACGTTCAAGGGCCAGGATTATACCCGCAAAGTACGCTATCTGACCGACGCGGAAAAGCTGAAGTAGTTTGCCGCCTCCGGCCGGAATTTACCTTCTCTTACGGAGTCATCCGGCTGTTTGAGGCGGGCTGAGATGTTATGATATCAGGCATTAGCGCGTGAACTTTGTGTTTCACCCACATTCTTAAAGGTTAAAACTCATGATTATCGTCACTGGCGGCGCGGGATTTATCGGTAGTAACATCATCAAAGCGCTGAATGACAAAGGCCACACCGATATTCTGGTGGTCGACAACCTGAAAGACGGCACCAAATTCGCCAACCTGGCGGATCTGAATATTGCCGATTATATGGATAAAGAAGATTTCCTGATCGCCATTCTGGCCGATGAAGACTTTGGCGACGTCGAGGCGGTTTTCCACGAAGGCGCCTGCTCTTCCACCACCGAGTGGGACGGCAAATACATGATGGATAACAACTATCAGTACTCCAAAGAGCTGCTGCACTACTGTCTTGAGCGTCAGATCCCTTTCCTGTACGCCTCTTCCGCCGCGACTTACGGCGGCCGCAACGATAACTTTATCGAAGAGCGTCAGTATGAGCAGCCGCTGAACGTCTACGGCTATTCCAAAATGCTGTTTGACCACTATGTACGTGAGATCCTGCCGGAAGCGCAGTCGCAGATTTGCGGCTTCCGCTACTTCAACGTGTATGGCCCGCGCGAAGGGCATAAAGGCAGCATGGCGAGCGTGGCTTTCCATCTGAACACCCAGCTGAACAACGGCGAAAATCCAAAACTGTTTGAAGGCAGCGATAACTTTAAGCGCGACTTTATCTATGTGGAAGACGTCGCCGCCGTCAATCTGTGGTTCTGGGAAAACGGCGTTTCCGGCATTTTTAACTGCGGAACCGGCCGTGCCGAATCTTTCCAGGAAGTGGCCGACGCCGCGCTGAATTTCCATCAGAAAGGCCAGATCGAATACATTCCTTTCCCGGAAAAACTGAAAGGACGTTACCAGGCCTATACGCTGGCGGACCTGACCAAACTGCGCGCGGCGGGCTACGATAAGCCGTTTAAAACCGTGGCAGAAGGCGTGGCCGAGTATATGGCCTGGCTGAATCGCAACGCGTAACGGGACGGATCCGGCAATGAAAATTTTGGTGATCGGGCCATCCTGGGTCGGCGATATGATGATGTCGCAAAGCCTTTATCGCACGCTGAAACAGCGCTGGCCTGAAGCCACAATTGACGTGATGGCCCCCGCGTGGTGCCGTCCGCTGCTGTCGCGGATGCCGGAAGTCAACGAGGCGCTGGCGATGCCGCTGGGCCACGGCGCGTTGGCGCTGGGCGAGCGCCGCCGTCTGGGCCGCTCGCTGCGCGATAAGGGTTACGATCGCGCTTACGTCCTGCCCAACTCCTTTAAATCCGCGCTGGTGCCTTTCTTTGCCGATATCCAGACCCGTACAGGCTGGCGCGGCGAGATGCGCTACGGCCTGCTGAACGATATCCGCGTGCTGGATAAAGCCGCGTTTCCGTTGATGGTTGAGCGCTACGTCGCGCTGGCTTACGACAAAGCGCAGATCGCGAGCGCCAGCGATCTGCCGCAGCCGCTGCTCTGGCCGAAGCTGCTCGTCAACGAGCAGGAAAAGCAGGAAACCGCCGCCGCCTTCAGGCTGAGCGCGGAACGGCCGCTTATCGGCTTCTGTCCCGGCGCGGAATTCGGGCCGGCCAAGCGCTGGCCGCACTATCACTATGCCGCGCTGGCGCAGCAGCTGATCGACAGCGGCTATCAGATCGCGCTGTTTGGCTCGGCTAAAGATAAAGAGACCGGCGAGCAAATCCTGCAAAGCCTGGAAGAAAGCTCGCGCCAGCACTGCCATAATCTGGCTGGCGAAACCAAACTGGAGCAGGCGGTCATTCTGCTGGCGCACTGCCAGGCCGTGGTCAGCAACGACTCCGGCCTGATGCATATCGCCGCCGCGCTGGATCGCCCGCTCGTTGCGCTTTACGGCCCAAGCAGCCCGGACTTTACGCCGCCGCTGTCGCATAAAGCGCGCGTTATCCGGCTGATCACCGGCTATCACAAGGTCCGTAAAGGCGATGCGGAAGAAGGCTATCACCAGAGCCTGATAGATATTAAGCCGCAGCGCGTGGCGGAAGAGCTGTCGGCGCTGCTGGGTCAGCCTCTGGAGGCTGTATGCACGTCCTGATTGTAAAAACCTCCTCAATGGGCGATGTCCTGCACACGCTGCCCGCCCTCACCGACGCCATGCGGGCTATCCCCGGCATCCGTTTCGACTGGGTTGTAGAAGAAGGTTTCGCACAAATCCCCTCCTGGCATCCGGCGGTTGCTCGGGTTATCCCCGTGGCAATCCGCCGCTGGCGCAAGCACTGGTTCGGCAGCGAAGTGCGCGAAGAACGCTTTCTGTTCAAGCGCGAAGTACAGTCGCGCCAGTATGACATGGTGATTGACGCGCAGGGCCTGATCAAAAGCGCCGCGCTGGTGACGCGCATCGCTAAAGGCGTCAAGCATGGTCAGGACAGCCGCAGCGCGCGCGAACCTTTCGCCAGCTGGTGGTATGACCAACGCCATGAAATCAATAAGCAGCAGCATGCCGTGCAGCGCACGCGCGAGCTGTTTGCCAAAAGCCTGAATTATCCGCTGCCGGAGACGCCTGGCGATTACGCTATCGCGCAACATTTTATGCGTGAGCCTTCGCCGGATGACGGCCGCTATCTGGTCTTCCTGCACGCCACCACGCGCGATGAAAAGCACTGGCCGGAAGCGCAGTGGCGTGAGCTGATTACGCTGCTGAACGGCAGCGGCCTGCGGATCAAATTGCCGTGGGGCGCGGAACATGAGCACCAGCGCGCGCAGCGGCTGGCGGCTGGCTTCGACTATGTGGAAGTGCTGCCCAAACTTACGCTGGAGCAGGTGGCGCGCACGTTAGCGGGCGCCGCCGCGGTAGTGTCGGTAGATACGGGGCTTAGCCATTTAACGGCGGCGCTGGATCGCCCTAATATCACGCTGTATGGCCCCACCGATCCCGGCCTGATCGGCGGCTATGGCAAAAACCAGTTTGTACTGAAACCCGCGCAGGGCAATCGCATGGCGGATATTTCTGCCGAAAACGTGATGGCGCAGCTGATGCCGCTGCTGGGTTCCTCGCCGGAAGAAAAGTCATGAACAGCCCTGCGCTGAGCGTGCTGATTGCTGCCCATAACTGCAGCGAGACGCTGGCCGATACGCTGGAAAGCGTCGTCGCTTCGCTGGGCGCGGCAATCGATCGCGCAGAGATAGTCGTGGTTAACGACGCTTCCACGGATGCGACGCAGAGCATTATTGAGCGCTACGCGGCGCGGCTGCCGCAGCTTCGCAGCAGCCATACCGACTATCGCAACGTTGGCAAAGTGCGTAACCACGCGGTAGGCCTGGCGCGCGGCGATTATGTCTTAATGGTGGACGGCGACGATATGCTGCTGCCCGACGCGCTGGCGCACCGGCTGACGACGCTGCGCCAGACCTCGCCGGATATTCTGCTCAGTAAAATTATCGAAGTGCGGCACGCCTCGCCCACGGTGCAGTGGCAGCCTGCCGAGCCTGAGGAGCTGACCACGCATGATGCCGTAGAGCGCTTCCTGATCCATCGTGATTATCAGGCGCATTTTATCGGCCAGTTTTTCTCCCGCGAGCTTATTCAGCAGCACGCCTTTCCGGACTTTATCTGCTACGAAGATAGCTGGCTGTTTCCGCAGCTGCTGATGCAGAGCAAAAAAACGCTGTTTACCTCCGCCGGTTTTTATCTCTACCGCAAGCATGAGCAGAGCCTGTCGTCCGCTATTGATGCCGACAAAATTGCCTGCCTGATCGCCGCAACGGCGCATATGGACGAGGTTTTACCGCCGCGCTATGAGCATTTGATCACCTGCCACTGGCTGGATATCGCCAATCGCTACCATGCCGATCTGCGAGGAACCTCGCAGGGCGACAAAGTGAGAGCGCGGATCGCGCAGGTCGGCCTGGGGCGTTTTTTGCTGAACGGCAAAATCAGGACGAGTTATAAAAGGAAAATGCTGACGGTGAGAAAACGGGGCCTTTAACGGCCCCGTTTCTGTTCAGGTGCCGGCTTTCGCGGCGGCATACTCCGCCAGCGTCATGCCATGAGTGCGGCTTTGCAGCCAGCTGAACAGCTGCGCCAGATCGTCATAGAGCCGGTCAATATCGGCCGCCGTTTTAAAGGTCGGGCTGCCATCGGGCATAAACTCGCTGGAGTGCAGCATAAACTCTACGTAGTCAGCGCCTTCCGCCAGCGTTTTTTCCGCCAGGTCGATCATCTGCTGCGCGTTGCCGCCAGTCGGGCGCAGCCAGTAAACGGAAGGGCTGCGGCGCTTGCCGCGCAGGCGATCGTAGCCCTGTTTAACCGCATTCATCAGCCCGGAGTGCTTATAACGGATGGTCATCGGCACTTCCAGCAGCGGTGAATTGCCGGGACGAGAAATATCTGCGCTATCGGGATGGTAAGCCGAGCGGGGAAAGTGCGTATAGTCCGTGCCGCCGTTGCCCTGCGGCGCGCCCGGGGAAAACCGCCAGTTAACGCCCGGCGTCACCGAGCAGTCAACCCGGTAGCCGTGTTCGACCAGCAGCTGAGCGTAATACTCGTTGAACGCCCAGCGTCCCGCACGGTGGCTGAGCATTTTAACGTTAAACGTCTCTTCCAGCAGCTCAGTCATAAAAGCGACTTTTTTGCGTATCTCTTCACGAGGGTATTCAATCAGATAGGGCTGATGCTGCCAGTCGTTGTCGGTTAATTCATAGGCTGGCGGGCTGTTCCAGGCGTGCAGATGCATGCCTACTTCGCCCTGGCCGCGAGCGATAACATCGCGGGCAAAATCGATATAAACCGGATCGACGGCCATTTCATAGTTCGTCAACCAGGTCGGTTTAAAGGTATATTTCTCGCAAAGCTGCTGAAAGCGGGCAAGCCAGGCGGCATTTTCGGTGGTCACCTGACCAGAGCGATTACGCCAGAGATTATCACCTTCCGTATCGATGGTGATTAAGAAAGCAGGTTTTTTCATGTCGATGCGGCGCTCCGCGTTAACCTCGTGTTAACTCTGCCGGTATGGTAACAGCGGCATGACGGGACGCAACAGTAATTGCAGCGCAACGGCGCGAAAGCGATTGGCTATGGCGCTATCTTTTTTATTTTTCTAAGATAAACAGATAAAACTGGCTCAGCCTGACAGGATCGGCAGGACAGCTTTACCGGGCTACGGCAAGGGACTTGCCCGACTAGATAAAAAAATGCTTTTTTTCGTGCGGTTAGTGGCCTGGAATCGGTCGGCACCGCATGATTTTCTCTGCTAAGGGTACAAAATTGTCCAAGCGCGTATTAATGATCATTGATGGTCTGCCCGGCGGGGGCGCGGAGAAAGTTGTGCTGACGCTTTCCAAAGGGCTGATAGAGCGCGGTCATCGGGTTTCGCTGTTTTCGCTGCGTGCCGTCTGCGATTACGCCATTCCTGCCGGGCTGGATTATCAGGTCATTCAGGATACCTGCCATATGCCCTGGCGGAAACTTACGGAGCTGAGCCGGCGCGCAGCCTGCCTGGATCGGGCGATAATGCAGGCCGAAAAAGAGCAGGGCCGTTTCGACCTGGTGGTATCGCACCTGCACAAAACCGACCGTATCGTCAGCCGCTGTCGCCATCTCGACAAGGACAAGACCTGGTTTTGCCTGCACGGCGTCTTTTCCGCCTCTTATCTGGCCCACCGGCAGGGCTTTTCCCTGTGGCAGAAGAAACTGAAAACGCGCCGCGTATATCAAAACCGGAATATCATCGGCGTCTCTCAGTACGTGGTCAGCGATTTGAAACGCTCCTTTGCGATACAGCCAAAGCACGAGCGGATCATTTTCAACCCTTTCGATTTTGATACCGTTCGTACCGCGGCTATGCAGCCCTGCGAGATGGCGGGCGAACCCTATCTGATCCACGTCGGCCGCTTTCACCAGACCAAGCGCCACGACAGGCTGCTGCGCGCCTATGCCAAAACGGGGATAAGCGCGCCGCTGGTTTTAATCGGCCAGGGCACGGATGAAGCAGTAGGAAAAATTAAGAAACTGGCGCTAACGCTGGGCATTCAGGATCGGGTAATTTTTAAAGGTTTTACCAGCAACCCCTATCCCTGGATCCGCAACGCGAAGCTGCTGGTGGTCAGCTCGGACAGCGAAGGCTTCGGCAACGTGCTGGTAGAAGCGCTGATTTGCCAGGTGCCCGTAGTCAGTACGCGCTGTCCCGGCGGCCCCGTGTCGATCATGACCGGCGAACTGGCTCGCGGCCTGGCGAACCTGGATGTGGATTCGCTGGCGGACACTATCGCGGACGTCTGGTCAAACCCGCCTGATGTTTCACAGCTTGATTTGGAGGCTTACAGCATCGAAGCAATCTGCAAACAGTATCTTGCGCTGATCGCTTCTTAGGCCCACGCAACGTTTGCGGATCGGAGATGTCTGAGAGGGTCAGACATTATTCTGGCGCGCTCCCTGGCCTGGCCGGACGCGCATTTTTATCTTTTAAGGTTTCAGTATGAATACGCTCATAACCGAAAACGGCTATCAGAGCACGGTGAAAACGTTACAAACGTCATCTGTGGCAGCTGAATACCGGCACTTTTCGCTCAGGGAGAACAGAGCGTGAATTATGTGTTGCTGTTTTTACTTTTACTGCCTTTTAAGCTGTTGATGAAACTCAGCCATAAAAAAGAGGCCCGTAATCTGGTGATCCAGACGGCGAAAATCGGCGATTTTGTCAATATCACCCCCCTGCTGGCGCATCTTGAAAAGAGCGACGCGCTGCTGAGCCGTACCGTTGCACCGCTGGCGGAGCACGACAGCACGCTGGCGGACATTTTTTATATTGAAGAGCATAAAAGCAGCACGTACAGCAAGCTGAAGCTGGCCCTGAAGCTGATGAATCGCTATGAAAACGTCTATCTGCTGCATCCCAATAATACCAATCTGTTTTATGCCGCCTGCTGTAACGCGAGCAACAAGCAGTTTCTGTCGATGTACCGCCGCAAATGGTATCAGGGGATCTTTTATCTGACCGCGACCGGCACCGTGGAACATGATAAGTATTCGCTAACCCTGGAAAACTACCTCAGGCTGGCCGATCGTTCGCTGACCAAAGAAAGCTATCCCAAGCACGCCACGCTGCCGCTGCTGAAGCCGGACAATACGCCGGAAGAAGTGTTCAGAACGGACAAGATCAAAATCGGCATCAGTATTTCGGCCGGCAACCAGGCGAAAACCATTCCGCCGACGATCTGGAAAGCCCTGTTCGACAGGCTGAGCGGGCTGCCCTGCCTGTTTTATGTCTTTGGCGCGCCAAATGAACTTACTCGCCTGCACGAGCTCAATAAAGTGGTGGGTGAAAGCGATAACATCGTTAACATGATCGGTAAGGTTTCGCTGGAAGGCCTGCCCTACGCCATCAGCCAGATGGATTTTTACATCGCCTCCGACTCGGGCAACATCTACATCGCTGACTCGCAAAATGTGCCAGTGATCCTGATCTACGGGCCTTGCTGCGTTGAAGAGCAGCGTCCGCTGGGCGACGTGCTGTTAATCGGGCCGAATCATATCGCGCCGTCGTCGTTTGTTTTTCACGCCCTGTATAAGTTTAATCATCCCGTCGAGCAGCTTTACGAGCTGGATAATCGCAAGCTCGACGATATTTATGATTTTATCTGCGCGCGCAAGCGGCCATTACAAGAAAAGAAGACGTCATCCTGAGCATGAAACCGCAAGATACCTCCTCAGCGCCTTTGCTGAGCGCGATCGTCCCGATGTATAACGCCGGAACCAGCTTTCAGGCTTTTATCGACTCTATGCTGGCGCAAACGCTGGCCTCGCTGGAAATCATCATCGTCAATGACGGCTCGACGGATGCTTCGGCGCAGCTGGCGCACCGCTACGCCAGCGAATATGACCATATCACCGTGATCGACCAGGCTAACGGCGGCGTTTCCCGCGCCCGCAACGCCGGGCTGGCGATAGCGCGCGGCAAATATGTCACTTTCCCCGACGCCGACGATACGCTTTCGCCAGAGATGTACAGCACGCTGATCGCCATGGCGGAACAGGACGATCTGGATGTGGCGCAGTGTAACGCCGAGCGCGTTTTTTGGGGATCGGGCCGGGCAAAAACGCTTATCCCTGCCGACCGTCTACAGGCTACGCCGGTGCTGAGCGGCGCAGAATGGCTGAACAAGGCGCTGGCGTCCAACCGCTATCTGCACGTCGTGTGGCTGGGTATCTATCGCCGTTCGCTAATCGACCAGCTGCACCTACAGTTTGAACCCGGCCTGCACCATCAGGATATCCCGTGGACGACCGAACTCATGCTGAACGCTCGCCGCGTTCGCTACACCGATAAGGTTTTGTACCGGTATTACGTTCACGACCAGTCCATCAGCAACCGCAAACGCAGCGGTATGGCAAACGTCGAGTATCAACGGCATTATCTGAAAATCGCCCGGATGCTGGATGAGATCAACCTGCGCTATCGCGATAAAGTTAAAATTGGTCCGGCAATTTATCGTCAGGTAACCAAAGAGGCGCTGACCGTTTGCCACGCTTTACGGCGTGAACCTGATGCTGAAGCACGGCAGGTGATGATAGCGGATCTGCTCGCCAGCAAAACGCCGGGAAGGATGCTGCGCAACGCGCGCGGCGTTAAACAGTGGTATCAGCTGTTGCTCTGGCTGATCCGGATTTACCGCTGGCGTCGTTCGTAATGCGCGGCGCCTTTTTCCTGCACGAGCTTTCCCTTACAATCGGTCCACTTTATTTTGAGATCCCATGAGTATGGCCATTTCTTCGTCGATTCCCGCCTCCTTTGCGCCGCGAAAGATTTTGCTGATCAAGCTGCGTCACCATGGCGATATGCTGCTTACCACGCCGGTTATTGAGGCGCTGCGCCAGCGCTATCCGCAGGCCGCCGTCGACGTGCTGCTCTATAAAGAGACGCTGCCGATGCTGCAGGCGCATCCGCATATTCGTCAGCTGCGCTTTATCGATCGCAAATGGAAAAACGAGGGAACGCTGGCGCATTTGCGCCATGAAGCCGCGCTGCTTAAGGCGATCCGCCAGGAAGGCTACGATCTGGTCATCAACCTGGCCGATCAGTGGCGCAGCGCGATTATCACCGCCCTTTCCGGCGCGCCGGTTCGGATTGGGTTCGCTTACAACAAGCGTCGCAACGCCTTCTGGCAACGGGCGCATACGCACCTCGTGTCCACCAGCAACCACAGCCAGCTGCATACCGTTGAGCAAAACCTGGCCGCGCTACAGCCGCTGAATATTCCCTTTTCCGGTTTCCCGGCAGCGATGCACTACAGCGAAAGCGACTGGTCACATACGCAAACCGTGCTGGCGCAAAGCAAGGTTACGCGTCCCTATATCGTTATCCAGCCTACCTCGCGCTGGATTTTTAAATGCTGGGAAGATGACAAAGTGGCCGGGCTGATCGCCGCGCTGGCCTCTGAGCAGATCGATATCGTGCTGACCGCCGCGCCGGACAAAAAAGAGCTGGCGATGATCGACCATATTCTCTCGCTGTGTCCCGGCAAAGCGATTTCGCTGGCCGGAAAGCTGTCGCTGCCGCAGCTGGCTTCGCTGATCGATCATGCCCGCCTGTTTATCGGCGTCGATTCCGCGCCGATGCATATGGCCGCCGCGCTGGATACGCCGTGCATCGCGCTGTTTGGCCCGACCAAGCTTAAGCAGTGGCGTCCCTGGGGCGACAATAATCAGGTGATCTGGGCCGGCGACTATGCGCCTCTCCCTTCGCCGGACAGCATTAATACCAGGACCGAGACCCGTTATCTTTCTGCCATCCCACTTGATGACGTGGTCAAAGCCGCAAGGAACTATCTGGATGAGTAAAGTACGACTGGCTATAGTGCGGCAAAAATATCGCCCGGACGGCGGCGCGGAGCGGTTTATTTCGCGGGCGCTGGAGGCGCTGGACGATGACAGTCTGGATCTGAACATCATCACCCGCAGCTGGCAGGGCGAGCCGAAACCGGAATGGCACCTGCATATCTGTAACCCGAAAAAATGGGGACGCATCTCGCGCGAGCGCGGCTTTGCGCTGGCGGCGCGTGCATGCTGGCAGCGAGAGAAGTTTGATATCGTACAAAGCCACGAGCGCATTGCGGGCTGTGATATTTTTCGCGCCGGCGACGGCGTGCATCGCGTCTGGCTGGCACAAAGAGCGCGCATCGTTTCGCCCGTGCAAAAGCTGCTGGCCGATTTAAGCCCTTATCATCGCTATGTGATGGCGGCGGAAGAAGAGATGTTCCGCTCACCTGCGCTGAAAAAAATCATCTGTAATTCGCTGATGGTAAAAAACGACATCATGCGCTGCTTTCAGGTGCCGGAAGAGAAGTTCGCGGTGATCTACAACGCGATTGACGCGCAGCGCTTTCAGCCTGCCACGCCGGCCGAGCGCCAGCAGTCGCGCGCGTCGTTGCGTCTGCCTGCCGAAGCCAAAGTGTTTATTTACGTCGGTTCCGGTTTCGAGCGCAAAGGATTAAGGGCCTCCATCAGCGCCCTGGCCGCTACCGAAGCGCACCTGCTGGTGGTGGGTCAGGATAAACAGCAGGCCCGCTATCTTAGCCACGCTCGCGCGCTGGGCTGCGAAAAACGCGTCCACTTTGTCGGCGTGCAGCACAACGTGATCCCTTATTACCATGCGGCCGACGCGCTGATCCTGCCCACGCTTTACGATCCTTTCCCTAACGTGATCCTGGAAGCGATGGCCTGCGGTCTGCCGGTCATCACCAGCGACACCTGCGGCGGCGCAGAGTTTATCGTTAACGGCGAGCAGGGCTACGTTTGCGACGCGCTGGATATTGTGGCACTGAGCGCCGCCGCGCAGGCCATCCCGCTCAGAAGCGTTGATGCGCGCATGGGCGATGCGGCCCGGGAGCGCGTTCTCCCCTGCTCGCCGCAGCGCCTGGCAGGGCAGCTTCATGCGCTATATCAACAAGTGTTGCGACAGGCCTGAGAAGAAGGTGTGAGCATGCGCGACTTATCTGCTAACATGCGGTAATGTTTCTCTTTTCCGGCACTTTCTGACGCGAGTCACTCCGTAATTCGTAAACACTGTGATGACAACAATTTATTCCGTCCTGCTCTATCTTATTCAGCCGCTGATTTGGCTCCGGCTCTGGTTACGCGGCAGAAAAGCGCCCGCCTACCGGAAGCGCTGGGCCGAACGCTACGGCTACTGTAAAGGCAAGGTCAAGCCGGACGGTATACTGCTGCACTCCGTTTCTGTCGGCGAGACGCTGGCCGCCGTGCCGCTGGTCAGGGCGCTGCGCCACCGTTATCCCACGATGCCGATTACCGTGACGACCATGACGCCGACCGGTTCGGAACGGGCGGCTTCCGCCTTCGGTAAAGATGTTCATCACGTCTATCTGCCTTACGATCTGCCCGGCTCGATGAACCGTTTTCTGGATAATGTCAGCCCGCGGCTGGTCATCATTATGGAAACCGAGCTGTGGCCGAATATGATCGCGCAGCTTCACGCCCGAAAAATCCCGCTGGTCATCGCGAACGCCCGCCTGTCGGAGCGTTCGGCGAAAGGGTACGGCAAGCTCGGTAAATTTATGCAGCGTCTGCTGCAAAAGATCACGCTGATCGCGGCGCAGAACGAGGAAGACGGCGAACGCTTTGTGGCGCTTGGCCTGAAGCGTTCCCAGCTGGCGGTGACCGGCAGCCTGAAGTTCGATATTTCCGTAACGCCCGAGCTGGCCGCCCGCGCGGTCACGCTGCGTCGGCAGTGGGCGCCGCGTCGTCCGGTATGGATAGCCACCAGCACGCACGAAGGCGAGGAAAGCATTATTCTGGAAGCGCACCGCAAGCTCCTGGCGCGTTTTCCTTCTTTGCTGCTCATCCTGGTACCGCGCCATCCGGAACGTTTCGACACGGCTCGCGACATGACGCAAAAGGCCGGCTTCAGCTACACGCTACGCAGCAGCGGCGAGATCCCTTCCAGCGGCACCCAGGTGGTGATTGGCGATACGATGGGCGAACTGATGCTGCTCTACGGCATCGCCGATCTGGCTTTCGTCGGCGGCAGCCTGGTGGAGCGCGGCGGGCATAATCCGCTCGAGGCCGCCGCACATGCTATCCCCGTGCTGATGGGGCCGCATACGTTTAACTTCAAAGATATCTGTGCAAAACTTCAGCAGGCGGACGGCCTGATCGCCGTAACCGATGCCGACTCGCTGGATAAAGAGATCGGCACGCTGCTGACCGACGAAGACTATCGTCTTTACTACGGCCGCCATGCGGTAGAGGTACTGCACCAGAATCAGGGCGCGCTACAGCGTCTGCTACAGTTACTTGAACCCTATCTGCCACAGCGGAATCACTAAATGCCTTCACGTCAGCTTCTGTCGGTCGTGCTGATCGCTAAAGACGCAGCCGAGCTGCTGCCGGAATGTCTGGAGTCCGTGAACTGGGCCGACGAGATTGTGCTGCTGGACTCCGGCAGCAGCGACGGCACGCCGCAAATCGCCGCCCGCCACGGCGCCAAAGTGTTTCACTCCCGCGAATGGCACGGCTACGGCAAACAGCGCCAGCTGGCGCAAAGCTATGCCACGCATCCGATGATTTTGATGATCGACAGCGACGAGCGCGTGACGCCGCAGCTGCGCGCCGCTATCGAATCCGTGCTGCAACAGCCTGCCGCGCCAGCCACGGTTTATAGCCTGGGCCGCCGCAATCTGTTTCTGGGGCGTTTTATGCGCCATAGCGGCTGGTATCCTGACCGCGTGACTCGTCTCTATCCACGTGAATACGGCTATAACGATCATCAGGTGCATGAATCGCTGGAAGCCAGAGGGGCGCAGGTGGTGGCGCTGAAGGGCGATCTGCTGCATCTGACCTGCCGCGATTTCTCTGCGTTTCAGTGGAAGCAGTTCGCCTATGCCGAAGCCTGGGCGAAGCAGCGTCACCACCAGGGGAAAAAGTGCGGCCTGTTTTCAATTTTCGCCCATACGCTGGGCGCCTTCCTGAAAACGCTGGTGCTGCGCGCCGGTTTTCTGGATGGCAAACAGGGCTGGCTGCTTGCCGTGGTTAACGCGCAGTACACCTTCAATAAATACACGGCGCTCTGGGCGCTGAACCACTCTTCCCACGCTTCCGGCAAAGGCGGCCTATGAGCACAAAAGCGATCTATCCCGGCACTTTCGATCCCATGACCAACGGTCATCTGGATATCGTCACGCGCGCCGCGTTAATGTTTGACCATATCGTCCTGGCTATTGCCGCCAGCCCCAGTAAAAAGCCGATGTTCTCGCTGGATGAACGCGTGGTGCTGGCGCAACAGGTGGTCGCACACTTGCCGAATGTGGAAGTGGTAGGATTCAGCGATCTGATGGCGAACTTCGCGCGGGATCAGCAGGCCAACGTCCTGGTACGCGGCCTGCGGGCGGTGTCCGATTTTGAATACGAAATGCAGCTGGCGCATATGAATCGGCACCTGCTGGCGGAGCTGGAAAGCGTGTTTCTGATGCCTTCAGAAAAATATTCGTTTATCTCTTCCACGCTGGTCAAAGAGGTGGCGCGCCATCACGGCGACGTCAGCGCTTTCCTGCCGCCGTCGGTGCACAGCGCGCTGCTGGCAAAGCTCTCCGCCTGATTATTGCTGACAGGTCGGGCAATAGAAGGTGCTGCGCTGCGCGTGTTTGGCGCCTACAATCGGCGTAGCGCAAACGCGGCAGGGTTCGCCAGCACGGCCATAGACCTGTAGCTGCTGCGCGAAATAGCCCGGTTTACCGTCCGACTGCAGGAAATCACGCAGCGTGGTGCCGCCCTGCTCAATCGATCGCAGCAGCACGGCCTTGATCGTTTCCGTCAGCAGAACCACTTCTTCTCTGGTCAACGCCATTGCCGGTCGATCGGGATGGATCCCGGCGGCAAACAGCGATTCGCTGGCGTAAATGTTGCCAACGCCCACCACCAGCTTGTTGTCCATCAGCCAGGGCTTGACCGGCGTACGCCTGCTGCGCGACTTCTCAAACAGGTAATCCGCGTTAAAAGCTTCACTCAGCGGCTCCGGGCCAAGATGGGCCAGTACGTTACTGGCGGCCAGATCGCTGCTCCACAGCCAGGCGCCAAAGCGGCGAGGATCGGTATAGCGCAGCACTTTGCCGTTGCTCATCACCAAATCCACATGGTCATGCTTCGCCGGCGGTGCTTCTTCTGACAACACGCGTAGACTGCCGGACATGCCAAGATGGATGATGATCCAGCCTTCAGGCAGCTCCAACAGCAGATATTTGGCGCGGCGCTGTACGCTGAGTACCGGCTGGTCGCTGAGGCTGTGGATTTCATGCGAGACCGGCCAGCGCAACCGGCCGTTGCGCACCACGGCGTGCAGAATGGTGGCGCCGACAAGGTGCGGTTCGATACCGCGTCGGCTGGTTTCAACCTCTGGTAATTCCGGCATACAAACCTCCCGCAGATGTTTTCAGGCGTACAGATGTTTTCAGACGTGCAAATGTTTTCAGGCGCACAAAAGAAAAAACCCCGCCGAGGCAGGGTTTTTCAGTCGCTAAAGTCAATTACTTGATTTTAGCTTCTTTGTAGATCACGTGCTGGCGGACAACAGGATCGAATTTCTTCAGTTCCAGTTTTTCCGGCTTAGTACGCTTGTTCTTCGTGGTGGTATAGAAGTGACCTGTACCAGCAGAAGAAACCAGCTTGATCTTCTCACGAATACCTTTAGCCATGTTTCAGTTCCTTACCTTAGTACTTCTCACCGCGGGTACGCAGATCGGCCAGAACCGTCTCAATACCCTTTTTATCAATTACGCGCATGCCTTTGGCAGATACGCGCAGTGTAACGAAGCGCTTTTCGCTCTCAACCCAGAAACGGTGAGAGTGCAGGTTCGGCAGGAAACGGCGTTTCGTCGCGTTCATTGCGTGGGAACGGTTGTTACCCGTCACCGGACGCTTTCCAGTTACCTGGCAGACTCGTGACATGTCAATTCTCCAAAAATCAAATAAGCTCGAGCTTTAAAAATAAGGTCTTGGCCGCCTCGTCAGGCTCTTAGCCCATCCAGGCGAGTTCTATGTGAACCCGCTGAGCAGGCCCAAATGCCAAACCCGAGATTCTCAAAGGTGGCGTAGTATACGCCCTGCAACGCTGGTGCTCAAGTCCCGAACAGATAAAGATCCCTTTGGATCGCGCAAAATTGCCGCATTTGAACGGAAAAAGCACCGCCGCTACGTGGGAAAAAACACGGTTTGCCGCTTTTTTCCGCATTACAGCCAGCCTTTTTCCGCAAAGGAAACATATTCGCCCTGACCGATAACAATATGGTCAAGCACGCGGATGTTAAACAGCTTGCAGCAGTCGTTAACCTGTTGAGTCACATCGCGATCTGCCATGCTGGGCGCCGAAATGCCCGAGGGATGGTTATGCGCCAGGATAATCGCCGCCGCGTTTTGCTTCAGCGCTTCACGCACGATTTCACGCGGATGCACCTCTACGCTGGCTATCGTGCCCGCAAACATTTCACTGGTGTGAATGACCCGATGCTGATTATCAAAAAAAACCACCATAAATATTTCCCGTTCACGATGCGCCAGCTTGCTGTGCAGGAAATTCACCATATCGCCCGGGCTTTGCATGGCCTGTTTTACCGAATCCGCACAGGTGAAAAAACGCCTGCCCAGTTCGGCAATGGCATTCAGCTGGGCATACTTCGCCACGCCTACGCCTTTCACCCGTAAAAACGCGTCTTTGTCCGCCGTCATCAGCCGGTGCAGCGAACCGAACTCCTCCAGCAGCTGTTGCGCCAGCGTCATTACGTGGACACCGCGCGCGCCGGTACGTAAAAAAATCGCCAGCAGTTCCGTATCCGTTAACGTGCCGGCCCCGCCTGCCACCAGCTTTTCGCGCGGTGGCATTTTTTTCCATGGCTTCTTCATCCGCTTTCTCCTTCCGTAGCTGGCTAAATCATGGCATTATATACAGTAGTTTTCCATGCATTTTTCCGTCTGCCGGGCTGCTTTACAGTACGGTCGTTGTGCTAAAAGTCAGCAGGCAGGGATTATGATAAAATGGCGGAATTCCGGCGCGCGGGCGCCCTGCTGGCTCAATGGAGCAGAAACTATGACATTAACCGGTAAACGTATTGTGCTGGGCGTAAGCGGCGGTATCGCTGCCTACAAGGCGCCTGAGCTGGTAAGACGCCTGCGCGATCGCGGGGCGGAAGTGCGCGTCGTGCTGACTGCCGCAGCCAAAGCATTTATCACGCCGCTGAGTCTACAGGCCGTATCGGGTCATCCGGTCAGCGACGACCTGCTCGATCCGGCGGCGGAAGCGGCGATGGGGCATATCGAACTGGGAAAATGGGCTGATCTGGTGATCCTGGCACCCGCCACGGCCGATCTTATCGCTCGCGTCGCCGCAGGCATGGCTAACGATTTGGTTACCACGATTTGCCTGGCGACGGCGGCGCCTGTTGCCGTCGTTCCCGCCATGAACCAGCAGATGTATCGTGCCGCCGCCACGCAGCATAATCTTCAGGTTTTGCAGGCGCGCGGCCTGATGATTTGGGGGCCGGACAGCGGCAGCCAGGCCTGCGGCGACGTCGGGCCGGGCCGTATGTTAGATCCGCTGACTATCGTGGACGAAGCCGTCCGCTGGGCGACGCCGCAGCACGATTTAGCGCACCTTAATGTGATGGTAACCGCTGGCCCAACCCGCGAATCGCTTGATCCAGTCCGGTTCATTAGCAACCACAGCTCGGGTAAAATGGGCTTCGCCGTGGCTGCCGCCGCCGCAAAACGGGGCGCTAACGTGACGCTGGTCGCCGGGCCGGTCGCCTTAGCCACGCCGCCGGGCGTCAAACGTATCGACGTGATAAGCGCGCTGGAAATGCAGCAGGCGGTGATGGCCAGCGCCGCCGAACAGCAGATTTTTATCGCGGCCGCTGCCGTCGGCGACTACCGCGCTGCGGAAGTCTCCAGCGAGAAAATCAAAAAGCAGGGCGACGAAATCCTGCTGAAGATGATTAAGAATCCGGATATCGTCGCGGGCGTCGCGGCCATGCAGCAAAATCGCCCGTACGTGGTGGGGTTTGCAGCGGAAACCCGGAATGTGGAAGAATACGCCCGGCAAAAAAGGATTCGGAAGAATCTGGATCTGATTTGCGCCAACGATGTTTCAAAAGCCGGGCACGGTTTCAACAGCGATACCAATGCCCTGCATCTTTTCTGGCAGGAAGGGAATAAAGCCTTACCGCTCGGCGATAAGCAGCTCCTGGGCCAACAATTACTGGACGAGATAGTCAGCCGTTATGAAGAAAAAAATCGACGTTAAGATTTTAGACCCGCGCGTGGGCACCACTTTCCCTCTGCCCGCCTATGCCACTTCCGGCTCCGCTGGTCTCGATCTGCGCGCCTGCCTGGACGAGGCGGTACAGCTGGCGCCGGGCGCGACCACGCTGGTACCGACCGGCCTGGCTATCCATATTGGCGACCCGCAGCTGGCGGCCGTTATCCTGCCGCGCTCCGGCCTCGGCCATAAGCATGGCGTGGTGCTGGGCAACCTGGTCGGGCTAATCGACTCCGATTATCAGGGACAGCTGATGGTTTCCGTCTGGAACCGCAGCCAGGAGACGTTTAGCATTGAGCCAGGCGAGCGTATCGCGCAAATGGTGTTTGTACCGGTCGTTCAGGCTGAATTCAATCTGGTTAATGACTTCGACGCCAGCGTGCGCGGCGAAGGCGGCTTCGGCCACTCGGGTCGTCAGTAACGACCGACCAGAGTACCCGTCCTTATTTCCACCGTGAGCGTGATGGCTCACGGATGTTGCGTGGGCGCTTGCCCGTACATGGTGATATTTCAGGGGTCTTTCAGGACATGGCAGAGAAAAAAAGTGCGAAAAGGAATCGTCGCGAAGAAATACTGCAGGCGCTGGCGCAAATGCTGGAATCCAGCGATGGTAGCCAGCGGATCACTACCGCCAAACTGGCGGCAAGCGTGGGGGTTTCTGAAGCTGCGCTTTACCGGCACTTTCCCAGCAAAACCCGCATGTTTGACAGCCTGATTGAGTTTATTGAAGACAGCCTGATTACGCGCATCAATCTAATCTTGCAGGATGAAAAAGAGACGCTGCCGCGTTTACGGCTGATTATCCAGCTGATCCTGGGCTTTGGTGAGCGTAATCCGGGTTTATCACGTATTCTGACCGGCCATGCGTTGATGTTCGAGCAGGACCGCCTGCAAAGCAGAATTAACCAGCTGTTCGAACGGATTGAGGTGCAGCTGAAGCAGGTGCTGCGCGAGCAGAAAATGCGTACCGGCGAAGGATTCCAGACGGAGGAGGCGCTGCTGGCCTCGCAGCTGCTGGCTTTCTGTGAGGGTTTGCTGTCGCGCTTTGTGCGTTCCGACTTCCGCTATCGCCCGACGGTGGAATTTGAAACGCGCTGGCCGCTGCTGGCCTGTCAGCTGGTCTGAATCGGGAAGGCCGCAGTTGGCCTGTCAGCCGGTCTGAATCGGGAAGGCCACAGTTGGCCTGCCAGCTGATCTGAATCGGGAAGGCCGCAGTTGGCCTTCCAGCCGGTGTGAAATGAAAGGGCCGCAACTCGCGGCCCGCATTCGTCAGATACCGTACTCTTTGCGGTAGGCCCGGACGGCGGCCAGATGATCGGCCAGCTCCGGTTTCTCTTCCAGGTAGCTAATCAGATCGTTCAGCGTGATGATGGCAATAACCTTGCAGCCGTAATCGCGCTCCACTTCCTGAATAGCCGACGCCTGTCCGCGGCCTCGCTCCTGCCGATCCAGCGAAATCAGCACGCCGGCCAGGGTCGCCTTATTCGCCGAGATGATCTCCATCGATTCGCGAATAGCGGTACCGGCGGTAATAACGTCATCTACCAGCATAATACGGCCCTGTAATGGGCTGCCGACCAGCGTTCCGCCTTCGCCGTGGTCCTTCGCTTCCTTACGGTTGAAGCAGTAAGGCACATCGCGGTCGTGGTGATCGGCCAGCGCAACGGCGGTGGTAGTAGCGATAGGAATGCCTTTATAGGCCGGGCCGAACACCAGATCGAAATCGATAGCGGAATCCACCAGCGCCTGCGCATAGAAACGGCCTAACAGCGCCAGGTCACGGCCCGTGTTAAACAAGCCCGCGTTAAAGAAATAGGGGCTTTTACGTCCGGATTTCAGCGTGAACTCTCCAAATTTCAGGACCTGCTTATTAATAGCAAATTCGATAAATTGGCGCTGCCAGGCTTTCATGTCTCGCTCCTCAATCATTAAAAAAGGCGACTCTCTGGTCGCCTGGGGAAATCAGTCTTGTAGCGCCGCTTTCTGCGCCTGAATCAGCGTATCAATACCGCCGCGAGCCAGCGACAGCAGCGTCAACAGCTCGTCATGGCTGAACGGCTCGCCTTCTGCCGTGCCCTGCACTTCAATCATGCGACCATCTTCGGTCATGACTACGTTCATGTCGGTTTCCGCAGCGGAATCTTCGACATATTCCAGATCGCATAACGCTTCGCCGTTGACGATGCCGACAGACACGGCGGCGACCATCCCCTTCATTGGGTTGGCTTTCAGCTTGCCGATAGCGACCAGATGATTAAGCGCATCTGCCAGCGCTACGCAGGCGCCGGTAATAGAAGCGGTACGCGTGCCGCCATCCGCCTGCAGGACGTCGCAGTCCAGCGTGATGGTGAATTCGCCCAGCGCTTTCAGATCCAGCGCTGCTCGCAGGGAACGGGCAATCAGACGCTGAATTTCCAGCGTGCGGCCGCCCTGCTTGCCTTTGGCCGCTTCGCGAGCGTTACGGCTATGGGTAGCGCGTGGCAGCATGCCATATTCTGCGGTTACCCAGCCCTGGCCCTGTCCTTTCAGAAAGCGCGGCACGCCTTCCTCAATGGTGGCGGTGCAAAGGACTTTGGTTTCACCGAATTCAACCAGAACGGAGCCTTCCGCATGTTTGGTGTAGTGGCGAGTCAGGGTGACGGGACGCACCTGATGGGCATTACGGCCTGCTGGACGCATGGTTTTTCTCCGGCTTGAAAATCGTGATTGGCTGCGCATTATACGGATTTCACAGCCGAATGCCTATGACAGCCTGCTGGTAACGCGGTTTCTGTGCAGCTGGCGCGATAGTAAGCGCCGCCTCAATCCCATTGATTTGTCAGAGTTTGACCAGATGCCTGTTAAGGCAAGGCCGGCACCGCTATAATCACCTGAACTTATTCTGAAAACGGGTACGCATAATGATCCGCAGTATGACCGCCTACGCCCGGCGTGAAACCAAAGGCGAATGGGGCAGCGCAGCCTGGGAGCTTCGTTCCGTAAACCAGCGCTATTTAGAAACCTATATTCGTCTGCCCGAGCAGTTTCGCGGCCTGGAGCCGGTGATCCGCGAACGTATTCGCAACCGACTGACCCGCGGTAAAATCGAGTGTAATCTGCGTTTTGACGCAGACGCGCGCGCGCAGAGCTCTCTGGTGCTGAATGAAAAACTGGCTATCCAGCTGGTTAAAGCCGCCAACTGGGTCAAAATGCAGAGCGACGAGGGCGAAATCAATCCGGTCGATATTTTGCGCTGGCCTGGCGTCATGTCAGCAGAAGAACAGGATTTGGATGCCATTTCCGCAGAGTTGCTGAGCGCGCTGGACAGCGCTCTGGACGACTTTATCGCCGCCCGTGAAACGGAAGGCGCCGCGTTAAAATCATTGATTGAACAACGGCTGGAAGGCGTCAGTACTGAAGTGACTAAAGTACGTGCGCAGATGCCGGACGTGTTGAAATGGCAGCGCGAACGTCTGGTTACCAAACTGGAAGAGGCTCAGGTTCAGCTGGACAGTAATCGGGTTGAGCAGGAACTGATTATGCTGGCGCAGCGCGTGGACGTGGCGGAAGAGTTGGATCGTCTGGAAGCGCATGTTAAAGAAACCTATAACATCCTGAAAAAGAAAGAAGCGGTGGGCCGCCGCCTCGACTTTATGATGCAGGAATTTAACCGCGAATCGAATACGCTGGCGTCTAAATCAATCAATGCAGAGGTTACCACTTCGGCTATTGAGCTGAAGGTGCTGATTGAGCAGATGCGTGAACAGATTCAGAATATTGAGTAAAGTTGCATACAGTCGCACTCAGTAGCAGAAAACCAATAAAGCCCGCTAATTGCGGGCTTTATTATTTTCATGCTGTTGCATAACATCGCGCATTTTCTTTGTACCCAAAGTACTTTCCTCGCTCCAGCTTGGGTACAAAGCACTATTCAATGTTAATGCAACACTATGGCAAAGCTGAAAGATATTCAGATGCAGGCATGGATTAAGGCAGGAGAACGGCTTGAGGGGCGCTCCATGGAGATCATAGCCGTTCACCACAGAAGTAGTGGTTTCAGTGATGTTCTGGTCACCATTTTTCCGCCAACGGATAAACGAAAGATTAACTGATGGTTAAAAAAAAGGTATGTTAAAAGATAAACATGGCATTCCTGAACCTGACAGTGATGGTCATTTTTATGTGACATTCTGGTTATTTGGTGAGGGTTATAAAGAAGAAGGTAAAAATGACAGGCTTTGCTTTAATGATATGAACCCGCCTGTAAATTGTATTGAAAAGGACAGGGTATTTTCAATCAGTTCCAGCAGGAACAGAGGCACTATATTTATATTAAATGATGGCGAATATCGGATGAAAAAAGAGGGTAAAATAATCAAACTTAAAAAAGAATAGTCCGTCCTCGCAGGTTGAGACAGTACTAAAATCATCCTTTTTTCCAGGGCTTACACCAGCTATACGGAACGTACCTTAGGATGTCCTCATCTGGTGCCACCCAATGCAGAAAAAGACGCTAAAATCGGGCCATATTCCTAATTTTTGTCTGCCGAGCATCTAATATTATACAGCCCGCGTCAGCGGCGTATAATTTGGCTTTATCTGAACGCACTTATGGATTATTGCACGCAAGGAGGCGAAGTTATGCCAGCCCTGGAGTTCCCCTGTACCTTTTTCAAGTCTCGGAAACGCATGGACGACTACAACGCCGACGATATGCGCTGTGGTGACCTTTCCGAAGCAGAGCTGAAATCCCAATACCAGCTGAATTATATTTCCGATCGGGTTGATCCTTATACGTTAACCCGACGTTCCTCACTGGATCGCCCTCAGTCCATGTTCTGCTGCAATCTGCGCGGAGCCGGTGAGAAAATCACTCGCCAGCAGTGCGCCATTATCCTGTTTGATGAGCTCCGATCGCTATCACGCACATTTTCCCTTTATGGCCCATACAGCCATCTGATTGAAAAGATGATCGACCATATGCAGAACGAAAAGGGTACTCCTTTCCGGAATGTAGTGCTGGACAGGGCTTTAAAGGAGCATATTATCAGGGATAACTCGCAGGAAAACAGTACACGTCTGTTATTGAAAGAAGCTTTTAATACTTATATCAATTGGGAAAAAAAATGTTATCCCGCAGGGGAAAAAGACAGGCTGAGGAAGGTTATTTTAGATGGTAAACTACCTAAATTTGACAGATTCCAGGATAATTACAATGGTATGGGCATTACCGTTCATGATACCTGGGCTACGCATATCACCATAAAATCACTGTATATTGATAATGGTCGTTTCCGGGCAGTGGTGCGCTACAAAGTACAGGATCATTTTGGTCTCGACACTGACGATATACTGAAAACAAAATTTAACCAGCTCCAGTTCTTCCGTATCTGGTTCGTACTTCAGCGATACAATCATTTTGGCTTCAAGCCATTTATCACCAACATGGAAGCCACTGTAGAGATCCTCGGAGGGCGCGATGAAAACAAAAAATAAAAAAACGCTTTATGTGCTATTAACGATTGGCTGCACCCTGCTGGGCTTCTTCCTGTGGTTGTCGTTACGTTCGGTAGAGATTGTGGCGGTTCATGAAGACGAAGAGTTTAGCTCTGTTCTGGTAAGAAATTTCCCTTTCACCGATCGGGGGAAAATAAGTTGGTGGCTAAAAAACAAGGAGGTATTAAAAGCAAAATATAACATCCCAAAGCCTGCAAAGGATGGCTTCTTTTCCATAGTATTTTGGGATTTTGGTGATGGATACAAAGAAGAGGCGAAGTACGACAGACGTTGCTTTGACGACATGAAACCGCCTGAAAATTGTATAGAAAAAAATAGAGTCTTCTCTGTTAGCGACAGTAAGAATATGGGAATTTCTTTTACTACTAATGATGAAATATATCGTATGAAGGAAAGTGGGGAGATAGTAAAAATCAAAAATGAATAAACCCCCCCCTCGCGTAGAGATAACAATAAAATCTTCCGCTCCCCCCGTATTGTCCCCAACCATGCGAAGAAAACATGAGTGAGCCCGATCGCTATCCCGCAAATTTGCTCTTTATGAGCCGTACAGCCAACTGGTTGGTAAGATGATTGACCCAATGCATAAACAGTTATTGTCTGCCGTACACTTTTATCACTGGTGAGTGCATGAACCCTGTGCCTGACGCATATCACCAAAGATGAATAGTTTTACAGGCGGCACCAGGCTAAAATCCCCCTTCTTTTCCTGCGGATAATTTTAAGGTTTTTATGCAAACTCTTCCTCCCTGCCCTGAATGCCACTCCGAATACAGCTGGCAGGATGGCGACCTGTTTAACTGTCCCGAATGCGGCCACGTCTGGTCTGGCAACACAGAAGCCACAGAGGCGCTGGTAGTTAAAGATGCCAACGGCAATCTGCTGGCTGACGGCGACAGCGTGACAGTTATCAAAGACCTCAAGGTCAAAGGCAGCTCGACGCCTCTTAAGATCGGCACCAGGGTAAAAAGCATTCGCCTGGTGGAAGGCGATCATAATATCGACTGTAAAATTGACGGCTTTGGCCCGATGAAGCTGAAATCAGAATTCGTAAAGAAAAACTGATCCGGTTTTAACCTGCGGCAACGATCGGCGTACAGGCTGCCCAGTCTTCAGCTAAAGGCCGCAGCTTGTTCTGCCGTGATAAGCGCCTGCTTTTCTAACTGCATGGCGATTGAACGCAGCGAACGCTCACACAGGCCAGCCAGCTCGCTGACGGAATGGCCCTGCCGGAAAAGCGCTATCAATTCCTGTTTTTGCTCTTCAGACCAGGGAAGATAAGCATTGCCAGGCCGCCCTTCCGCTCGATTCTTTTCCCGACGCTCTTCTGGCGTCAGCTTCACTTTTTCTTGCCGTTTTACAGCACTGAAATTCACACCGCTGAACTCTTCAGCCAGAGCAAACAACAGCCTTATAGCATCGGGTGTATGCACAACAGAAGCTGGCGGCAACAGCTCGCCTGTTTCCGGATGGATCCCTTTTGCCAACAGTCGGAAAATTTCACCTGCCATCATTTTTCTCGTCCTTGTGGTAGCCTGCCCGACTTCAGGATCCAGCCGTGCAGTTTTTTAATCATGCTATGTCAGGTAGCTAAGCCTATTGCTGAATAGCGGATTCAAAAAAACTTAAACAAAATAAAACGTTGTCCTGGAGACGCGCACGGTTACTTTATTTTCAGATTAGGTAAACTCATTTACTTAACGGCTTTTAGAAAAATTCACTCGTCAACCTGTCTGGGATCCTGCAGGCTTGCCGCCGATTGCTCAGGAGCGGGTTATGCTACTTACTGTTTTTTATCTGATTGGGATCACCGCAGAGGCCATGACCGGCGCGCTGGCGGCTGGCCGCCGTAAAATGGATATGTTTGGCGTAATTATTATCGCTTCCGTTACCGCCATTGGCGGCGGATCCGTGCGCGATATGCTGCTTGGGCACTACCCGCTTGGCTGGGTAAAACACCCCGAATACATCATCATTGTGGCGATGGCTGCCGTTATTACCACCCAGCTGGCGCCGCTGATGCCGCATTTGCGCAAGGTCTTCCTGGTGCTGGACGCGCTGGGCCTGGCCGTTTTCTCTATCATCGGCACCAAAGTGGCGCTGGATATGGGCCATGCCTCGATTATTGCGGCTATTAGTGCGGTGATTACCGGCGTCTTCGGCGGCGTGCTGCGCGATATGTTCTGCAACCGTATCCCGCTGGTTTTCCAGAAGGAGCTTTATGCCGGTATCGCTTTTGCTTCCGGCTGGCTCTATATCCTGCTGTTGAAAACGCCGGTATCCGAAGAATTGGCCATCATCATTACGCTGCTGTTTGGCTTTCTGGCGCGCCTGCTGGCGTTGCGCTTCCGGCTGGGGCTGCCGGTATTTAACTATCCTCATGCCGATCACTAAAAGGTTCATCGCCTTGCCTCGTCTGCATAAGCAATCAGCTGCTGCACCTGAGGGTGATGCAGAAAACGCACGATTTGCCCGGCCAGCGTTTTACCTATGCCTGGTAGCTGCTGCCATGCCTCTTCCCGTCGGGCCAGTAGCGTTGACCAGTCGTTATCTTCAATAGCGTTCAGAGCACCTTCCGGTACAGGAACGCCCAGGGCTTTTACCCAGCGCCTGAAGGGCTGCCGTCGGCTTAGCGAGAATTGGTGGTAAAGCCAGTCTGCGCGGGCGGGCGTGAGGTCAGCAATTTTCCGCAGATCTTCCTGAGTCAGCGCAAGCCAGGAAAAGAGATGGGTCAGCTGCCCGGCCTGCATCAGGCGCTGCCAGCTGCTGCGGCTGACGCCGGTCATCGCCAGCGCCTGTGTGCCGCTTGCCCAGACAAGGCGGGCCAGAAACTGCTCGCGACAGGCAGGCGTATAGTCAAAACAGCTCAGAGCATGAAAAGCATCAGCATCCGGTACGGGCGGCCTGCCCCGTTTTTGTACCCGCCAGATGACCTCGTCAAGCCTGGGAATGCCCTGACCCGCCAGGCTAATGGCGACCCTGTCGCCCGGCACGATATCCAGCGCCTGCCAGCGTTTAAGCGAGCCAATATTGACCCGGCTGACTTTTTTATCATCCAGCTGTACGGGTAACAGATTTAGTACCGCGCCTGTTTTTCCCGTCCGCCCGATAGGAAAATCGACTGAGCGAACCTCTGCGCTCACTTTCAGCGGCGTATATTTCCAGGCTGCTGACCAGGTATTATCGCCGGGTAGCCAGTAAGCGCCCTTTACTGGCGTACCGTGGATCACCACGCCATCCGTAACAAAGGGCAGAGGCTGATGAAACCAACGTTCGCGCCAGTCGGCGACTTCATCAGCGTTGGCAACAGGCTTGCTCCAGGCTTCCATAATGCTGAAGCCCGCCTTGCTTAACTGCTGTAAGCGCTGCGGCATTTTTTCCGGGCCGTCCGGCCACGCCCAGATAAACATGCCCAGCTGTGCCAATAGCGGCGAGCTCTCATTACGCCGCATTGCGCCAGCCACGACGGCGCGGGCATTAACGCCGCCCTGGCTGGCCTGCTGGTGATCGATCATCTTCAGATAAAGTTCGCCCTGCAAAACCAGGGGATCGTCATCCAGCGTTATCTGCTGCGGAATAGCGGGTATATGGCGTGCTTTTTCCGTCCAGTCTTCTCCTCGCAGCCCGTCGCCGCGACTGATTACCCGCACAAGTTTCCCATGCCGGTACCAGAGCGTCACGGCAATGCCGTCCAGTTTTGGCTGCACCCACAGCGGTTGCTTTCCCACCATCCAGCGCACCACCGCCCGCCTGTCCGGCAGCTTTTTGACGCCAACATGCGCTACCGGATGCCGTACCTTGCCGCTTTTCGCCAGCGCCGGCGAACGAGACTCGCTTTCGGGCCGGAAGCAGCGCTGCCAGTCGTGATACGTTTTCTCTAAGGCATCATAGCGTTCATCCTCTACCAGGCTGATGCCCTGCTCATAGTAGGCCCGATCCCAGTCGCTCAGCTGTTTTTCCAGCGCCGTCATCTCCAGTTCTGCCCGGGCGGGCGACCAGACGGGGCAAAAAGCCTGTGCAATGGCGCACCCTCCCAGCCCGAACATTATTACTATGCTTCGCATCTCCACACTCCCTTGTTGCTCTGCTTCGCTTATTAAATCGGCAAAATCAGAACATGGCGATAGCGTAAGTTCGCTTATGGAAAACGTATCGAAAAGTTTTTTCCCTAGCATGAAACCTGTCATCAGTACCGCGAGCCATCTTCCAGTTTTAGAGAAAAAACGCGGCAGAACAGCCGAAACGCTGCATCCTGGCCTTCACCCGTGTATACTGTGCAGGAAGTAAACTCCGACTGGCATAGCAAGAAATCATCATGGCTCAAGGCACACTTTTTATTGTTTCAGCACCAAGCGGCGCGGGTAAATCCAGCCTGATTAACGCGCTGCTAAAGACGCAACCGCTGTATGACACTCAGGTGTCCATCTCCCATACCACCAGGGGCGTGCGTCCGGGTGAAAATCACGGCGAACACTATTATTTTGTAAACCATGACGAATTTCGTCGTATGATCGAAGAAGATGCCTTTCTGGAGCACGCCGAAGTCTTCGGCAACTATTACGGCACGTCACGCAGGGCGATTGAGCAGGTGCTCTCAACCGGCGTGGATGTCTTTTTAGATATTGACTGGCAGGGCGCGCAGCAAATCCGTCAGAAAATGCCGCAGGCACGCAGCATTTTTGTTTTACCGCCGTCAAAAGACGAGCTGGATCGCCGCCTGCGCGGTCGCGGTCAGGACAGCGAAGAGGTCATTGCCCGGCGTATGGCGCAGGCCGTCGCGGAAATGAGCCACTATGCGGAGTACGACTACCTTATTGTGAATGATGATTTCGATCTGGCGCTGTCCGATCTGAAAACCATTATTCGCGCCGAGCGTCTGCGAATGGGCCGTCAAAAATCCCGTCATGATGCTTTAATCAGCAAACTGTTGGCAGACTGAGGACAACTCAGTATGATGCCCAGTCATTTCGTCAACCGTGGAGTATCACACTTATGGCACGCGTAACCGTACAGGACGCAGTAGAAAAAATTGGTAACCGTTTTGACCTGGTTCTGGTCGCCGCTCGTCGCGCTCGCCAGATGCAGGTTGGCGGTAAAGATCCGCTGGTTCCGGAAGAAAACGACAAGTCTACCGTTATCGCGCTGCGCGAGATCGAAGAAGGTCTGATCACCAACCAGATTCTGGATGTCCGTGATCGTCAGGAACAGCAGGAGCAGGAAGCCGCAGAACTGCAGGCTGTTACCGCTATCGCTGAAGGTCGTCGTTAATCATCAGCCGGAAGGCTCGCCCTTGTATCTGTTTGAAAGTCTCAATCAACTGATTGAAAAATACTTGCCTGAGGACCAGATAAAGCGCCTCAAGCAAGCTTACCTTGTCGCACGTGATGCTCACGAGGGACAGACTCGCTCCAGCGGTGAGCCTTATATTACCCATCCGGTTGCTGTCGCCTGTATTCTGGCGGAGATGAAGCTCGACCATGAAACGCTCATGGCCGCGCTTCTGCATGATGTCATCGAGGATACTCCCGCCACCTATCAGGATATGGAACAGCTGTTCGGTAAAAACGTGGCTGAACTGGTGGAAGGGGTTTCCAAGCTAGACAAGCTGAAATTTCGCGATAAGAAAGAGGCGCAGGCCGAAAACTTTCGCAAAATGATCATGGCGATGGTGCAGGATATCCGCGTCATTCTGATCAAGCTGGCTGACCGCACGCACAACATGCGCACGCTGGGATCGCTGCGTCCGGATAAGCGTCGACGTATCGCGCTGGAAACACTGGAGATCTACAGTCCGCTGGCGCATCGCCTGGGTATTCATCACCTGAAAACCGAGCTGGAAGAGCTGGGTTTCGAGGCGCTCTATCCCAACCGCTACCGCGTTATCAAAGAGGTAGTGAAAGCGGCGCGCGGCAACCGCAAAGAGATGATCCAGAAAATCCTTGCGGAAATTGACGGTCGTCTGCAGGAAGCCGGCATTCCGTGTCGCGTCAGCGGCAGGGAAAAACACCTCTATTCCATCTACTGCAAAATGCACCTGAAAGAGCAGCGCTTCCATTCCATTATGGATATCTATGCCTTCAGGGTCATCGTTCACGACGTGGACACCTGTTACCGGGTGCTGGGCCAGATGCACAGCCTCTATAAGCCTCGTCCGGGCCGGGTGAAAGACTACATCGCTATCCCCAAGGCCAACGGCTATCAGTCGTTGCACACTTCGATGATCGGCCCGCATGGCGTACCGGTTGAAGTGCAGATCCGTACGGAAGATATGGATCAGATGGCAGAGATGGGCGTCGCGGCGCACTGGGCCTATAAAGAGCAGGGCGAAAGCAGTACCACCGCGCAAATCCGCGCCCAGCGTTGGTTGCAAAGCCTGCTGGAGCTGCAGCAGAGCGCGGGCAGCTCCTTTGAATTTATCGAAAGCGTAAAATCGGATCTTTTCCCGGACGAGATTTACGTTTTCACGCCGGAAGGCCGCATCGTCGAACTGCCTGCGGGCGCGACGCCGGTTGACTTCGCCTATGCGGTGCACACCGATATCGGTCATGCCTGCGTGGGCGCGCGTGTCGATCGCCAGCCCTACCCGCTTTCCCAGCCGCTGACCAGCGGTCAGACCGTTGAAATCATTACGGCACCGGGCGCACGGCCTAACGCCGCCTGGCTGAACTTCGTGGTCAGCTCCAAAGCGCGCGCCAAAATCCGTCAGCTGTTGAAAAACCTCAAGCGCGACGACTCGGTCAGCCTTGGCCGTCGTCTGCTGAATCATGCGCTGGGCGGCAGCCGCAAGCTGGCCGAGATTTCGCCGGAGAGCATTCAGCACGAGCTGGAACGCATGAAGCTGGCGACGCTGGACGATCTGCTGGCAGAGATTGGCCTGGGCAACGCCATGAGCGTGGTCGTGGCGAAAAACCTGCAGCAGAGCGACCAGCCTGCACCGGTGGTTTCCAGTACGCCATCGCGCGGCAAGCTGCCAATCAAAGGCGCCGACGGCGTGCTGATCACCTTTGCCAAGTGCTGCCGCCCTATTCCCGGCGATCCTATCGTGGCGCATGTCAGCCCCGGCAAAGGCCTGGTAGTGCACCACGAATCCTGCCGTAATATTCGCGGCTACCAGAAAGAGCCAGAGAAGTTTATGGCGGTAGAGTGGGATAAGGTTACCGAGCAGGAGTTCGTGGCGGAGATCAAGGTGGATATGTTTAACCACCAGGGCGCGCTGGCAAACCTGACGGCGGCCATCAACACCGCCGGATCAAATATCCAGAGCCTGAACACGGAAGAGAAAGATGGCCGGGTTTACAGCGCCTTTATCCGTCTGACGGCACGCGATCGCGTTCATCTGGCGAATATTATGCGCAAAATCCGCGTAATGCCTGACGTGATCAAAGTTCACCGCAACCGAAACTAGCGCATGAATGCTCAACGTTTTGCCCGTATCCGTGAAATGCTGGCTGCCCGCCAGCACGATTTAACCGTCTGCATGGAGCTGGTGCACAAACCGCATAACGTCTCTGCGGTGATCCGCACGGCGGATGCGGTTGGCGTGCATGAAGTCCATGCGGTCTGGCCGGGCAGCCGGATGCGTACCATGGCCTCTGCCGCCGCCGGAAGCAACAGCTGGGTGCAGGTAAAAACGCATCCCACTATTGCCGATGCGGTCACGCATCTTAAAGGCCAGGGAATGCAGATCCTGGCTACGCATCTTTCTGATAAAGCAGTAGATTTCCGCGAAATCGATTACACCCGCCCGACCTGCGTGTTGATGGGTCAGGAAAAAACCGGTATCACCCAACAGGCGCTTGAACTGGCTGACCAGGAGATCGTTATTCCGATGGTCGGCATGGTGCAGTCGCTGAACGTTTCCGTGGCTTCGGCACTGATCCTCTATGAAGCGCAGCGCCAGCGCCAGAACGCAGGCATGTATCAGCGTCAGGAGAGCCTGCTTTCCTACAGCGAACAGCAGCGCCTGCTGTTTGAAGGCGGCTATCCCGTTCTGGCCAGGGTCGCCAAACATAAAGGCTTACCTTATCCGCAAATTAGCGAGACGGGCGAGGTGATTGCCGATCCCGACTGGTGGGCCACCATGCAGGCATCGGTACGTAAAAAATGACGGGCCGCCTGATGGACGCCATCCCGCTCAGCACGCTTGCCGGCGTTGGTGCCAGCCAGGCTGGCAAACTGGCGAAGCTCGGGCTGACCACCGTGCAGGATCTGCTGCTGCATCTGCCGCTTCGTTACGAAGACCGCACCCAGCTTTACGCTATTAACGACCTCCTGCCTAACATCTACGCCACGGTAGAGGGCGAAGTGCTGCAAAGCGATATCTCCTTTGGCCGCCGCCGCATGCTGACCTGTCAAATCAGCGACGGCACCGGCATCCTGACGCTGCGCTTTTTCAACTTTAACGCCGGCATGAAAAACAGCCTGGCGCCCGGCCGGCGCGTAACCGCCTATGGCGAAATAAAGCGCGGCCAGCGCGGGGCCGAAATCATCCATCCTGAGTATCGCGTTCAGGGCGATAACAGCGTGGTGGAGCTACAGGAAACGCTGACGCCGGTCTACTCCACGACCGAAGGGATCCGCCAGGCGACGCTGCGCAACTTGACCGATCAGGCGCTGAAGTTGCTGGATACCTGTCCTGTCGCCGAACTTCTGCCGCAGGAGCTGAGCCAGGGCATGATCAGCCTGCCGGATGCGCTGCGGATGCTGCACAGGCCGCCGCCCGACATGGCGCTGGTGGATCTGGAAAACGGCAGGCATCCTGCCCAGCGACGCCTGATTATGGAAGAGCTGCTGGCGCACAATCTCAGTATGCTGGCCGTGCGCGCCGGCGCGCAGCGCTATCGTGCTTTAGCTATGCCGGCTCGCCATGCGCTGAGCGACAGGCTGCTGGCTGCCTTGCCGTTTAAGCCGACTAACGCCCAGGCGCGCGTCGTGCAGGAAATAGAGCAGGATCTGGCACAAAGCTATCCCATGATGCGCCTGGTGCAGGGTGACGTAGGATCGGGCAAAACGCTGGTGGCCGCGCTGACTGCCCTGAACGTTATCGCCTGGGGCAAACAGGTGGCGCTGATGGCGCCAACCGAGCTGCTGGCCGAACAGCACGCCAATAACTTCCGCCAGTGGTTTGCACCGTTGGGGATTGAAGTTGGCTGGCTGGCTGGCAAGCAGAAAGGCAAGGCGCGCCTGGCGCAGCAGGATGCCATCGCCAGCGGCCAGGTATCGATGATTGTCGGCACCCACGCCATTTTCCAGGAACAGGTGCAGTTTAACGGCCTGGCGCTGGTGATTATTGACGAGCAGCACCGCTTTGGCGTCCACCAGCGGCTGGCGCTGTGGGAGAAAGGCCAGGAGCAGGGTTTTCATCCTCATCAGCTGATTATGACCGCGACACCGATCCCGCGTACGCTGGCGATGACCGCCTATGCGGATCTGGAAACCTCCACCATTGACGAGCTGCCGCCGGGCCGTACACCGGTCACTACCGTCGCCATTCCCGATACGCGGCGCGCCGATATTATTACCCGCGTGCAGAACGCCTGTAGCGGCGAAGGTCGCCAGGCCTACTGGGTCTGTACGCTGATTGAAGAGTCGGAACAGCTGGAAGCCCAGGCCGCCGAAGCCACCTGGGAAGAGCTGAAGCTGGCGCTGCCAGAGCTGCACGTTGGACTAGTGCATGGCAGGATGAAACCCACCGAGAAGCAGGCGGTGATGCAGGCGTTTAAACAGGGCGAGATTGACCTGCTGGTCGCTACCACGGTCATTGAAGTTGGCGTGGATGTGCCTAATGCCAGCCTGATGATCATTGAAAACCCGGAAAGGCTGGGCCTGGCGCAGCTGCACCAGCTGCGGGGCCGCGTTGGTCGCGGCTCGGTTGCCTCCCACTGTGTGCTGCTTTATAAAGCGCCGCTGAGCAAAACCGCGCAGAAACGCTTACAGGTTCTGCGCGACAGCAACGACGGCTTTGTGATTGCGCAATGCGATCTGGAAATCCGCGGTCCTGGCGAACTGCTGGGCACGCGCCAGACGGGCAACGCCGAATTCAAGGTAGCCGATCTGGTACGCGATGGCGCGATGATCCCGGAAGTGCAGCGCGTCGCCCGCCATATTCATCAGCACTATCCTGAACAGGCGCAGGCGCTGATTGAACGCTGGATGCCGGAAACCGAGCGCTATACCAACGCCTGACCCCCGGCAGCCTGCTGTCTTTTCTCCTGCTCTGCGGCTACCGGCCGCTAAAGGCAGCCATCGCGGCGACCGCCTCGTTAACGGGCTGCTCGCCGCCGGTTAACTCAATAATCACCCTTTTCACCTCTGGCTGCTCAATCAGCGAATGCAGCACAGCGGCCACATCATCGCGCGGGATGGTGCCGTAAGGGATGGCCAACCCGGCGTTGACTTTTCCCGTGCCCGCTTCGTTAACCAGCGTGCCGGGCCGCAGGATCACCCAGTCCAGTGAGGTGGCGGAAAGCATCACGTCGGCCTGCTTTTTTACCTGCATATAGTGCTCAAAGCCCGGCGAAGGCGCCTTGCCCCTTCCGGCATCCGGAAAAGCGGAAACCAGCAGAAAACGCTGAATACCGGCCAGCCTGGCGGCCTCGGCAGCGAAGCGCGCGCCACGGCCGTCAATGCCGTCGGTGAAATCTACGCCAGCGCCTGCTGCGCCTGCGGAGAACACCACGGCATCGCAGCCCTGCATCGCCGCCGCCAGCCTTTCGCTACTGGTGTTCATCAGGTCGATATTGACCGGTTTTACACCATCGGCTTCCAGCGCCTCTTTTTGACTGTCCCGGCGATGCAGCCCCGTTACCTGATGGCCCGCATTGACCAGCCGTTTTCTGAGACGTCGCCCCACGCCGCCCGTTGCGCCAATAATAAATACGTTCATTGTATGCTTCCTTTTTTCTGGCCCGCAGGCGCGATGATTAAGCTTAGTGAATTGTGGTTCGCTTTGCCGTCCGGCGTTTAGCCGATGCTGTTGGCAATCGTTTGCTTTTGCCGTGGAGAAGCTTAAAATCGCCACTTTGTTCGCCACGGAACCCCTGAGCATGTCCGCTAATCTTTCTGAAGCCAGCCGCAGCGCAGCGCCCGCTGCAAAAAGTGAATTAATTTACCGCCTTGAAGATCGTCCCCCGCTGCCGCAAACGCTGTTTGCTGCCTGCCAGCATTTGCTGGCGATGTTTGTGGCGGTTATCACGCCCGCACTATTGATCTGCCAGGCTTTGGGCCTACCCGCTCAGGACACGCAGCATATTATCAGCATGTCGCTGTTCGCCTCCGGGGTCGCCTCGGTGCTGCAAATAAAAACCTGGGGGCCCATAGGATCGGGACTGCTGTCGATTCAGGGCACCAGCTTTAACTTTGTGACGCCGCTGATCATGGGCGGCATGGCGCTGAAAAACGGCGGCGCTGATGTGCCGACCATGATGGCCGCCCTGTTCGGCACGCTGATGCTGGCTTCCGTTACCGAAATGGCGCTTTCCCGCGTGCTGCATCTGGCGCGCCGCGTAATTACGCCGCTGGTTTCCGGCATCGTGGTAATGATTATCGGTCTGTCGCTGATCCAGGTCGGCCTGACCTCTATCGGCGGCGGTTTTGCCGCCATGAGCGATCACACCTTTGGTGCGCCAAAGAACCTGTTGCTGGCCGGCGCGGTGCTGCTGGTGATTATTTTGCTGAACCGCCAGCGTAATCCTTATTTGCGCGTGGCTTCTCTGGTGATAGCCATGGCCGTCGGCTATCTGCTGGCCTGGCTGATGGATATGCTCCCCGCCGGAACCGCCGCAACGAACCAGCCGCTGATTGCCGTGCCACAGCCTTTCTATTACGGGCTGGGCATCGACTGGAATTTGCTTATCCCGCTGATGCTGGTGTTTATGGTGACCTCGCTGGAAACCATCGGCGATATTACCGCCACTTCCGACGTTTCCGAACAGCCGGTCAGCGGCCCGCTCTATATGAAGCGGCTGAAAGGCGGCGTGCTGGCGAACGGCCTGAACTCGTGCGTCTCGGCGCTGTTTAATACCTTTCCCAACTCCTGTTTTGGACAGAACAACGGCGTGATCCAGCTGACTGGCGTCGCCAGCCGCTACGTTGGCTTCGTGGTGGCGCTGATGCTGATCGTGCTGGGGCTTTTCCCGGCGGTCAGCGGCTTTGTGCAGCATATTCCTGAACCGGTGCTGGGCGGCGCGACCATCGTTATGTTTGGTACGATTGCGGCCTCGGGCGTGCGCATCGTCTCGCGCGAGCCGCTGAATCGTCGGGCGATTATGATTATTGCGCTGTCGCTGGCGGTGGGACTGGGCGTTTCACAACAGCCGCTGATCCTGCAATTCGCACCGGAATGGCTGAAAACGCTGCTCTCTTCCGGCATCGCCGCCGGCGGCATTACCGCTATCATCCTGAATCTGCTTTTCCCGCAGGAGAAATAGCGTAAACGGCAGAGGGCAAAGCGCCTTCTGCCGTCTTCCCAGGGTTGAGCTTCGCGCATAAATCAGGCATAACACCCCTTATTGCAAGCGCACAGGGATAGCTCATGAAATTTGTTGGAAAAATTCTTCTTTCGCTGCTGGTTATCCTGCTGGCATTGGTCATTGTGTTGTATCTACTGCTGCAAACTCGCTGGGGAGCCAGCTGGCTCAGCCGCACCGTTAGCCAGCACAGTAGTTATCAGCTGGCAGTCGGCAAGCTGGAGCATAATTTTTCCGCGCCATCGCATCTCATCCTTCATGACGTTTCGTTCGGCCATAAAACCCGACCAGCCACCCTGGTGGCAAAAAGCGTCGACTTAGGGTTAAGCGCCGGGCAGTTTTCACGGCCGCTGCATTTTGCCAGCGTTTTGCTTAACCAGGGTACGCTAAGAATTACCAGCAAAACCAGCCAGCTGCCTCTTTCCGCAGCGCGTTTGCAGCTGAGCGAAATGGCGGTTAGCAGCCATCACGACATGCTGCCCCTGGACGCTCAGCACGTAAACGGCGGCGTGATGCCGTGGCAGCCCGAGGCGACAAGCTTTATCGGTAATAATGCCAGCTTCCAGTTCAGCGCCGGATCGCTGACGTTTAAAGACATTCCCGCCAGGAATGTGCTGATTGAAGGCCGCATCAGGTCCAAACAGCTGGAGCTTAGTAATATGGGCGCCGACGTGGCGCGCGGATCGGTGACGGCCAGCGCACAGCGTGACGAGCAGGGCAGCTGGCAGGTCAGCACGCTAAGGCTGAACAATCTGCGTCTGCAAAGCAGCAAAACGCTTGCCGAATTTCTACAGCCTTTACTGATGCTGCCCGCCGTGCATTTCGAGCGAGTGGATGTAACCGATGCCCGACTGGAAGGTCAGAACTGGGCGGTGACCGATCTTAATCTGGCGTTGAAAAATATAACGCTGCGCGACGGCGACTGGGAAAGCGAGGACGGCTCGCTGTCGATGAACGCCAGCAGCTTTGTAAATGGCGCGCTGCTGCTGAACGATCCTATCGTTAATATGACCTTCTCGCCGCAGGGCGCGGCGCTGACGCAGTTCAGCTCCCGCTGGGTTAACGGGCTGATCCGCGCGTCAGGTAACTGGACGCGCAGCGATAAAAAGCTGACGCTGGATGACGTGGTAATCGCCGGGCTGGAGTACACGCTGCCGCCAGCCTGGCGGGCGTTCTGGCTGAGCCGTTTACCGGCGTGGCTGCACGCTGTGGAAGTAACAAAGCTGAACGTCAGCCATAACCTGATTATTGATATCGATCCGGATTTTCCCTTCCAGCTGACCTCGCTGGATGGCAACGGCAGCAACCTGCTGCTGGCGCGCGATCGGGAATGGGGCATCTGGGGCGGCAACCTGAGCTTTAACGCGGCGGAAGCGACCTTTAACCGTGTGGATCTGCGTCATCCTTCTCTCGCCCTGACGGCGGACAGTAATGCCATTAACGTCACGGAGATGAGCGCGTTTCCCCGCAGCGGCCTTCTCGAAGGGCTGGCAACGGTTTCGCAGCAGCCGCAGCGCGCCTTTTCGCTGTCGCTGCATGGCCGTGAAACGCCGCTGAATCTGTTGCAGGACTGGGGATGGCCAGCGGTGCCCCTGACCGAAAACGGTGAGCTGACGCTGAAGATGCAGGGCAGCCTGGCGAAAGACGCGCCGCTGAAGCCTTCCGTTAACGGCTCGCTTTCCGCTGTTGCTGGCGATAAGTCAGTCCAGCAGACCGTGCAGGCAGGTAATCTCGGCAGCAGGTAAAAACGCTGCCCGTAAGCGGACTATATGATTAACCCGTATTCGCAACGTAGCGCGGTTAATGTATAGTCCGCTTTTTTACGGAGGAACCATGCTGACCAACTCATCCATACGTCTCAATAAATACATTAGCGAGAGCGGTATCTGTTCTCGTCGCGATGCCGATCGCTATATCGAACAGGGAAATGTCTTTATTAACGGCAAGCGGGCCGCCGTTGGCGCGCAGGTTTTTGCCGGTGACGTGGTGAAAGTGAACGGTCAGCTTATCGAGCCGCGCGATGAGGAAGACCTGGTCTTTATCGCCCTGAATAAGCCCGTCGGCATTATCACCACCATGGAAGAAGGCGAGCGGGATAACATCAGCGACTTCGTTAACCACAGCAAGCGGGTTTTCCCTATTGGCCGCCTGGATAAAGATTCGCAGGGCCTGATTTTCCTGACCAATCACGGCGATCTGGTCAATAAAATTCTGCGCGCCGGAAACAACCACGAAAAAGAATATGTGGTCACGGTAAACAAGCTGGTGACGGATGAGTTTATTGAGGGCATGAGCGCTGGCGTGCCGATGCTGGGCACGGTGACGCTGAAATGCAAGGTGCAAAAGGAAGCGCCGTTTGTTTTCCGCATTACGCTGGTGCAGGGGCTTAACCGCCAGATCCGCCGCATGTGTAAGCACTTTGGCTACGAGGTCACTAAGCTCGAACGCACGCGCATTATGAACGTCAGCCTGAAAGGCCTGCCGCTGGGCGAGTGGCGCGATCTGACCGACGACGAGCTGACCGAGCTGTTCGGCCTGATTGAGGATTCCTCATCCGAAGCGAAACCCGCCAAAAAAGCGCAGGCGAAAGCGAAGCCCGCCGCCGCGAAGAAACCGTCCATCGGCGGGCCGAAAGGCGGCGATAAAGGCGGTAAAGAAGGCGCGAAGACGCCGGGCAACCTGGCCTCCCGCAAGCGCTTTACCCAGCCGGGCCGCAAGAAAAAAGGCCGTTAAGGCATATTCGATCCGGCTGGCTCCAGCGGGCCATCCGGATCGGCAGGCAACACAATATAGACGCCCTCAAATACCGCCCCGCACTCTTCATTGCCAAACAGCTCGACTTCCAGCTGAACGCGCGCCTTGCGTCCCCGGGCCAGCCTGTCCAGATCGCCGCTCAGCGAGCCTAAGTCCGCTACCGCGCCCGGCCTGCCGCTGATGGGATGACTGTAGCGGATATGCGCATCGGCCAGGATAATGGTGCCGCCTAAATGCCGCTCGCGCAGCAGCAGCCAAATCAGCCCCCAGCCGGTCAGCGTCGCCAGCGAAAACAGGCTGCCGGCGAACAGCGTATGGTGCGGATTCTGGTTGCCGGTTTCCGGCATCGTGGTGATAAATTTTTGCCCGGTATACTGCAAAATACGCACGCCCATTTTTTCGCTGAGCGGGATGTGCTCGTACCAGGCCTGCTGCAGCTGCCCGCACCAGTCGGCACGATGCAGAATATCGTCCAGCGTGATCACCGGCTTAATCATTAAAAAATGACGAACCGGCGTTGTCTGTGGCACGGTGATTTCGCCCTGATTGACGTAGCCAAGCTTGGCGAAAAATTCGACGGCGTCTTCACGGGCGCTGCACACCACGCGCTTGGCCCCTTCCTGACGCGCCACCGACTCCAGCGTCATCGCGACCAGCGTGCCCAATCCTTTGCCCTGCACCGCCGGGTGCACGGCAAGAAAGCGAATGGCCGCCTCGTTATCCGCATTGATATAGAGCCGCCCTGCGGCAACCGGTGCGCCGCTTTCATCCACCACCATTTGGTGATGCGCAAAGGCATCCCAGGCGTCGCGCTCCGATCCCTTGGGCTGGCGAAGCGGTTTACGCAGCATTTCCCAGCGAAACTGGTAGTAGATATCCAGCTCTTCTGCGGTTTCAGGTACACGAAGATGATACATAAAGTGATTCTCTTTTTCCGGAGCGCCCGTTAGCCTTTCCGACCGCTTCATACCTGGAGCCAGAACGTCACCGGCCCGTCATTAACCAGCGATACCTGCATATCCGCCGCAAAGCGGCCCGTCTCGGCGACAAGGCCTCTTTCGCGACAGCAGGCGACAAAGTACTCATATAACCGCTCGGCCTCCGCTGGCGCCGCGCCGCCCGAAAAGCCTGGGCGCATGCCTTTTTGCGTGTCGGCCGCCAGCGTAAACTGCGAAACCACCAGCACGCTGCCGCCAGCCTGCTGCACGTTAAGATTCATCTTGCCGTTCTCATCGCTGAAAATGCGATAGCCCAACACGCGGTCGCACAGCCGCTGCGCTTTTTGCTCGTCGTCGCCTTTTTCCACGCCCAGTAAGATTAGCAATCCCGGCCCGATTTCACCGATGGTCTGACCGGCTACCGTCACGCTGGCGCTCAGCGCTCGTTGAATTAAGGCAATCATTCTCTTCCTTTTCTTCTTCCTGTTTAAGCTGGCGATAGTCGCCGAGAGAGGCGGTGATCTCTGCACCCAGCAGGACAATACACCATGTCCAGTAAACCCAGAGGAACAGAATAGGGATAACCGCCAGCACGCCATAGATAAGCTGATATGAAGGGAACATCGTAACATAGAGCGCAAAGCCTTTTTTCCCCAGCTCAAACAGCAGCCCCGCCACCAGCGCGCCGACCAGCGCATCTTTCCCCGGTACCTGCCGCGTTGGCACAATGCTGTAGAGCAGCCAGAAAGCCAGCCAGGAGAGCAGCAGCGGAAAAATACGCAGCCCGTAGTCAATCAGTCCGCTGACGCCGCTGACCGAAGCCCAGCGCAGCGACAGCAGATAAGAGCTGATCGCCAGGCTGGCACCCGCCAGCAGCGGGCCAAGCGTCAGGATCATCCAGTAGACGGCAAAAGAGTAAACGAGGGGCCTTTTGCGCTTGCTGCGCCAGATGACATTTAGCGCGCTGTCGATGGAGTACATCAGCAGCAGCGCCGTCACCACCAGCCCGCAGGCGCCCACCGCCGTCATTTTATTGACGTTGGCGACAAACTGTTCCAGATAGCTTTGAACTACCGTGCCGGACGCCGGCACAAAGTTCTGAAAGATAAACAGCTTGAGCTGCCTGCTGACATCGGCGAAGGCCGGGAACGCGGCGAACAGCGCAAATACCACCGCCACCAGCGGCACCAGCGACAGCAGCGATACGTAGGCAAGATGCCCCGCCAGCAGCGTCATGCCATCCTCGTCGATACGCTGCCACAGCAGCTTTATCCAGCGCCAGGTCGCCCGCAGGCGGTGTCGATAATGGTTAATCGGCCGCATTAGCGAAAAAGGCCGGTATGGTGGTCGCATCAAATACGGGCACGCTCTGAATGCCCAGCGCCTGCGCCGCGTCGATATTTTCCTGGTTGTCGTCAAAGAAAATAGCCTGGTCGGCGGTGAAGCCCTCTTCGCTCAGCACCTGCTGATAGATACGCGCTTCCGGCTTGCGCATCCCCATCTCCTGGGAAAGATAGAGCTTGTCCGCCGCGCTTTGTACCTCAGGATACTGCGACGGCCAGAAACGCTGATGCAGCCGGTTGGTGTTAGACAGGATCACGACCCGATGGCCGCGCGCGCGCAGTCCGTTCATGATACGGATGGTGTCCGCCCTGACGCCGACAAAAACAGCCTGCCAGCCTGCGGTGAACTGTTCGAAGCTCAGCGCCAGACCCAGCTCGTCGCACAGCTGTTCGGCAAAATCCTCGTCGCTGATTTCTCCTCGTTCATGACGATGAAAGCTTTCTCCCATCGTAAAACGGCTTTGCAGCGTGGCCAAAGGCACGCGTCCCAGATCGCTCCAGACGCCCAGAACCCGGTTGAAATCAATATCAACAATGACGTTACCTAAATCAAAGATATACAGCATGGCCATCTCCATTTGTTCCGGTAAGGTATTCACTCTAGCGGTAAAAAGAGAAGCTGAACAGGGCAGGATTTTGAAATCTGGAAGGAAGGTTCCACAGGCGAAAAAAACAGGGCCGGAAAGATCCGGCCCTGTATTACAGCTTAAAAAAAGCGATTAAGCTTCTTTGCTGCCGCGTGATGCGCGTTTACGATCGTTTTCAGTCAGGTGACGTTTACGGATACGTACGGACAGCGGAGTCACTTCCACCAGCTCGTCGTCATCGATAAATTCAATCGCCTGCTCAAGCGTCATCTTGATAGCCGGCACCAGCGTGGTCGCTTCGTCAGTACCGGAAGCACGCATGTTGGTCAGCTTCTTACCGGTCAGACAGTTCACGGTCAGGTCGTTAGAACGGCTATGAATACCGATAATCTGGCCTTCATAAACTTCTGCGCCGTGACCCAGGAACAGCTTACCGCGATCCTGCAGGCTGAACAGGGCGAAAGCTACCGCTTTACCCTGGCCGTTAGAGATCAGCACGCCGTTCTGGCGCTGGCCCACTTCGCCCGGACGAATATCGTCGTAGTGGCTGAAGGTGGAGTACAGCAGGCCGGTACCGGAAGTCATAGTCATGAATTCGTTACGGAAGCCGATCAGGCCACGGCTTGGGATCACGTAGTCAAGACGTACGCGGCCTTTGCCATCCGGATCCATGTTTTTCATGTCCGCTTTACGTTCGCCCATCGCCTGCATCACAGAGCCCTGATGCTGCTCTTCGATATCCAGGGTGACGTTCTCGAACGGCTCCTGCTTACGACCGTCAATTTCGCGGAAGATAACTTTTGGACGGGATACCGCCAGCTCAAAGCCTTCACGACGCATGTTTTCGATCAGTACGGACAGGTGCAGTTCACCACGGCCGGAAACGCGGAATGCATCGGCGTCTTCGGTCTCTTCCACGCGCAGCGCAACGTTGTGCACCAGCTCTTTACGCAGACGATCCAGGATCTGACGAGAAGTAACGAACTTACCTTCTTTACCGCAGAACGGCGAGGTGTTGACGTTAAAGAACATGGTAACGGTTGGCTCATCAACGCTCAGCGCCGGCAGCGCTTCCACATTCTGTGGGTCACAGATGGTGTCGGAGATGTTCAGCTCGCCCAGACCGGTGATAGCGATGATATCGCCCGCTTCCGCTTCGGTCGCGTCGATACGCTCCAGACCCAGGTGAGTCAGCACCTTGCCGACTTTACCGTTACGGGTTTTGCCTTCGCTATCGACGATGGTGACCTGCTGGTTCGGCTTCACTTTGCCGCGCTTGATGCGGCCGATGCCGATAACGCCAACATAGTTGTTGTAGTCCAGCTGCGAGATCTGCATCTGGAACGGCGCTTCCATTTCTACCTGTGGAGGAGAAACGTGCTGCACGATGGCTTCATACAGCGGGGTCATGTCTTCTGCCATGTCGCTGTGGTCAAGACCAGCAATACCGTTCAGAGCAGAAGCGTAGATAACCGGGAAGTCGAGCTGTTCGTCGGTCGCGTCCAGGTTAACGAACAGGTCAAAGACCTGATCCACAACCCAGTCAGGACGTGCGCCAGGGCGGTCAACCTTGTTGATGACCACGATCGGCTTCAGACCATTAGCAAACGCTTTTTTGGTCACGAAGCGGGTTTGCGGCATAGGGCCATCCATTGCATCCACAACCAGCAGCACCGAGTCGACCATAGACATCACACGCTCTACCTCGCCGCCGAAGTCGGCGTGTCCCGGGGTATCCACGATGTTGATACGGTAGTCGTTCCATTTAATGGCGGTGTTTTTTGCGAGGATGGTAATCCCACGCTCTTTCTCCAAATCGTTGGAGTCCATTACGCGTTCGGTCGCTTCGGTGCGGGCGTCAAAGGTCCCGGACTGCTGCAGCAACTTATCAACCAGGGTAGTTTTACCATGGTCAACGTGGGCAATAATGGCGATGTTACGCAAATTTTCGATCACAGCTTTGCCTCAGGCATTAGAAATAGCGCGCTATTGTACACGGATTAATCGAAGAGCTGAACAGGATCACAGTTTTCAATTAAAGATAACTTTCGGGATTGCTTTCGGGGCCGTTTCCGGTGCAAAAAACACCCTTTATCAGAAAAATGCACTATTATTGTGCACTGACCGCACGCAAAAGCACCATAATGGTGCGCGACTTCCATCATGGTGCAGCTCCCGTTTCACGAGAGGGCGCATCATAGCGCTTTTTTCATCAATTAAGAAAGTTGGCATAGTTTTCGCTTTAATTATAACAAGCGAAAGAGGCCAGTTTCCACAACGGTTGCTAAGCAGTCAGAGAACATAATTATCGGTCGGCTGGGCGAGATAAGCAAAGCGCACCGCGAAAGTTCTCTAACCGACGACCATGACAAATCCAGGAGAGTTAAGTATGTCCGCTGAACACGTTCTGTCGATGATGAACGAGCATGAAGTCAAATTTGTTGACCTGCGCTTCACTGACACCAAAGGTAAAGAGCAGCACGTTACCATTCCTGCTCACCAGGTTAACGCTGACTTCTTCGAAGAAGGCAAAATGTTTGACGGCTCCTCCATCGGCGGCTGGAAAGGCATTAACGAATCCGACATGGTGCTGATGCCGGACGCGACCACCGCGGTCCTGGATCCTTTCTTTGAAGACTCTACGCTTATCATTCGTTGTGACATCCTTGAGCCAGGCACCATGCAGGGCTACGATCGCGACCCACGTTCTATCGCCAAGCGCGCCGAAGATTTCCTGCGTTCTTCCGGCATTGCGGACACCGTGCTGTTTGGCCCGGAGCCAGAATTCTTCCTGTTTGACGATGTGCGTTTCGGCGCGACCACCTCTGGCTCTCACGTGGCTATCGATGATATCGAAGCGGCATGGAACACCGGCAAAGAATATGAAGGCGGCAACAAAGGCCACCGTCCGGGCCTGAAAGGCGGCTATTTCCCGGTGCCACCGGTCGACTCTTCACAGGACATCCGTTCTGCTATGTGTCTGACCATGGAGCAGATGGGTCTGGTTGTTGAAGCTCATCACCACGAAGTGGCGACCGCAGGTCAGAACGAAGTGGCCACCCGCTTCAACACCATGACCAAAAAAGCCGACGAAATTCAGATCTACAAATATGTCGTGCACAATGTGGCGCACGCTTTCGGCAAAACCGCGACCTTTATGCCAAAACCAATTTTTGGCGATAACGGTTCCGGTATGCACTGCCATATGTCCCTGTCCAAAGGCGGCACCAACCTGTTCGCTGGCGACAAATACGGCGGCCTGTCTGAAATGGCCCTGTTCTACATCGGCGGTGTGATCAAGCACGCTAAAGCGATCAACGCCCTGTCTAACCCGACTACCAACTCCTACAAGCGTCTGGTTCCGGGTTACGAAGCGCCGGTTATGCTGGCCTACTCTGCCCGTAACCGTTCTGCCTCTATCCGTATTCCAGTGGTTGCCAGCCCGAAAGCGCGCCGTATTGAAGCCCGCTTCCCGGATCCAGCCGCTAACCCATATCTGTGCTTCGCCGCGCTGCTGATGGCTGGCCTGGACGGCATCATCAACAAGATCCATCCTGGCGACGCGATGGACAAAAACCTGTACGACCTGCCGCCGGAAGAAGAAGCTGAAATTCCAAAAGTAGCCGGCTCGCTGGAAGAGGCGCTGAACGCGCTGAACGAAGACCGTGAGTTCCTGACTCGTGGCGGCGTGTTCACCGACGACACCATCGATGCGTACATCGACCTGCGCAAGGCTGAAATGGATCGCGTTCGCATGACGCCGCACCCGGTTGAGTTCGAACTGTACTACAGCGTCTGATTTCTGACTCCGGCGACTCGTCGCGTTAAAGCGGCTACGGCAGGCTCAGTGATTCGGGTGAACACGGGCCGCAGCGTAACGAACGCCGGAGATAGTGTTGCCGTGGAAATTTTCAGCCCATCTCCGGATGGGCTTTTTTCGCCGTGAGCGCCACGCGCAGAGAGACGAATTTCAGGTTCCATGACTATAATGCACTAAAATAGTGCAGGAGAACGCTGTTATGGCAACAGGCACGCAGCCCGATGCCGGGCAGATCCTCAACTCGCTGATTAACAGCATACTGCTGGTCGACAGCGAACTGGTGGTGCATTACGCCAATCCCGCCGCTCAGCAACTGCTGGCGCAAAGCTCCCGCAAGCTCTTTGGCACGCCGCTGCCGGATTTGATGGGCTATTTTTCCCTGAACATCGGGGTGATGCGCGAGAGTCTGAATGCCGGTCAGGGGTTTACCGACAGCGAGGTTACGCTGGTCGTCGACAGCCGCGCGCATATTATGTCTTTAACGGCGCAGCTGCTGCCGGACGGGCTAATCCTGCTGGAAATGGCGCCGATGGACAATCAGCGTCGCCTCAGTCAGGAACAGCTTCAGCATGCTCAACAGGTCGCCGCACGGGATTTAGTTCGCGGGCTGGCGCATGAAATTAAAAATCCGTTAGGGGGATTACGCGGCGCGGCGCAGCTGTTGGCAAAAGCCCTGCCTGACCCGGCCTTAACGGAATATACCAAAGTCATTATCGAACAGGCCGATCGCCTGCGTAACCTGGTGGATCGCCTGCTTGGCCCGCAGCAGCCGGGCATGCACGTTACGCAAAGCATCCATCAGGTCGCCGAGCGCGTGGTTAACCTGGTCTCAATGGAGCTGCCCGATAACGTTACGCTGATCAGAGATTACGACCCCAGCCTGCCGGAGCTGCCGCATGACCCGGACCAAATCGAACAGGTGCTGCTAAACGTGGTGCGTAACGCGCTACAGGCGCTGGGAGAAAAAGGCGGAGCCATTACGCTGCGCACCCGCACCGCATTTCAGCTAACGCTGCACGGCGTCCGCTATCGCCTGGTGGCCCGTATCGATATTGAAGATAACGGCCCCGGCATTCCGGCTCAGCTACAGGACACGCTGTTTTACCCGATGGTGAGCGGCCGCGAAGGCGGCACCGGTTTAGGCCTGTCGATCGCCCGCAGCCTGATCGATCAGCATTCGGGAAAAATAGAATTTAACAGTTGGCCTGGCCACACCGAATTTTCCGTTTATTTGCCTATTCGCCAGTGAGGTTTCTATGCAACGAGGGATAGTCTGGATCGTCGATGACGATAGCTCCATCCGCTGGGTGCTTGAACGCGCGCTTACTGGAGCCGGTTTAAACTGCGCCACGTTTGACAGCGCGAGCGAGGTGCTGGACGCGCTTGCCACCAAAACCCCGGACGTTTTGCTTTCCGATATTCGTATGCCCGGCATGGACGGACTGGCGTTACTGAAACAAATTAAGCAACGTCATCCGATGCTGCCGGTAATTATTATGACCGCACACTCCGATCTGGATGCGGCCGTCAGCGCCTATCAGCAAGGCGCATTCGATTACCTGCCAAAACCCTTTGATATCGATGAAGCCGTGGCGTTAGTGGAACGCGCGATCAGCCACTATCAGGAGCAGCAGCAGCCGCGCAACCAGCCGGTCAGCGGCCCGACTACCGATATCATCGGCGAAGCGCCGGCGATGCAGGACGTGTTTCGTATTATCGGCCGCCTCTCGCGTTCTTCAATCAGCGTATTGATCAACGGCGAGTCGGGCACGGGCAAAGAGCTGGTGGCGCACGCGCTGCATCGCCACAGCCCGCGCGCGAAGGCGCCTTTTATCGCGCTGAACATGGCGGCTATCCCGAAGGATCTGATTGAGTCGGAGCTTTTCGGCCATGAGAAAGGCGCATTTACGGGCGCTAATCAAATCCGTCAGGGACGTTTCGAACAGGCCGACGGCGGCACGCTGTTTCTGGATGAAATTGGCGATATGCCGCTGGATGTGCAGACTCGTTTATTACGCGTGCTGGCCGACGGCCAGTTTTATCGCGTCGGCGGCTATGCGCCGGTCAAAGTCGACGTCAGGATCATCGCCGCCACGCACCAGAACCTGGAGCTGCGGGTACAGGAAGGCAAATTCCGCGAGGATCTGTTTCACCGCCTGAACGTTATCCGCGTGCATCTGCCGCCGCTGCGGGAGCGTCGTGAGGATATCCCTCGTCTGGCGCGCTATTTCCTTCAGGTCGCGGCACGCGAGCTGGGCGTCGAGGCAAAAATTCTGCATCCCGAAACCGAAACGGCACTGACCCGCCTGCACTGGTCAGGCAACGTGCGCCAGCTGGAAAATACCTGCCGCTGGCTGACGGTGATGGCCGCCGGCCAGGAAGTGCTGATCCAGGATTTGCCGCCGGAGCTGTTTGAAACCGCCACGCCGGACAATCCCGTGCAGTCACTGCCCGACAGCTGGGCGACGCTGCTGGCGCAGTGGGCCGATCGCGCGCTGCGTTCCGGTCATCAAAACTTGTTATCGGAAGCACAGCCAGAGATGGAGCGCACGCTGCTGACTACCGCGCTGCGTCATACACAAGGCCACAAGCAGGAAGCGGCGCGACTGTTGGGATGGGGGCGAAACACGCTGACCCGCAAGCTGAAAGAGCTGGGTATGGAGTAAAGCAGAAGAAGCATAAAAAAACGTCGATTCGCGCATTTTTTATGCTTTTGCGACTTTACACATCGGTATCAGTCAGTATCATTCTGAACCGTTATCGGGGAGGAAGATAATGCTGGAATCGTTAATTCATGTGGTGACGCACTACGCGCAGACGGGTGCCGCGCATCTGCCGCAAACGGCTATGGCCGCCGTGCTGTGCGCAGCAATGCTGAAATTTCCAGGCTGAGGCGCCAAAAATTTCAGCACTAAAAAGCCGGGAACGTTTTTGTTTCCGGCTTTTTTATGCTCGCCTCTTTTCAGATCACCCGCGAGAACTGCTGTAGGCGCGTTTGCTGGCGTAGATAGCGGTCAAAGCACATGCAGATATTCCTGACCAGCAGGCGCCCCTTAGAAGTGACCTGAAGGCCCTTCTCGCTGCGCTCCACCAGCCCGTCTGCAATCAGCGGCTCAAGCAGCGCCAGATCCTCCGCAAAATAGTCGGTAAAGGTGACGCCGTGCGAGGTAAAAGCGGCGAAATCCAGTGAGAAATTACACATCAGCGTTTTAATCACCTCGCGGCGCAGGATATCGTCGCCCGACAGCTCTACGCCGCGCCAGAGCGCCGTACCCTGCTTAGCCACGGCGTCATACCACTCTTTTAGCCCTTTCTGGTTTTGCGCATAGCCGCCGCCGATCATACTGATGGCGGAGACGCCCAGGCCCAGCAGATCGTTGTCTCCCTGCGTGGTATACCCCTGGAAGTTGCGATGCAGCTTGCCTTCCCGCTGGGCAACGGCCAGCTCGTCCTCCGGTCTGGCAAAGTGGTCCATACCGATAAACTGGTAGCCGGAGGCCATCAGCGCGGCAATGGACTGTTGCAGGATGGTCAGTTTCTGTTGGGGATCGGGCAGATCGGCCTCTTTAATTTTCCGCTGCGCGGCAAAGTGCGCGGGCATATGCGCATAATTGAAGACGCTAAGCCTGTCGGGGTTCAGCGCAATGACCTTTTGCAGGGTAAAGGCAAAGCTTTCCGGCGTCTGCTTCGGTAAGCCATAAATCAAATCGAGATTAACAGAGCTGAAGCCCACCCGCTTTGCCCGCTCGATAAGCGCGACGATAGTCTGCTCATCCTGTACGCGGTTAACCTTTTCCTGCACCTCTTTATTGAAATCCTGCACGCCCATGCTCAGCCGGGTAAAACCTGCGGCAAAGAGATGATCGATCACGTCCGCTTCAATTTCTCGCGGATCGATTTCAATGGAAAGCTCCGCCTCGTCGCTGAAGGCAAAGTGCTGACGCAGCAGCGCCATCAGTGTGGAAATCTGCGCTTTACTGAGAAAAGTAGGCGTGCCGCCGCCCCAGTGCATCTGCGTCACGGTTCGGTTGCGGAAAAGCGCGGCGCGACTGGCGATTTCTACGGCTAAAGCTTCCAGATAGTCGTCAGCTTTATGCTGATGACGGGTAACGACTTTATTACAGCCGCAGAAGTAGCAAAGGCGATGGCAGAAAGGAATATGAATATAAAGCGACAGCGGGCGATGGGGAGTACGCTGGCTGGCACGGATAAAATCGGCTTCGCGGTAAGCCTCGCTGAACTCCAGCGCGGTAGGATAAGAAGTGTAACGGGGACCCGAGATATTATATTTTTGCAGCAGGACGGGATCCCACTCAATTGTCTGCGTCACGATATTCTCTCCTGCATTGGCGTGTTGACCGTCGCGGAGGCGCTGTCGGCAGGACGGTCGGTCTGCGTAGCCGGGCTTTCAGCCGGGACAGACGCCGTAGTTTACCCAACATCCAGAGCAGGCAGCAGAACAGAATCAGCAGGTAAATTGATCCAGGCCAAATCATTGGCAGAGATACCTTATGCAGAAACGGCGCCCGTTGGCGCCGTCCTTTAAGTAAGTCCGAAAAGCATCGCCGGGATTAATTACCGCCTTTAAGCAGGCGATACATATCCTCTTCAGCTTCTTCATCTTCGACTTCGTCATCCAGCGCGATCCCCAGCTGTTCCATCAGCGTGTCGATGCGATCCAGCGTCTGGTCAAGCCACGCCTGCTCTTCTGCTTTCAGGGTGTCGCCATTTTCCAGCCGATCCAGCAGCGCATCCAGCCGCTCGTCGTTTTCGAGCTTCGCCAGCTCTTCTTCCGGCGTCAGACGGGGTTTCTTCTCTTCGGCTTTTTTCACCGGCTTAGCTTTTTTCGCGGGCTGCGCGGCAGCAGCGCCCAGCGCTACCGGCGTTTTACTGCCAATACGTGGATCTTTCTCTTTAGCGCTTTCGCCGTTTTTCTTTGTCGCCGCTACGGGGTTAGCGCGACTGCCGGAGGCGTGGCCGCGATGTTTCTTATCGCGTTTACGATCGCGCGCTTCCGTGTTGATTTCATCGCGCGTTTTACGCTTCGCTTTTGCCGCCGGTTTTTTCTGCGAATCGCGTACAGGTTGCTTCATGGTTTCTGCTCTCAGACTGTTTATCTTCAGTATAGAATTGCGGCGGAATCTAGCAGAAAGCAGACAAAGAAAAAAGGCGCCAGGTCACCCTGTCGCCTTTTTTCGCACCTTCCGCAGAAGGACTGACTAAGTCAGCATCCTTTTTGGCATCCAACTTCCCGGTTTTCCCTTGCCATGCCGTCCTCCGTGGACGCAGTCCTTTCCCTTCAGATGAGCCGTTCCCCGACACTTTCCTTCCCTGCTCAGTACCTTCCTGGCATCCCCCTGAGCGCTTCATCCTGAAGTGAGCCGTCCTGGCTCTGACAACAAATGTAGACTATATGGAGAAACTCACAAGGTAAGTTACGAAAAAATTTATTAATGTTTGGCCTTAAAATAATAAGCTATTGATTTTAAATAACTTAATTTTTAAAAGCTGGAAAGAAAAGGTAAAGTTCTGGCAAAAAGTATAGCCAATCTCTTACAAAGCCACCGCCGCGCCGCGTGCGGCTGGGCGCTTTTAATCCATACAGGGTATACTCTGCGCAATTGTTCTTATTATCTGGAGTTTCTAACTTGTCTGGCTGGAATTATAACCTTACCCACTTTGTCACCAGCGCGCCCGACATCCGCCACCTTCCAGCCGATATCGGTATTGAAGTGGCGTTTGCAGGACGCTCTAATGCCGGCAAATCCAGCGCGTTGAATACGCTAACCAATCAGAAGAGCCTGGCCCGTACCAGTAAAACGCCCGGCCGCACCCAGCTGATTAACCTGTTTCAGGTCACCGAAGGCTATCGCCTGGTGGATTTGCCTGGCTATGGCTATGCCGAAGTGCCGGAAGAGATGAAGTTAAAATGGCAGCGTTCGCTGGCAGAATATCTTCAGATGCGTCAGTGTCTGAAAGGGCTGGTTGTGCTGATGGATATCCGTCATCCGCTGAAGGATCTGGATCGACAGATGATTGAATGGGCGGTACAGAGCGGCATTCAGGTGCTGGTGCTGCTGACCAAGGCGGACAAGCTGGCTTCCGGCGCGCGTAAAGCGCAGTTAAATCTGGTACGCGAAGCCGCTAAAGGGTTCGTCGGCGATGTACAGGTTGAAGCTTTCTCTTCGCTTAAGAAATTGGGCGTCGATAAATTGCGCCTGAAACTGGACAGCTGGTTCAGTGAAATTCCACCAGCGACGGAAGAAACGTTACCAGAAGCCTGATATCCGGCTGAACGACGCCCAATAAAAAACGCCCCAGTCATAACGACTGGGGCGGCTAATATTCAGCCAAATCCGGTTACGTGAAGTAAACGGTTTGAAAGATAGAACATCTTACCTCTGTACCCTACATCTTCAACTCTACATGATTTTTTCAGGCCTCAAAAGGATTTTTTACCGCCCCGTTTCACAAAATTCCCTTTTTTATCGAATACACTTCACAGAAAAATAGTTTTCAGGTAGCGAAGGCGCAAAAAAAATGTTTGAGCGATAACAGGTTAACGCTGACGTTATGCGCGGTGTTATCGCTTATAAGCGCTCATTAATTGACAGGCTAAAGCGCTTTCCGGCATCACATTGATAAAGCCGGGCCTTAGCCCGGCCTCAGCTTAATGCGCTTCGTCCCAGTTATGCCCTACGCCCACATCGACACGCAGCGGCACGTCCAGCTGCATACTGTTTTCCATCAGCTCGCGGATTTTCACCGTTGCCGCTTCGATTTCCGACGTTTTCACCTCAAATACCAGTTCATCGTGAACCTGCATGATCATCTTCACATCAGGATTAGCCTGCGGCGTCAGCCAGCCGTCGACGGCAATCATAGCCTTTTTGATGATATCGGCAGCCGTGCCCTGCATTGGCGCGTTGATTGCTGCCCGCTCGGCCGCTTTGCGACGCATCGCGTTGCTGGCTTTAATGTCCGGCAGATAAAGACGACGACCATCCAGCGTAGAGACATAGCCTTTTTCCGCCGCCTGCTGGCGCGTGCTTTCCATATATTCCAGCACGCCAGGATAGCGTTCAAAATAGAGATCCATGTATTTTCTGGCTTCGCCCGCGCCGATATTAAGCTGACGCGACAAACCAAAAGCGCTCATGCCGTAAATCAGGCCAAAGTTGATAGCCTTTGCGCTGCGACGCTGCTCGCCCGTCACCTTATCCAGCGCCATGCCAAACACTTCCGCCGCCGTGGCACGGTGAATGTCTTCTCCTGCCGAGAAGGCGCTCAGTAACCCTTTGTCCTGAGAAAGGTGCGCCATAATACGCAGCTCGATTTGCGAGTAGTCCGCCGCCAGGATCTGATGGCCCTCAGAAGCGATAAAGGCCTGGCGGATACGACGTCCTTCCTCATTGCGTACCGGAATGTTCTGCAGATTAGGATCGGTAGAAGAAAGGCGTCCCGTGGCCGTCACCGCCTGATGATAAGAAGTGTGCACGCGGCCGGTCAGCGGATTAATCATTACCGGCAGTTTGTCGGTGTAGGTTGATTTCAGCTTGGAAAGGCCACGGTGCTCCAGAATAACTTTTGGCAGCGGATAGTCCAGCGCCAGTTCGGCCAGCACTTCCTCGCTGGTGGACGGCGCGCCGCCGGGCGTTTTCTTGGTTGGCTTAATGCCCTGTTTTTCAAACAGAATGGTTTGCAACTGTTTAGTAGAGGAAAGATTAAAGGGCTCACCCGCCAGCTCGTGCGCTTTCTGCTCCAGCTCTGCCAGACGCGTGGTCAGCTCCTGAGAATGTTTGGCAAGGATAGCCTGGTCAATCAGCACGCCGTTACGTTCAATACGGGAGATCACCGTCACCAGCGGCATTTCGATATTTTCGAAAACCTCTTTTGGCCCCTGCTCTTTTTCCAGCTCCGGCCACATTTTCAGATGCAGCTGTAGCGTTACGTCCGCATCTTCCGCCGCATAGTGCGCCGCTTGCTCAAGAGCAATCTGATTAAACGTCAGCTGCTTTTTGCCTTTCCCGGCGATTTCCTCAAAGGTCACGGTTTTATGGTTCAGCCAGCGTGAAGCCAGCGTATCCATATCGTGACGGCCCACCACGCTGTTTAGCGCGTAGGATTCCAGCATGGTATCGAATTTAATACCTTGCAGTTCAATACCATAGTTGTTCAGCACGCCGCGATCGTATTTCAGGTTCTGACCAACTTTGAACAGTTTTTTATCTTCCAGCAGCGGTTTCAGGCGCGCCAGCACCTCTTTACGATCGAGCTGCAAAGGTGCGTCGAGGTAGTCGTGAGCAACCGGCAGGTAAGCGGCCTCACCCGGCGCCACAGCGAAAGCGATGCCGACGATATTGGCGCTCAACGTATCCAGCGAATCGGTTTCCAGGTCAAAAGCGAAAAGCTCGCTTGCCTGTAACTTTTGCAACCAGTCGGCAAAGGTCTCCTCGTCAAGGATAGTGACGTAGCCATCCGTCGCCAGAATGCTGGTCGCTTCAGGCTGCGGGCTTTCCGGCTGTTCCGCCAGGGTTTTCTGTGCAGCAGCGCCGCCCTTTTTCCCCTGTAGCCATTTGCCCTCCTCCAGATCGGTGATCCAGCGTTTGAATTCATAGCGACGGAACAGCGTCAGCAGTTCTTCGACAGCAGGCTCGCTAACGATCAGCTCTTCACAGCCTGCATCGAGCGGCACATCAGTTTTGATGGTGGCCAGCTGGTAAGAAAGGAGAGCGACCTCCTTGTTTTGCTCCAGCTTAGCCGCCATGGTTTTGGCACCGCGGAAGGAGAGATCGGCGACTTTATCCAGGTTCTCATAGATATCTTTAATACCGCCAAGTCCCTGTAACAGCGCCTGCGCCGTTTTCTCGCCTACGCCCGGCACGCCCGGAATATTGTCCGAAGCGTCGCCCATCAGCGCCAGAAAATCGATAATCAGCGAGGGTGGAATGCCGTATTTCTCCACCACCTCGTCCGGGCCAAGAATAGCGTTATTCATGGTGTTGATAAGGGTGATATTTGGCGTGACCAGCTGCGCCATATCTTTATCGCCGGTGCTGATTAAAACGGGTATGCCCTTTTTACCCGCCTCCAGCGCCAGGGTACCGATAACGTCATCGGCTTCCACGCCCGATACCGCTAATAACGGCAGTCCCATTGCCCTGACCATATTGTGCAGTGGCTCAATCTGCGCACGCAGATCGTCCGGCATAGGCGGCCGATGGGATTTGTAGTGCTCAAAAAGTTCATCACGAAACGTTTTGCCCTTGGCATCGAAAACGACCGCAACATGGCTGGGTTTATATTGCAGCAGCAGGCTGCGCAGCATATTCAGCACGCCGTACATAGCGCCGGTAGGGTCGCCGGCGCTGTTGGTCAGCGGAGGAAACGCATGATATGCGCGATACAGGTAGGACGAGCCATCTACCAGAATAAGCGGGTTTTCTGCAATTTGTGCCATAGGTTTGTCACATTCCGGGTTAAATTTCACTATAGGGTAAGGATGCCACAGCTATACCGGAAATATGAAATATCTCCGGGCGACACGCCTTTGTTTTGCGGCCTGTTTCGCAAACGCTTCCTGTGGATAACTTTGTGTGTAAATTTCATAACATATTAATACAGCTGGCGTACCGGGCTATACCAATTATTTAAATCGATAATTTTCAATAACTTAAATATTTAACCGCTAAGGATCCTTGCCCAAAGGTAATTTGCATTAATGTGGATATAAATTAGCGGCTAAACGATCTGGTGGATCTTTAGCAAGAAAAAGCGATCGGAAGAATTTTGATCTGACGAGGAAATGAAGAGGCGGTTTAACCGACACAGCGAGGTTGAAACCCTCGCTGCGTCAAAATATGGCTTACTTTTGGGTTAACAGGAATTTTACGACGTTAGCGTATTGCTGCGTGTAATTATCCATCGAGCTGGTATCCAGGCCACCGTTGTTAACCATATATTTACCGTTAACAAACATCGCCGGCACGCCGCGCAGATCGACATCGACCGCTGCTTTTTCCTGCTGGGCTACCAGCGATTTCACCACAAAGCTGTTCCAGGCCGCATCGTATTCTTCCGGCTTGATGCCGGCTGCCTTCACAAAGGCCGCTTTCAGGCTGGCCGGATCGGTGATGGTCTGGGTTTTCTGGATGCCTTCAAACAGCGGAGCAGTGACTTTATCTTCCACACCCAGCGCCATGGCAACGGCCCATGCCTGAGTCACCACTTTGCCCATTTCGCCGCCGAGGAATTCAACGTGATATTTAGTCACTTTAGTGCCGGCAGGCACGGCTTTTTTCACCGCGTCGCTAACGTGCCAGACGTGTTCGAATTCATAGCAGTGCGGGCAGAAGAAAGAGAAAAACTCCACAACCTGAGGCTCGCCGGTAACAGGTTTCTGTATCGTGACGTACTGCTGTCCATCGGTAAACTGGGCAGCAGAAGCGCTGAACGCCAGAAAAACACCAATCAGCGCGAATAAAATCTTTTTCATCTGGAAACTCTCTCCTAACAGCAAAAGAGGCTGACCGGAAAAGGCGATCAGCCCTGGAATGCAGGCATCAGCTGCAGCGGTGGCTCCTGCAACAGCCGGGTCTGCTCATTGAAAATAGCGATCTGTCTGCGCCAGAAATCTTCGTCCGTCATCCATGGAAAGCTGGCCGGAAACGCCGGATCTTCCCAGCGGCGCACAATCCACGCCAGATAATAAACCATCCTCATAGCGCGTAAAGGCTCAATCAGTGACAATTCGTGTGTGTCGAACTCGCAGAATTCACCGTAGGCTTCCAGCAGGATATCCCACTGAATACGCTGCTCCTGAAGATCGCCGTTAACCAGCATCCATAGATCCTGTACGGCAGGGCCATTACGAGCGTCGTCCAGATCCACAAACAGCGGGCCATCGCGCCACAGAATATTGCCGGGATGGCAATCGCCGTGCAGACGAAGCGGCTGCCACTGAGTATGCCAGCACTTTTGTAAAGTTGCGCTGAGCAGATCGACGCTTGCCAATAAATTCTGTTTCAGTTTGGCCGGGATCAACGTGCTGGATTCAAGCACCTGATGAGGTTCGTGGATATACTCCTCCAGACCAAAGGTCGGACGAGCATCAAAGGTTTTTTTACGTCCCGTCTGGTGAATACGTCCCAGAAAACGACCAACCCATTCCAGATGGTCGTAGTTATCCGTTTCGTATTGCCGTCCTCCCAGGCTGGGGAAAACGGTAAACCAGTAGCCGTTATGTTGATGCAGCGTTTGCCCTTGCAGCACAAGCGGTGCGGCCACAGGGACCTCATCAGCCAGCAGCTCGGCAGTAAACCGGTGTTCTTCTTCGATTTGCAGCGAAGACCAGCGCTGAGGACGATAGAATTTCACCACGTAACGCTTTTTGTCCTCGTCGGAAAACTGATATACCCGATTTTCGTAGCTGTTCAGCGCGGTAAGCCCCGATTCAACGCGGATGCCCGTTTCCCAGAGCGCATCCAGGATCGTATCAGGATTAAGGTTTTGAAAGTTAAAGGCGGGTTCAGTCATCCGGCGTACTCATCGATAATCGTCATGCATTGAGGATACCATTAATCGCCGGTACGTCGGATGAACAGCGGCAGTTAATCTTTAATAACGCCGCGCGCGCGAAGCAGCGCCGTTTTGAAATCGTCTTCATAATCTTTTTGCAGGCCCGGGATAGCTTCGCTTTTGTCAGCATTGCGTAGTTTAAGATGATAAATCAGCACGTCATCGCTCAGGTCGGCCAGGGGCTGAGTAAATCCGGCCTCATCCGCCATTTTCTGCAAAAATTGCACTAAATTCAGATCGGGTTCCTGTTGCCAGGCTGGCTGCAGCAGTGAAATTAACTCGTTAAGACGGTGACATTTCATAATAGGGTTCCTGTGAGATTCGGGTTCCGCTACGGTAGCAGGGTTAATCCCACAAAAAAAGAGGGTCTACAGCTTATGCGTTTTTGCGGTTCAGATACCGTTTCGATTACAGGCGTCATTCTTGCAGGCGGGCGCGGCAGCCGCATGGGCGGCGAAGATAAAGGGCTGGTGCTGTATCAGGGAAAACCGCTCTATCAGCACGTTCTGGGTCGCCTACGACCTCAGGTCAGCCGTGTGTGTATCAGCGCCAACCGTAATTTGTCTGTTTATCAGCAAACCGGCCTGTCGGTTATAACCGATACGCTGCCGGATTTTCCGGGGCCGTTAGCCGGTATGCTGGCAGCGCTGGAAAAAATCGAGACGGAATGGGTGGTTTTTGTCTCTTGCGACACCCCTTTACTGCCAGAAGATTTAGTTTCTCGCCTGTGGCAGGCTAAACGGGATGCACCTGTGGTTTGGGCTAAATCTGACGGACGCGATCATCCCACTCTGGCATTAATGCATGTCAGTTTAATTGAGCCGCTGAAAAGCTTTCTGATAAAGGGAGAACGGAAGGTGATGATTTTTCTCCAGCAGGCAGGCGGACACAGCGTGGATTTTAACGATTGTCCTGACGCGTTTAATAATATTAATCGTTATGAAGATCTTATTGCAGGAGAACGCGGATGATCCCCCTTTTAGCCATCGCGGCCTGGAGCGGGACAGGCAAAACGACGCTGTTAAAGCAGGTTATTGCCATTTTAAAACAGCGAGGGATCCGTACAAGCCTGATCAAACATACCCATCATAATATGGATATCGATACGCCCGGCAAGGATAGCTATGAATTACGTAAGGCAGGAGCCGATCAGGTGATGGTTTATAATCCGCAGCGTTGGGCATTGATTACCGAAACGCCTGAGCATAATGAGCCGGATCTTCGCTTTCTCGCCAGCCGTATGGATCCTTCTCTGACAGATATTATTTTAGTGGAAGGTTTTAAACATGAGCCGGTGCCCAAAATAGTGCTGTGGCGTGGAGGGAGCGAACAGTGTTTCAGCGAGCTGTTTGATGAACACGTTATTGCGGTTGCCGCAGATTCTGCTTTCTCTTTGCCTGTGCCCTTGCTGGATATTAATAACGCAATTATGGTTACAGACTTTATTTTAAACTGGTTAGAAGAACAGCAGTAAGTAGGGCATCACTGGCCCGCAGCCGGGCCGTAAAGGGAGATTCCGGGCCCCTGCGCGCTTTATCCGCTGCGGG
>NZ_JBGFFX010000015.1:0-136386 GCF_041224955.1 Erwinia aeris | reverse complement strand
GTCTGCGTTCAGTTTAAAAACGGTGAGCGCACATTCCATGTGATTCACCATACGCCGGAAGCGCTTGATACCTGGCTCAATGAGTTGCACCAGAAGATCAAAGGCAGGATCGCTATCGACCTTGAACTGAAGAAAGGCCCGGTAGTGTATGCTCTCCAGAAGTACCTCTTTATGACTGTCTTTCCTGTACACGCGTTATCATTGGCCCGCTATCGGCAGACCTTCTGGCCAAGTGGTGCGAAGGATGATCCTCAGGATGCCGAGTTGGCGTTAGATCTGATGCTTCGCTATCCCCAAAAGATAAAAGCCATCGAACCCGACAATGCTGATATCCGATTACTTCTACAACTAGTCGAGCAGCGTAGGCTGCTGGTAGAAGACAAACGCCGCTTTGTTAATCGGTTCATTAACACGCTTAAGCAGTATTATCCTCAACCCCTGGAATGGTTCTCGCATCGGGACAGTTCATTGTTCTGTGAGCTCATAATCCGCTGGCCAAGCCTGCAGCAGCTCAAACGTGCCCGGAGTGATACCGTCCGTCATTTTATGAACGCAAGAGGTGGTCCCGCTGTTGCGTATACAGAACAGCGGGTTACAAGCATTGCCAACGCGATTCCCCTGACCACTGATAAAAGTGTCATCGAGGCGAACGCGCTAATGGCAACAGCTCTTGCATCACAAATCAAAGTTGTAAGTGAACTTATCAGAACCTACGACGAACGAATCGAATCGTTATTCGATATGCTTCCGGATGCAGGGCTGTTCAAATCACTACCGGGCATAGGGCCGTGTATGGGCCCACGTATGCTTGCCGCACTGGGTGATAACCGCGACCGCTTCAACAGCGCTGAGGAAATTCAAAACTACGCAGGTATTGCACCGGTGACTGAACGAAGTGGCCAGAAATCCTGGGTTCACTGGCGATGGCAGTGTGCCAGGTTCGTCAGGCAAACCTTTGTCGAATGGGCTGCCAAGACGGTTAACTCATCATACGGGGCCAAGCTGGATTATCAGGGGCTGCGAGAAAAAGGAAAATCTCATCAATCAGCGATCCGGGCTCTGGCATTCAAATGGATAAGGATTATTTACCGCTGCTGGAAGATCAGAACCCGTTATGACGAAGCGAAATATTTGCTGGCACTGGAAGCGCGAAAATCGCCCTTACTAATGCCGTAGAAAGCTTGTCAAATGTCTCAGGGCGTGAAGCGGACATAACTATTGAATGATGGCCAGCTAGGTTTATTTAATATTTCATGGCAATAGCTGATAGTCCTTTATTCAACTTTCTTCGAACCAATACCCTATCCACGTCCCTTCCTGCTATTTGCATTACATGATAGAAAATATATCTGAATCAGGGCGGGCACATACTCTTTAAACAAATCTGTTTCTGCCCGCCTGCCATGAAAAATAAGCCTGAACAAGCGAAATAAGAATCAAACAGAGAAGGATTGAACTCCAGGTATGGGTATGGCCATGCAGTATGCCTGCAAGACAGGGTCCCAGAGCACCAATCAGATAGCCAATGCACTGTGCCTTGCCCGACAGCTGTCCCGCCTGGTGATGCTCCCGGGCTCTCAGCCCAAAAAGGGTAAGGCAAGTGACCATAGACATACCCGCACCGATTCCTGCAAGGATGAGCCAGAGTACTGATATTCCCGGCATTATCAGGAGACCAGCAACGCCAGAAGTAATAAATAATGAGCACACCAGTCCCAGCAATCGCTGATCCTTCAGCCGGGTAATGAATAGGGCAGTAGACAGATTAGCGACGACGGCAACGGCCTGATAGATGAACAGATGGAAACCTGCCGCAGATGAGCTGACGCCATGTTCATTCGCCATTGAAGGGTACCAGTCAATAAGCGTGTAAAAGACCATCGTCTGCAGAGCCATAAACATTGAAACCTGCCAGGCCACGCCGCTTTTCCAGACGGAGCTTATGCTCCTGACAACAGGTTTCGTGGTTAAATCCGCCTCTTTATCCGTTCTGGCGCATACTTTCATCCAGATGATAAGAGCAAAAGCTGCAGGGATTACCCAGATACCCAATGACACTCTCCATGTTGCGCTGCTGAGTGCTGACAACGGGAAAGCTATTCCGCTTGATAAAGCTGCGGTCAGAGCCATGGTGGCAGCGTATAGCCCTATACAGCGCGCGGTATGGCCTGGATAGTCACGTTTAATTAACGGCACAATCAGCACGTTCGCAACGGCTATTCCCAGGCCGATAATGAATGTCCCTGTCCACAACCCCATTCCCCCTAGGGACGAGCGTGTAAGACATCCTGCGGTTATTAAGACTATTGCGGTTAAAAGCGATTTCTCCAGTCCTATTCTGCGTGTGAGTAGGGGTGCGAAGGGGGAGGCAAGCCCAAAAATGAGTAAAGGCAGCGCGTTAAGGAGTCCTGTATAGACACCAGACAGGTTAAACGAAGCCGCGATTTCATGAATAACTGGCCCCAGAGCGGTTATTGGCGCTCTCAGGTTAGAGGCAATGAGCAGAATACCGATAAAGGTCAGTGAATAAAGGGATTTTTTAACGTGAGGCGTTTTATCTGACATAACAGACATACTGAGTCAACCTTGTAAATACGATACGTTTATATGCTCGTAAATAATGCGTTGGTTGACGTTAACGCTTACGCAATTCAGGGAATCTGAAATGTCTGGAGTTAAGGGTATCGGAGCCTTTTCTTGCTGTCAATACAGGATCCCGCGTTAAGAATTCCTTTCAGGGGAGCCAGCACTAACGTTTAAACTTTGTAGGGTTCACTTCATTTGGTTCATGGTCGTTTGCACACCAGACCCTTCGTGATAGTCGCTAATTTTTTACCTTTATCTGTTGAACCGTCATGAACAGAAAATTGAAGTTTCCAGTTCCCCAGGCCTGCACCCGATATCCGCTAAAACGTCCGCTCCTCGCTCATATGGGACAACCATAATCACATCTCCTAACCTAATGGAGACTGAACATGATAATATCCCCCTGGAACAAAAGCCGCATTATTGGCCAGAAGCGACCTCTTCAGATCTTTCATATCTGGGGAATTCGTATCCGCCGGGAGCTGGAAGGAAAAGTCCGCGATTTGGCTCTGTTTAACATGGCTCTGGACAGTAAACTTCGGGGCTGTGATCTGGTTAAGTTAAAAGTTTCTGATGTGGCCTATGGACACTCTGTTTCGAGCAGAGCGACAGTGCTGCAGCAAAAAACGGGCAGCCCTGCCAGTTTGAGCTGACTAAGGGAACCAGAGAGGCTGTAGCCGCATGGATCAAAATGGCACATCTACGTAGTAGCGACTATCTTTTCCAGTCCCGCGTTGGTTCTTCACGGTACATTTCGACCAGACAATATAATCGTATTTTTCATGGATGGATTGAGACGCTGGGACTCGATGAAACGCTCTACAGTACCCATTCCATGCGCAGAACCAAGCCATATCTGATCTATAAAAAAAAGAATATTAGAGTGATCCAGTTACTTTTGGGCCACAAAAAACTCGAAAGCACCGTACGTTATCTAGGTATTGAAGTAGATGATGCTCTGGAGATATCAGAGTCGATTGAAGTCTAACTTGTTAGGGCTGCAACAGCAGCCCTGTGCCAGGAGGGGGACGCTTACACTTTGTTATTCAACGGGGAGCAGGTCAATAGGTTTATGTGCTTGATTGTAAACTGATGAAATGTGATTTTTAACTCTAAATAAGTCTCAGGCATAACCGTTTTAGTCCCTTATCGCGTATGAATTCCATACAGACATAATTGTTGTTATGGAATTATTCATATCAGAGAGCGATACGCCATCGCGCGCCAGTGTGGATAACCCCAGTAAAAAGGCATCAAAAGAGGTGGTTAACGCGATGATATCCGTTTTCTTGCTAAGCTCACCGCTATCTATTCCACGCTGAATATTACGCGTAATGCCTGCTCGTGTATGCTCTCGAGACCTCGCCAGAGGTTCGATAACAGATGCATGCCCGGCAGATGTTGCACTCATTACGCCTAAGCCCACCATGCATCCTTTAGGATGTCCGGTTTCACACTGCATGCTGGCTGAAAGCCGTAATGTCGTTTCAATAGCGTAGCGCGGCGGCAGATCGTCATTCCATAACGGCTCCGTTACCCTACCGTAAGTTGAAAGGTAATATCGAACACATTCCCGGAAGAGTGCTTCTTTGGACCCGAAGGCGGCGTAAAAGCTTGGGGCGGAAATCCCGTTGCTAATGCCCGCTTTTAACTCACTGAGTGAAGTTGACTCATACCCCTTTTCCCAAAAAAGATACATTGCCTCTTCGATAGCTTTGTCCCGATCGAAGGTTCGTGGACGTCCCATTGTTGCCATAGCAGTGACTCCGGTATTAAATCAGAAATAAAACTATTATACCAAACGATACACAAGTAGTTGACAACTATTTTATCCACCACTAATGTATCAATCAGTACAGATCAATCAGCAAGATTAAACGCTCTAATCTTTCTTCAGTGCCCATTACCTCAACCGACCTGAAAAGATGATGAGGGAAGCTTTACATATAAATACATACCAACTGATACATAATTAAGGTAACAATGCGCTATGGATAAGAAAAACACTCACTGTCATCAAAGGCAGGTTGAGTTTACGAAACAGCATCAGTCAGCAGAACTGCGGCTTCCCATTGCGGCTCTTCTGGCGCTGGCAATGACTGGCTTTATCTGCATCATTACCGAAACGCTGCCGGCAGGCCTGTTACCGCAAATGGCCTCGGGCCTGGACATCTCACCGGCTCTGGCCGGGCAGCTGGTCACCGCCTATGCCCTGGGATCGCTACTTGCGGCCATTCCCCTGACCATCGCCACGCAGGGATGGCGCCGCAGAAACGTGCTGTTACTCACCATCGTCGGGTTTCTTCTCTTCAATTCGATCACCGCCTTTTCTGCCAGCTACTGGCTCACCCTGGCGGCAAGATTTTTTGCCGGCGTGGCCGCAGGACTTGCATGGAGCCTGCTGGCGGGCTATGCGCGTCGTATGGTTGCGGTTCATCAACAGGGAAAAGCGATGGCGATAGCGATGGTCGGCACGCCGATCGCCTTATCGCTGGGTGTGCCGCTGGGCACCTGGCTGGGCGCTGCCATCGGCTGGCGCAGTGCCTTCGCGATGATTTCCGGTCTGACGCTGGTGCTGATTGTGTGGGTCCTCGCCAAAGTGCCCGACTATCCCGGTCAGGCCAGCCATGAACGGCTGCCGCTGCATAAAGTCTTTATAACGCCGGGCGTCAGGCCCGTGCTGAGCGTGGTCATCACCTGGATGCTGGCGCACAACATTCTTTATACCTTCATCGCGCCTTTTGTAGCCCAGGCGGGCCTGAGCGGTCGGGTGGATCTCGTGCTGCTGGTCTTTGGACTTGCTGCGCTGATCGCCATCTGGATCACCGGTCGTGTGGTGGATCGTCATCTGCGGTTAAGCGTGCTGACCTGCCTGGCCACATTTGCCGTAGTCTCCCTGCTTTTCATCTGGATGTCGCGCGCGCCGGTCGTGATTTACACGGGCGTGGCGATCTGGGGATTAACGTTTGGTGGCGCGGCAACATTGCTACAGACGGCGCTGGCGGATATCGCCGGAGAAGGCGCAGACATCGCCCTGTCGATGAACGTGGTCGCCTGGAACAGTGCGATTGCCGGCGGCGGCATTGTGGGCGGCATTTTGCTGGACGCCTGGGGGGCGCGCGCGTTCTCACCGGTGATGTTCGTTCTGCTGGCAGCGGCCCTGCTTATTGCCTGGCGTGCGAAGGCATACGGCTTTATGCCCGGCATGCGGCAACCTCATACCAGCTAACCGCGACGCTGCGGATTGAATTTAACTTCTTATTACAGGAAATAAATCTATGTTGAAACACATTATGGCCTGCCTGCTCTCGCTGTTTTCGCTGCTCGTCACTTCCCCGTCATCCGCCGCCGACGCATTTCCCGTTCCGGCAGGTTTTACCAGCGAGTATAAGGTCATTGACGGCGTGCGCCTGCATTACGTTAAGGGTGGAAAGGGGCCGCTGGTATACCTCGTCCATGGGTTCGGTCAGTCGTGGTATGAGTGGCATCACCTGATGCCTGAGCTGGCCAAAAACCATACGGTCGTGGCGCCAGACCTGCCCGGACTGGGGGAGTCGGCCGTGCCGCATTCTTACCGCGCCACTGACGTCGCGCCGCTGCTCTACAAGCTTGCCTTGCAGTTTAGCGGCAATCAGCCTTTCGATCTGGTATCCCATGATATCGGGAACTGGAACACCTACCCCTTCGTGGTGAAACATGCCAGCCAGCTGCGCCGCGTGGTCTTTATGGAGGCACCGATACCGGATGAAAGCATCTGGTCATTTCCGGCATTTACCCCGCAAGGAGAATCGCTGGTATGGCACTTCAGCTTCTTCAGCGCCAAAAATAATCTTGCTGAAACCCTGATTGCCGGCAAAGAGCGCCTCTTCTTTGAACATTTCATTAAAGAGCATGCCACCAACAAGGCAGTTTTCACCCCGGAGCTGCTGGATCTCTACGCGCGCTCTTATGCCAAACCACACAGCCTCCACGCCGCTTTCGAGTATTACCGCGTACTCAATCAGGACGTCGCGGATAACAAACTGCTGTCTCAGAACAAAATTGCCTTGCCGGTGCTGGCGATTGGCGGAGGCGGCCATGGCGGTATGGGCAAGTATCAAATCGAACAGATCGGACGCTTTGCAACCAATGTAACGGGCAAGGTAATTCCTGACTGCGGCCACTGGCTGCCGGAAGAGTGCACGGCTGAACTGAACAGCGCAGTTATCACCTTCCTTAACGCGCGATAAAGCCTGACAAAAGAGTTTGCAAAGAGGCAGAGAGATGAACCATTTACCCGTAACCCTGTACGTAACCTATCACGGCGATCCGCAGAGCCGGTTTGATCGCGACTATTACGTCAGCGAGCACCTTCCGTTGGTAATGAAGGCGTGGCATCAGCATGGCCTGCTCAGTGCGATCGCTTTTTTTCCGGCAGTCCGGCAGGCAGGAACGCTCGCCATTTGCGAATGTCGCTTCCGTGATGAAAAAACGATGGAGTCAGCTTTGAGTTCCCCTGAAATGCCTGAAGTCATGGCCGATGTTGCACGGTTTACCGATATCACCCCGGCAAGAGCTCGCGCTATTGACCTTTGATTTAACTGGAGAAAAAATGAAAAATCATCAGTATTATGCCCCCTGGCGTATAACGCCGCCTCGCGTGGTGCGTCGCGGACATTTCTGGATCGCCGGCGAGCGAACTGAACAGAACGGCCTTACGTATCAGCGCGGTCCGATGTATGTGGAATGGGAAGCGCCGGAGACCGTGAGCCAGCCCTTTCCCGTTGTTCTGATGCATGGCGGAGGATTTCAGGGCACGGAGTGGTTTGACACGCCCGACGGCAGGCCGGGCTGGGCGCAGCGGTTCGTTGAAAATGGCTACGCCGTGCTGGTCATTGACCGCCCCGGGCATGGCCGCTCGCCTTTTCACGTGGAGACATTTGGCGAAATGGGCCCGCCGTTTTCTTACGAGGGCGGGCAGCATATCTATTTTCCTGGCAACGATGAACGTCACACCCAGTGGCCCTTCGCCGTGGACGATGAGGATGCCATGGACGAATTTATTGCCGGTTACGGCCCGCTGCCAAAGGATCTGGCGCTTTCCCAAACCTCAGACGCCGATCGCATGGCCTCGTTACTGGATCGCATCGGACCGGCCATTATTGTGACCCATTCCGCTTCCGGTCCGGACGGCTGGCTGACGGCCGATCGCCGGCCGGATCGGGTCAAAGCCATTGTGGCCGTTGAACCGATGGGACCACCCTTTGCCGTGATCCCCAATATTGGAACCATGACCTGGGGAATAACGGCGGCCCCGCTACGTTTTGAACCCGCCGTTAACAGCATTGATGCGGTGCACAATGCGGAGCCGGGCAGCCTGATTCTGCCTGCGCTGAAAGATCTGCCCATTCTAATCGTGACCGCGGAGGCATCGGCGTTTGCCGCAGCCAGTCCGCCAACGGCGGCTTTTCTTAACTCGGCGGGGGCATCGGCCGAGCTGCTTCACCTGCCCGATCATGGCGTGTATGGCAACGGGCACGGGCTGATCTACGAAAACAACTCTGACGAAGCGTTAGTACCCGTTTTGCAGTGGCTGGAAAAGCACCTTTCCGGTTCAACTTTATTGAAGGATTAACCTATGCATATTGGCATTATTGGCACCGGCGCAATGGGCCGGGAAATCGCGCGTAACCTGGTTGCTGACGGGCATTTGGTTTGCGCATGGAACCGGTCAGGCGGTGAGATTGAAGGGGTCCGGCGAGCCGATTCCCCCGAACAGGCGTTACAGGCCGAGGTGACGTTTACCATGCTTTCTGACGACTCATCTATCCGGCAGGTATTGATCGAGACGGAGATTCTTTCCCATGCACGTCCCGGACTGGTGCATATTATTGGCTCAACCATTTCCGTCGCTTTCTCGCAGACACTGGTCGAGTTACATGAAGCTGCAGGCATCGCGCTGGTTGCTGCTCCCGTGCTTGGACGACCAGACGTCGCTGCCAAAAGAGCGCTTAATATTCTCGCCGCCGGTGATCCTGCGGCGATGGAAAAGGTGCGGCCTGTGCTGGAGGCCATCGGTAAACGTATCTGGCATATGGGTGACAAGCCGCCGATGGCTCATGCCGCTAAAATCGCCTGTAATATGATGATTACCATGGCCATTGAAGCGATGGCGGAAGCCGTTGTGCTGACAGAAGCCAGTGGAGTGGAACGGGAACGATTTTTTGATCTCATTCTCAATACGTTATTTGGCAGCCGAACCTATCAGGTCTATTCCGCAAATATCATCAATGAGCTGTACGAGCCCGGTTTCAAAGCCACGTTGGGATTAAAGGATTTGCGGCTGGCTAAGGAAGCAGCGGCGGTGGCAGGGCGCACTTTACCGTTGCTTCAGGCAGTTCATGGACAAATGCATAACGCGGTGAGCGCAGGCGGCGGCGACAGGGACTGGTCTGTAATGGCAGATTATACAATCCGAACTGCCACTTAAAAACTACCTCAGTGAGATGTTCGAATGCTTCATTGCATACTCGCTAAAATAAATGACGATGCAACATTAAGGGAAGCAAGCTGAGATATGTTCCTCTGCTAAACAGGCTGGCTTACCGCTTAAATGAGCAACCTTTTATGCTTTGAACCACAATTATCGGTTTAGTTACTCTTTTGCTTTATCATTTCCAGAAAAATATTTTTTCACTTTCATAAATGGGACATTAATCTATGTATTATTTTCAGTATTATTCTGTACGGCCTGCTCCAGCAATGATTTTGTTTTTCACTTTGATATCTGTACTGCTGGGACCGTTGCCGTCTCTGGCCTCTGCACCAATGCAAAAGAAAAAGTCCGGCTATTTGCATGTTATGGTTGGAAAATTTGAAGTGAGCGCTATAAGCGATGGTACAGTGGCCCTGCCAGTAGAAAAGTTGCTGTCTGAACCAGAAAAACTGACAAAATCCGCGTTACAAAAGTTGTTTATTGGACTGCCTGCCGAAACATCATTCAATGCCTATCTGATTAATACAGGTGAAAAGCTTATCTTGGTGGATACAGGTGCCGGTCAATTATTAGGTCCCACGCTGGGGAAACTCACAGATAATATTCGCGCTGCCGGATATCATCCCGAAGAAATTGACGATATTGTGCTCACGCATTTGCATCCTGACCATGTTGGAGGACTCATGTCGGCGGGAAAACAGATATTTCCAAAGGCAATAATACATGCTGAGAAAGCTGATACTGATTATTGGCTTTCACCTTCCAGCCAAAAGAAAAATGGCGATGCTTCGGGGTTTTTTAAAGGCGATATGGCATCGCTTAATACTTATGTCCGTTCAGGACAGTTAAAGCCTTTTAGCGGTAAAACCGTAATCGCGCCAGGTGTATTGCCATTAACGCTCCTGGCCATGTTATCTATCAGGTGGAAAGCGCGGGTATGCGACTTTATATCATCGGCGATCTCATCCATGTCGGTGCCGTTCAGTTCAGCCAGCCCGGTGTAACAATAAGCTTTGATAGTAACGAGAAACAAGCCAGAGATTCGCGCGAAAAATTATTTAAAAAAATAGCCAACCAGGGGACCTGATAGCTGCTGCGCATCTTTCTTTTCCCGGAGTTGGTCATATATTATTTCAGAATGATAGTTTTGGATGGGTTCCACTTAACTATTCAACTAACCTGTAACGGAGTAGGTTTGAAAACTGTTATTAATGAATCCAATAAAAGAAATTAATAAAGGCTGTTTAATCGCTCACATGACCGTAACAGATCCTGTTAAGTACTCTGAATATGCCCGAGCAGCCGGAGAGGCAATGCAGGTTTTTGATCCAAAAATCATTGCCTGGTTCGGGCAATATGAAAACTTGAAGGAGAATCCCATGAACGGTATGTTGTTTTTGAGTTTACTACCTTTGCCAAGGCCAAACGCTTTTATCAGAACCCTTAATATAAGAAGACCAGAGCAATACGTCCATGCGCGGCTACCGTGACGTTTGTATTTTTGGCCTTTAATCCATGGGACGATCGTGTCCGCTTTTTGCTCATAGCAGATCTTAGCAAGATGTTCAGAAAATTTCTGCTGGCGAAATTTAATCAATCAAAACCTTCTTCGATAAGGTTTGTAACCCTGGCTTTTGCAGACAGACCTAACTAAGACCGTCTGTGACATCATCGTATGTTCGAATGGCATGTACCAAACCGACCGGTTTCGTACATATAGAATATAGCCTGTCCGAAAGTTAGTGTTTTTAATTTCGGGCATGCGTTATAATAAGTACACCTATTTAGTACATAAAATAACTACATGTCACGAGTTTTTGCCTACTGCAGGGTATCGACCCTCGAACAGAATACTGAAAACCAGCGTCGTGAAATCGAAGCGGCCGGCTTTGCCATCAGACCCCAGCGACTGATTGAAGAGTACATAAGTGGTTCAGTCGCGGCTGCTGAACGCCCTGGATTTATGCGTCTCCTTGATCGAATGGAAAACGGGGACGTTTTAATCGTAACGAAGCTGGATCGCCTCGGGCGAAACGCCATGGATATCAGAAAAACCGTTGAGCTACTTTCTGCGTCAGAAATACGGGTACACTGCCTGGCGCTGGGAGGGGTAGACCTCACCAGTCCGGCCGGAAAGATGACAATGCAGGTAATCTCGGCGGTTGCTGAATTTGAGCGCGATCTGCTACTTGAACGTACACATGCTGGTATTGCGCGGGCTAAGGCATCCGGAAAGCGTTTCGGCCGCCCGCCGGCTCTGGATGACGAACAAAAGAAAGCGGTGTTCTTGCGTCTTAGTGAAGGGAAGAGTATCAGCGCGATCGCCCGCGAATTTGACACCACACGGCAGACCATTTTAAGAGTGAAAGCGATAATGGAAGACGCTGATGCTCGTTCATGAGTTGCTTTTCTGCGTATGTCCGCTTTGTGCCAAAAGCGGACATTGGTAGCTGGTAAACGCTGTTGTGATACTTCCCCGGGCAGAGTAGACCGGTTCTGTCCGGCTTAGATATCGAATAATATTTATCTGTTTTCGTTTTTTGCAAAACTGCTGTTTAGGCTTTTCAGCACTTCATTGATCCCTCTGCTTACAATCCGGTCCTCCCGCATAACTGCCCCGAGAGTCCGGTGAAGAGAGGGCGTCACAAAGTAAAGATCGAGCCCCGATCTTTCCTCAATGCATGCAACGGACATTCGGGGAACAATGCTGTAGCCAAGACCTGCACGGACCATTCTTTTAATAGCCTCAATACTGCCAAGCTCCATGACCGGGCAGGCAATATGTCCCGTCTCCCGGAACCACTGGTCAATCAGGGTGCGTGTCCCGCTTCCCGGTTCAAAGATAATCAGCGGCAGCGGCAGCAAGGCGCCCGGAGTCCATATTTTCGCGCTCTGCTCTGATGCATCCTTTTCCATGATGACAACAAACTCATCCGTACCCAGCGGGATGATGCTCAGGCTTTTACCTGCGGCTGGCAGAGTCACCAGGCCAATATCTATACGGTTTTCCTCCACGCCCCGCACAATATCGGAAGTGTTACCTGTGCGTACGTCCACCTTCAGCAGGGGATGGGCCTGTCGCAGTTGCTGCAGTAAGGGGGGCAGTAGATGAATACAGGCCGTTGCGCCTGTGCCGACAGTAACAGTGCCGGTTATCTCATCGGAATGCAGGCGCACCGATTCAACTGCTGTATTTACCACTGCATCAATTTTCATGCTGTGCTCAACGAGAGTCAGCCCGGCAGGCGTGGGCCTTACTCCCCGGCTGGTTCGCTCGATAAGCCGGGCCTGAAGCGCCTGCTCCAGTTGTCTTATCTGCAGGCTCACTGCCGGCTGCGACAGACCAAGTGCTTCAGCCGCTCCGGAGAAACTGCCCCGGCTGACGACCAGTCTGAAAGTAGCCAGGTGATCGAGGTTCAGGTTTGCCATACCAAAATTTTCCTTATGCCGCTGATAAGTCCTGCTGCCTGTCTGAAATTATTCATTCGGGTTAGTCTCTGCTTTTGACCGCGGAAGGAGCCGTACCGATGGAAATAACCGAAGCAGATGAACGATATATTCCTGCTATCCAGCAGATTTATGCTTATCACGTATTGCATGGCACCGCCACTTTTGAAACCGAACCACCTGATTGGGCTGAAATGACAGCCCGTCTGAAAAAGGTGCGTGCAGCAGCACTGCCCTGGTTTGTGGCGGTTGAGGACGGCAATGTCCGCGGATACTGCTACCTGTCACTCTACCGGGAACGGTGTGCCTACAGATTCACTCTGGAGGATTCTGTATATATTGCCCCCAACTTTCAGGGCCAGGGGATCGGAAAAAAGCTGTTATTGAGTGCGGTCGCATGGGCAGAGGCCCGTAACTTTCGCCAGCTCGTGGCCGTAGTTGGAAACAGCGAAAATACCGCCTCTCTTGCCCTGCATCGCGCGGCAGGCTTCAACATTACAGGAACGCTCAGCTCCGTGGGCTTCAAGCACGGACGCTGGCTTGATACGGTCATCCTGCAGCGCACGCTCGGACAGGGCGACGCCACATTTCCGGAGAGCACAGGTTGACTGACGGGCATCTGACAGGCCGCACCATTTTCTGCATTGGCATGACGCAGCTTATCAACTGGGGCATCACATTCTATATGCCGGGGGTCTTCGGGACCGCCATCATGGCGGAGACAGGCTGGTCGCCAGTTATGACATTCTCCGGGCTGACTATTGCCATGCTTGTTATGGGACTTGTTTCGCCGTTTACCGGTCCCCTGATGGCCCGTACCGGCGGACGTACGCTGATGATGGCGGGAACCTTCGCCATAGTCCTCGGTTGTTTTCTGATGGCTTTTACCCATTCAACAGCATCGTGGGTTGCCGTCTGGCTCCTGACAGGAGCCGGCATGCGACTTGCTCTGTATGATGCCGCGTTTGCTCTGCTTGTAGAAACCGCAGGTGCAGGGGCCCGCCGAGCAGTCTCCTTGGTCACACTGCTGGGTGGCCTCGCTTCAGCCGCGTTCTGGCCTGCTGGCGCGGCGCTACTGCACATTACCGACTGGCGGCATGCCGTTATCGTTTACGGCTGTGCGGGCATTATCAGCCTGCTTTTTCTGTCCACCGTTCCGGCAGGGCATCGGAGTCAACCTCCCGTTGCCGGGCAGCCCGCTCTTCCGGCGATCGGAACAGCAGAAGACCGAAAAGCATTCATCAGCGGCCTGTGGTACGCCACGCTAATAGCGCTGATAAGCTTTGTTTCCACCGGCGTGTCCACTCATTTTCCTCAGATACTGGCCGCTTATGGTATGCCCGCCGTGGCGGGTATGTTGTGGGGAGTGGGACAGGTGAGCGCCCGTCTGCTGGACGTGGCTTCTGGCGCATGTACCTCTGCGATCCGTCTGAACCTGATTACCGGCATTCTGCTGCCATTTTGCTTTCTGGCCGGCCTTGCGGGTAATGTTACCCCTGTGGCTACAGCCATCTTTATTCTGAGTTACGGAGCTGTGAACGGACTGAGTACGGTAGTTAAGGCCGTACTACCTCTTGTGCTGTTTGATCCGCAGCAGTATGCCCGTAAAACAGGCGTACTGCTGTCACCAGCTTTTTTGCTCGCGGCGCTCGCTCCGTCAGCTTACGCTATGCTGCTGGAGCGATACGGCATACCCGGCACGCTGCTTTTATCTGCCATCCTTACCCTGTTCATCACGGCGATTTCCATAGTGATCTGGCGTCGCCCTCCTTCCTCTGCTGGACAGAGCCGGGATAAGAACGTGCCATCCATTCCGGGGAAAAATATTTGACGCTGACTATATTTCCATTATTCTGGAAATATAGTTTAAGGAGGCCGCATGGATTTAAATACAGCAGCAAATGCGCTTCGGGAGCTGGGACACCCGACCCGTCTCAGCGTGTACCGGGAGCTGGTGAGAGCGGGTCATGACGGCCTGCCGGTCGGTGTTCTGCAGAGGCGCCTCGGTATTCCGCCCTCCACGCTCAGTCATCATATTTCCGCGCTGATGTCGGCCGGGCTGGTCAGCCAGGAGCGGCAGAGCCGTACCCTGTTCTGCAGACCCTGCTATGCGCAGCTTGAACAGCTGATGGCCTTTCTGACAGAAGAATGCTGTGCAGGTGGCAACTGCAGCCTGTCAACCGTGACGACTCATGAAGAGACCTCATTGTGAACAACATGAACGATACCCTGAAAAATATCGATACTTCACTCTTGGACGTGCCGCTGACGGAAGATAAGCTGAGGGCTGCAGAAGTGGCGCACCCACCCCGCATCCTGATGCTCTACGGCTCGCTGCGGGAACGCTCATACAGCCGTCTCACTACGGAAGAGGCGGCCCGGTTGTTGACGGCAATGGGCGCCGAAGTGAAAATTTTCAACCCGTCCGGCCTGCCGCTGCCCGACGACGCTCCGGAGACGCACCCGAAAGTTGCAGAGCTGCGCGAGCTGGTTCTCTGGTCGGAAGGTATGGTCTGGTGCTCACCGGAGCGTCACGGCGCCATGACCGGCATCATGAAGACGCAGATTGACTGGATACCGCTGACGTCAGGGGCGGTGCGCCCGTCGCAGGGAAAAACCCTGGCCGTCATGCAGGTCAGCGGCGGCTCGCAGTCTTTCAACGCCGTTAACCAGATGCGCATTCTGGGGCGATGGATGCGTATGATCACTATCCCGAATCAGTCATCCGTGGCAAAAGCATGGGCCGAATTTGATGAAGATGGTCGCATGAAGCCTTCGCCTTACTACGACCGCATCGTGGACGTAATGGAAGAGCTGATGAAGTTCACTCTGCTGACGCGCGGGCGCAGTGACTACCTGACCGATCGCTACAGCGAAAGGAAGGAGAGTGCCGCGCAGCTGTCTGAGCGGGTTAATCAGCGCAGCATATGAAAAAAAGCCGGCAGATGCCGGCTTCTGCTTTTGCGACTCCCTTTCTGCCGGCAGCACACTGAAAAAATCAGTGGCTGATCCGGTTTCCGTGTTCATCAATGACTTTTTCGCCGTCCTCTTTCGTAAATGCTCCCTGCTGCGGGTCAGGCAGAATGTCCAGAACCGCTTCAGACGGACGACAGAGCCTTGTACCGAGCGGCGTCACAACCACCGGGCGGTTGATGAGGATGGGGTGAGCCAGCATCGCATTCAGCAGTTCATCATCGCTGAACCGGTCTTCTGCCAGCCCCAGATGCTCATACGGCTCTGTATTTTTGCGCAGCAGGGCGCGTACGCTGATACCCATATCTGCTATCAGCTTCTTCAGCTCGTCGCGGGATGGTGGCGTCTCCAGATACAAAATCACTGCTGGCTCCACGCCACTGTTGCGGATAAGCGCCAGGGTGTTACGCGACGTCCCGCAGGCCGGGTTGTGGTAAATAGTGATATCAGTCATAAACGATACTCTGTTACGGAGCTGCGCAGACGCAGCCCCGGGGTTAAGGGTAAACAGACAGGCGCAGGGCCAGCGCGGCCAGCGTCACAAATAGCACCGGCAGGGTCATCACAATGCCCACGCGGAAGTAGTAGCCCCAGCTGACGGTGATGTTTTTCTGCGCCAGCACGTGCAGCCACAGCAGGGTCGCCAGGCTGCCGATGGGTGTGATTTTCGGGCCGAGATCGCAGCCGATGATGTTGGCGTAAATCATCGCCTCCTTCACCGCGCCCTGAGCCGTGCTGCCATCAATGGACAGGGCACCGACCAGGACGGTAGGCATGTTGTTCATTACCGATGACAGAAAGGCCGTCAAAAAACCGGTACCGAGTGTGGCACCCCAGACGCCGTGCTCTGCAAACCGGTTCAGGATGGCTGAGAGGTAATCCGTCAGTCCGGCGTTACGCAGGCCATACACCACGAGATACATACCCAGCGAGAAGATGACGATCTGCCAGGGCGCGCTTTTCAGCACTTTACGGGTGTCAATTACGTGCCCTTTCCGGGCAACAAGCCACAGAATAAATGCCGCCGCCGCTGCCACCAGACTGACCGGAACGCCGAGCGGCTCCAGGGCAAAAAAACCGGCCAGCAGCAGGAGCAGGACCAGCCATCCGGCTTTAAAGGTACGCATGTCACGAATGGCTTCCCGTGGCACCTTCAGTTTCGCCAGGTCATAAGTGACCGGGAGGTCTTTACGGAAAAAGAGGTGAAGCATAACCAGCGTGGCCGCCACGGACGCGATATTTACCGGCACCATGACAGACGCATATTCGCTGAAGCCCAGCTTAAAAAAGTCCGCCGTCACGATGTTGACCAGGTTCGATACGATGAGCGGCAGGCTGGATGTGTCCGCGATAAAGCCTGCCGCCATCACAAACGCCAGCGTGGCGCCAGGGCTGAAGCCCAGCGCCAGCAGCATGGCGATGACAACAGGCGTCAGGATAAGTGCCGCCCCGTCATTGGCAAACAGGGCCGCCACTGCCGCACCCAGCAGAACAATATACGTGAACAGCAGCCTGCCTTTACCGCCTCCCCAGCGGGAAACGTGCAGTGCAGCCCACTCAAAAAAGCCAGACTCATCAAGCAGCAGGCTGATGATAATAACCGCGATAAACGTGGCCGTGGCGTTCCAGACAATCTGCCAGACGGCCGGAATATCCCCGATATGTACTACGCCGGTCAACAGCGCCAGCGCGGCCCCGATAACTGCACTCCAGCCAATACTGAGTCCCTTTGGCTGCCAGATAACCAGCACCAGTGTCAGGACGAATATAGCGCCCGCCAGAAACATACTTTCTCCTTTGGATATAAAGCCTGTAAACGGGACTAAAGACAGTCCTACTCACAAGTATGAAAAATCATATGTGTTTGTGTAAATTTTAAATGCAGACAGGCTTGCCGTTGGTGGTCGCGTTATTCCTTTCAGCCTGCTGGCTGAGTTTCAGAATATCATCGCGCTGACACAGGTAAGCCTGCTCAATCACTGCAGCAGCCCAGGCGGGCATGTGCGGTGACAACCGGTAATAGATCCACTTGCCGTCTCGCCTGTCGATAAGCAGACCGGCGTCTCTGAGTAACGCCAGATGCCGGGAAACTTTAGGCTGACTTTCTTTCAGCATTGACGTGAGTTCACAGACGCAAAGCTCTCCTTTTTCGCGCAACAGCAGTACCAGACTGAGTCGTGTTTCATCAGAGAGATTTTTGAAAAGCTGAAGAGGCTGAAATTGAGGCATGATGACTCCTGAGTCCGGAATTGAGGACATTCTCACTGCCTGCAATTTGTGAGTCAATTATATATTCGTTAATTCAGATATGTTTATCTGGCAGTGGCTCATTTTGTGACTATTCGTTTACGGTATGCCTACACAGGTAAACCAGAATGATGCAATCAATCTTTGAGCACTCAATGTCCGCTTTTCGCTCATAGCGGACGGTTGCCCTTCATGTCTGTCCGCTTTGTGCCAAAGCGGACGTTGCTGTACCGAACCCTGTTGATTTATGCGGTGCAGGGCATTTCTCGCGTGTATAACGCCCCTTGTCCCGCTTTATCACCTTTTTCTACTTACTGCTAAGCGAAGTGGTCGGTTATGGTTCTGAAGTACACCGTTCTTTCTGACCCCTTCGCGCAATTCCTTCCAATACCGATTACAGATGCAATGGTTAAGTAAATCTCTCGTTACTGATAATGGAAGGTAATTTCATGTTTACGACACCGTTCTGGCCCGCTGCTGACTCATATCATATCCACATGATGGATATCCCTCTGCCTGACTCACTTTCGCCCGCTGCGCTGGACCTTATCCACCAGGCTACTCGTCTTGCAGACGCGGCCAGTCATATTCACCCTGTTTCTACACGGGCCGGAAGTATGCTGCTTCAGTCTGTTGAAGAAAAGCTCAGCATTATTTGTTTCAAGCTTGCTCAGGAATTTGACGATCCGGATACCTGCAAAGCGTTGCAGTTACGTGCAGAAATCCTCTCTGACGCCAGCACAGCAAAAGAACTTCTCCCGCAGATAGCAGGGCTGGATGAACAGGAGCTGGTGCAGGGAATAGGTTACATGTCCACATGGGTTGGTAAGTCTCGCACGCAGCATTATTCCGCCTGGTTTGGGTTACCCGATCGCGGGCTGCAGGAAGTTTCGGATGTGATGGATGTGCTCTTTCCGGACAACCTGTGCTGGCTGCAAATTCATATCGACCAGCGGCTGGTTGCGCTGCCTGGATGCCGGTACAAAATTGTCGATCTGTTTGCCATTGCTGGCGAAGCTAACAGCTATCCCAAGCATTTCGCCTATTTCTTTCCTGAAGATGAAGGGGTGAAATACGCCCCCCAGAAGCGCACCATTGTGTTTGCAAATACCTATCTAAACCTGTTTGAACGTTTTGCCCGGCCCCAGGCTTCTCTGCTTGGCTGGCAGCATGAAGCTATCCCGGACAGCACTCTCTGTGCCCGCCACCTGATCGCCTGGTTCCGCGGTCATGATCTGGGGCATTCCGTTGTCCTTGAAAAGATGATGTTTGGTAAATTAAGTAAACAGGACAGATGGGGATCAATGGTTGTGCAGGAAGCACTGGCCGATGTGTTTGGGCTACTGATGTGCCTGACAGAGCCTTCCCGGCACGCCCTACAGCTGAATGAGACATTGCAGTTAAAAATTTTTCTGCTGGAAATGCTGAGATATTTGCGCCGCGGCCCATGTGATTACCCTGATGCAGGGGCGGCTTATATACAGCTCAAGTGGCTAACTGAACATCGGTGTCTGAACTGGAATGGGATGCATTATGTGGTGGACCTCAGCGCGGTGAAGCCTGCTCTGACGGCACTGGCAACAGCAATGACACGCTCTGTATTGCAGGGTGATACAGAGGCAGCCCTGGCGTTCCTACAATGCTATTCACCTCATCATCAGCGTGAAGAGGCAGATCTGCTGCTGAACCGGCTGGGTAAAACTGTCGACATGATCGAGTACGACCAGAAGATTAAAGGCTTTACGTTATGATCGAGTTTTCAAATGGTTTCTTACTGAGCCTTTCGCTTTGTCTTGATATCGGGATTGCCAATATCGCCATGATTACCCTTGCCATGCAACGCGGATATTTTCATGGTTTCTGGCTGGGAATGGGGACTTGTGTGGGTGACCTGACATATGCATTACTGGCACTGGCGGGAATGGCCGTACTGCTTCAGTATGAAGCAGTACGCTGGATACTGTGGATTGGCGGTGGCGCGATGCTTGTGTGGTTCGCGGGCAAAATGTTGTTTGCCGCTTTCAGGAAGGCCTCGGAACTTAACGTGAGCGAAACCCATCAGTATCGTCCCCTGCTGCGTGAATTTGGCCGGGGCGTGGTGCTTGCCATGTCCTCCCCCACGGCCATTCTGTGGTTTGCGACAGTAGGCGGTGCGCTGATATCCCGGATGGGCCAGCACAGCGTTACGGCAACGTCCTGGTTTTTGAGTGGCTTTTTCATTGCGGGAATGTTCTGGACCTGTGTCTTGTGCCTGGTTGGAAGTTTTGGAGGCAGACTACTTGGTCAACGCCTGCTTAAATATTCCTACATAGCTTCAGCGCTCATATTCAGCTATTTTGCGCTTTACGTGATTGTGTCAGGGTACCGGGAGTTTATGGTGATCTGACCTGCGAAGCATAGTGATGGGGGGTTGTTCCCATCACTTTGCGAAATGCATTAATGAAATGACTCTGATCGTAAAATCCCAGCATTATCGCCGCATCGAGAGGATGCACGTTTCTGCGAAGCAAGTCGCGGGCATAGTGCAGACGAAGCTGCATATGATACTGCAGAGGCGGCATACCTGTATGCCGGGTGAAGAAGCGAACAAGATGATATTTGCTCATCCCCGCCAGCTGCGCGAGCATCTCCAGCTGCGGTTTTACGCTGAGGTGCTCCCGCAAATACTCGATAACAACATTGATTTTCTGTTTGTCAGATCTCTGAAGTACAGCTGGCGTCTCAAGCAGCTCACCACAAAGTAAAATCAGTTCCTGCTCCTCATCCATGACCCGCTCCAGTCGGGCTGATAGTGCAAAACGGTACAGCGCGTCAAACAGGGGAGTGTTATTGATTATGCCTTCTCGCAGAACAGGGGCTTCATGAGCGCTATTGAGATTGTCCTCATCTGCAAGCATTTTTATCACTGTCTGGGGTATGTGCACACTGATGAATTCTACGGCTTGAGTCTCAAAACGCGAAGCCTGAATGGTTCCCGGATTATATAAGGTAACCTGACCACTTTTAACATAGGCAGTTTTCCCTGCCAGCCAGATTTCTTCTACCCCCGTCAGGTTTGCACTGATGACATATTCATCATGAAGATGTTTTGGAAAGCCCGAATTACGGGCTCTGACCCGCGAACACTCTATGCCATTTCGGCTAAACCATTCTGAAGACTCTAGTGACAACGTATCTGACCTTATGCATCAATAGTGAATAATTATTAATGAATTATAAAATCATTTATTGAACGCTTTTTCAACTTTTGGTCTTAGGAGGCCAGCGAATAAATTGACCACAGGGTGCAGTCTGTCAGTAATCGGACATGCCCCTTCCTGACCAGACCGTGCTCATGCGGCTTGGGAAATTTAGCTGGCTTTGTCGGTTAGTTCACCAGGACACACGGGCGGGCAATGCAGGAAAGGGACAGAAGGACGTTGTTCCTGATGTCCGCTTTGTGCCAGAAGCGGACGTTGCTACCCACCCATTGGATTAAAATTTTCGATAATACTTTTAGCTGTACACTGCTCTCATTTGTCATTGAGTAATCCATTCTTTCAATAGCCTGACCTATATAAATCGGATGCAATTTTTCCCGGAATGTGTTAAGTAAATAAAAAGCTTGTATAAATGGAAGGATAAGGATGCATATTGATGAAATTCCTGCTTATTTATTGCAACACGACCGTTTTTATCTGACTGCTCCAGACCTGAGTCGCTCAGAAGAAATGCAACTTAAACTAAATGGATTTACTTCGATTCATCATGAGTTTCTGCTTTGGTCCCCTAACTTTCATTCCTTTTCTTCAGTCAGGGATAATATGTTGGATGCAGCAGATAATTTCCTGAATGACAGGGTGGAATATAAGTTTTTAATTATTGAGCGTACGTCAGATGAGCTATTAGGTTGTATAAGCTTATTCATAAGGAATAGTGCTATTCCTTATTTCGAGATAGGCTACTGGCTTGCCACGGATGCGATGGGAAAAGGCATAATGTCCGAAGCATGCAAGCTGGCTACAAAAATAGCCTCGGAATTTTTTAACGCTATAAGAATCGAAATTCGTACTGCCAGACGTAACGTTCGCAGTCAGTCTGTTGCATTAAAGTGTGGGTTCAAACTTGAAGCCATATTAGCTTCTGATCGACTCGACAGCACGGGAGTGATTGACGATACCTTTATTTATAGATACAACAGCTGATTATACCGTGCCCGGAAGCTACAACGTCCGCTTTTCGCTCATAGCAGACCTTTAGCGCCTACCGTCCGCTTTGTGCCAAAAGCGAACATCCCTGATTATTGGTCTGCCACTACCGAGCAGCACCATGACATTCATTATATGTCTGCTAATATGCGGACGTGTACTGTGGCTTCTAAGTGATGCTAACATGACTAAAATAACCATTCATATTCTTAATGCTCAGAAAAAACTTACCGCTCACGCTGAATGGCTTCAGGCCACCCTGGCCAGCACCTACGTAAAAGCCAAAAGGCTGATGCCGCTTCCTCCACTGGATGTGGTGGTGAAAGCCGGGGCGTCTGTTATCCCTGAAAAAGGGCATGCCGGTTTTTGTCCTGAAGCTGGCGTTGTCTATGTAACTGTCGATCCTGAAAATAATGCATTCTGCAAAAACTATGCGCACTCTATTGAACGTATGTTTGCTCATGAACTGCACCATGCTGCGAGGTGGCAAGGACCTGGATATGGCTCAACGTTAGGGGAGGCTTTAGTCTCTGAGGGGCTGGCCGGGCATTTTTCTCTTGAGCTTTTTGGAGGTGAACCTGAACTCTGGGAAAGGCTTAGCTCAGATATAGTCCAGCCTTACACTTCACAACTGCACGACAGCTGGCAACGCACTGACTATGACCACAATGCCTGGTTTTTCGGAACCGGAGATTTGCCAAGGTGGCTGGGATATACCGCAGGGTTCAACCTGATATCCAGATATCTTGCAGTATCCCCACATTTGAAAGCCTCAATGCTGGCGAACATAAATGCTGAGGAATTAAAGCATTTTATATAGAGTTCAGATTCCTCATTTTTTAAAGCCATTCTTCTACTCATGAGCGGAAGCTGAATGGTCCGCTCCTCGCTCATAGCAGACTTTAAGCCAGCTGCAGGAGTTGACCTTGCCTTGCACCATCAGAATTTGGCGAGCCGGAGGAGTCCAGAAGGATACTTTTCTTTTTTCTGATTACAGTCGGTTTCAGCTGCAGGCAGAGCATCTACAAAAGCCCTCCTAGCAGCTTCTGTCTGACTGTGGAAAAATGACGAGTTGAATTTCAGGACAACAGAGGGATATGTATGTCGGCTTTTCATAACTGGCTACTTGAGATCGCAGGCGGGAATTACTTCGTTTACATTAAACGCCTTTCCGCCAATGACACTGGCGCAACAGGTGGTCATCAGGTCGGGCTTTATATCCCTTCTGGTATCGTTGAGAAGCTATTTCCGTCTATCAACCATACCCGTGAGCTCAACCCTTCAGTCTTTATCACAGCACATGTGTCATCACATGACTGCCCGGACAGCGAAGCCCGGGCAATTTATTACAACAGCCGTCATTTTGGTAAAACCCGAAACGAGAAGAGGATCACACGCTGGGGAAGAGGCAGCCCGCTTCAGGATCCTGAAAATACCGGAGCCCTGACGCTTCTGGCTTTCAGGCTTAATGAGCACGGCGGGGACAGTACGGCTGTGGACATCTGGGTCTGCGTCAGCCCTGATGAAGAGGACATCATTGAGACGGCTATTGGTGAAGTGATCCCCGGAACGCTTATATCCGGGCCTGCCGGGCGAATCCTAGGCGGCCTGTCTCTGCAGCAAATGCCCGTTAATCATAAATACACTATCCCGGAGGACTGGCAGCAGCGCTTTCCGTCCGGAAATGAAATTATTAAGTATGCCGCCGGCCATTATGTGAAAAATTCCCTTAATCCGGATGAGCAGCTTATTGACCGTCGGCGCGTCGAGTACGACATTTTTCTGTTGGTTGAGGAACTCCATGTTCTGGACATAATCCGGAAAGGATTTGGCTCCGTGGATGAATTCATTGCGCTGGCCAACTCTGTCAGTAATCGTCGTAAATCCCGGGCCGGAAAGTCACTGGAGCTGCACCTGGAGCATCTCTTCATTGAGCACGGGCTACGGCACTTTGCCACGCAGGCAGTTACGGAGGGCAATAAAAAACCTGACTTCCTTTTCCCTTCCGCAGAGGCTTACCACGACGCCGAATTTCCCGCAGAAAATCTGCGAATGCTGGCAGTTAAGACCACCTGTAAAGATCGCTGGCGCCAGATACTGAATGAAGCCAACAGAATTTCTCCGGTTCATCTGTTTACGCTGCAGGAGGGCGTATCACAGGCACAGTACAGAGAAATGCAGGCGGAAGGGGTCAGGCTGGTCGTGCCGTCGTCATTACATAAAAAATACCCGGAAGCGGTAAGGGCAGAATTAATGACGCTGGGCGCCTTTATTGCCGAGCTCACAGGGCTTTACGCCGATCTTCCTTAAATAATCTCCCGGCATACCCTGCCGGGAGGTGCACTCAGATGTTATCCGCCTTCTCAGCATCGGCAGAAACGGCTTTCAGGATGTAAGGCTCCAGCAGTCTCGCAACCGCTTCAAACACAGGAACCACTACGGAGTTACCGAACTGACGGTAAGACTGCGTGTCCGACACCGGAATACGGAAAGGCCTGCCGTCGGGCTTCTCGAAGCCCATGAGGCGCGCGCACTCACGCGGCGTCAGCCTGCGTGGCCGATGCGCCTGATTTTCTTCGTTCGCGAAATCTGTTTCACCCGTAGCCATATCCCAGCCACGATCAATCAGAATTTCAGATCCGTCTTTGTGATAGCGGGCAGAAAGCGTACGGGCAACGCTTTCCCTGTTTTCAGGGTTTACCAGGCCAAAACCGAAGCCGTTCCCCTTAGCCGCGTGCTTTTTGGCGTAGTTGTAAAGGTACTCCCAGAGCTTTGGCGTCAGGATATATTTGCTGTCCACCACAGGCTCCAGCAGTTCGCCAAATGACGGCCGCTGTTCCGGATAAAAACGACTGACGTCCCGCAGGGTAAAACCCTGGTGAATATTCAGATCGCGGCGGAAACCAACCAGCACGATACGTTCACGGTGCTGAGGCAGGAAATGCTTTCCGTCGATGACTTTAGGATCGCTTTTGCCCATGTCAGCCGCATCCGCTACTTCATAACCCAGCTCGTCCAGGGTCTCCATGATGACTTTAAAGGTTTTACCCTTGTCATGGCTCTTCAGGTTTTTAACGTTTTCCAGCACAAAGACAGCCGGCTTTTTGGCGCGGATAATGCGCGCGACATCAAAGAAAAGGGTTCCCTGCGCTTCACATTCGAAACCGTGCGCCCGACCGAGTGAATTTTTCTTACTCACGCCAGCAAGGCTGAACGGCTGACAAGGGAAACCAGCCAGAAGTACATCATGATCCGGCACATGCTCGTCAATGTAGGCATAGGCATCAGTTTCTGGTACTTCAGGTTTGTCACTGAGCGTAACTTCCCGGATATCGAGATTAAACGTGTGTGCCTGCTCATCGTTAAACCAGTTGGCTTTATACGTGCGCACAGCCTCTTTATTCCATTCACTGGTAAAAACGCACTGACCACCGATGGCTTCAAAGCCTTTTCGTATACCGCCAATGCCGGCAAACAGGTCAATAAACCGGAAGGCATAGTCCGGGTGATGCGCTGGCGCTTCCGGCAGCATTTTTCGCAGAAGTGCCTCTTCGGCTGACGTCAGCGACTTAGGTGAACACTTACCATTAATCCAGCGATTAAGAGTTTCGCGAGTCCACTCGTTTTTGCCGACTTTCCTGAGTAACTCGGCCACGTACTTCTGATCATAGATTTCCAGCACCTGCTCAATTAGCTTTTTATCATTTTCCTGCCGGAGCTTTTCGTCTATCTCTGCTTTCTCAAGCAGATCCTGCGCCAGTAATTCAAATTCAGACATAATGCCTCCAATGGGTCTTATAGGTGAAACTTTATCACTCATCTGACCCGGAGGGAAAGGTTTAATCTGGATATTTAAACAGTACCAGCCATCGATAGCTGCTGTTTCTAAAAAGCACCTTAAATGAGGCTTGGAACGGGAAATGGCTCCTTTACATAGTGATATGAGATTTATTAAGAGGGTAGTTAAGCGCTCTTGACAATCGATCACGCTACGTGAATTCTGCTTAAAATTCGGCAGGTATGGCATAAAGCGGAGAAAATCGGCCCAGTATACCCAAATGTCACCCCCTTAAATCATGCGTTTTTATCCTTAAGTCATGATATAAAAGTCATGCTATCCTTAGTCATAACCTAAAAGTCATTTATGGATAAAAAATGTACATTTTTGCTTATCTACGTGCTTCCACACGAGAGCAGGACGCCGAACGCGCCAGAAATCGTCTTCAGCAGTTTGTTGCCGAACGTGGACACCGGATTGCCAGCTGGTACGTTGAGAATGTTTCCGGCGCGTCACTGAGACGACCTGAGCTGATGCAATTACTTGAGAACGCGGCTCCGGGTGATGCGATCCTGATTGAACAGGTTGATCGCTTATCCCGCCTTGATGATGATGGCTGGAAAACACTTAAAGAGCTTATAAGCAGCAAAAGTCTGTCGATTATCAGCCTGGATCTGCCTACAAGTTATGTCGCGCTCGAGAACCATCGCGGAGACGAATTCACGGCCGCCATGCTGCGTGCTATAAACGCAATGATGCTGGATATGCTTGCAGCTATCGCGCGCAAAGACTATCAGGACAGACGTCGCCGGCAGAGTGAAGGGATAGTAAAGGCAGTAAAAAGTGGAAAATTCAAAGGCCGTCAGCCGAATCTGCAGATGCATCAAAATGTCATTAAGCTGCGTCTGCAAAACGGGATGAGTATCAGGGAGACAGCTTCAATATGCGGCATCTCAGAGCGTCAGGTGATTCGGATTACGCAGCGCCATCTCAGTGACACTGATCTTGAAGGGAAAGGGGTAGATGATGAAGCACACAGCATATGAGCGCGGAGCTCAGGTAGCAGGTCTGTTTAAGAAATTAACAAAAACAATGAGGTTATCAAATGATGCCTGCATAAACTGGGCCCAGAAAAACGGGCTACCAAGCATTTTGGGACGATTACCCGTCCCAATAACAATATGCTGTTTACTGGTTACAGCTCTGCTTTGCGGTTTAGTTGTGGGCGCCATAATCGTCATAGCAGCTGCGTTCCTTTATATGATTTGCAACATAACTATCAGTGGTGAGGACGATTATAACAGTGAGCATAACCCCTCCTATGGGACAGAGTGGCGAAATGGTAGCGAGGGCACTGGGATCTATACTGGCCCGGAACATGGTCCCGGACCTTCTTATCGTGTAGATAATGATGACGATGAAGATTAGAAGTTTCATGCCTCTAATCTTCACTAGCATTACAATTTCACGGCTCTTTTAGCGGTTTCGACTGCACTACCGCCTGCTTTTTGCACATCAGAGCTTCCGTTTTTAAGCGCACCATCAAGTGCACCACCCACTCTGATACCCGCCCATGAAAGCGCCCCCATCCAGAACGCCGGCAGCACCAGAAACATTGATGCCATCACAAAGTTCATGATCAGGTCATCCGAGCTGTTCTGAAAGCCGGCCATGTTAAAGCTGCTGTGCGTATCCGAGCTGTACAGCGCGGTCAGCAGCCAGCTGTCCAGCCAGCGCGCCAGCTCCCACCAGAACGTCAGGAAGTTCAGGGCGAAGACCACAAACGTCAGCGTGATAACCGTCTTTACCTCATACGCGGAGAACGCCAGCACAAGCGGCAGGATGACTACCACAGCCATCAGCAGCACCGCCTGCACCATGGGCAGCGCCTGGCGCATGGCATCAAAAGCTGGAAATGCTGCAAGACTTCCCAGCGCGGTGCCGCCGATCGCCGCGACGCGCGACACCGAGTTATCCAGGGTGAAATCCGCGTTGCCGCCATAGCCGGCATAAACGTGGCCGCCCTGTGAAACCGTCAGGCTTTCAGGACTCACCAGGCGGCGTATCACGGCCTCCCGGTAGTCGGTCGCATTGCCGCCGATCATGGACATGGCCGCGGAAAGACGGGTCCATAAGCCCGGGTCAGCCTGGTCAACCACGCGGGCCTGCAGTCCGGTTTCGGCCTTGCTCCACCATTCGCTGCAGGTTGGATAGCCGCCCCGGCCAGTGTCCGGGCGCCCGCTGTCCCGGCTTTCGCTCCACGGAAACGCCGCGCGGGGCGTTTTCGACTGCAGGCTGCCGTAATAGCTGCCCAGGAACGTCTTGCTGCCAATCCACTCAATGTCGCGCAGGGTGGATTTATCCTTCGTCTGTCCCTGGTCTTCACGCTTCCACATGTATAGCGCCAGCGAGTAACAATCGTTGCTGAAGTCTTGCAGCTCCTCGGCGAGCCCCTTGTTATTGATACGCGTATGCTGCACTTCAAAGCGGATCTGCCGCATGTCGGGCCGGCAGGGGATGGTGGCGACGGACGCCTGGGTGATGCCCTTTGCCAGCTTATGCATCAGATACCACCATATCGGCGCGGCGGCGGTCTGGTCATTAAGGCTGGAAATCACGGGCGAATAGCCCGTGTCATCCGGCGCCTTCGGCGTCCAGGTGCCGCACGTCTGCGCGCGTGTGGCGTCATACTTGATGGTGCTCATGTCCACGTTCATGAGCGGCATACAGCAGGCAATTATGACCAGAAAGGAGGTGTAAATGGCGTGCTCCATCCGGGGAATGGACAACGCGCCCTTGTTTCCCTCATCTTCACCTTCCTCCCGGACCTTCAGCCAGATGCCGATAAGGCGGAAGGCCACCGGGGCAGCAAAAAGGCCGGTACTGAGCAGGATATTCCACAAACCGTTATTAACGACCCAGCCGAGCAGGGTCAGGAAATACTCCAGGTAGCTGTTAGTCAGCATTATGATGCTCCCGTGCCGCTGAGCAGCACCAGTTCACACACCACGGCAAAAACTACGCTGACGGCGGCGATCCGTATAAGCGGCTGCCTGTACTGCGACCTGAAGCCCGGCGCGCGCAGGATCTTCACAAACCCCCACGTCAGGCCGCCGTATACCGCCAGCCGCCACATCAGCCAGCCGTATTTTGCCTGCTCCATCCACTTGCTGAGGGCGGCCGCCTGGTCAGGATTTTTGATCGCGTTATCCGCAATAACGAGCGCGGTGAGCAACAAAATTAGCAGCGTGCCGGCAATGATCAGCGTGCGCTGCAGAATGGGATGACGACGGATAAATGAGGCGCGCTGCGCCTCCTTTACAGGTTTCATGGTGTGGACCTCGCTCATTTGCTTTCCGTTTCGGGCACCGCCAGGCGGTTCATGCGGCTGTCCGTGTTGTCATCGCTCTGGGTCTGCGGGTTGCTGTTCACTCGGCCATTTTCGCGCTCGATAATTGTCAGTACGGAATTGCGGGACAGCTCGCGCTTGAGCTCCATTTCGTTACGAAGCGCGGTGATTTCCCTGTCTATAGCCGTTACCCGGCGGTCACCTTCCTCGATGGCGGCAGTCTGAGAGGCGGCGTTCGGCTCTGACATGCCGGTAACGATCATGCGGCGCATGATCAGCGCCGTTTCCACCGTGTCAGCCATTGCCAGTTCGCCCGCAAGCCGGGCGGTGAGGGCGGCATTATCCGGATCACGCTGCAGCGCCCTGATGACGCCAGCGGTGATTGGCAGGCTGCCGGTTTTCAGCTTCGCCAGGTTAGTGGCGTTGGGCGGCTCGCTGCCGTTAACCAGTTTAACCAGCTGCTCCGTATTCTCTTTTGTCGTTTCCTCAAGAATGGGGGCAAAGCCGGTGCCGGCCTGCGTGGCACCGGGCTGCTGTTCGTCATCGCCACTGGTGCACTGGGATGCATCGGCGCAGGTACGCAGGGAACTGTCGCCAACCACCTGCACCACGGCTTTGGCCGCCTCTTCGGCACTGCCATATTTTGCGCAGGCGCCGCCGTTGCAGCTGCTGTCGCTGACGGGCGCGGTGCTCAGCACGGGCAGGCTGTTCATCATGTTGTAGCCGGCGGCGGCCAGGTCGTGCGTGGGGCGAATGGCGGTCTGATTCTGTCCGCCGCGCTTCTGTCCGCCTATCCAGTTCTGGCCGGACTTGCCCTGCAGCTTTTCAGAGGCGTTGTTAACCCGTACTGCGTCAGCGTCGCCACTGTTGACCAGCGACTTGTACTCGTCCATGACCGCGCTCTGGTTCCACTTGTTGTTGCCGGCAAAGTTCATCATGCGTTTGGACATGTTCTGACAGTTAAGCTGGGCCTTATCAAACGCCACGCTTCCCTGCAGCACGCCGTTGGTCAGCATATCGTACAGGCCCGGATTGGCGCGCTGTATGACCATGGCCGGCAGGCTGGCGACCGCGCCGGTGGCCCCCTGAATGACGTCGCTCATCAGGTTTTTGTAGCCGCTGGTCAAGCCGTTCAACTGGTTACCTACGGTGGTTTTCAGATCGAAATTGCCGCACATCAGATCGCTGCTCCAGCCGATATCCATTCCCAGCTTGCGCATGCTGCTGCGCGTGGCCGGCTGGGAAATAACGGAGCCGCCGCCAAGGGTGTAATACAGCTTGTCGGATACCGCGCCGCTGACGTTTTTACCGTAGCCGATAGCGCTGTTGTTGACCGACGGCAGCGAAATGCCAAAGACACCGGATCGGTTGTCATCATCAGCCTGTGCAAGGCCAATTGATACGCTGACCAGGACCGCCAGAAAAACCGGGCTCAGTGTGGTTGTTGTCATGGTTGCCTCTTAAAAATTTGTTGCATACAGGAAGGTCTGGCCGCGACGCTTGCAGCAGCTGTAAGGCTGCCACAGGGCGTACGCCTCGTTGCCGTCCTGCGCCGTGGGATAGGCGCCGTCGGGGAATACGGCGCAGGTTGCCGAAAGCGTGGGGGACAGCCGCTGCCATTTATGGTTCGCCGTGCCGGTGTTTTCCTTCACCTCGCCAGGCGGCCAGTAGCCCGGCTTACGGGCGCCCTTCAGCTGCTGATAAACGTGGATCTGCCCGGATCGGGTGATGATGTCGGCCACGCGCTGGGCGACCACGGCTGAAGCCTTGTCATCGTCGGTCTGGCTGACGAAGCCCGAGCGCGGATAGAGATTGCCCCACATGTTGGCGCGAGCCTGGCTACCCAGCTCGCGCTGTCCGGGGATAAGCGCCTCCGGATAGAGCGACTCCGGCAGGCCCGAACGCCACATAAGCGAGTCCAGCGTACTGAGGAAGTAAGGGTTAAATGCCCGGGCCGCCGTGTCGCAGGAGTAGCCGGCAATACTCCCACCAATTAGCGAGGTGGCCGGATGCCCGATGGCGTCGGCGTATTTGAACTTGATGTTTGACTGACGGTGCCCTGCGTCCTTGATGTCGGCGGCATTCCCCCCGCCGGCGCCACCGCCACCGGTCAGACCGCCGTCAACGGCGCCGGCGGCGCCGCTCATAAAGGCCATTTCATGCCAGGGATTCGCGCCCGGGCCGGTATAGGTCGATACCACTACTTCGGGGATGTAATGCGTCACCTTGACCGAGGTTTTGACCGAGCAGCCAAAGGGCGTGCACATCAGCCAGTAACAGATGCCGCTCACGCGCCAGCTGATACAGTTCTGCGATACCGCGCTTGCGATAATGCCGGCGGTATTGATGGCGGCTACTGTAGCGGGAGCGGCAGCCACGACCAGAACAGAGGCCGTGCCGGCGGCGTAAAAGTGCTTTCTGAATGATCCAGGCATTAGTCTGTCCCCTGCATGCGGTGCAGGCTGGCCTGCGCCACGTCAGCAGTGCCGTATACCACGTCTCGATCATCAAATACGACGGCTGGATACTTGTGCAGGCCGATTTCCTTGGCGTGGACCACCTGACTGTAAGCGCCGGCAATTTGCGCCTGCTTCCGGGGCCAGTCGGGTGACTGAATGACCTGCTGAGCCTGCAGGGCGGCCTGCTGAGGATCTGACGACAGATCACTGAAAATAGCCTGCTGCAGACGATCTGGCCCATCCAGCCAGACGACTTCAGCATCGGCGGTAAGGTTCAGGGGAGGGTGCTGAGCGTCGGTAAAAACGACGGTGCCTGCCATTACCTGGATCGGTATCAGCAGGGAAAAAAACAGGAGTGTCCTGATGCGCATTGCAAATCTCCGTCACGGGTATCAGGATGCCAGCGTGACAGCGCGTGCTCAGGGATTCAGCAGTAAACTCTATTTCGGGTTTTGAAAATTTGTCGGCATTGCCTGAAGCACTATGAAAAGTGAACCGCGAATGTCCACTTAGTGCCAGAAGCGGACGCTATCATGCCAGGATACGATAACCTCAGATTTGTTACTTTCACGCTTTACGGTGGTGTCTGCCTGCTTTTTTGAAAGCGATAACCCCGGCAAGTAATAATCCGGTGATACACAGCAAGATAGCGCACAGAAATAAATCACTGTTGTCCCGGATGCCGGTAAAATAACCTCCTGCTATCGCTCCTGACCCGATGCCAATGTTGAATGACATGACATAAAGCGCTGAAGCGAATTCGGGATGATCTTTTGACGCTTCGATTACCCAGGACTGGAGTCCGACGATAACCCATGATATTGCGCAGCCCCAGAAAAACATCACCCCGCCAGCGCTGAGAGGACCCGGCAGCTTTATCAGCAGAAGGGCCTGTGCAAGTGCGATACCTGCTCCGCCCGCCAGCGTCAGTAACGACGGTCTGAGGGAAAAACGACTTACCAGCAGCGTACCGCAGGCTCCCCCCACGCCGAAAACAAAAAGCAATATGGTCAGAACATCAGCATTCACTCCCGGTATCGCCTGTAGTAAAACGGTGATATAGGTATAACTCATGAAGTGTGCCGTAATAATTAAAAGCGTTACGCCTGCCAGCAGACAGAGCAATCCGGAAAAGGCAGGTTTTAGCAGGTCAGATGGGCCCGCTTTCGCTCCAGGTTCATGAGCGCGAGGCAACCATCTGACAGCAAGGCACATAATAATTAATGAAAACAAGCCGAACAGACCAAACCCCTTTTGCCATCCGTAATAATTCCCTGTAGCAGTCGACAGCGGCACCCCCATCACTATCGCCAGCGATATGCCTGAGAAGACGATGGCTGTCACCCTGCTGGCAGGCATGGCGACAGCCATGCTGATAGCATAAGAGGCGATACTGGCCCAGAACACACCGTGTCCCAGTGCTGCAATAACCCGGAGCACTAGCAGCATAACGAAATTGTCTGTCAGCATGACTGAACCGTTACACAGTGCGATAAGGCCGAGTAAAAAAACGAAAAGCTTTTTTCTGTCAATTTCTTGCGTAAGCAACGTGACGGGGATGACGGACAGGGTTATTACCCATGCATATAGGGTAATCAGCAAGCCAGCCTTCGCCCCACCAATCCTCAGATGCTCTGCTATCTGATTTAACAGCCCGACTGGCAAATATTCAGTTGTCTGCGAAACAAACGCGCCTGCGGCCAGGACAGATAATGCCTTAATCATGATATCTGGCCTCCTGGCTGTTGAACTTGTATACGCCGTCAGAGGTTTCATCAGCGATGCGTTTTATCCACGCTACGGCTGGCACAATTCGCCAGCATGCCGGGATAACAGTCCTGCCCTTCTGGTTGAAAAGCTCTGCTCTCATTCTGCGCCTCGCAGCTTGTCATAACATTGCATTACTCTGCAAAATTATGCATATTAACGCAACAAATATTGCAACGTGGCGCATTGATATGAAATTACCTGATGCAAGGCGGCAGAAAATTCTCGATTTATTAAGCCATCATGGGGAGTTACAGGCCTCTGCACTGGCTGAAAAGCTGGGGATATCAGAGGATACGGTTCGCCGCGATTTAATACGACTCGAGTCTATTGGCCTGCTACGTCGCGTCCGTGGCGGCGCGATTCCGCGTACACAGGTACCGCTTCATCACCAGGAAAGGCTGGGCAGAACGGGCGCGTCAAAAAGCGCAATCGCTTCGATGGCAGTCTCTCTTATTCAACAGGATGATGTCGTCGGACTGGATGGAGGAACCACCACGCTTGCCATTGCACAGGCTATCCCGCCCGGATTGCGTTGCACCGTCGTCACAAACAACCTGCCCGCCGCTATGGCGCTGGCCGATCATGCGGATGTGGAAGTCATTGTACTGGGCGGTAAATTATTTAAGCCCGCAATGGATATGACGGGTCATAAAGTGTGTGAAGAGTTACGCACCATGGCTTTTGATATTTGCTTTATCGGTGCGGCGGCGGCGAATATCAAAACCGGCTTCAGCAGTATCGACTATGACGAAACTCAGGTTAAGCGCGGCCTGGCACAAGCTGCTGAGCGCAGCGTGTGCGTTATTTCGGGAGAAAAAATAGGAAAGCATTCCCCCTTTTCTTATGCATCACCAGCAGAAATCAGCGACATCATCACCGATGGCGATGCACCCGCTGACTATATTTCGCTGTTCAGGGGCGAAGGCGTTAACGTGATTGTTGCAGGGTAACAGGCAAAGAAATAAGGGGTTTAGCGTGAAGAGAGAGATAAAAACACTGGAATCCAGACAAATTTACCGTAACCGCTGGATGTCGCTTAAGGAAGACCGGATTCTGAGAGCCGATGGCAGCGAGGGGCTCTATTCCGTTATTGAAAAAGAGGATTTTGTGGTGGTCATTCCGGTTGAGAATGATGAAGTCTACCTGGTTGAGCAATACCGTTACCCACTGGGCCACAGAACCACGGAACTGCCACAGGGAAGCTGGGAATGTTCTCACGAGGTTGCACCTGAAGACGTTGCCAGAGGCGAGCTTAAAGAAGAAACCGGACTGAGCGCCGGAAAAATGGTGTATGTCGGTTATCAGAAGCTCGCGCAGGGCTATTCAGCCCAGGGTTATCATATTTTCCTTGCCACGGAACTGACATTTACCGGCCAGCAACTGGAGGAGGAAGAGTACGGCCTGACGGTGAAAAAAATTAAAATCAGCGCTTTCACTCAATTAATACGTGACGGCCAAATCACTGACGCCACCTCAGTTACCGCTTTCCTGCTGGCTATGGCTAAAAATATGATCTCTTAAAGCTGCTGGGGATAACCAACATGAGAACGATGTCCGCTTTTCGCTCTTAGAGGACATTTCAGTTTCTGAATAAGGCAGTTGGTAACTGTCAGCCATTGGCTTTAATGGTTAATAAAAACCGGCCCTGCAGGCCGGTATTTTTATCAGATAACAACAGGCATTAGTCCTCAAATACGCTGTTAACCCAGAGCGTCATATACACCATATCCGCCGCGTCGGGCACGTTGACGTACCAGCGGGGCGAGTCAAATTCATTGTCCAGCGGCAGGCTGGCGCGGCCCTCCTGGGTCAGAAGAATGTCCGCGCGCTTTCCCCGGCCATCCTCCAGATGAATGGCCACACAGCTGTTTTTCCCGATCCGGTGCGGGTTACAGGTAATGGCGACCGGGGGCTGCAGGCGGTCCTTCAGCGCGCCTTTCATCGCCTCAAGCCGCTCCTGGGTACTCTGCGTGGCGACAGGTTCACCCTGAGGATACAGGCCGAAAAGCGTCGGCGTAGGCGTTTCGTCAGCCGCGGGAGTTTGTGTTAAAGGGCACGCGAATTTAAGCTTAATCATGCGGTCAGCTTCTCTCTTTTATCGTTGTATTCCGGCATCCCAGCCGACTCAGCCGTCATCAGTCCACGCAGACGATCCAGTTTTCTTGCCACGAGAATAGCAGCATCGAGCTCTGAACAGTTATGTTTACGCATCAGTGCCTTGCGCTCGGCTTTTTCTTCCTTCTCCGTCATGCCCAGTGCCAGAAACAAACTGGGTGGCACGGCCCGGAAGAGCGCCTGCATTTTTTTCGACAGCACAACACCCTCGGTGTAGCACCCGGAAAGTTTGCTGGCTGAAAGCAGCACGGCCTTTTCCTCCTCGGAAAGTGTGCGGAAGCGGGCGATGTCCTCCACCTCTTTCTTCGGCATGGTCAGGCAGATCCACCATTCGGCCATGTTCAGCATTTTGCCTGCCGCCGCCGGATAATCTTCCAGGTTCTGGGTGGCAAGCCAGAGCCACGCCCCTAGCTTACGCCACATTTTGACTACTTTGGTCATGTACGGCGCGAGAAGCGGGTTGACGGTCACAATATGCGCCTCATCCACCGTAAACACGATGTCGCGCTCACGGTACTGGTCGCGTTCCGCAATGTTGTTAACGGTATTGGTCAGGGACACCATGGTCAGCGCCATCTGGGCCTCATACCCCTCGCGGGCAAGGTGGCCCAGGTCAATGAGCGTCACGTCCGCCTCCGGCCACAGCGCGCCCTCCTGATTGAAAAGCTCAGCCTCAAAGCTGCCGGGCTGGGTAAACATGCCCAGCGACTCCGCCATTTCAGCCGCCTTTGCCCGACGCGACTCGTTGCGGATCTGGCCGCCTTCGCCGGCCTCATCCACGGAGATGCGGTTCAGGGCGTTTTGCAGGTCGCCCGGCAGCATCTGGCGCTTTTCATTCAGGCTCTGGCGGGCGGCCATCAGCAGCGCTTCGCGGATCATTGCGCGATCGGCGCGCCTGAGCGCGGCGTCTTCCTTTGGGTCGCCGCCGGTGATCATCATGCGGGCAGAGATTTCCATTTCACCCAGGATGTCGCGCTTCTCGTTGCCGTCCCCCTCATCGTCCCCGTCGTCCCCGTCGTCCTCGTCGATCTCCGGCAGATCGCTTTCATTCACCGCCGGCGCCGGGGCGTCTACCTCAAACAGCTTGTGCGCGTCGGCGAACGGCGGCAGCGATACGCCGCTGCCAGGCTTGACGCTGACCTTGTTCACCGTGAGGCCAAGGCTTTCAAAGTAGTCCGCCGTCAGGCCGAAGCTGTTGCCGGCCTCGGCGATAAACAGGCGCGGGCGCTGTACAGCCATCAGCTGGCAGAGCATCGAGCACAGGGTGGCCGATTTGCCCGCCCCGGTTGGCCCGAACAACAGCATATGTGCGTTCTGCGAACGGTCGTGTTTGTTGAGCGGATCGAAGTTAAGCACGTCGCCACCCCGGTTAAAAAAGCTGAAGCCCGGGTTGCCGGTGCCGGTTTCCCGTCCGGTGACGGGCAGCAGGCCGGCCAGGTGCTGAACCCACGTCAGGCGGGTGTACCAGTGCTTTTTATCGCTCTGGGGGTTAAAGCACATCGGCAGCGCGCGCAGCCAGGCGTTCAGCGGGCCGACTTCGTGCTCGGAGCGGACGGGCTGCAGTCCCTCGTTGAGCAGCACCGTGGACAGCTCAATGCGCTTGCGGTTCATGTCGTACATGTCTTTTGCGCGCAGCAGGAACGTGATGGCGGAGCGGTACAGCTTGTGTCGGCTGCCCAGCAGCTCCTTCACGGCGGCCACGTCCTGGCGCACGCGCCCCGACTCGGTGTTTTCCCCGATAGCGTTCTTTGCCAGCCGGTTAAATTTCTCCTCCAGCGTGTCCTGCGGCTCCGCGATGATGGTCATGCACAGCATGGTGCCTTCGGGAAACATATCCATCAGGGCGTTGACCTTTTTCTCACCCCGGCTTTTCTCCCCGGTCAGCGTGCCGGGCTCGGGCGGCTTACGCAGCCGCTCAACCGACAGCGCGGAATGCGCTAAATCGTCAAACCACCACACGCCGTTTTCCACGTCCGAACGCGGCGGCGTGAACAGCAGCGTTTCGGAGAAGTCGTTTTCCACGGGGATCGTGCCGTCCGGCGTGTTGCGGCTGTCCTCGTAAGCCGCCGCACGGTAAAAGCTTTCCCTGTCCATGCCCTCCGGCGCCGGGTTAAACAGGCGCAGCAGCCAGGCGTGAACCTGCAGGCCGTTCTGTCGCGTGCAGCCGATGTTGACGCTGGATAGCGCGCCGCACAGCCTTTCGCACGCCTGGTTCAGCATGCTGACGGGCGGCATCAGGTCGCGGCTGTTTTTATCCACCCAGCGGTACACGACCATGCGGGTCCGCCGCTGCTGGCCGCGCCAGGGCTGGCCGGTGATCAGCTTGTCCTCAAAAAGTCCCTGCGGCCGGGCGATGCCGCGCAGGTGACTTTCGGTTTCCTTCAGCCACGCCTCGGTAAATTCGGTGTGCTGCGCGTGCGGCTTTACGTAACCGCGCAGCTTGTCCAGATAGGCGTCCACATTGTTTTCGTCCTGGCAGAAAAACTGCACGATCCAGGGGTTGGCCTCGATGTCATCAAAACTGTCCTGCAGGGCGTCCTCAACCACATCCCGGATCTGCTCCAGGCGTGCGTCGGGGCGTCCTTCAGTTGCAACCGGGGTGATGTCGTACACTGCCCCAACCGAAACGCCGTCGTCCAGCAGCAGGCACTGCTCTTCGTCCAGAAATTCCGCCCACGGCAGGTAGTCCACGACGGACGGGTTATGCGCGTAAACACGCCTTTCGTCGTCCTGCGTCATATTTCCCGGACGCGTCAGAGGATCTGGGCCGCTTTTTTCAGGTGAGTCTTGCCGCGCAGACCGGCTTTTTTTAAAGAGTCCGAACATCACAGCGCCTCCGTGCGTTCGCCAGGCATCGCGTACTGAGTCTGGTCATAGAAAGGGAAAACGGTGCTGTAGCCAGGCACAGGCGTGTTGCCCTGTGCCAGGTGCGGGAAAACGTACATCACCATGTCGGGATTCGGCAGGCGCGGAAACTGCTGACTTATTTCCGATTCTTGGGTGCGGCTATAGCTGCGATCGTCGCTGGCGGCCGCCTGTTGTTCGCCATCGGTCAGGGCGCGGCGCAAGGCGGCGCGCTCCTCCACGCCGCGCGCCGGGCCGCTTTCGCCGTCTGTGCCCTTCCACAGCTCCAGCATGTTGCTGTTGCCCGCAGGCAACATCTCATCTTTTGACGTGGAGCAGCCCGCGAGGGTGGAGGCCGCGACCAGCACAAAAACACCGAGTGTTACTGAAATCTGCATGTCATTTCTCCTCAGTCGAGCCCGCCGGTGCTGCCGTCTTCCCCGGGAAGGGTGAAGTCGTAACGCACCTTGCGGCCCTTGTCTTCATAGTCAATTGCCAGCTCGCGGGTGATGTGCACGGCGAGGTGCGCACCCGGCTGAACGTAAATGGCGTCAAAGGTCTGGCCGTAGCGCTGCTTCACCCACTCGGTTATCTCGTCGGAACTGCCGGAAATCGCCTTGCCGAGCACGGCCTGTCCGGCGTCGCCGGTCAGCATGGAGGTGACGCCGCCATAGGCATTGGTCTGACTGGTCTGCTGGTTCTGACCCACCGCATCGCCTGCGGCGCCTGCAGCGCCCAACAGGCCCAGCGTCGGCAGGTACGTGGACGCGTTTGATTTGCGCGTGCCAGAAATGCACGGAATACCATTCTCGTCAGAGATCCAGCCGATGCCGCCGTTTGTACCGGTATCCTTGTCGCCGTTACGGGCGTTCTGACCGTTGCCGGCGCGCCCGCTGCGCTCGGGCTTCGGCAGGGTGCGCACCGTGCCGTCGGTAAACACAAAGGTAATGCTGCTGACCTGGCCCCTGACGCAGGACAGGGTCCAGTCGCCCGAGGCCGTGCCGGACACGATCGCGCCCTCCACGTCCGGAAGCTCGATACCGTTGGCGGTCAGGTTGTCCCTGCCGATAAGTACCTTGAAGGGATAGGGATCGGTCACGGTGCCATTAATCGGCACGCGGCCCAGCAGGGCGGTCATAGCGCGGCTGCCGATAAGCGTGGAGTTTTCGGGCAGTGTATAGACCGGCTCGGCCTCGTCTTCCTCGCCCTTTTCGCTGGTCGATCCTTTCCCCTGCTGCTCGTAGCTGGCCTTCTGCTTTGTGATGGCATTGTCACTCATGAATGAAGTCGGGAAGGCCGTGGTGCCGCCCGTGCTGGCACTGTTACTGCCGCTGCCCTGCCCGGATGCGGCGCTTTTGCCGTCCTGCGGGGTCACCCACATCAGACCGTCGTTGCCCGCCGCCGCAGGGCTGCCGCTGCCGCTTCCCATGCCGTCTAGCCCGAGGCCTAACGGTATGTCACCATCCTGGCCGGTAGCCTTGTCCGCCAGCCCCTTGCCGGTGCTCTGTAGCTGGGAGGTGAGGTCATTGATTTTTGACGTCAGCGTATTCTGCTGCTGGCGCAGCTGTTTTTCGCGCTCGCTGAACCCTTTCTGTATGCCCTGCACCGCCTCATTGACCTGGCCGGACACGTTCTGGTTGCGATCGCGCAACTTGCGGTTTTCTTCCATCAGGTCGGCGTTCTGTTTATTCAGCGTGGCCTGCTGCTGGCGCACGGCGTTAAGCGAACCCACGATGGTTCGCAGCGTGTCCTGCGGCGTGTCGCCCTCAACTCCGATGGCCTTGAGCTCCTGCGGCGTCAGGTTCGCCAGCGCCGGCGCGGTCTGCGCCGGTGTCTGCGCCGTTTCGGACGGCCTGCTGTTGTGGCCTTTAACGACCACAAAGACGCCGGCAATCAGTACAGCCGGCACCAGGACCTTGACCAGGCCGTTTGATTTAATCTTCATAGCGGATCACCTTCTGGGCAGAACGGGCGGCCTTGCGGGCGGTGGAGGGCTCGCGCACGAATGCCTCATCGGCGCGGCCGGCAGTAACCAGGTACAGCGTGGTGGTGTCCTCAGGCGTGCCAGCGGCGCCCAGCCAGCGGTGCTGGAAGGTGGCGGCGACGAACTGGCCCTGCAGCTCGCGCGGATCGAGCACGATCTTTTGCGAGGAGTCGTTGCGCACCCGCAGCGCCACCACGGTACGCCCGGCCACGCCCCAGCCCGCTACGGGTGACACGGTCACGGGTGCCGAGGGATAAAGCGTAGTGATACGCGACGGCAGGTGCGGATTAACCGGATGAATACCTGGAACGCCTTCAACCGTGCGTACGGGGGCGTACAGATTTTGCGCGGCGTAACGCGTCAGCAGTACAGGAATGGGCGCCTTGTAGCTTACTTTTTTACGCCGGGCCGGCTGCTTACCGGCGTCTGCGTCGGATGCCGGTGCGGCGCTGTTGGCTGTGCTGACGTCGCCGCTGTAGATGATTTTGACCGGCTCGGTCGGGCCCGTGCCGGCGGCGCGGACGTCCAGCAGAATGACCTCGCCCGATTCCATATCCTGCAGCTGCAGTCGGGTTGCCGGAAAGTCGCTGTCAGCCTTGAGGTAGACAGCGCCGCCGGTGCTCTGCACGCGCAGCTTACCGTTCAGCGCGGGCGGAAAGCCGACGCGCACGTTTTTGTCGGCAAAAATGACGCGCTCGGCGCCGGTTTTCAGCGGGATCTGCAGGGGCACTCGCTCCCACTTCATCAGCTCGTCGGCCCGGGCGGGCGCGGCGCTGAGAATGACAGCGGGCAGCAGTGTGAGCGACAGCGCCACCAGGCAGGCGCGCGAGCTGAAGGTCATCTTTGAGCAAATCATCACAATGTTCCCTTATTTTCTGCCTTTGAGAGCCGCTGCGGGATACCCTCGTAGCAGTCCAGTGCCAGCCCGAAGGGGTTGGTTTCGGAATCGCCTTCCCAGCGGACGACCTTCAGCGGATAGCGCACCGTTGCGCGTTTGACCGGCTCGGTGAGGTAGTATTCATCCGCAATCAGATCGAGGCTGACGACCCAGTTATCCCGGTCGACGACTTCCACGCTTTTGGTGGTGTAACCCCGGCCGGGAATTTCATAAACCACGCGCACGCGGTCAATCAGCTCACTTTTTTTATCCCGCTGGTTTGAATCCTCTTTAAGAAATGCCTTGCACTGCGGCGTCAGGTACGGTGAAAGCGCCTCGATACGGGCGGGATAGTCCACCTTACCGTTTTTAGGCCAGGCGTTAAGCTGCTGAAAAATATAATAAGCAAAGCTGTAAACGGTCGGGGGCGGCACCTCCCACACGGGACGCGTGCTGCCCTTACGGAGATCGGGCGGAATATGAATGGTCAGCATTTCCGGGGCGCGCATCCAGCCACCTAGGGCGGTCATCAGCAGTATCAGCAACACGACGCAGGCCGCCCTCAGGGTAAAAATATGCTGATCGCGGCCCTTAACCGCGTGGCGAAAACGACTCATTTGGTACTCCTGATTGGTATACTCCGGCGCACAGACCAGCACCGGGAATCGATGATCAACTGTGGATCACCGATCCCCATGCGGCGCTTTCTGAGCGCGAACATCTGCCAGATATAGTTCTCGGGCTTGCCACGTTTTTTCCGGGCAAGCCACTTTCCGCCAAAACTGATAAACACCAGGGGAAAAAGCAGGCTTCCCGTGGGGATAATCAGCCAGCTGAAAAACAGTGAAAAAGGCAGTGAGATGATCAAGCCCAGCACGACCCCAATACCGGCCGCCATAAATAACTCGGGGGTGGTGAACCCCCGGAATACGACAGGCTCTGAATTGAGACGATCCGGCATATCTCGGATAGTCGCCATTCACACCGCTCCTTATCAGGTAACAATTTCGGCAGATTTGCCGAGCAGCCAGATGACCATAACCAGCAACACAATGCCCACGATAACGATCCCGCCGAATTTACCCCAAGTTGCGCGGCCCTCACGAACCTCGCTGAAGGTAGTAATGGCAGCTTCCGCCACCTTCAGAAAGCACACTGCGGCGATAACGAGGCCAATCAGGGTGATGCCGTCCTGGAAATAGCCCTTAATGGTATCCATCAGCCCGCCGCCGCCGCCTGAGGTAGGCTGTTCAACCGTAGGCAGATCCGCCATGGCGTTGCCGACCGACAGGGCACTCAGGGTGATCAGCGTGGTGGTGCGGGCCCAGCTTTTACGAACGCCGGAACGCGTGAGGGAAACTAAAGAAGCAATGTTTGACATGATATTTCCTGTTTAAGTGATTGATTAAATTAACTTCCGAACATCCAGATACTGATTACGACTAAAACGATGCCCCGTATAAAAAGGCTTTTTACTGCTGATTCCCTTACCCGCTGGTTGGCCCAGCCCGAGTAGAGGTCAACGGCGGCCCAGGCGACCCAGGAAAACAGCGTGGCGAACAGCAGACCAATCCATAAGAGATGCATCGCTGCGGGGTCAAGATCGCCCGAAGCTGCCTTAAAGGCCGTCACCTGCGCCTGAGTCATTGCCATCAGGGGCGCTCCCGACGGTAATTTCCCGCCACGCCCGACAGATCGCGAGGCTGTGCCCGGGACGGCTCAATGTAACGATCGATACCGGCGCTGATGGTGCGCAGGTCGGCCGCCGCGCGCGGGTAGTCAAAGAAATAGCGGCCACGCTCTGCGCCGTCTTCCTGGGCGGCGGCGACCCGGGCGCGCTCCAGAGACGCCTGCACCTGAACGATCATGCGCTGGGCGGACGCCAGCTCATCCTTTTCAGATGCCTGAGCGGGCAGGGCCGTGAGAGATGAAAGGCCCAGCACGCCGCCGTACAGAAAAATTCGGGCTACCGGGCGAAAAGATTTCATATGCACCTCCAGTGGTTGTTTGGTGCGGTAAGGATGCGGAATTCGGTCGGACGGGTCAGCCGTTAACTCATTACCCGAAAATGAAAATTAATTGGAGGTGCTGATGTGGAGTGAAGTGGTCTAAATACTTTAGAGTGTTGTAACTATTAGCTCCTGCTGTCGCACCGCTGCGCGGCTTGCCCGCTGACGACGTTACCCGAAACGAGTTCAGGTAACGTCGTCCAGCCTGGTAAAAGCAGTGGTAAGCTGTTGAGGCATTCACTGGGATACATTTAGTAGCTAAAACAGGACACATCCATGTCGCATAACGTGGCTGCACGTACCAAAGAAGAACGTGAGCGTATTAATGTGGATTTAGCTGCTTCAGGCGTGGCTTACAAAGAGCGCCTGAACCAGCCGGTGATCCCGCGAGAGGTGGAGCAGCAACAGCCGGCTGATCTCAGGGAATATTTTAATGAACGACTTCAGCACTACAGAAAAATAGGACAGCAGTATCCACGGGGGACTGACCCGGTCTATCAGAAAGAAGAAGGCCAGTGACCAGAAGCAATTGAAAGGCCCGCAGAAGCGGGCCTGGGGAAATCAGAGGTACTTTTTAAACGATGCGGTGGTTACCGTAATGGCAAACCCCAGCATGATGGCTGCGGGCAGCAGCAGCAGGTTGGGATAAACTGCCGACGGCCACGACAGGTACGCCATTGCCGGTATGTATACCGCCGGCTTAATCAGCCTTTTCGCCCGGTGATATAAAAACGACGACTCGTAGCCGGCGCCGTAGCGACGCAGATCACGGCGCCCCAGTCCCTCCACCACGGCCACGGCAATGACCAGCACAAACAACGGAATGGAGAGCGTCAGTATCGTGACCCGGATAAGCGTCACGACGGCCACCCAGACACTGGCAAGCAGATACTGCTGCAGATAGCCGGCGAGCCAGCCACTGGCCGACTTCAGCTGGCGGGAAATTTCGTTACCACTGTTCATCTCCGATTCATACATCGACTGCACCCAGCCAACAAAACCGCTGTCAACAAAGGCCCACTGATAGGCGAACGTGATCCAGTGCGTGACGGTGACGGAAGGCTCCGAGAGCAGCAAGCTGCGGGTAAAATCCGACGACAGGTAGCCCATTTCCGTGGTCATCACCTGCTGGCTATGCGCCGCGCCCATTTCCGGCCAGAAGAACGCAATTCCGATGTATTCCACAATCAGGCTCAGGAAAAGGGAGGCCAGGATCATGCCGACCAGCTTCCAGGGCCAGCCCCAGACCAGATTGTAAATCAGGCCGTGCTCGCGCGGCGGAACCGGCTGCTGCTGCGGATTCTGTGGCGTGACGTTGCGACGAGGCTCAGCCATTTTTCTCTCCTTTCAGGGCACCGTGACCGGCCGCGCCGCCGTTCCACCACCCTTCGCTACTGTGATAGTTCCTGCGCATCTCTTCTGCCAGGCGGGTGATATCGTCTGGCATGTGCTCGTCAGCGGCGTCGCCGGCGGGCAACGGCATGCGGATCTTCCAGAGCTGCCCGCCCTCAAGCAGGGCGAATGCCTGGCCCTTCGGCAGCGACACGATATCCGACGGCTCCAGCAGCGGCACCTTGATGGTGCCCACGCGGTCCTGTGTGCTGGAAGTAAAGTCTTGATTAACGGTAACGTCTGCTGAATCCTGGTGCCCGGAGACCAGCGTTTTGCTGTAGATTTCAACCTGCGGCAGCTGGGTTGTAAGCAGCTCTGCCGTCCGGTTCTCACGCACGCGCAGCATGATGAGGTTGTTAAAGTTGCCCTGCACCTGGGAAGTTTTGGCCGCGCTGCCGATACGCGCCTCAATGTCAGAGGACGTCTGCGTGTAGGCCGTGACCTGCATCCCGGCGCCGCCGCCCTTGTTGATCAGGGGAATAAACTCATCGCCCATCAGCTCGTTGAACTCATCACAGTGAAGGTTAATCGGATTTTTACGCTCGTCCGCACCCGGCAGGCCTGCATTGATGCCGTGCTTGTAAATGTGGCCGGCCACGCTCACCAGGTCGGCAAACATGCTGTTGCCCACTGCGCTGCCCACTTCGCTGTCGCTGAGCGCATCGAGGCCGATGTACACCACGCCTTTTTTACGGATCACCTGCTCCCAGTCAAAGATCGGACGCGGGTCGTCCATGTTCAGGTAATCAGGCGACAGCAGCTCGGCGGTTTTGCCCGTCGTCAGCTTCTCCAGCAGCGGCAGAAGGGACGCCACTATCTTGTCGAAGTAGGTCCGGTCGTAGCGTACGGCGGAGCGCAGACCATCCAGTATGGGATCGTACAGCTGCTGCCCCTTCTCGGAGCTCAGCGCCACCTCATACGCCCAGATGCGCACGGCGTCTGCCTGTCCCTGCATGTTACGGGGCACGTCCTCTTCACCGAAAAGTTTAAGGTTGTTTTCGATCTGCTTATTCAGGTCGGGAAGTTTGTCTGCAATGACTTTCACCGCGTAGCGCAGATACAAGTCAGCGATGTTGTTCACATAGCGCGTGATCAGCGTGTAGTCAGGACGTTCGCCCAGGGCAACCAGCGCCCGCGCCACGATGTTCACAAACCGCCAGGCGAACTCCCGGAACGCAGCGTTGTTGCCTTCGCCGCTCAGCTGGCCGGCCACGCGCGACGCTACCTCAGAAACGCGCCCGAATCGCCCCACCGCGTTATAGCGGGCCGATATGTCGGGCCAGCCGAGGTGGAAGATGGTCAGCTCGTCGCCGCGTCCGGCGCGGTGCGCCTCCGCCCACACGCGCTTCAGCAGGTCGGCGTCCCCTTTAGGGTCAAACACGATCGTCGTGTCGCCACGCCGGATGTCCTGGGTGATCAGCAGCTCGGCCAGACGGGTTTTGCCCACGCGCGTCGTGCCGTACACCACCGTGTGCCCCACGCGCTCGCGCAGATCCAGAGTGACATCAGCTTCGTCGGGTTCGATGCCGTGTATGGCCGGGTTGCCGCCGACCGGCGGCAGCGGGCGGAACGGATTCAGAACGGAATCGGCGTTCAGCACTTTGCTCAGCGCCGGCAGGCGATTTTCCGTTGCCTCCTCTGCCCGGCGTGCCAGCTGGTACAACCTGGACGGCTGCAGGTAGTGGGCTACCTCGGGGCGCAGTGTGTCGCGCAGGCGCTGGGTGTGCGTCTGCGTCCAGCGAAACCCCCTGCCGAGAAAGAGCCGTCGTTTGCTCAACGGGATCTGCCGGGATGTCATCACGTAACGCGGCAGCCGGCGCAGGTTGCGCCGGTAGCGGATCACCTGCATGCCCTGACGCGCGCGCATGATGGACAGCACGGCAAAGCCACCTGCCGTGACGTAGCTGACGGAGGGCGCGAGTGCCACCGCCCAAGGCGCGGTAACGCACACCACGGCGGCAGTGCCGGCCACGGCGGCCGTGTTCAGTTCTACAGCCGGGCGCAGCAGCGCCTCAATAACGTAGCGGTTACTCATGGGCTTTATCCTGATACTTATTCTGTCTTAAAGTGAAATTTTCAAAGAAGGTTTATGGATAGTTATATCTGAGCTAACACTCACAGCTTATTAGCAGCCGAAGGCTGGCGATATACATAACTCATTTTGGAAGATAGAAATTTAATGAATAATAGTTTTCGAGGTTAAAACATTAGCGGACTTGATGTATCATGGTGTTTCAATATAGGAAAAAGGGATCGGTATGACTAAAAAGCTCGTTGCATCATTAATTCTTACTTTATCTTTTTCAGGCCTTGCCTTAGCCGCAAGTGATAACCAGCAAGTTTCTCTGTCTGATTTGCAGTTTAAAAACACACCTAATGGATTAAGAGATATTGAAGGAATTGGTACTAATACCACAGGGAAAACGTTGAAACACGTTTTCGTAAAGTTCAATTTACTTGAAAATGATACTGTTATTGGTCAAACCATTGCCATGGTTGAAAACCTTGAACCCGGCCAGAGCTTTAAAATTCAGGCTCCTTTCAACAGCATTGAAATCAAGCCAGACAGTTTTAAAGTCACCGAGGTGAATGTCATAAATTAGTGTCTCGCTTCTTTCAGAAAGGGAGTTTTGAGTCCTCAAAGTTCCCTTTTCACACAACCCCATCAGTTGTCTCTGCCATCCTTATTCCGTATGCACATGACAATGCCATAGTGCCGTTGCAGTCTTTCTGTACAGCTGCCTTGTTCAGCTGCACGGGCGGGCGCAGCAGCGCCTCAATAACGTAGCGGTTATTTATGGGACCATTCCTTCAGTGAAATGCCGGACAGCAGCCTCAGCAGGTTTTGACCGCTGATGATCCGGAGCCGGGAAGAGGTATGGCAGACGGCCTGGCTCATCTTCCCGGTTCTGCCGGTGTGGATGAAAAAGCCGCGCTGGCCGGCGCGGGAGAGTAGCGCATCAAAATCCCGGACGTGCCCGGGGGAAATGGCCCGGCTGTAGCGCTTAGCCTGTATCAGCCAGCACTCGCCGTTGATAAACACTTTACCGTCCAGCCCGCCGTCGCCGCTATAGGACGTGTTACGTTCGACCTTAAGCCCCTGCTGCTCAAAAGCCAGCAGCAGCAACTCCTCAAAGACGTAAGGATTAATCTTGCGCAGGTAGCTCATCCGCTGGCCGTCGCCGTTCAGCTCCCGCAGGCGCTGATACACGCGCGCCGCGGTGGCACGATAGCGACGGTGCCGGCGGGCGCTGGCCGTCTCCTTGCGAAGCAGCCACACGACGACGACGAGCAGGACGACAAGCCCTACGGCCAGCAGCGGATTGATCGACAGCAGCAGGGCAACGGTTTGTGGCGTACCCATCATGGCGCGGGCTCCTGAGTCAGTCCGCCGTCGGTGATCAGCACGGGGTAATGCGTCAGCTGCAGGCGCCGCGCCAGATCCGATCCGGAGGCCGGGGCAAGGGTCATGCCGGACGCCATGCTGCGCAGTCCCTCAAGGGCGTCCTGGCTGTCCACGTTCACGACCAGGCCCACGGCGCGCAGGGCGGCCAGCCGCTGCGCGTTGTGCCGCAGCCAGGTCCGGGAAAAATCATCGTCTCCAACGATAAACAGCGCGCCAATGCCAGGCAGCTGCAGGTCACGGGGGCTGACCGCGCCCGGCGACATTTCCGGCGTGGTGACGGGCAGCATGGCCGCCTCGCCTTGCCCGGGCGGCGAGAGTGCGACCGCCGGCGAGTCCTGCCGGTTTACCGCGTCAAAGATGGCCTGCGTGCTCTGTCCGCCGAGGTCGGCCAGAACGTTCAGTTCTGCGTGGGACGAGAGCGCCAACAGCATGATGGGCATGACAAGAAAGCGTGCGTTTTTCATGGTCGCGTGCTCCTGGGTTCAATCCAGACGAATTCGGTGTTGGAGGTGGCGGCAGGCGCCGGGGCGTTGTCAGCCAGCTGCACGGGGGCCGCTGCCGGCAGCGAAGACGGCGGCTGCAGCGTGGCAAGTTTTGTTCTGATAAAGGACCGGTAGCGCGCGGCGGCTTGTCCGCCGGCGGGATGGTGATAGCACCCGGCTGCATCCAGCCAGCTGCCGGGCTTGCGGTTCCAGCATTCACGCAGGATGACCGCGGCGGCGTTGAGGTTAGTATAAGGATCCAGCGCTTCCCAGGTGGATGAAAAGTAAGCTCCGTTCCAGCCCAGGTTAACCTGCATAAGGCCCACGTCGATCCGCTTAAGAGAATAGGTTTTCATGAAGGTCTGCAGTGCCTGCCAGGCTTCAAGCCGGGTTTTGTAGCGATATCCTTTGCCCGCCACATTCAGCGTCCACGGCCAGGGACGTACCCCGCTGGACAGCTTGCGGGAGGACTCCTGCAGGGCAAGCGAATACAGCGCTTCAGGCGGCACGTCGTGCTCGCGCGCCACCTTCGTATAGCCTTCGGGAACGATCTGCATGCCGGATGCCCAGACGTTTGCCGACGTGAGCAGAAGCAGGACCGCGCCGGTCAGTACGCCGCGATTTGCCATCCGTTTTCCCCCTGCTGTAGCACCACGGGCATCAGGCCGCTGCCGAACCGTATCCAGCGGCCGCCGTCATGATTAAGCGTGATCTGATGGCTCCGCACCCTGTCCAGCGGGATGTGATGCGCTTTGGCCCAGGAGCGCAGCGTGTCGTCGTCACCCTGGCTGTCAACCAGATAGATATCGACCGGGCGGTTATCCGCCAGCACGGCTGACAGCCGGGCGTCGCACTGCGCGCACCCGACGGACTTCACGAATAAAGCCAGCCGCCCGCCTGTGTCGTGAGCAATGCCTGCGGCGTTGCCCATGTTAACGGCCAGTGTGTCGGGATACAGGCGCTGCCAAGCGCTGTTCACCTCGCGCTGAAACTCCATTTCTTTCTGCGTACGGGCAAACTCTTGTTTCACCCACTTTTCGGCGTACTGACGGCGCTCTTCAGCGCTACGCGCCTCGATGCCGAGCGTGGAGAGCGGATCGAGGCCGGGCGACTGCGTGCCCCGGGGGCCGTTCATCAGCTGCTGATAACGCTGATAGTCCTGCTGGTTCAGCCCCCATTGCCCCGCCTGCTGCTGCAGATCCTGAACCGCGCTTTGCCCGGTGCGCTGCGCGTCCGTGGCCTGGCCCTGGGTGTCAGTGGTCTGGACGCTCGCGTACGCGGTGCCGCCGCAAGTAAGCAGCAACAGAATCAGTGTTTTTATTTTCATTTCGACTCCGTTAGTGAACGTTAACGGTGGTTAAATGCCCGTTTACCCGAAATTGCGCCTGTCCGTATCCGGCACTGATCAGCGTCCACCCCTGCACGGACTGACCTTCGCCGATAAGGCGGATCTGCGACAGGTCGCTAAAGCCCTGCGGGGCTACGGCGGCAAAAGACGTGGTGCCCCGCTTTTCCACGCCGGTCAGCACAAACGGCGCGCTGCGGGCCACTTTCATGGCGGCACGGTGTGGCTTAGCGGGCGCCGGCTTTTTTACGGCTGGCGTGGTGTCGGCCTCGGGCGTCTTTTTCGACGTGGCCTGCAGCGCGTTCAGCTGAGCGTCGAGCCCGGAAAGCTGCGCCTGCATGCTCTGCCGGGCGGCGCTGAGATCGCCGACGGCCTGCTGCAGGGTGGCCAGCGCCGGGCTGCTCTGCGCTGCCTTCAGTGCTGCCTGAAGGGCGGCGATCTGCTGCTGCTTCAGCTCCCCGCCGTATGCCTTCAGGCTGTCCTGCAGGGGGGTCAGATCGGAGCGGGCCAGCGCCTGCGAATACACCACATTTTGCTGTTTTTCGACGTGGGTGAGCCGCTGATCGAGCGCGCTGACGCTTTTCAGGGAGATAAACATCAGGCCGGCCACGGCCAGCGCCACCGCGCCGCCGCCGTAAAGCGGCAGCCGGCGCAGGATCGCCGTGCCTTTGCGTGGCTTCTGCTGCGGTTCACCGGCGAAATCGTCTTCATCAAGGGTGGGATTACTCATTTTGTCAGAAACCCTCCGTGTACGGGCTGACCCTGGATTGCCGACGGGGCAATGGTGCCGGCGGACGCCTCAGATAGTGCGGCGGTGTGCGGCGACAGTTGGGTGGCCGGAAGCTGATAGCCGGCGCGCAGGCTGTGGCACACCACGCGCTGTACATCGTCCACCTCAAGCTGCCAGGCCGCGCCGGCCATCACCTGCAGCGCGGTGCGCAGGCGCATCGGGCCGAGCTGGTACTGCACCGCCGGCAGAGGTTGCCAGTACAGCACGCCGTTGGCCGGGCCGGTCTGGCAGAGCGAGTAGCCGGACTGCTTCAGGGCATAGCGCATGGCGTCGGCGACCGTAGGCTGTACGGACGGGGGAATGCGGATATCGATAATCTGGGAAAGCGGATCCTGCTGGGCGGCAAGCGGATCGGTGCTGACCAGCAGGTAGCGGTCGTAGCGCACCACCTCCGGCGCGCGCCCGTAGGGGTCATCGGCAGGAGTCTGGACGTTGCGGGAAACGCTGACCGACGGCGTCGGCTGGGCGGGCGCTCGCTCCTGCAGTTTCTGGGGCGGCGTGGCGCATCCCGTCAGCAGCACGAAGGGCAGAACGGCGGCGAGGGCGTATAGTTTCATCTGAGGATTCCTGTAGGTGACAGAACAGGCATCACTGTGCGGAACTCTTCAGCGGGCTTCCACGAACAACTCTTTTTCCGGATCCAAAAAAAAACGCCGACCGGAGTCAGCGTTCAGGGAGGGCGCGTCAGGCGACCTGATGAGGAGGGTGCGTAATGTCACCGCGCCCCTGTATCAGCCCCTCAACGGAGATATCTTCGTCAAGGGCGTCCCAGTGTATGCCACGGGGAGAAAGTTCATACTCGTTGCGCTGCTCGGGCGTGGCGTCAAGCAGCCGCGGAAACCAGGACAACGGTACGCCAAGCGTGCGATCGTCCGTGAGTTCTACCCACATCGTGGAGTCATCGAACCGGACGTCTCTAGCTGAAATAGTCATTCCAGGCCTCCAGAAGTGTCGTTTTGTGTAGCTTTACCAGTATGAACAGCTCTTTCAGGATCCGTGAGTCAAATCCATCATTTCTTGCCAGCGCCACCACGGGATCAAGCCAGAATTTAGCTTCAGCGCCGGCTTTAGAAACGTGGATATGTGCGGGCTCAAGCGGATTGCCTTCGTTGGAATAGAAAAAGAACCGAAAACCGTTCAGCCGAAGTATGACAGGCATCGTCAGTAACCTTTAGGGGATTATGGTGGAGATTACAGCGGCAGTCAAAACCCTGCAAACGCTGCAAAACTGCCCATGAAAGGGCAGATTGGGAAAGATAAAATCAGAACGAGTTGTCAGCGTAGGACGGCGCCTGCACTGAGCCACTCTGTGCCGGCAGCGCATCGCTGCGTTCCGGTTTGTAGACCATTTCCTGACCAATTTTGATCCAGTCAACCTTGATTAGTCGGGCCTTCAGGCTGACGCGGCTTTCGCCGGCGTGCTCACCGTTTTTCAGCTGAAAAATGTCGGTAGACGGGTTGCTCAGGGAAAACCCAATCAGCACCTTCTTATCCTCATCAACCGCCTTCTGGCAGCGGTTAATCAGGCTGCTGGCCTCTTTGCCGGCAACCGTTACGTCAAAACGCACGTAGGAAGGGCTTTCGCTCGGGCCTGACAGCGCGTTGATCACGCAGCTGATGAAGGTGCCTGACTGCGCGTTAACCTGCCGGACGTTACTCAGGTAACCCAGGCCTTTTATGGTCAGGTTAAAGTAATCGTTGCGGCTGGCGGCGGACGTGGTGGTGACGGACTGCGCGTTGTTTACAGACATGATGTTATCTCCGGGGGTCAAAAAAAATCGACGGAGAAAACTTCGGCCCGGACGGGAGAAGTCTTCCCGTCGGGGAGTCAGATTCAGGTGAGTCTGACTGTCTGGTTAGTTGAATAAACCCTGATCGTCAGGCAGTAGGTGCCGTATGTTGACGATATCTGCTTCCAAAGGTGCGCAGATGTACCACACGATGTGCGCTCCCTTTCAGGCTACAGGAGCTTTCTGTTCAGCCACCCGAAGGCGATTCTCTCAGGCTGATGAATCATTGGTGGTCGTCAGAGACGACGGATAAGCCCTTTTATTTTTAAGCCGTGCGCCCGCAATGTCAACCGTCCACCGCTAAAACGCCCGGGGCTTTTGGCCCGCTGCCTCTGCGCTTCCCGGCGGCCCGGCGTTTTGTTTTGCGGTTGGCCTCACCAACGATCCCCTTGCATTCCGGGTACTGGACGCAGCCCCAGAATGTGCCCTCTTTACCCGTTCGCTGACGCATCGGCTTGCCGCAGAGCGGACAGTCGGGCCCGACCGGCACCGTGACGTGAAAAGGCTGTGTGCGCCCCTTTTCAATCAGGTGACGCGTCCACTGCGCCTGTTTTTGCATAAAGCTGTGCAGATCTGATTTCCCCTGCGCGATATCGTCCAGCGCCTGCTCCCACAGCGCGGTCATGCCGGGGCTGGTCAGCGTTTCCGGCAGGGCGGCGATAAGCTCGCGGGCCATCTGCGTGGAGTGAATGTGTTTCCCTTTTTTCTCCAGGTATCGGCGCTTGAAAAGCGTTTCCAGCACGCCGCTGCGCGTGGCCTCCGTGCCCAGCCCGGCGTTTTCCCGCAGCACCTTTTTGAGCTGGGGATCGCTGACCAGGCTGGCGGCATTTTTCATGGCCGCAATCAGCGTGCCCTCGGTCATGTGCGCGGGCGCTTTCGTCACGTTGTCCTTTACGGCCCCGCCCGTCACGCGGCACGCGTCGCCCTTATCGAGCGGCGGCAGGCTGGCCGGCGCGTCCTCCCCGCCTTCCGCCTCGTCATCGTCCTGCTGGCCGCCAAACAGCGCTTTCCAGCCGGGCGCCACGGTAACGCGTCCGCGCGTCCGGAACAGCTGGTTGCCCAGGTTAAACGTTGCCTCGGTGACGTCAGACTCCTGCAGCGGCAGAAACTGCGCCAGATAGTGCTGACGAATAAGCTGATAAACCTTCAGCTCGTCGGCGCTGAGGCGCGCCAGGTCACATGCCTGGCGCGTGGGAATGATGGCGTGGTGCGCGGTGATTTTTTTATCGTTCCACACCCGGGACATAAAGGCTCTGTCCAGGCGTGCCAGCGCAGGGACAACCGCAGGATCGGATGCCTGAACGGCCCGGAGAACGTCCTCCACCTCGTCCCGCATGGACAGCGGCAGGTAGCCGCAGTCGGTACGCGGATAGGTTGTCGCCTTATGTGTTTCATAAAGCGCCTGCGCGATGGTCAGCACCTGGCTTGCCCCCATTCCCCACTTTCGGGAGCATACCTGTTGCAGCGTGCCGAGATCGAAGCACAGCGGCGCGGGCGTTTTTTCCCGCTTCTTCTCCGCGGTCAGAACGGTAGCCGATCCGGCTTTCTGGCAGAGCTGCAGAACGGCATGGGCAATCGGCTGATTGATGCAGCGCTTTTCCTCGTCGCAGTATTGTTCTGCGCCGACCCACTCGGCGTGAAACGTCACGCCGTCTTTTTCCAGCTGTGCCCTGACCTGCCACCAGGGTTTGGGAGTGAAGTTCGCGATCTCATTGTCGCGGTTGACCACTATAGCGAGCGTCGGCGTCTGTACGCGCCCCACGGAAAACATTTCCGCGTGACCGGCCTCGCCAGCCTTCAGGGTGTACAGGCGCGTCAGGTTCATCCCGATAAGCCAGTCGGCCTGCGAACGGCCGACACCCGCCTGATACAGTTTTTCGGTTTTCTCGCCGGGCAGCATGTTCTGCAGCGCCTTCCGGATGCTGCCCTCGTCCAGCGCGGACAGCCACAGGCGGCGAATGGCGCCGCGGTAACCACAGTACGTCATCAGCTCCCGGGCAATCACTTCGCCTTCGCGATCTGCGTCAGTGGCGATCACCACCTCGCGGGCTTTTTTCATCAGCTTTTTAATCACGGCAAACTGATCGGCTGTTTCTTTCTTAACCACCATTTGCCAGGTTTCGGGGATCACCGGCAGCACGTTTGCCCGCCATGGCCGCCCGAACTGTTCTCCGTAAGCCTCGGGCGTGGCCGTTTCCAGCAGATGCCCCACCGCCCAGGTGACGGTGACGTTCTCGCCTGAAATATATCCCTGCCCGCGCTGGCTGACGCCCAGCACTCTGGCGATATCCTTTGCCTGCGACGGTTTTTCACAAAGATAAAGCTGCACAGCTGACCCCCCGGATTAACTGACCTTGCCTGATGCGACCTGCTTAACTTCCGTCATCAATTGTTCAAATGCGCTGCCGGTCAGATGCGATGGCGACGGCGACCGGTACGTGACATAAGCGCGTGTGCCGGACCCGTTTTTCTCCAGCTCAATCTCCATATGGTCGTTATCACCCACATCACTGCCCATGCGGTAAGAGCTGCCCTGCACGGCTTCCCAGACCGGATGGCTGTCTTCTATCGCGGCGGCCGCCCAGCGGCTGTTACGGTCTTTATTGCGAATATGGGCGATCTCATCAGGGGTGACATAGCCGTAATGTCGCTTAAGACGGGAGGCGGCGGTATCGATGTCAACCGGCAGGCTGAATTCGCGGTTGACACTTTCTGTTGCCCCTGTGGAAGCTTTTGTCATTACAGGCATGCCATTGCCTGAATCTCCGCCACCGCCACGCAGAGTTTTACTGACGCTGAAGGCGGTATCGCTGATGTTCTTGTTTATGGCGGCCAGGTCGGTGCCGGCACAGCCGGTAAGAAGTGCGCAAACAGCGCCGGTAATAAGTATATTTTTCATGTCAGACTTTCTCAGCAGGGGTTGTCAGAAGTGGGGAAAAAGAGGATCGCTTTTCACCGGAAAGAATGGCCGGATCGATTTCGCCAAGCTTTTCAGTGGCGGCCATGCCCCGGGCGGTGTTATTGCGGATATCGTCATAGGTCACCGGCACGGTTTTGTATCCCTGAATGACGCCGTAAACCTGACGCACGGCGTGACCACCAACGTTCAGGTACTGGTCGCGTTCTGACAGGGAAATCAGCCCGTAATGAAATGCCTGAAAAACCTTAAGGGCCAGCTGGTCAAAATGCACCAGGAGCCACACGCAGCGGTAGCCAAGGGGCGATCGGCTGAAGACATCCAGATTCAGAGGCTCAACGGATGAGACATCAGACAGATTGATACCTGCCGGGATCGCCGTCAATACGCGTTCAACCTTTTCAATAGTTTCCCTTACCCGGGTGGTAGCGGCTTTCAGCGCATCCTCAAGACGTACGAGAACCTGATCGGCATAAGGGTTGCCGGCTGCAGAATCACGCCCGGCCAAACCTGCGCGGGCGATAGCCTGAGGCATGCCGATAATCTCCGGTCTTTTTTTACCCTGCTTCGGTATTTCATCCCGGCGCCGGCCTTCCCACAGGCGGATGGCGTAGTGTGAATGCAGGTCGATGGAAAGTGAGGACTGCAGGGCTCCCGAGCGGCGTGGTGCGGCCTGAGGCGTAGTTTGTTCGGCCATAGCTGTCTCCTGATAGGCAAAGGCATCGATTATGCTGAAGGGGCATCCTCATTCCTGAGGAGCGAATGAACAATTCAAAATCAGTTTTCAGAAATAGAAAATTTCCGCAGGAGCAGGTGCTGTAAACTGTAATGCCGCTCACTTTTTGTACTTTGTTGCAGACTGCAACACTGCTCGCTTTCTGTACTATTCTGCGATGCATCACACTGAGCGCTTTATGCGTACCTTCGTAAGCGACCTTAGTCATTGTCAGATCTGTCAGAGTGAATGTGAGAGCGCACACGCTGAATAATGTCCCGCACGCGGGCGTCATTTGTGACCTGCCGGCGCAAAGGCCGTCCGGGCTGAACTGGCCGGTACTCAGGGCGGGCGGGTACGGGTTTAACGATTGGTTCCTTCTGCGGCTGGTAAAGCTCGCCCTTTCGGGCTTTCTTGAGCACGGTCAGCATCCACCCCACCGGATTCTGCAGACTGCCCTCTTTCATGGCCCTAGCGAGGTTTTGTAAAACCAGCTGAGCCTGATCTGTCTGAAGTGCCTGAAGCTGTTCGCTCAGCATCTTACGGTCCTGCTCGCTCAGCAGGCTGGCAAACTTCTCCGGCAAAACAGATGCGCGTTCTACGTATGTATTTTTAATATTGTTATTAACAATACGTACGTAACCGTTCGGTTCCCGAACTCTGTTGTTTCCAGAGGCTTTCTTACCGGATTCGGAATCCGAATCCGGTAAGAATTTTTGCCTCTCTTCACCAAGTTCGGATTCCGAACCCGGGTGCATTACCTGCATGCGATTTTTCATGTCAGAGGGATTCTGCACTGCGCCCAGGCGCCCTTCTATGACGGCCAGGTGGCTTCGGTGATGCCGCATGGCGGGATCAAGGCAGACATCGTTGATGACAGTTTGCGCCGTCTGGCTTATCGTCTTATTGCCGCTAAAGCACGCCTCCGCTACCGTTTGAAGCCAGCGAGGATCAAGTAACTCTGCATCGGCAAATGTCAGCGGTTCGTCATGCTGCGCATAAATGTTTCCTCTTATCCGCCCCTTTTCATCACGGACACGCTTACACAGGCTCAGCCAGCCGGTAATGCGCAGCATAAGCAGTACCCGGCTAATGGTCTCTCTGGAGGCTTTACCTTTACCCGGCGTTGCCAGCTGAAGCTGCAGATCGTCATAAGAAGGAAATACTGCACCGCCGTTATGCTGGGCGTGCAGGCGAATAATTATCCAGGCCATCTTATCGAGAGGAGATAGACGTGTATCCAGCAACAGTCGCCGGGGAAGTGCATCATGCACGTTACCCATGAACAGCAGTCCGCCGCGTGCAAAGTTACTTTGCTCTCCCGACTCACGCGCCTGCAGGCGGTCATTCATTTTTTTGACAGCATGGCTAATCAGGCTGTCATCCGGAAGCTTCATTGCTCTCCCTTATGCGGATCGTGGCTATAAAAAACACTTAGCGCTATGCCTTGAAGCGTACAGCTAAGCATTCTCCCTCTCGCATTCAGTTACGAATCGCAGTGTTGTATCTTTCATGATTCATCATTATCCAGGTCTGCCCTTCATCCCTGCTGAGTAAGCGCCAGAACGAACCAATATCTATTTTGTAATAACCGGTCCGATTTTCGTTGAGGCGCTTAAAGTTACGTTCTCCCTTATAGAAACCGTGTACGGCTCTGGCGGCCTTATTGCAAATGGCAGATGGAGCTGTAACCGGGGCTTTCAGACCCGGAATAATTTCATTTAGCTTCACGGTGAATCTCCTCAACTTATTACAGTGAATATTCATGCCCGCTCTGCCTCAAGCCGCGGGCAGGCTCTTATGCCATTTTTCGACTCGCAGCGGTCAGCCTTTCACTTTCCCACTTACGGATCGTATTCCAGACGGCGGTCAGCGGAATGTTCATTTCCTCAGCCGCAAGCAGCATGATTTCAAGACCTTCCTCCGTGTCGCAGGAGACCGTCTTGCCGCTGTTATCCCAAATTGACCAGAGCCGGGCGCTCTCATCGTCAGATATGACCATTCCACGACCGGCACGAACTTTTATGCCGGCAATGCGGCGGCGGGTAGCGACTTCGCTGCTTGGAAGGCCAAAGAAGTGTGACAGCAGCGCAATGGATCCTCCCAGAGCCAGGGCACGATCGAGCCGTTTAAGCCGGGTCTGCTCTGCCCGTGCCTGGTTTAACAGCCGGCTGAGGTTTTCATGATTTATCTGAAACGACAGCACAGAAACCTCACTGTTACAGATGTAGTGAATATCCTCGATGGTCATATCCTTGAGCGCGGCGATTTCCTCCCCGGTCAACCCCATTTTGTCGCAGCGACGAATGAAACCATTTTTTAGCTCCATAACGAGATCGAGCAGAAAACCGTTAGCAGCGCGGGATAAATTAGTATTCATTGTGCAACCCTTCAGTTGTTAAGGCAGAAGCCGGAGCAGCGGCCTGTCGCTGCAGTTCGCGGAGGCGCCGAAGCACCCTGACCAGGCGAAATAACGTCAGGGTCATATCGTCATTAAGTAGAGGGGCATGAGATTCTGATGTCCCGATCAGCAGATCAACAGCGAGCTCCATATTCACTGTATCCGCTCCGGTGCCAGCGAGCGCAGCCAGAAACAGTGCAGCCGGATGTGAAGCTTCTGCAGAGGCCAGACGATAACCGCACGCGTTTTCGTCTTCGCAGGCCGGCTCGAAACCTTCAGCACAGCCCAACGCTTCGCTGATATTCCAGCACAGTCGATAGGCTATGCTTTGCAGATGCTCAATATCATCCTGAAGGGTATTTATTTGCCAGAAAGCGGCCTCTGGCTCGTCTTTACCAGCCAATTCAGCGGATTGAGAGGATGAAGAATCAGCCGACGTGTGCGTTTCGCTCTCTGATAAGGCAGCTTCTGAGTGCGTAACAGAAGGTAGCTCATCCTGAAAATTATCCACCAAGTCAGTGTTTTGAGTGGGCGCATTTTCTGCTTCTGCTGCAATGTGCAGACCATTTTCTTGCTGTATATCTGCAGCAATAATCTTTTTCTCTGCTACTGCCTTATCGTTAGCGTCAACAAGTGGCATGACTGACACTTGAGGTTGAGGCGACACATCCTGCTCGATATCCTCAGGGTGCAACATTGGTTTTCTTGCATCCCGAAGTTCCAGCAGCCAGCGGTCATAGTCCATTTCATCATCTGGCAGCGCATCAGTCAGATCACCAATAAGCTCGTCAAGGAACATGTCCTGAGACCAGCTTTCAGGCTCGTCGAATTTCTGGCAACAGCCGCCGAATACCTCTTCGAAGGTTTTTACGGGCTCAATGCCATTATTAAGGCAGCAGTTGTCCCAGACTTTTTCGGCACTTTGCCTTAGAGACAGAAGCCGGTTAATACTTTCTCGTTTGAATCCGGATGTCAGCAGTGTCGGCATCCAGGGAAAAAGATACTTCAGAGTATCTTCCATTCGACTTATTGTGGAATAGTGAACGGGCAGACCTTCCTTCGCCAGAATAGCTGACAGCTCCCGTAGCGAGACTTTTTTCCCGGACGTTTCTTCGTGAATTTTCCGTACATTCTGTACGCCAAGCGCTTTATCAATAAAGGTTAGCGAGCCGCGACCTTCATTTTCAGCCAGATGGCCAACAAGGCAGTTCAGCCTGCCAGGCCAGGGCTTAACGACGCATAAAATTTCATAAAAACGGCTTTCCCCTGTTTCTTCCCAGAGCTCTGTAAGGATTGCGTACCGGGTATTTCCTCCATCGCTGAAAGTCCATATACCCTCAGGAAGGCGGGGATCAAGGGTCACAATCGGCACAGAAGCTAGCCCGCGAGCCCGGATTGATTCCTTGATATAGTCGAAGCGCGGATTGCGCGTCGTGCGCGGGTTATCAGGGTTAGGCCGTAACTGATCCAGCGTAAACGACCGAGTAACAGTGCTTTCTACGCCAGCAAGTGAGCTCTCAGGAAAGTTTTTATTCATCGGGACTGTTTCCTGTCATCGTATCCGAGGTCATAACTGCCTTCAGGGTATTCAGAAAACAGTGTGTATTTGCCATCAAACTGCACTTTCAGGGTGCCGGTTGGACCCTGACGCTGTTTGCTGATAATAATTTCTGCCTGTCCTGGATAGTTGGTGTCCGCGTTATAAACCTCATCCCTGTAGATGAAGCTAATCAGGTCCGCGTCCTGCTCAAGTGCGCCTGAATCACGCAGATCGCCATTATTAGGGCGTTTATCGGCGCGCTGTTCTACCTGACGATTGAGCTGGGAGAGCGCGAGCACAGGACAGCCGAGCTCTTTACCTAATGCTTTTAGCGAACGTGAAATTTCAGCAATCTCCTGCGTACGATTCTCCATGCCAGGACAGCGGACCAGTTGTAAGTAATCGACCATAATGAGAGAAGGCTGTCCGTATTTGCGAATATAGCGGCGTGCACGGGTACGCAGTGTGGCCGGGGTCTGAGCACTGTTGTCATCAATGATGAGGCGATTACGCCATTCAGTAAGTTCATGTGCCCCTTTGCTGATAAGATCCCATTCCAGATCACCAAGGTCTCCACTGCGCAGACGACTAAGCTCAACCCGGCTACGCATGGAAAGTAACCGCATCATCAGTTGTTCGGTAGGCATCTCAATACTGAAGATAAAGACGCTTTTTTGCGGACGTCCCAGTAATGCGCCAATGCACCAGCTTAGCGCCATAGAGGTTTTACCCATTGATGGCCTGGCGGCGAGCAAAATCAGGTCACCAGGCTGAAGTCCGCAGGACATGTAATCCAGTGCTTCCATTCCTGTCGGCGTGCCGGTTATAAAATTGTCTGAAGCCGTAGAAACCTCAAGCTTACTGAGAAGTAACCCCAGCGCTTCTGTTACCTCGATTTCCTGCGCGTGCTGGCTGCTGCCTCGCTCACTAAGTTTAAAAAGGGCATTTTCAGCATGCTGTGCAACTTCTAGCGCGCTAAGCCGGTGACGATGAACATCGGCCACAATGGCATTGCTGACAACCAGCAGAGCCCGTAAGCGGCTTTTCTCCACCATAACGGCGGCGTATCCCATGACATTGGCAGCAGATGGAGTATTTTTTGACAATTCAGCGAGATAAGCGAACCCACCGCAGCGTTTAATATCACCGCTGCTCTCAAGCTTCTCAGTAAGAGTAATCAGATCTAAAGGCTGCGAAGATGCCGATAACAGAGACATTGCTTTATAAATAATGCGGTGTACCGCCAGGAAAAAATCATCCTCCTGTAAAAGCAAATTAACTTCATCCCATCGATCGTTATCAAGCATCAACGCCCCCAGCACGCACTGTTCTGCTTCAGCAGAAAAAGGAACGTCAGCGACTTTTTCAGGCATGAAAAATCCCCTCCACCGTTAGGTGGATGTAAAAAATTGAGCAGACGATTATTTAGTTTTGTGGGCCGTTATTTCGTTAAGGTAAATGTCCAAATAACAGTCAATGAGTCCTTGTACGATCTTTGACGAGGTCATGACTCTCCCGATAACACAGCCAGCTGACATAGCTGCTTGTTCTGTCCTGGCACGCCTTGCCGGGCCTATATACACGAGAGGGGCTAATTTTTTATCGTTTTCTTGCGAGGGCATAGCTACTAACTCCATGATAAGTTTTATTGTGGAATCTCACTTAAGTGAAATTCCCTATGAAAACGAATTGAGCCCCTGAAAATCTTCAATGCGCGTCCACGTGGCCGCTACCAACCCTCACTAAAACAGCATGGTGTCTAGAAAGAGCTAAGTTATGGTAATGTTTAACAATAAATAACTTTAGTGTTTACATATTAACACTTCTGATGAAAAAAACGCAATTTATTTGCGTTGATAGTTTTTTATTTACCTTCATAGCTTAAGAATTTCCTTTAGAATCATCAGATTAATTTGCCTCAGGGTGTATTTATGTTAGATACGATTGGGAAGCGGCTAAAATGCTGCAGAGCCGCTACAGGTACTTCACCTCAAGAGCTAGTAGCCTACGTTCATGAAAAAAACATGGACCTGTCCTACACCTCCTACACGCGCTGGGAAGCTGGTAGTGCTTTTCCGGTAAAAAAACTCCAGGCGCTCAATACCATTGTTGAATTTTTCAACAAGCATGGTCTTCACGTAGAGACAAATTGGATTCTGACTGGGCAGGGATTTCCGCCTCAGTTTACCGAGTATACGATGCTCGATGAAGACACCTTATTCATACTTGCCAGCAGGCAGATGCCTAATGTCGAGCTGATCCAGATTGGCGGTGTATATGGCGAACCGTACGTCAATTTCGGAGAGTTCTGTATTGTATCTAATGAGATAACTATCGACCCTAATAATGGTAAACTATGTTATATCAGATATGATGATGGCATTAAGATAGGGGTTGTCTTAGTTTTGGATGAAAATACCATTCAGATTCATGGCAAAGAACTTATAACTATAAAAAAAGATAATATTTTAGAGTGTCGGAGAATAAAGTGGATTCAAAAGAAATAAAAATTAATTTCCATCGATTCAGTAATGAGGTTATTAATTTTTTAGATAAATTTGAGAAAACCACGTACATCTCTACCTTGCTTGTAGAAGACAATGTTATCTCAGCCCATCAAAGCAATGGCTATGCAGATTGGGATAATAAGTTTTATTATGAAGGGAAGTACAAAGACAGTCTTCTCATAAAAATTGGGATTGAACTCACTAAAATGAGGAAAGGCGATGTAAGTACGGTAATATGGGATGAGGCGTTAAAAATAGACAAAAATAACATCATTGACAAACAGCGCCGCGCGCATAATATTTATCATGGCATTAGTTTTATATACGGCATTGAGGATAATATGAGTATGGCTCTCAATGTCTGCACTGGAGAGGACACATCCCAAAAGGAGTTTGAGAACCTTATGCTCCCTATGCGATTTGCGCTTCTGAACTACTTTAAGGACTTATGATGTTTACCAAAACCTATTCCGTAGACGAAAATCACGTTGATTTTCAGGGTGTTGTGGATGGCCTGTATTATCCCTTCTATATGGAATGGACGCGCCACGCGTTTATGAAAGAAGAACTGGGGCTGGACCTGGAACAGGAGTTTGCTGAAGGACGCCTTCACATGATCCTGGAATACACGCTGCGCTTTAAAAAGAGTCTGCAGAAAGGGGATGAAATGCAGGTAACATGCGGCCTACAAGCGAACGAGAAACGTAGCCGCGTCAATTTTGTTCAGCAGATATTGGTCAACGATACCGTGTATGCAGAAGCCGTATTTACAGCCACCTGCATAGCTAACGGCAGACCTACAGTTCCTGACGCTGTGAAAAATGCTATTCCAGCCTAAAGGTACTAAGGGAACCCTTCAGGGTTCCCGCATTAGTTTTCAATAAAAATATAAGGACTGTCCTTAACTTTAGCCTTACCTGGTTGATAAAATAAAGATAGCCTAACTAAATATCCGCTGCGCTTCTGATACTTCCCTTCTAACCCTTCACTTTCATATATACGGACTTTGAAAAACCGCTTATCATTACGCATATGCAATATCCCACTCTTTTCAAATGATGCCTGCACAGCTTTGCGGTCTTTATCTATTCCTGTCGCTTCAATGAACTTAAAAGCCGCTCCCGGCAGGGATATAAACATAAAACCGCTCACTGCATGAAGCAGACTGTCTTTCTCGTTCACGCTAAGCATTTTATTATTAACAGACATCTTAAGCCATGATAAGAACTGCTCCCCGAGGTTATTTCCCTCACTCTCTTCAGGCGCAGCGGTAATAACTGTTTTTTCACAGGGGCTGTCCTCATCATTGACCTTATCCAGCCTCGAATCAATGACGGGTAATGCGTCATCAGGCTTTGAGTCGGGAGTGAACTGAACACATTCATCCGGAACCGCGATTATTTGTTCATAAACATCCTTAACAGGTGGACAGTTATCTGAAACAGATTTATCAGCTCTTTGCGCCTGATCATCCACATCGATGGCCGCCGGTTCAGCTGCAGCAAACATGCTGAGAAGGACGGCTGTATCATCATCTGCCGCTTTTGCGACCTCTTTCTGCTCAGGCATTGCGCCGCTGTTTTCTGAAAATGCAGAGGACAAAGATACGGTTTCGTCGGCCGCGGTTAATGGAGGTTCAGCGTTCACTGGCGCGAGCCCCGAGGCCAGCTCTGTTACACCTTCCGATCCGATACCGGCGAGTGCAGGGCCGGCACTAATGATTTCGTCAGGGAGAGCCAGCACCGGCTGTTCGGTAGCCGGTGCCGGCACATCAGCGGCCACTGCTGGCAAGCCCGCCTGCGGAGAACTGGCGGGCGAACCGCTGATGCCTCGCGCTTTGTCGAGAATCTCTTTAATGAGCGGCATGGCCGCTGCGTCCCCGCCAGCCAGTGAAGCCATCATCTGCATGGCCTCGCGGTCACCGCTGAGCCATGTAACGCCGTCATCAGGTAACAGCCTCGCGGCAATCATTCGCGCAGCACCAGAATGGACTGCATTGCTTATCCGGAATCGATATGGCGCAGCCGGCTGCATCATGCCGGGCATCCAGCATCGTCCGTCCAGCAATTCACCCTCGATTTGCGTAAGTTGCGGCAGATGCGCGGTGAGCGCTGTCCAGAAAACGATCGCGTTCCAGAGGGTATTCTTTGCGGCCTGTTCTTCGGGTGCCGCGCCCGGAGGAAACATATGACCTTTTGCCAGCCTGACGCTGCAGGCTGTAAATTTCAGAGTAAGATCAATGTACCCGCCTTCTTTACTCCACTCACCATCAGCGCTGGCCGGTACATTTTGCACGCTCTCAGCGAGTATTTTCAGCGGTGCCAGATAAAGCCGGTTATAGACTTCCTCCGGCAAAGAGGTGTTATCCCAGATCTGCCTCAACAGCAGCTTGCGTTGCGGCGAAGAGAGTAGCTGCGCGGCAGATTGCGGTACGAAATATCCTGGCGGAATCTTTCCGCCAGCCTGCGCGGGCTTTGCGGAGACTGGTCCCCCGGATATCATGGTAATGAGCCTACTGAACATTTTAACTTCCTGATAATTTTGAACTGTTGCTGTCGTTAAGGGCTGTTCCTGCACTCAGTGAGTCAGTATCGTCGTGTTTCAGTGGATTCACTCAACTCTCCGAGGCAGCCGGTCACGATACCGACCAGCTCGTTTGGCACCAGAACTTTACGCGCGCGCGTAACCGATACGTACAGAAGATTCAGCTCATCTTCTTTTTCACGCGGGTTCAAAAGCGGGTCGGTAATATCAACAAAATCGTCGCTGAGACCGACCGTGTTCCACTCAAGCCCTTTACTGCGGTGCGCGGTCACTACTGTCACGTCAGCTTCACTTTCGCGCGTTACGACCTGTTTTTTCAGTACAGCCAGCAGCATTGGAAGTGGAAAGTACATGTCCAGCAGTCTGATGCCCTGCCCCATTTCCGGATCTTTCGTTGCTTTGGCGATCGACCGGTACTCTTCAAAGTCACGGTAATCGCGCGTCAGCTGGGGCGACTGAATGCGGTCAGGCATATCAACCGATAGCCAGTACAAATCTTCCAGTTCGCCAATGCGGTATCCTTCCATGCCGCCTACCCAGTACACCTTTTTCCCTGTCAGACTCGCCATCAGGGCAGCACCAATCACGCCCGCTACCGTCCGGCTGATAACACAGTAGTGCGTGGTCCCGGCGGGCATTTCGGGTGTAACCTGATCCTCTCCGCCGAGACCGCAGATCCGTCGGGATTCGCCTGCCTCGGAAAGCAGCGCATTCGCAACGTCTGCAATCGCCGGACCAAACCGGAAGCTGTTCGTCAGCCAGAGCCTGTCTGCAGCCTCCAGTTGCGGGGCAACGAGTGCGTTTTCCGCTCCCCTGAAGCGATAAATTTGTTGATAACGGTCGCCGACAAGGATGATGCGGCAGGGCTGGCTGAGAACAAACTGACTGGTAACCGGATTCGCATCCTGCGCCTCATCGAACAGAATAACGTCCCATCTCTTGTTCAGCTCCGGAACTGACAGTTGATAAAGTTTAAGATAGGTGTCATGCGTCACCGGAAAATGTGAATTCATCCGGGTCATTTCATGCCATACGACCTGTGCCGCTCCGAATATTTTACCTACATCCAGCCCGCCCCGATCGCTTTCGTCAGGTAGATGCAGAGGTGAGATTTCTTCATCAGCGCTGTAGAGAAAAGTGTTAAGCGTGCTCAGCGCAGTCCGTGCCAGCAGCCAGTGACGAGTATTGAGCAGCTGCGCGATATCTGTTACCCGAAGAGACGTGGTGAGACGCGCCTGAAAGTGCCGCCCGAACGTCGGCCACGCAAGCTGATGAAACGTCTTACACTCCACGTTAAAAGGAAAACGCCGCTCAGACTCCTCCCTGATCGCGCGATTGTAGGCAAGATACAGCATACGTTCCCGGGGGTTTGCCAGCGCGTAGGCTTCAAGCGTGGACGTCTTACCCGTACCGGCAAATGCCGTAACGACAAGTTTCGTGCCTTTCCAGGCAATTATCTGTGCCTGCTCTTGTGTGGGTTGCATGTATGAAGTACCTCCGTCATGTCATGCCATGAACCATGCCCTGTCAGGGATGAGGTATCTATCGCAAACTCTATACCGACCGGCAAAAAAAAAACGCCTCCGGAGAGGCGTCATGGTCAGGCGGCGCGTTGGTTTGCGCTGCCGAGTTTTGCTGCCCACCTGGCGGTGTAATGCAGCGGGGTGTAAAGTGTGCGGCGCCGCTCAAGCGTCAGTGCGTTTCCGGTTACAACCTCTGCCGCAATGCCGCAGAGCGAGAGCTGTATATAGGACATATTGGCGGCGAGTGGATCAACATCCGTCACCGACACCCACAGCTGTTCTGAAACCGTATAACCGCGCTGAGCGAACTCTTCGGCAAAGGCGATGACCATGCAGCCCGCGCCGCTGGCCGGCTCCTGCAGGGTAATAAAGTCTTTTCCCTGCATCAGCGCATCGATGCCGGACAGCTGCAATGATGCCATCATTCGCGATACGTCCCACGGCGTGAAAAACTGGCCGCGATACTTATCTCCCAGCTCAAGCTCCATAAAAACGCTGCCAAGGAAATCACAACGTTCCTCGTCGAGCGCCATCACGACGTGACCCAGTAACTCAGCCATCTGAATGGCGTCTTGCTTCTCGTAGCCGGCAATTATGCTCAGATACTGCTTTTCAAGCTCTGCATCGTGCATAACGCCATTGTGCAGCGCAATGGCCGCGCAGCTGACAAAGTCTTCAAACACCTTATGCCTGTGATGATAACGGGCCGTGGCGTTGAAAATTTTAAGGAATGCGTTGCGATGGTTGGTAAAAGTCATGCGTGTTCTCCATAAAAAAAGGGAACACGCCCCTGAGGAGGTGTTCCCCTCAGGGTGTAAGGCAAGCCTGGCGGCTCGCCTTATTTAGTTACCAGCTGTACGTGGTGAATCCTTCAGCATCAGGAGCTCCTGATTCGAAAATCAGGATTTCCACGGCATCCAAACGCATCACAGAAGCGATCACGCGGCGGGCCTCTTTCGATAACCCGGCCTCTTTCAGCCGCAGAACCGGTGCGGAGCACGCGGTTAACCGCAGAAGATAGCCCCCGCCGATATAGTGGATCCACTCACCGATATCGACTTCACGGGTCGTGATTTCATCCAGCAGCGCATTGTCGTCAGCACTGAGATGAGCCGTTGAAACAGCGCGGCAGCGAGGATACTCCCGGTTGTCACTCATGCCTGCACCACCTGGTGTGCGGCTGTTGCAGTTTGTGATTCGCCGGGCTCAACAGACGGCACCAAGTGAAGCCCGGGCCTGCCGTCGTCCAACTCGTCAATAATCGCCTCTGCGCTGCAGACGTGCTCGCCCCGATCGTAACAGTCGTAACCATCAAGGTCGTGGACGGGCTCGCTGTACCAGTGACGAATTTCACAGTCAAACATGGATGACAACGCCGCAATGATCTCTCCTGCCGGAGGGAACCAGGTAGAATCAAACGTCAGCTTTATGCTGCTCAGACCTTCACGCTGCCAGCTGACGTTGTGACCTGCCGGCCACTCCATGCCGTACTGACGACAGTAAAGACTGCTGATCGTTGACATCCCGGTAAGCAAACCTCCCGTGCCGTTCAGCTCGGCGGCCAGACGACTGGGGATTATCTGCAGCATATCGCAGGGCTGGGCCCGCTCAGGCAGCTGGCTAAGCCGTTCCCAGCACTGGCCCGGATCAATTTCCCGGGAAAGCGTGGCAACGCCAAACCAGTCTGCATAGCGCTCCTCAATGAGTCGCGCGATATGCCTGCGCGAAACGTCCGGAATGCTGTCCCAGCGGATCGCGTCGATACCGGACTGATGGTAAAGCCGCTCGATCTTTCGCAGATGCTCACCGTCAAGCGGTACATCGCTGCGAAGCAAACCGAGCCACTGGTCAAACGCCAGATTTGCCGGCGTACCCTGTCCCGTTCCGCTCTGCATCAGCTCAGGAAACGGCGCAAATGACTCCGTTTTTACCGGGCGCAACAGGCCGCCACATCCTGCCAGAAACAGCTTTATGCTGCGCATAACGGCGTGACGATAAAGCGGTACAGCTTCGCCAGTGATCCACTCTTCCATAATGCTGATAAGCGCGGATTTTCCGGTGATTTCTAAACGGTTACGGCACCAGTCTGACATAGTTAATTCCTCTCTTTACGTAAAAAAAGAGGGCACTGTCCCGTGAGGAACAATGCCCTCACGGGGCGGCAGCGCGTTTATTTAACGCTGCCGGGTTAGTGTCTTACGCAGCTTTCGCCGCGCTGTCTGTTAATTGCAGTAAAAATTCAGAGGCTTCTCTTGCGTGCCGGCAGGCACGGAAAAGCGCCTTTTTGTCGGACTTCAACACCTCAAGCCACGATTTTATGTAGCTGTCGTGCTGAACTTCACCTAATACACCGAGCTGGGCGCACAGAAACGCGCTGCCCATCTCCGCTATCAGCTCTTCAAAGGCATAAACTGGATCGCCAAACTTCTTCGCTGGTTTGGTTATGCCTTCGCGGTTCAGACGTGACTCATGGCCGGTGGCATGTACCACTTCATGTAGCAGCGTGCTGAAGTAGTCAGCGTGGGTGAAAAACTGTTCAGCCGTTGGCATCAGTATCGAATCAGTGTGTCTGGCGTAACAGGCGCGGTTCTGCAATTTGAACTCCACCTTAACGCCCGCCATATGCACAATCTCACATATCCGTTTTTCCGTCGGCCAGTCGATCGTGCCGGGGTGTTCGGTTACAGGAGATTCATGCGGTATGGCAGCAACACTGTCCGGTAATCCGTCACACTGCTCGACGTTAAACAGGAAGTTAGACTTTATCATGGCCCGTGATTCCATCAGGGGCTTGCCCTCAGCATCGAACAGCTTGTTTCCACTGAGATCTTCAGCCTGCTTTTCAAAAGGCTTGAAGATTATGGCCTCTGATGAGGTTTCACCTTTGCGGACCTGACCACCCAGTTCCTGCGCCTGTCGATACGTTACCCAGCGATCGGTGCTGTACCCTCTTTCCTCGGCGGCCAGCCACAGTAGCAGTACGTTTATGCCGCTGTAAGGCCGACCCGTTAACGCGTTGACCGGCAACGGACCCGAAGCGGCACACCTGCCGACGGTACGCCACGGTTTTTTCCAGGGCGCCTCGCCGTTTTCCAGTGCCTCAACGATGCGGTCTGTCACCTTTTGGTACAGATCAACGCTCTCAGTTTTTTTAGTACGACGGTTTTTCGTTGGTTTAGTCATGGGATGCTCCTCAGGTAAAAAAAGGGCGCATCCCTCCCCTGATGGGCGAGAAATACGCCCGTCAGGGGGAAGTGATTAACGAACCGAAGAAATGATTTTTCCGCCGGCGGTTATGCTGTTAAGCCGCAACCTACATCAGTCGTCGTGCTGTTGGACAAGCCAGAGCTCGATACCTGATATTGCCTCCCACTCTTCAGTGGTGATCTGCTTACCGGGACCGGATGTTTTGACCAGCAACAGGTGTTCAACCGCGCCGGGTATAACGAACGATGCCGGAATGTCTTCAGGTGCTTTGGTAAACATGTCCATGTTCCACGCCAGCCATCGCTGCGCGAAACGCCAGCTCTGCGGACAGGAACTGGTTATGTGATAGCTGCCGGGGCATATGTTATGCAGAAGTACCAGTACGATGCGTACAAACAGATCCTGTCTGCATCGCTGGCTCTCCACTTTGCGATATGTCTGAAAATTATCCGAAAGCGTCTGCCTGAGATAGAACGGATTACAGCAGTAGCCCGCGCTGTCCTTATGGTTGAACGTTACCGAACCCTCTTCGTCAAACAGCTCTGAAGCGCGATTCATATCGAAACCCAGCTGCTTATAAGGCCGGAGCTGAGCGGGTAGAAGCCAAAAGGCTTCTTTAACCGCGTCGGTAAATCTGAACCACTGTTCAGAATTTATGGATGCTCCCTGCTCCAGCTGGTAAACGCCCGGAAAGGCCAGAGGATCGGTTGAGGTATGTGACATGGTAAATCTCCATTTCAGAGGGGATTTACCGCCCACAGGGAGGTAAATCCCCGTTGGGTTAAGTTAAAACGATCGCAGGATCATCATTTTCCGGTTTTAAGTTCTTCAAGTGCGAACTCAAGTTCTGAAACCAGTCCCCAGTCAGCCGACGTAAAGGGTCGTTCAGCGCCGGAAACGCTTCTGATAAGCAGTTCATCAGCTGCGCCGGTAATGAAACCTTCGGTGCTAAAGGGCTGAGGTGAACCACTGTCAGCGATCAGGTGGTGCCGTATTGCCCAGCGAACCGGTAGTGACCAACTGACGCCGCCTGCAGAGGACGTTATCTCAAAGCAGCCTTCACAATGTTGATAAAGGAGTATCAGTACGATGCGCGTGAAGAAATCTATGGGTTGCCCCTCAGTTTCAATACAAAATGCGATACTCAGATCCTGATTGAACATCACGCCTTTAGATACGTAATTTCCTTCATCTTTTCCTCCGAATGAAAATATTCGTGGAGAAGGAAACATCATAGAAGCGCGTTCCATACGCGCGCCATTTGTTGGCGAGCACGGGCGAAGATGTACCGGTAGCAGCCAGAATGCTTCAGTGACTGCCAGGGTAAAACTCTGCCACTGGCTCAGGGAGATCCATTCAATCTGCTTCACGTTATAGGTGACGTGCTGAGGCTGTACAGAAATAGGTGTCATGATAAATCCTCTTTAAAAGGGGATTTATCCTCCTGATGGGGAATAAATCCCCATAGGGTTAAGTCAGATTAGAGAGATTCTAATCGTGCAATTTCCAGCTCAATTGTTCGTATTGAGTACACCATCGCTGCACAGTTGGAATTGAGATAATGTCCCAAATCCATACCGTATTCGAGGGTGAACATAGCAACTTCTCTAGTGATCTGGACATCAACATCACGCTCATCTTCAAGCTCGACTAAACCAAGTTTTTTGTAAGCTAATGCCACGAGCATTTCGCTTTCAAAATCAGCTAAATTGAACAAATCTCTTATGTTGGTTGATAAGGCCATAATTCGCTTCTCCTCACTTGTAAGCATAACGCAGTGTTGCCATCTGGTTCGCCAGCTTTAGTGCAAAGCGGCGGGCCTGCCGGTACGAGCGGAACACTTCAGCAGGATGTTTCAGCGAACTAAAGCGATGATTGCCGTAAAAGGTGCCGGATCGTGTAAGTATGCCGGACGTCCATTTTCCGCAAGATAACTGATGAACCTGAACCTTAAAGCTCATTGAGCCGGCACGGTTTGTTATCCACTCCTCTTTCCTGTTCCTGGCTGCAATTCGATCCAACAGGGACAGAACGGCAGAGGAGGACAAAGAAAAAAGGCCTTTTATGGAAAGTGAAGTTGGTAATGAAAGGGAATACATGGTGTTTCTCCGGTTAAGAGGGAAACACCTGCCCTGTCGGGAAGATGTTTCCCGGTGGGCATTCGCAGAGCGAATGTATGGTTCAGAACTCTGTGCTGTTACTTCTGAGCGGTGAACACCCTGAAAGTCGCAGCGTCAGACGCAGCAAGCTGAGCGGCTTTCGCAGCAGCTTTATGTGTAAAATGCTTACCGTGCCGGCTGAAAATGAACTCATCACCTGGCTGGCCGTTGATCATCGTTCTTGCCATGACAATGGCGTGATAACGTTGATCGTCAAACCAGACACGGGCGCGAAATTCATAATGACCGGAAGGTGAAGCGAGCCACAATGTTCTCCTGAGTGCAGCCTTAAGGTCAGGACATTCAGATGCAACACGGGTTGCAACGGAAAGGGCCAGATCGAATGGCGTACGCAGCTCAGTCAGGAACGAGCGGATGATGGACATAGTTTCTCCAGAAAAATCGAGAAACATTAGCCCTGTCGGGAATGTTTACCCGAAGGACAAAGGCCGAAGCCGAATGGTTAAATGAACCTTCATCGCCAAGCAGTAGGAGCCGTAATTGACGATATCTGCTTCCAAAGGTGAGCAGATTTACCACACTGATGTGTTCTCCCTTTCAGGCTACAGGAGTGTTGTTTGCAGCTACCCGAAGGCGGTCATCTCAAGCTACGAGACCATTGGTGGTTGCCCGAAGACAACGTAAGAAACAGGTTAATAATAACGTTTATTGTACTTTTAGTTCAAGAGAATATTATTCATCATTGATCATGCGATTATAAACTCGGGCGACATATGCGCCCCGCCCGTCACCATGCCCGAGATCCATTGATACAAGCGCCTCAGCCTCCTTACGACTCATTCCATTTTCAACATGAAAATTAACAGCGTCACGGGAATAAGCATATCGCAGGCTGTGGGGGGAGTTAACGCCGGTCATACCATTTTCTCTCAGAACGTTATGAAAACGGTCAAGGGACTGGTGAAGAGTGGGCTTGTTAATCAGCTTTCCATTATTTTCGTTCGTATAAGAAATGGCCTGATTCAATAAGTACATAACTTTTTCTGGCTCAAAGATTGTGACGTCTCTTGCTCTTCCACCTTTTGATCCAAAAACAACGCTGATTTTATTTTCACCGGCAGCTAAATTTTGCTTCCATGTTTTCAATGATTTTGCTGACTGAACAACTTCTTCTGCACGAAGACCTATATATCTTGCAAGCTGGATACCGAGCGCAACCCCTTCATCTTTGAGCGAGACTGCAGCAACGACTTCGGCCAGCCTTTCATCAGTAATTGCAATCTTCTTTCCTTCCCTGCTCGCCCCTGAAATTTTCAACGCCTCGTTGCTTAACTTTTCATGTGAGGGATTAGCAAGGATATTTCTGCCTCCCTGTGAAAGCACTGAACGAATAGCGGCCATTTCATTCTGCAACGTTCGAGAAGAGATATTTTCTTCCTGCCGACTTCTTATGTAATTCTCGATGTGTTTTGTTTTAATATGACTTACGTCCCGAATCTGAATATTCAGGGTTGCCAGTCGCTCCGAAAAGCGGCTGGCAATCTTTGAACGATTTGAAACAGTTTTAAAACTTCCTCCGCCCTGACGTGCCAGTGTCACGAGTTGTTTACTTAGTTTATTGGACATATTCACCTCTGTCAGAATCCAGAACATTCAGCACGCACGTGCTGATCGTTCTGTCACTCTGCACGCTTACATCTCTTCCCCGACGGCATGGTTGCCTTTGCGCTTCATGCGGCTCAATTGGTATCTGTGCATCGGGGCGGCGAAATGTTGAGTTCTTGCGAGGCTTCCCCAGGTCTCTGACCTGTTTGCGGCTTTCGCCGTGCTGACGTGAGTCAGTCTGCCTCCGTACACCAGTTTCCTGATGTCGCCATCGATACCGAGTCGATCATTCTCCTTCTAGTTAAACGCCCCTGACGTTTCGTTCGTCAGCGCCGCGTTGTGGTTAATAAATAGCCAGAATTGTTCTGAAAACACGTACTACGTGCACGTCATATTGTACCGGCCTGTTGAAAACCGCACTGTACGTGGGTTTGGACGTTATGCGCTGCGCGCGTCACTTTGTTCTCGTTTCACTCGAACCAAAGTGACGCCGCGCAGCTTCATGCTCCTAATGCGTCTTCCGCAAGCGCCCAAATGTTCCAAATGGGCTTATGCGTCATAGCAAAAGTCGGATGCAGCTCAGGGCATATCCCTGAAAAGCTTCATAACGGAAGTGTGCGAAACAGCATAAGCTATGCCGTTCGTAAGATGCCTGGCGTCTGTAAAAGCCCTAGCTAAGATGTGTAAATAAACCTTCATCGCCGCGACATAGGTGCGCTGTTAATGACGATATCCGCTTCCAAAGGTGAGCAGATTTACCACGCTTTTGCGTTCTCCCTTGCAGGCTACGGGAGTGTTTTTGTAGCTACCCGAAGGCGATCCTCTCAAGCTAATGGACCATTGGTGGTCGTCAATGACGACTTACTTCACTTATGAGCTTAGCAATTTATTGAGGAACATGTCAAAATGATTTCATAATGATATCTTTAACCTAACAATATAAATTCATAAAGGTAAAACAATGGAATTTGACCTTGCTCAATTAAAAGATATGAAGACATGGCTGGCACCTTTAGTTACTTTAACTATAGGAATAAGTGGATTTATAATAACCACTCGCGCTCGAAAAAAGCGTTTCTCTAACGAGAGAATATCTACCCTCAAGGATATACAATCGCTCCCAGCATCTATTTCTAATGAAAAATATATAAAGGAAGCTGTAAGTAATGAAATGCGCCTCGCTGTATTACATGATTTAACAGGAATAAAGGAAAAAAAAGAAGCAGAAATTTTCCTCCAGATAGTTTCATCTACAAACTTAGAGGCAAAACAACTAATTTTGATCAAAAAGTCTTTATTGGCAATGTCATTAGCAAAGGATGAAAAAGAAGAAGTTATTATCGAAAATAAAAATGAAAATGAAAATGAAAATGAAAATGAAAATGTAGATACCAACCCAACAGATCAGACAGCGGTCAATCATAGACACACTGACATAGTAGTAAATACAGAACAACTGAAAGACTCGTCTTACCTTAAATGTACTTTGTTCACATTACTGATTGGAGCGATAGTATTCATGCTATACACTCTGATAAAAAACTTTGTAGATACTGACTATTTATCTGCTTCTTTATCTTCAATATTAAGCATTGTGGCGATTATTGTATTGGCTGTTATAGATACATGTTGGATCTGGCCTTGGCAGGTTAATAAAGTTAATGAGCTATCTAAAGTTATAAACGATTCAATACATGAAAAAACATCTAAAGAATTAGAAAAAATTGATTCCTATATTACATAAATTTATATCTTACTTACCTGCAAACATCACCTTATAAGCCATAAGCTGGCATTTAAATATGTCAGCTATATTTAGTAGGCGTGACAGCCCTTAACATGAGAAATAGCCATATTTATCTCATAGGGAAGCAGCGCAGCGCGCAATAATGTCCGAATAAAAAAACAACCATACATTTAGGATCGCTGGGCGCCGCAGCGGGTTCGCCGGTGCCCCATGTGGGAAATAGCCCTACTTCGCGTGCCGCCTGGTACCGCAGCGCGCGCGCCGGTGCTCCATGTGGGAAACAGCCCTACATTCCGGCCCGCCAAGCATCGCAGCGGGCGCGCCGGTGCTCCATGTGGGAAACAGCCCTACATTCCGGTCCGCCTGGCACCGCAGCGGGGCGCCAGCGCCCGGTATGGGAAACACCCCTACTTCGTGGCCCGCCCGGCGCCCGATGTGGGAAACGTCCCTACACTCCGCATCGTCAGGCACCGTAGCGGGCGTGCTGGCACCCGGTGTGCGTAACGGCCCTACACTCCGCATCTCCTGGCACCGTGGCGGGCGCGCCGGCACCTAGTGTGGGAAACAGCCCTACTTCGCCGGCTCCACATGTGGGAAACAACCCTAAATTCCGGGCCGCCTTGCTCTCCAAGTGGGAAAAAGCTCTATATTCCGGATCATCTGGCGTCGCAGCGGACGTGCAGCCGCCCCATGTGGGAAACAGCCCTACATCGCGGCCCGCCTGGCGTCGCAGCGGACGTGCAGCCGCCCCATATGGGAAACAGCCCTACATCGCGGCCCGCCTGGCGTCGCAGCGGACGTGTAGCCGCCCCATGTGGGAAACAGCCCTACATCGCGGCCCGCCTGGCGTCGTAGCGGACGTGCAGCCGCCCCATGTGGGAAACAGCCCTACATCGCGGCCGCCTGGCGTCGCAGCGGACACGCAGGGGCCCCATGTGGGAAACAGCCCTACATTCCGGCCGCCTGGCGCCGCAGCGGGTTCGCCGGTGCCCCATGTGGGAAACAGCCCTACATTCCGGCCGCCTGGCGCCGCAACGAGTTCGCCGATGCCCCATGTGGGAAACAGCCCTACATTCCGGCTGCCTGGCGCCGCAGCAGACGCGCAGTCGCCCCATGTGGGAAACAGCCCTACATTGCGGCCGCCTGGCGCCGCAGCGGGGGCGCCGGCACCCGAGGTGGGAAACAGCCCTACATCGCGGCCCGCCTGGCGCCGCAGCTGATGCACAGGCACCCGAGGTGGGAAACAGCCCTACATTCTGGGTTGCCTGGTGTCGCAGTGGGCGCGCCGGCACCCGGTGTGGGAAACAGCCCTACATCACGGGCCGGCTGGCGACGCAGCTGACGCGCCGGCATCCGGTGTGGGAAACAGCCCTACATTACGGGCCGCCTGGCGACGCAGCTGATGCGCGGGCACCTGATGTGGGAAACAGCCCTACATCGCGGGCCGGATGGTGCTGCAGCTGATGCGCAGGCACCTAGTATGGAAAACAACCCTAGTTAACAAAACATCTAGCGCTGCAGCTGGCATGTTGGTGCCATTATGGGGAACAGCCCTACTTTTTGAGCAGGACTTAATTAGTCAGGAGGAGAACAGAGTTAATGCATCAAGGCCAAGAATTAATGTTAACTCATTGTTTTTGATGAATATTAAATATCAACTTACCGTTAGAGTCAGCTTGATAAGATACGCGCAAAGGAGTTTTATCATTTATCTGCCTTAAAGCTGGCTCAAGGAACGTACGCTTAAGCTCTGCAAGATTTGCTTTCTGAGAGTCAGGTAACATGAACCTTTCAGATAACCAATCATGTGAAGTAACCCATATCTGAGAGCTTCTGAACTGACATAAGCTTTCATAAAGCCGAACGGTCCGTGGGTTCTTGAGACTTCCACAATCTCTTAAGGAATAGGTTGTGAATTGATTGCCAAGAACATATAGGTAAGGCAAAACTTTATGGTTAAACTCGATCTCCCATAAACCTTTACTCGATCTTCCGCCAGCTTCAGTCAGCCAAGGGCGCGCGATAACATCATGACGACCGCTTTTAGGATAAAAAATGATGGAAGAACGTGATAGTTCAAACACACCCTCTTTAACATCACGGCTTGCTTGGTTTCGGGTTACGTTGAAAATATCTTCATAATCCGAGACGGCAACGGTAAAAACAGGGTTAGCAGACTCGTCTTCATCTGTGAAATAAGTCTGCATAAGGCAGAGCCACAAAACCCGCTTTGCTTTCAAAGATAAATGATAAGCAGCCTCGGTTAGCTCGTTAGACTGTTTAACATTTATCTTTTTTTTCAGAGCGTTAGCCATATCCGTTGCCTTCTGTGGGTTAATTTATGACCCCCACAATACCAGTCAGTACACACAAGTCAACTAATTATTAACTTCAATGTGAACTAGGGCCGATTCCCATAACTAGTAGGGCTGTTTCCCATAACTAATAGGGTTGATTCCCATAAGATGTAGGGCTGATTCCCATATAAAGTAGGGGTAATTCCCAGAATTACCTCTTATTTCCTATTTAGATTCAATGGCTTAACTATCTCTAAAAAGCTTTAAAAAAGCTTTAAAATACCATTTAAAAAGCTTTTAAAATTTAGGGCTGTGGATAAGTGGATAAGTCACCTTGGCATTGAAACCGACGCCGCTTTGCTCTGTCGGTCAACCTCTCGGCAGCACAAAACAAGTTTTGTACTGCCGAGAGGTTTTCGCTAAAGGCCGTCTAGTGAAAACATTCAAGTACAGTTACTTTATACTTGTGTTGACCAGATTCAGCATTACACTTAGCCTTCAAAATATGTAGATACTTAGGTGAGTTATGGCGCAGAAAAGACAAATGACGCAACAGGAATGGGATCGACTTTCACCCATAATGTCTACTTTTGCACATATCACCACAGAAATTGGTTATGCGGTTCTGGTTAAAGGAGAACGGCAAGCTGATGTTGCTGTCCGTGTTGACCGTACAAAGCAAAACGTAGCGAATGCTGTAAAAAGGATCTGGGAGTTATACCAGCAATTTACTCTCAATGATGGCGAAGACTTAGAACTGGTTAATTTATGGCTTCCAAAAAAAGAAGCTGAGCGAGTCAAAGAGTTAGCATCTAAGTACGCAATAAATAAAGATAAATTATAGATATTGGAGGAGGCTATGGCATTTCAATCTCCTGCCACAAACTATGCTGAAAAGCGTATCGATTTCACAAATCTCGTTTCACTTTCACCCAACTCTGCGTACGTTTGGGAATGCACAAGCGATTATCCAGCATGCGGGATCTTAAAAGGATCTTTGCTTGCGGTAGATCGCAGCTTGAAACCTAAACATGGCAATTTAGTCATTGCAAGTGTGGATGATGAATTAGTAATCCGAAGGCTCATTCTAACGCCAGATCCAGCTCTACAGACCCTTACAGGTCAAAGTACGATCATTCCCATCAAAGAAGGCAATGAGTCGCCAATCTGGGGCGTTATAGCCTATGCATTGACTGACTTGGCTGGATTAGGTTTCTCTCAGATTGAGTCTGCAGCCATGGATCTACCAAACGAGTAACTTGCAAAGAAAGGTGGTTCGATAAATACTGTAATTATAAACAGTATGAATTTGAATCTAACTATGTTTGCACTTGCTGATGCCAATAACTTTTATGCCTCTTGTGAAACGATCTTCAGGCCAGATTTGCGCGGGAAACCCATCTGTGTGGTCTCAAACAATGACGGCTGCGTGATAGCCCGTTCCGCAGAAGCGAAGGCTTTAGGCATCAAGATGGGCGATCCACTTTTCAAAAATGAGCGTTTTTTCCGGGAGAAAGGTGTTCATATATTCTCCAGTAATTATGCTCTTTAGTAAGTTAAGTGGAATGCAACATTGAGTGAGTAAACTTTGAGCAGCGATATTGCTGTCAGAGGAGAACACGATGCTGATCCCACCGAATGAACAAAGCCTATTGCTGGCAGAGCGCTGGCTGAAACTGTTATCCGATCTCGGGCGGGCGCAGGGCACACTCACCGCCTACCGTAGCGCCCTTCATCATTACTTTTCGTTCTGCAGCGAGAACGAAATTGAACCTGAAAAAGCCCGGTTTGAAGACCTCGCCGCCTACATCCGCCCTCAGCTGCCTGGCATGCCTTACCCTGCGGCCAGTGCCACGCTCCAGCTGCGCCTGTCTGCTATCCGTCTCTGGTATGACTTTCTTGTTTATCAGGATATATGCAGTCTCAATCCGCTACCCCGCGCGGGTTTACCGGGTGCCATTTATACCGGGCGGGGGCTTGTCCCGCGTATCACCCGCTTACCTGTAATACCTGACAATGAACAATGGCTGAGATTTCTTAAACATGTTTCAGCTGCTTCCCTGCGGGACCGGCTGATGCTCGCACTGGCCTATTTTGGTGCACTCCGCCGTGCAGAGGTGACAGCCCTGACGCTTGAGGATATCGACCCTGCTCATCGCCTGATCCGTATCCGCCCGGAAACAACGAAAAGCCGGCGTGAAAGGGTTGTGTGCTATGGTCCGGACATTACGCCGGTACTGGCAAACCTTTTCCGGCAGCTGAAGCGGGCTGGCCGGACACAGGGGGCGTTGTTCCGTTCATTTTCTGATCGTAATTACGGCACTCCTCTTTCTGTGTGGAGCTGGAGTAAAACCGTGCGCAGATGGGCTCTGGATACGGGGCTTCCACAGATTACAACCCACACCTTTCGCCATCTTCGCCTGACCCATCTGGCTCGGGCCGGCTGGAAGCTGCATGAGCTGGCGACTTATGCTGGACACAGAGATCCGCGCACCACACAGATTTATATCCATCTGTCAGGGTCCGATCTGTCTGGCCGGATAACCGCAGCCGTAGCTGAAACCGACAGGAAAATCGCTGGCCTTATTTTTCAGGCGGGGGCTTACTGATGAGTGGAAAAAAAAACACAGTCACTTATATACCTTTCAAACGCACAGATTATCAGCTGAGCGATGCGCTGAGTCCTGAGGAAAAAGACGCGATACGTACAGGCTACCGGCGGTCTGCTGCGCTCGATCGGCCAGATTCCCTGCCATATTTGCTGCTGCCTCTGCAGGACATTGCCTCACGAAGCAGTATCAGTGTCAGACTTGCCAGAATTACCCTCCTTGCCGTTCTTGCAGAAACGCACCGGTCGGGTCAGCCCTGCTGGCAGTGGACGCAGGAAAGATGGTTAACGCTCTGTGAGCAACACTGTTCCGGCAGGCCCCTGCTTGCTGCTTTTGCCTTTCATCTCGGTCCGTTTTCTTCTCCGCTCAGCCTGCCAGTGCATGGCGCACCGTCGTTGTACGCCAGTGCTATATATGGCCGGAGTATTGTCAGTCATGAAATTAACCGGCTGACAGACGTTCTGATCTCAATGGGATATGCCGGGCAGAATCAGAAGCACAATATGTCCGGTATGCTGGGTGTACTGATGCTGATGAACAACGACCCGCGTCTTGAAACTTTTACGACAGACCTCCTGTGGCGGGGGCAGAACTGCCACGACCGGGGAATCGCAAGAGCTACGGGGAAAATATCCTGTGCGCTTGCTGCTATGGGAATTATAGAGAGCCCCCTGAGAATGCGTAACTATCAGGAATGGCATGAAAAGCCAACACAAGGTATCGCACCTGACTGGGCGCGGTGGTGCCGGATGTGGCGGGAAACGTCGGTACTCCGCCCCCGCTCCAGAGAAACTCAGTACAGTTTTATTCTCCGCTGTGGCCTGTGGCTTGCCCGGGAAAAGCCGGAAATATGCGAGCCCTCTGACTGGACAATGGAAACCTGCGCCAGCTTTATTGCAATGGTCGGCAGACTGAAAGTAGACGAGCTGTCACTGGATACAAAGAAAGGGGGCAGACAATCAAAACGCTCAGGAGAACCCCTGATGCCGCATTCCCGCAGCCGGTTTGTTTATGCCATTCGCCGTTTTATGCTTGATTATGAAAGCTGGGGATGGGGGCGATTAAAGTTCAGTCCGGCCCGCCATCTGTCCACGCCTGATACACCGCTGTTTCGTCAGGGCGTGAGCCCCCGCGTTATTGATGATCCGGTCTGGCTCAGACTGGTCTGGGCGAGTCTGAACCTGCGTCAGGAAGATTTGCTGAGCGAAATTCATTATCCCCTGTCTATGCTTCAGGCTATGGCGGTTATCTGGACGCATGCCGGGCTGCGACAGAACGAGCTGTTGCGCCTGACAATGAACTGCGTTACCCCACAGGTGGATGACATTCTGCAGGAAAACAGCAGCCCTGTCCCGGCCGGTACTCTGTGCTATCTCAGCGTACCAGCCGGCAAAACGTCTAAAGCTTTTGTTAAGCCAGTCTCGTCTGTTGTGAAAAAATATGTCGATATCTGGCTCAGTGAGCGTCCTCAGGAGCAGGCAGCATTTACGGATGAACGCACCGGTGAAAAAGTTCGTTATCTGTTTCAGAACCGGGGTAAACCGGTGGGAAGAAACATAATAAATCTCACTGTCATTCCGCTTCTCTGCGCCAGAGCGGGTATGTCTGTGGAAGATTCACGCGGTCCCATTACCAGCCACCGCGGCCGTGCTTCTGCCGTTACAGCACTGGCCAGTGTTGCCGGGGGGATGTCTTTACATGAGCTGATGCAGTGGTCCGGCCATTCATCCCCACAGTCAACCCTGCATTATATTCGTATACGTCCGACTCAGCTGGCCGCTTCGTTCGTCAAAGCCGACAGGGTCTCTCATATGATAAGCGTGCTGATTGACCACGATCCGGAAGCCGCCAGTCTGACCGGACCCGCGACGTACTATGATCTGGGTGACTCATACTGCACGAACCCTTTCTGGAGCAGCTGTCAGCACCGGATGGCCTGCATCGGCTGCGATTTTAACCTGCTTAAAGACAGCGCGCGCGGGCTGATAATGGAGAGTAAAGCATCCATCCGGCGTTACCTCGAAGAGGTTCCGCTCACTCCCGATGAGAGATCCATACTGGAGCAGGATGCTGAAAAGGTTGAGCGGGTTCTTACAAGACTGGATCCACAATCCTGACGGATCAGATGCTTACAATGTCCGGCCTGAGGGTGTCAGCGCAGAGTCAGTACAGACGACCGAACGTCGTATCTGATATAAATCTGATTATAGCGGGCGTGATGCCGTAACTGATGGAGCAGCAGATGAGAAAACAGAAGCGATGTATGGGGTATGTGGCTGTTGTGGTCGATGACTACGATCGTGCAATTGAGTATTACACCGATAAGCTGGGCTTTACCCTGATTGAGGACACGCCGCAGCCGGGTAAGCGCTGGGTCGTGGTGACGCCGGACCCTGACAGCGACTGTGCTATTCTTCTTGCCCGCGCGTCGAACGATCGGCAGGAAGGCTTTATCGGCAATCAGTGCGGCGGACGGGTTTTTCTGTTCCTGCAGACCGACAACTTCTGGCGCGACTACAATGCTATGAAGGCAAAAGGCGTCCACTTCTGTCAGGAGCCGCGGGAGGAAGAATACGGAATGGTTGTCGTGTTTGAGGACATCTATGGCAATCGCTGGGACCTTTACCAGAACAGACAGACCTGAAACTCTGTCACGACAGTGCCCCGGATTTACGAGAAGCATTACAGGCGTAAACCCTGTCGGGTCAGGCCCGCAGAGAGCGCTTCTGAACAATATACTGAACTGTCTGACCTCAGTGCAGCGGTCGCTGCACTGAGGTCTCGCCTGGATTAAAGGCCGTACGGTCCGGGTTAACCACACAGCGTCATGATATAAAATCCGGCCGCCGTCATGGCCAGCGAACCCAGCACGTGTATCAGCACCGAGGCGGCTGCCCAGGCATAGCTGCCTGACTGCAGCAGGGCAAAAACCTCAGCTGAAAATGTGGAGAAGGTCGTCATTCCTCCACACAGCCCGGTGGTAATGAGCAGCCGCCAGGCCGGATCGAGGCCGGGATGGCGCAGAAAATACGCCAGGGCCGCCCCGATGATAAATCCACCCAGCAGGTTGACCAGCAGCGTCCCCGGCGGCAGGTCCGGAAAAAGCGCATTCAGGCGCGCGCCCAGCTGCCAGCGGATAACACACCCTAAAGCACCGCCGGTGATGACGGCAAAAAGCTGATTCACGTTCACTCCTTTTTTTTAATATTCAGAACATCACGGGACACGACCTGGGCGGCCGCATCCATCTGATATACGACCGGCACGCCGGTCGGGATGTGCAGCTGTGCCACGCTGTCGTAAGGCATGCCGTCCAGGAAGGCGGTCAGGGCGCGCAGCGTGTTGCCGTGCGCCACAACCAGAACGGAACTTCCGCAGCGTAACTGCGGTACCACAGCATGCTGCCAGTACGGCATGACGCGGCGCAGCGTCATTTCCAGGCTTTCCGTTGCAGGCAGGTCGGCCAGCGCAACGCGGCGGTAGCGCAGATCCCGACGCAGCTGCGCCGGAGCCTCCGCGTCCGCGGGCGGAATGCCGCTGAAGCTTTTGCGCCAGAGCCGGACAGTCTCTTCCCCCATTATCCGGGCAGCGTCGTCCTTGTTCAGCCCCTGCAGCGCCCCGTAGTGGCGCTCATTCAGTCGCCAGCTCTTTTCCACGGGCGTCCAGCTGCGGTCAAGACGGTCCAGCACCCGCCAGACCGTGTGAACGCAGCGTGTCATCACCGAGGTGAAGACCCGGTCGGGCATCAGGCCCGCTGCCCGCAACGCGTCACCGGCCCGGTCGGCCTCCTGCCGCCCCCTGACCGTCAGCGGCACGTCTGTCCATCCGGTAAAACGGTTTTCCCGGTTCCACTGGCTTTCGCCGTGACGCAAAAGGATCAGCGTTGCAGAGGCCACAGGCATTCCTTCTGTGCCGGACGGGGACCGTCCGGCGGATGTGCTACGTGCGGCGCACAAACGCATGAAGCCCCGCGTAGTGCGCATCGTCACCCAGCGCCTGCTCAATGCGCATCAGCTGGTTGTACTTTTCCACGCGTTCGCCGCGGCACGGCGCGCCGGTTTTCAGGTGTCCCGCGCGCAGGGCCACCGTCAGGTCGGCAAGGAACGTGTCCGTGGTTTCCCCGCTGCGGTGGGACATGAACGCGCCCCAGCCGTGCCGCTGGCAGAGCGCCACGGCGTCCAGCGTTTCGCTGAGCGAGCCTATCTGATTGAGTTTAATCAGTGCGGCGCTGGCGAGGTTTTCGTCAATGCCGCGCTGGATATACTTCACGTTGGTGACAAACAGGTCGTCACCAACCAGTTCGGCCCTGCCCGCAAGCTGCCGGTGCAAATGCTTCCAGCCCGCCCAGTCGTCCTCGGCCAGGCCGTCTTCCAGCAGGATGACGGGAAACTGGTCCATCAGCTCGCCGTAGTATGCCGTCATTTCCGCCGCGCTCAGCGCGCTGCCCTCGGTGCGCAGATGATATTTGCCGTCTGCGAAAAACTCACTTGAGGCAGGGTCCATGCAGATGCTGATGTCTTCTCCGGGCCGGTATCCGGCTTTCTCAATGGCCTGTACGATAAACGCCAGCGGGTCGCGGTTTGACGACACGGCGGGCGCAAAACCGCCTTCGTCGCCCACTGCCGCCGACAGGTTGTTGTCCAGCAGGATCTGGCGCAGCGCCTGGTAGACCTCGCTGCCCTGACGTACGGCCTCGCGCAGCGTGGGTGCGCCGTGCGGGGCTATCATGAACTCCTGAAAGTCCGCGCCCTGACCGCGGGCGTGCACGCCGCCGTTGATAATGTTCATGCACGGCACGGGCAGCAGGTTCGCCTGCAGGCCACCCAGGTAGCGCCACAGCGGCTCGTGGGAGGCCTGTGCCGCCAGCCGGGCCACCGCCAGCGACACGCCCAGAATGGCATTGGCACCCAGGCGACTCTTGTTCTCCGTGCCGTCCAGCGCCAGCATGATGTTGTCCAGCTGACGCTGTTCGCGCACGTCGCTGCCGCGCACGGCCTGGCAGATTTCCGTATTAACCGCCCTGACGGCATCCAGCACGCCTTTACCGCCAAAACGGTGTGCGTCACCGTCGCGGCGCTCTGCGGCCTCGCGCGAGCCGGTACTGGCCCCGGAAGGCACCGAGGCGCGCGCCATCATCCCGTCCGTAGTCCGGGCTTCAACTTCAACGGTGGGGTTGCCGCGCGAGTCAAGAATTTCACGGGCGGTTACGTTATCCAGTGTAAAGCGCATGGTGTTTCTCCCGGTTCAGTCAGTCAGGTGAGTGATAAGCACATCCACCGTAAGGTGGTTGATGTAGTCCGCCGAGCGGGAGGTGAGCATTCCCATAAAGCGGTTTCGGTGCCCGGCAAGCACGAGGTCCACGCCCAGCTCCGCGATGCACTTCTCCACGTCCTCAACGCGGCGCATGGTCACCAGCTCCCGCGTGTCTACCGTCTCAGGCACGGAGGCCGCCAGCTCACTCATAAACGCTTTGCCTTTCAGCACCTCCTCCGACACGACGTCGTCCATCAGGCTGTCAGACACGTAGTTCATCTCCCGGTAGTCGTCGCTGATGTGCGCCAGGGTGATTTTCATGCCGAGCGGCTGCGCCAGCGCGACCGCCCGTTTCAGCAGAAGAGTGCCGTCGTTTTTATCGTTCACAAGTATCAGTGCGTGGGTGTAGCAGGTCATAATGAACCTCCGTTCTGGTTAAGGCGGGACTCAAGCCACGGCAGAAGCTGCTTTTTGCGGCTGAGCATGCCCGGTACGGAGCAGGAGGCGACGTTAACGCTCTCCCGCCCGGCGAAGTAAAGCGTTGAGAACCCGGTACGAATGTCGGTCAGCATCAGCACCGCCAGGCCAGCTCCCGACTGGTCTGCCAGATACGCCAGTGCTGCGAGCAGGTCGTTCATCACGGGGGCAACCTGTGACGGTGAGCTGACCTCAATCTGGGCTATGCGCACGTCGGTGCCGGCAATGACGAAGGCCTTGAGGTCCCTGTCCAGCAGCTGCTGTGCGCTGAGGCCGCTGACGTCTGTTTTTGCGGTGAGGAGGTCACGGGCGAAGGCTCTGCGGTTTACGCCAGACAGTGCGCCCAGTTCGGTCGCCGAACGGATATCGTCTTCGGTGGTGGTCGGCGAGCGAAGATTCACGGTATCACTCAGGAGTGCGCCCAGCAGAAGCACGGCGAGCGTCGGGGGCAGCATGCGGCGCGCTTCTGCGTCCATCAGCAGCCAGAGCAGCGTGGCGCTGCTGCCAACCGGGCGAATATGTACCTCCGGCGGCAGTTGCGTTATCAGCCCGCCCAGCCGGTGGTGGTCAGTGATGCCCACGACGTTGCTCCGGAGCAGGTCGTCAGGCCCCTGTGCCGGTTCGGTGAAATCGACCAGCCAGACCCGTTCATCCTTTAGCGGAAAAGCGAGCAGCGGCGGCAGCGTGAGGCCGGCGGCGTCAAAGATAAAGCGGGTTTCCCGGTTAGCCTCGCCGAGACGCCATGCGCGGGCATCCATTCCGCGCCCGGTCAGCCAGTGTGCGGTGACGACGGTCGTGCAGATGGCGTCGCTGTCAGGATTAATGTGGCCAAAAACGTGTATCACAGGTCTCTCCCCATAGAGGGAAGTACGCAGGCCGGGAGGAAAGTAAGGACGGCCTGACGCACCTCCTGAAAATCAAGAGTCACATCAGGCGTCATCAGCTCCTGAACGGAGCGGTTGGGAAGGGTGGAACGCCATCACCCTGTACTGTGAGTATAGAGCCGGTTGCAAAACCTGTCAGTATTATTCCGGCGGCGCTCTCAGCCCGCCAGCGCAGTGCGTGCCTCGCGGAGCACCTGGCGGATGTTTTCCGGCACTGCCGGGCTTGTGCAAAGCGACAGCGGGCTGGGGTGAGGCATAGTCAGCACCGTGACGCCGGGGCGAAGGCAGCTGACCGTCCCGCGGGCCTGCGCCGCTACGGCACCGGCCAGCACCACCACGCGCAGCGCGGGCAGATACGCCAGCACGCCCTCAAGCCAGGCGCAGCCGCTGCGGATGTCCGCCGCTGAGGGCCGTTTCTGCGGCCCGTCACTGACCCAGGGCACCGTATTCCACAGCACGCTGTCCCGGCGCGCAATACCGGCCTCCGCCAGAAACCGCCCCAGATTCTGCTGGGCCGGCCCCGGGTTATCTCGCGAAACGAACCGGGGTGACGGGCTGCTGCGCGCCGGCGACTGCAGCAGGACAAGCAGTCCGGCCCCGGTCCCGCCGTCGGCCGGATCAAACCACGGCAGTTCCACGCCGGCCTGACGCTGCCCGCTGACCCAGCGATTCAGCGCGGCTACGTGCGGCGCGGTAATCGCCGCGAGGCGCTCCTCGCGCAGAAAGGGGTCCAGCAGCGACGTGCAGGTTTCACTCACGACTTCCGGTCCAGGCCTGCCAGGCAGGGGGAAACAAAGAGTTTCCCGCTCCATGCCCCGCGCACCGTCTTCACAGCGACAAGCAGCCACATGGCGGCCAGCATGACGACAAGAAGCGCGCCGAAGCCTTTAAAGAACGCCAGGTCAACGAGGGTGGACAGCTTCAGCGTGGCGACGGTGTACACGCCCAGCGGGAAGGTAAAGCCCCACCATCCCAGGTTGAACGGAATGCCTTCACGAAAGTATCGCACGGTTATCAGCGTGGCCAGCAGCATCCACCACAGGCCGCAGCCCCAGAAGAGAATGCCGGCAACGAACCCCACGCCCTGCGCGATGTGAGCGATTTCCGGCATGCCCGCCGCGGCAAACACCCCGGGCGCATCGCCGCCGATGACCAGCATACCGAGCGAACCGGTGCCAATCGGCCCCAGGGCCAGCCAGCTTGAGGCTGCCATGCTTTCGTGCGGCAGCTTGTGCAGGGCCATACGCAGCAGCAGGATGGCAAGGATGCTCAGCGCCACCGGTACGGAGTAAGCCCACAGCACGTAGCTGGTAATAATGATGCCGAGCTGCGCGTGGGTGTCGGCAATGTGCGGCGCCAGCAGGCCGCCGCTGACCGCCGCGACCTCGGCAGCCACAACCGGCAGTAACCAGACGGCCGTCATCTGGTCAATGCTGTGCTGCTGCCGGGTAAACATCATGTAAGGAATACACACGCCGCACAGCAGCGACATCGCCACGTCCAGCCACCACAGGGCGTGCGCCACCGGAATGACGTCTGCGCCCCACCGGGGAAGACCGAACGCCAGCAGGCCGTTGATGATGGTCGCCATGCCCATCGGGATGGTGCCGAAGAACATGGACACGGTTGAATGGCCGAAGATGCGCTTTGCCTCACCGAAGTACATGACCCAGCGGGCCAGATACATCACGGCAAAAACGCTGAACAGCAGGATGTTAAACATCCACAGCCCTTCCGCGACGAGGCGCAATCCCGGAACCGGCCAGGGGAACTGCGCCAGAGACAGCGACAGGATACCGGTTCCCATGGTGGCGGCGAACCAGTTTGGCGTGAACTGACGTATGGCCTCTTTCGGGCTGCTCAGCGCGCTCAGCGGGCGTGCTCCGTTATGCAGGGTAAATATTTTATCGTTCATGCCGGGATCTCCTGTGTAAACAGAAACAGTATAGGCATGCAGACGTAAATCTTTAAAACAGGTTATTCAGCTAAAATAAATCTGTAAAAGTGGTTTATCCTCCCTCACCCTGCGAAAGACTGTTACTGCACCGGAGTGAGGGAGGGACTGAATCAGGCCTTCGGCGGGCTTTTAATCGTGGCCGTGACGCGGTTCTGTTTCAGGTCAACCACCGAAATACTGAGGTCTTTATTCAGCACCCACGCGCGGGCACTGTCTTTACTGAAAACGATGGCCTGACGGGGCGCATCCAGTCCGGTAACAGTGGCGACCACCTTACCGGCGGCGGTATCAATAACGGAGAGGCTGTTGTCACCCAGGTTGCCGCTGTAAACATAGCGGTTATCCGGTGTCAGGGCGGCACCGTAAGGGTCCTGCCCCACGGGAATGGTTGCCGTAATGGCGCGCTTCTGCGTGTCAACCACTGCGATGGTGTTGCTCCCGCTGTTAGCCGCGTAAAGCGTGCGGCCGTCGGCGCTGACAGAAATGGCGCGCAGCTTGCTGAAGCCGGTTATCTCGCCGCGAATCTCACCCGTTACGGCGTCAACGAGGGTGATTTTATCGCCCTTAAAGTTGGTGACGTAGACGGTTTTGCCGTCCGGGCTGATTTTGATGCCCTGACGGGGCTGAGCAAAACCCGTCACAACCGAAACGGGCCGGTTGTGGGTCAGGTCATACACCGAGAGTGTGCTGGCGGCTTCGTTATTCACATACAGACGCTGACCGTCACGGCTGATGGCTGTACCGAATGCCCCGGCCCCCAGCGGCAGCGTGGTCTCCACGTCAAGCGTCCCGGTGCTGATTTTTCTGACCACGCCGAGGCTGCTGTCTGAAAGATATACAGCCTTCCCGTCGGGGGAGAAAAGCGCATTGCGGGGCGTGACGTATCCCTTCAGCACCTTTCTGACTTTGCCGTTAACCAGGTCGTAAACCACCACGTCAGGGCGCTCACTGTAGGAGGCCACCGCCGTTTTTTCATCGGGACTGACAGCAAGAGAATTGTTGTGGATATCGCCGTCAAACGTCCAGCGCGCCTCTGCGGCACCGGCGAGGGTGCTGATGAGAAGAAGCGCCACCGCGGTCAGTCCCGGGATCCTGTATTTTTTTATCATCATTTTTCCTGCATAGGGGGTGGTAAGGGATAAGACTCATTGCCCGCTTAAGGGCTTCAGAAGAAGCGTGGCAGATAACCCCCTCTCAGGGAAATCGATTTTCCGGCTATGTCTTACCAGTTCACTTCTTTATGCTCTGAGCGGAGGTAAACTGCAGCAATTTAAGGCTGAATAAGTGGGGCTCTGGATTTCAGTCCATGAGGAATAGTTGCTCATTTTTTTTGTTTAAATTGCATTCCACATAAATGGTGACATGAGCCAACGTATGATGGCTATTCTTGGTGAGATGGCGCCAGGGCAAGAGATCTATTCTATTGATGAAAGCTTTCTCGATGTATCTGGTATTGCCAGCTATATGTCATTGCACGATTTTGGTGTTCAAATGAGAGAGCGTGTCAAAAGGGATACACACTTAACGATTGGTGTTGGATTCGGCCCTTCTAAAACCTTGGCTAAGTTGGCAAATCATGCGGCTAAAAAGTGGAGTAAAACAGGTGGTATTGTCGATTTGTCCAATCTCGAGCGCCAGCGCAAGTTGATGGCTTTACTCCCTGTCAGCGAGGTGTGGGGGATTGGAAGCCGGCTTGAAAAAAAACTCTCAGAAATCGGAATAACTAAAGCTCTTCACCTCGCTGATGCAAACGTTGCAATGATACGAAAGCACTTTGGCGTGATCTTAGAAAGGACCGTACGTGAGCTAAACGGAGAGCCCTGTATAGCTCTGGAAGATGCTCCTCCCCCCAAGCAACAAATTGTATGCTCCAAGTCATTTGGCCAGCGTATTGTCGCGCTTGAGGACATGCAGCATGCAGTTGTGATGTATGCAACAAGGGCAGCTGAAAAGCTTAGAGAACAGAATTCAAAATGCAAACACATAGGCGTTTTCATAGCTACAGGCCGGTACAGTAACGAGCCTCAATATGCCAACTCAGCGTCATTTACCTGTCATTATCCAACCAGTGATACACGCGATATCGTTTCCCTTGCTATGAGGGGGCTTGATACTATCTGGTGTGAAGGTTATAGATTTGCAAAAGCTGGAATCATGCTCAGTGATTTTTACCAATCCAATGTGGCCCAGTTAGATATGTTCAGCGAACAGCTGCCGCGCGCGAACGCCGACACATTAATGAAAACCTTAGATACCATTAATCAATCAGGGTTAGGTAAGGTTTGGTTTGCAGGCCAAGGGGTAAATAATCCTTGGCAGATGAAGCGCGAAATGCTCTCCCCCCGTTATACAACCTGTCTCGATGAATTACCCAAAGCGAAGTAAAATCTGGATGTCCGCTAGCTCTGCGTTCACTAGGGTAATTTTGATAATAAGTTCTCACTAATTACTTAACGTTACCAGGTGTTATGTCTTCTCCTGAAAAAAACAACCTCAGGATGCGCTCGTTTCTCATACTCCTTTCAGGCTCGATTTGAGAACTAATTGGCATGGCTTGTAACTATCCTCTACATGAAAGGGGGTTTATTCTCAACTTGAGCCTGAAATCCATTTAAAAGTAGTCTTTAGTTGACCGTTGGAGTCAACTAAAGTACACTTCAAAGGTGGTTTTTTATTTTTGCTCTCATTTTGAGACTGAAAGTGAGAGTTTTAACATGATTTCTCAAATTGCTCTTGAAGCTATGTAAACGGAGAAGGTATGAAAATTTTTGTTGATGATGGCTCCACAAACGTCAAAGTTGCTTATGAAGTTGATGGTAAGAGAAAAAATGTAATAAGCCCGAATAGTTTTAAACGCGGCTGGTCAGTTCAGTTCGGAAATCAGCAAATTTATAACTACTCACTAAATGGTGAAAACTATACCTTTGATCCAATCAGCCCTGATGCGCTAACCACTACAAATGTTGCCTATCAATATGGCGATATAAACGTTATCGCTATACACCATGCACTCTTAATGACTGGGGTTCAACCACAAGAAGTAGAATTAGTGGTTACACTGCCTTTAGCCGAGTATTACGATAAAGATAATCAAATTATTGAAGAGAATATAAAGAAAAAAATTAGTAACGTTATGCGCCCTGTTTCTTTAAAAGGGGCAGAAACATTTACTATTAAAAACGTTACAGTTCTTCCTGAATCAATTCCGGCCGGTTTTGAAGTTGTTAAAAAACTCGATCCGACGCAATCCCTTCTTATTGTCGATTTAGGCGGAACTACGCTTGATATCTCACAAGTTCGTGGGAAAATGAGCGGTATATCAAAAATTCATGGTGATCCTAAGGTTGGGGTCAGCATTATGACGGATGCAGTCAAAGATGCTCTTTCAATCGCTAAAACTCAAGGCAGCAGCTACCTAGCGGATGATGTGATCATTCACAGAAACGATGGTAAGTATCTGAAAAATAGAATAAATGATGAGTCACATATTTCCACGGTGGAAAATGCTCTTAAAGAATCAGAAGCAAGCCTAACTAAAAGAGTTCTGCAAGCAATTGACGATTTTCACGGTTATACCCATGTCATGGTGATCGGAGGAGGAGCAGCGATAGTTGCGGATGCTATTCAGAATCATACAACAGTGCAGAAAGATAGATTCTTTATTGCTGAAGAACCCCAATTTGCCTTAGTAAATGGCATCTATCAAATCGGGTAATTTCAATGGATACCAGACGGAAGCTTACTTACTATGTACATCCCGAAGACTTCAAAGGGGATAAATTGCTCTGTGATAAGCTTAGTTCCCTTGAAAAGTCAGAAAAGAGCCGCTTATTAAGAGCGGCTACAATCGCAGGGTTTGCATTATTTAGGCAAGATGAGCGTATACCCCACCTATTAACGGCTTTGCTTGACGAAAACACCACTATGGCCGAGATCATGCAGGTTATTAGCAGTGTCAAACCGGATGCCTTGGGAGCTAGCTCTTTAGAACGGAATGAATTGATGCAGACATTGCTAGAGTCTATTCTTGTTCATGTAACAAATCTAAAAAATGAAGGGGTCACTAAGGATTCTGCTCCGCCTCACAAGCCACAATTCGATGCAGAATCCGAAGAAACTAGGCGCAATGCCTTAAATATGTTTCATCAGCCAAATTTTAAACCATAAGTTTAACACTGCTATATTATAGCAGTGTATCTTATGTTATTAGTTACATCATACTGATGAATGTATTTAGCCTTAATAGTGCAAACTTTAACTAAGAGCTGAATGTTGTCCCACAGCGTAACAACGAAAAAGGCGGAGTGGTTAACCCTGCCTTTATTCAAGTTCATTCAGCCCTTAAGGGCGTCAAAGAGGCCATATTGATGATTGATTATAATGCCGGCTCGGTCTTCATATAAATACCTTCCTTTTAGGAGCCAACGCACCTGCCGTTAAGCCGCCGGGCGGCTTTTTTACGCCCTTCTACCGCCGTTCTGTAAAACGCCCATACTACCGACCCCAGACCCTGCTACTTTTTCGCTTTTACCGCTGCCGGTTTATCTTTCCCGGCCAGTAACGCTGCCAGTTGCTCGTTATGGGCTTTCAGCGCCGTAAGCTCCCCCGTCATGGCCGCTCTTGCTTCCCGCGCCTCGCTGGCCTCTTTCTGCGTCAGCTCCAGTGCAGCCTCGCGGTTTTTCATTTCCCCGGCGTGCTGCGTCCTGATCTCCTGCAATTCAGCCGCATGGCGCGTACCGGCTTCGGCCAGTCGGCTCTCGGCCGCATTGAGGCGCTTCTGTAAGTCAGATTCGGTGCGGCTGTGGCCGCTTTTAAGCTCTTTAACCTCAGCGGCGTGCTGTGCTTTTAAGTCACGAAGCTCGGCGGCGTGCTGAGTGCCGGACTCGGCCAGCGCCTTTTCAGCGTTCGCCAGACGGCTCTGTAAATCTTCGACCTGCTGGCGGTGTTGTTCACCGGCCTGTTTCGCGGCTTTTTCTGCTTCCTGATACTGCTTTTCCGATGCGATCAGACGTTCACGCACTTCAGTCAGGCTGATCAGGTTCTCCTGTTCGCGTTCACGGCTAGCATCAAGCAGCTCCAGGGCTTTCCGCAGTTCGGCGCCAACGCCGTCCAGCTTTTCTTCCAGATCGTCCCGGTCTGCGCGGCGTCGGCCAGCTCGCGCTCGGCCTGTGCCGTCTGCTCACCCGCCGCGCGGGTCACCTCGGCAACCCGGCGCTCGGCGGCTCTGACGGCCTTGTCATTCAGCTCGGCGGCTAACTGGCTGATACGTTCGGCCAGCGCAGCCGATACGGCCTCAACTTCCTCAGCCACTTCAACGGGCAGCTCGGCCACCGGCTCGGCGGTGACTTCAGTCTGCGAAGCGAGATGTTCATCCCACACCTGCTTTTAGTAATTTGAAAAATTCCACAAAATGATATGATTAACATCATCTACCTAAGGCCAACACACAGAGTAAAACGTGTCCATGCATAAATCAAAAGAACAAGTTGCGGAAATATTAAGTCATTATTTTAGTCTTTGTATTGCAATTGTGACTGAAGATTCTTCAGATTATCAAAAGCACGTTCTAACCTATCAATTTGCCCGGCAACAAGTCTTGAGTCTTGATAACGATTTAACCCTCCCTAATTGGATTTCAGCCGCTACAAATATTCCTGTTTTAAAATCTCATGTTGACTTACATGCTAAGGGGGGGGCGGGTAGTTGGGGCAGGAGAAGAATTTATCTCCAATCAGTAATGGAATCCATTCTGCAAACCTATAAACATCCCGTAACATCTAACGCAATGGCTGATGCTTATAAAGCTGCTAAGTTCGACTCAGAAACATTATCTTTATCGCAAGGTACTGAAAATTATCATAAATCATCTCATGAATACCAAGGTGGTTTCTCTCTTACATCTAAGCAACTGACAAGTGACAATGTTCGTCAGAAAGAGGTAAAGATGGGTATTTCTAATTCCGGAAGCCCAGGCGTGGAAAGTAAAAAGAAGGTTTTTATAGTTCATGGTCATGATGAGCTGTTAAAAAACGAAGTATATGTTTTTCTGAGTCAGGAAGGCTATAATCCAATAATACTTCACCTTCAGGCAAATAAGGGTTCAACCATCATTGAAAAGCTTGAAGAGAATATTGCAGATGTTTCGTTCGCCGTAATTTTATATACAGCATGTGATCAAGGTAAATCTTCTAAAGAGGTTGATTTGAAATTCCGTGCGCGTCAGAACGTTGTTTTTGAGCATGGATATTTAATCTGTAAGCTCGGCAGAGAACGCGTGGCAGCCCTTAAAAGTGAAGGTGTTGAAATACCTGGTGATCTCTCTGGGCTGATTACTATCTCAACGAGTAACTGGCAGTACGAACTCCTGAAAGAGCTAAAAGCAGCCAATTGAAGCAACAACCGGTAACCGCCGCGAGGCGGTTTTTTTACGCCCTTCTGCCGCCGTTCGGTAAAACGCCCATAAAACCGAACGTAGCAGAACGTGGTAAAATAGCCCGCATCGTATAAGCCGGTAAAGGATAAGTGCAGCGTGGCGCGTGCAATCAAAGGTTTAGTTACTTTTAAGGAATTAGGGCTTCCCGATCTGCGGGAGCTGGAAAGCGAGTTTAGGTTAGATCCAACACCAGAGATTGAAGCCGGAGATAGTCTTGAAGCCGCAATAGCTTTGCTGGAATTACATATGGGCTTCACTGAACCGGAAATGTTGATCGTTCCTAAACAGACTATCATCGGTACGCTCAATATTCTCAGAGACAAGCTGGAACATATCGTTGAAAAGCGGCTTGATGCACGAGAACGCTACGTATTGCTTGCGTTGGATACGCTGGCGAATCCTTATGAAGTATGGGAAACCCTGTATGACGATAATCAGGTGCGCTTTCTTTTTATAGGTGCATACCGACAAAAACAGCAGATGCTGGTTGTCGTGGCACCGTGGGAAGGAAAAATTCTCTGGAATTTCATGCACACTGACGCGAGAAGCCTTAATAAACACCGCCAGGGCGATTTGCGTTATAAAAGGCATTAAAAAAGCCGCCATTTTTCAATGGCGGCCTGTGGAATCTGGGCCTGTTTATTTTACACCTTCAGGCGGGAGGTGTGAGGTCTCACCCTAGCACAGAATTCAGGGATTCTATGGGGTCCTTCCACCGACTATTGCACCCTGATGCAGTCGGCTTCTCGCTCAAAAGTAATATTACTCACATTTGACGAACACGTCAATCATCCCGGTTCACTGGGCTTCACTGGGCTTCACGTAAGCTGAAAGTAATAATTTACACAGTCTGATCATCCTTTTCCCGCCATTCGGTAAAACCCGCATAAGACCGAATTGACGCACTTATCCACCGTTTCTGTGGATAACGCTATATGTTGTGGCTACGTCAGCTGCCAGGCATACTAGATGTAGCGCCGGGCGGCGCGTTACACCTTCTTTCCGTGGAGATGTTCTGCTCCCGCCCCGCCCGGCCATTCGGTAAAACAACGTCAGGAGACGGTTTCCCCGAATCAGAATCTGTGCCAGCAGAATTTTTCTTCTTGACTTCTTCAAAGTTCATAAGTTGAAAGCAAAATGCCCCTATGACATTTATGTATGCCCTAATGTCATGTACTAAACCGACCGGTTTCGTACATGTAGAATATAGCCTGTCCGAAAGTTAGCGTTTTTAATTTCGGACATGCGTTATAATAAGTACACCTATTTCGTACATAAAATAACTACATGTCACGAGTTTTTGCCTACTGCAGGGTATCGACCCTCGAACAGAACACTGAAAACCAGCGTCGTGAAATCGAAGCGGCCGGCTTTGCCATCAGACCCCAGCGACTGATTGAAGAGTACATAAGTGGTTCAGTCGCGGCTGCTGAACGCCCTGGATTTATGCGTCTCCTTGATCGAATGGAAAACGGGGACGTTTTAATCGTAACGAAGCTGGATCGCCTCGGGCGAAACGCCATGGATATCAGAAAAACCGTTGAGCTACTTTCTGCGTCAGAAATACGGGTACACTGCCTGGCGCTGGGAGGGGTAGACCTCACCAGTCCGGCCGGAAAGATGACAATGCAGGTAATCTCGGCGGTTGCTGAATTTGAGCGCGATCTGCTACTTGAACGTACACATGCTGGTATTGCGCGGGCTAAGGCATCCGGAAAGCGTTTCGGCCGCCCGCCAGCTCTGGATGACGAACAAAAGAAAGCGGTGTTCTTGCGTCTTAGTGAAGGGAAGAGTATCAGCGCGATCGCCCGCGAATTTGACACCACACGGCAGACCATTTTAAGAGCGAAAGCGATAATGGAAGACGCTGATGCTCGTTCATGAGTTGCTTTTCTGCGTATGTCCGCTTTGTGCCATAAGCGGACATATGCGTTCTGGGCAAACACAAACGGGTGAGCGAGAGTAATTCTGTATTAAATGAACGTACCTGTCATCTGTCAGGTCTGAGAGGCGCCCCCGTCTGCGAATAGCTCTATACCATTCACATAACTTGAGGCATCACTGGCCAGGAATGAAACAACAGAAGCTATTTCTTCCGGCTCTCCGATACGTCCCAACGGACTTTTAGCGGTGAGGAAGGCGATCCCCTCTTCGGCATTATCGCCAAATGCGGCTCTGAGAGACGCTGTATTCACAGGACCCGGACTGACAATGTTTATGCGTATACCCGACCCGTGCAGCTCTGTAATCCAGCTTCTCACCATGTTTCTGACTGCGGCTTTGGTCGCACCATAAATACTCATGGTGGGTCCCGGGTCTGCTGACGCCGTCGAACCAATGATAATCACGCTTGAACCCTTTCCAAGCAGGGGCATGGCCTGCTGAACAGTCAACACAACACCTTTAACATTTGTGGCAAACTGATCGTGGATCTGTTTTTCAGTGATTTCACCAAGCGGAGCATGGACCCCACCGCCGGCATTAGCGACAAGAATATCAATGTGGCCGAATTCCGTTTTAACCTGTTCATAAAGCGCATCAAGACTAACCTTGCTGCTGACGTCAGCCACAATACCTTTTACATTTTTTTCCAGGGCCTTTACCGCCTCCTGAAGGGTTTGTGCATTCCGGCCAGTGATAATGACATCTGCGCCTTCGTCGCTCAGATTTTTCGCTATAGCCAGACCAATACCGCTTCCGCCACCAGTGATAACGGCGACCTTTCTCTTAAATGACTGATTCATAATTGCACCTTGCGTTTTTATGTAGTGGTCACTATATTCAACCTTGAACAGGCTGTCACTAACTTATTGTAGCGATCACTACAAAAAAGTTTTAAGATGGCATTCAGAAATAATTCTGATGCAACGGAAAAAACCTATGAGCGATACCGAAAAAACAATAAAAGCACCCAGGCGGATATTTGACAGAGAGTCCGGCGTGCAGACGGCTAAAGCGCTGTTTCATCAGCATGGTTATGATGCTGTAGGTATCACGGAACTGACAAAGACGCTGAACATAAATCCTCCCAGCCTTTACGCCGCTTACGGTAGTAAAGCAGGGCTGTTTGAACGCTGCCTGGATCTCTATGTTGCAGAAGGAAACCTGCCGGCTGACAAAATTCTGACTCCGGACAGGCCGCTGGATGAGGCGGTTGCAGATCTTTTTATGACTGCTGCACGTTTATACGCCCGATCCCCGGTCCAGCGAGGCTGTCTTGTGGCTGAAGGTATGCGTGCCGACGATCCGCAGGCCCGGGAGCTGGCAAGCCGCTATGGCGAGGCAGGAATTCAGTTCATCAGAAATTATATCTGGCAGTATGAACCTGCACGGGACCGCGAGCTTTCTGATTATGTCGTGACAACGCTGCGGGGCTTTTCTGCAGCCGCAGTAACGGGACTGTCAAAAGCCAGGTTAACTGCCGTGGCTCAGCTGGCCGGTCAGGCATTCAGCGCTCTCCTTAGGCCAGAAAATATTTAAGCAGGAGGTAAAAGTTATGTCTGTTATAGACCATGTTGAAATCGCTGTGAAAAATGCTCAGGTATCGCTTAAATTCTATGAAGCAGCCTTCGCTCCGCTGGGGTTCAGCCTGATGATTTCTGTGCCACCGGAGCGTACTTTGACAGGCGGTGCCCGATACGGGTTGGGCCCGGAGGGATATCCGAGGCTCTGGCTTCATGATAAAGACATAACAGGCGCTTCAACACATCTGGCTTTTGCTGCTACTGAACGAGCCTCAGTCGACGAATTCTGGCGTGCTGCTGTACAGGCAGGGGGTGAAGACAATGGCGCACCGGGAATTCGCAATCATTACCACTCTCACTACTACGCCGCTTATGTCCTGGATCCTGACGGTAATAACATCGAAGTCGTCTGTCAGAAAGGATGAGTAAGAGTGCCGGCCGTCACTTTACGAAGATGAACCACGTCTGAGTTGCGGCCTGCTTGGTTGCCTGACAGCTACCCACGGAGTGAAATATCGTGAGGTGAGTTATTGCCTCGTTGCGACAGCAAAATTTACTGCCGTATCAAACGTGATGATTCAGCGGGCTTTCTGCATTATCAGCGTCGTTCCGGAGACTTGCAGCGTCTTTTAAAGGAGGGCGGCCAAAGAAACGGGCGTACTCACGATTGAACTGGGGCACGCTGCGATAACCCACTTCCATGGCAACAGACGTGACGCTCTGCTGACGCGCCAGTAATTTGGTTCTGGCATGAAGAAGACGGACGCGCTTCTGATACTGAACCGGACTCATGTTTGTCACGGACTTAAAATGACGATGAAAGGCCGATACGCTCATGGCTTCCTGTCCGGCCAGTGATTCAACCACAAATTCATCAGCAAAATTATGTCTTATCCAGCGAATCGCATTACCTATTCGCGCCAGCATGGTTCCCGGTGAAGCAATATCCCTCAGCATCCAGCCATGTGGGCCTTTCAGAACATGATAAAGGATTTCACGTTCATATACCGGTGCGAGAGCAGGGATATCTTCAGGACTTTTCATCAGGCAAAGCATTCTTACCCAGGCATCCAGCAGTTCGGGCGTGACGGCAGCAACGGAAAAAGCACCCGACTGTGGATCCTCCTTCACGGGGGGTAAATCAGCCAGCAGTGTCGCAATCTGTTCCGGCGTCAGGGTCAGGCTGACCGCGAGATACGGCTCACCGGTGGCCTCTGGATGGACTTCGCCTACGGCTGGCAAATCTACTGACATGACAAAGTAAGAAGCAGGATTGTAGTTGAATACCCGGTCACCTACCGTCATGGATTTACTGCCTCGCAGTATGAGATTAACCATCGGCTCATAGACCGCAGCCAGTGTATGCGCGGGAACGTCACCCTGCACCATTGCCACACGGGGAATACCGGTTTCGGTTCGCCAGTTTCGGGCATGAGCAGCCAGAAGACGCAGCTCGTCCAGCAGGGGTTCCAGTGTCAAAGTCAGACTCCTCAGTATGGTGATTAAAGCGAGCATAAAGCAGAAAAAGGCAAGAATCGAGCAGTAACGCAGAGGCTGACCTGTCCGGGAAGTTTTATCCTTTTTCTATCGCAGACAGAAAGGATGAAATCATGAAAATTGTACTGATTACCGGCGGCAGTGGCGGGATCGGCACCAGCGTGGCGCAGCAGTGCGCGGCTAAAGGGATAGGGGTGATTGTGACTTATAACAGCCATCCTGAATCTGCCCTGAGTGTTGTGAAGGAGATTGAAGCGTCAGGCGGCCGTGCCATTGCGCTGCATCTGGATGTGGCCCGCACCGAAACCTTCGGCACTTTCCGCGACGCCTTACTGGACATAGTCAGTGTCACCTGGGAACGTGAGCAGATTGACGTGCTGGTCAATAACGCCGGGTTTGGGCTCTTCAACCCGATTGAAACGGTGACGGAGAGTGAGTTCGACAGTCTTTTTGCCGTACACCTGAAGGGTCCTTTTTTCCTGACCCAAAAGCTGCTGCCTCTGATTTGTGATGGAGGACACATCATCAACGTTACCAGCGCCACCACGCGCGTGGCTACGGCAGGTGTTGCGCCCTACGCTGCCTTTAAAGGCGGCCTTGAAGTACTGACCCGCTATATGGCCAAAGAGTTCGGGCCGCGGCGCATCCGGGCAAACGCAGTCTCTCCGGGTGCAATCCGTACGTCGCTTGGTGGAGGACTGAATGATGAATTTGAGGCTCTGCTCGCCTCACAGACCGCGCTGGAACGCGTGGGGGAGCCGGATGATGTCGGCCGGGTTATCGCAGGCCTGGTCTCTGATGACAGCATCTGGATTAACGCACAATCCATCGAGGTTGCCGGCGGCTACCAAATCTGAATCCTTCCGGAGGATTTATGCTCGATCATCTGTTTTTAACGGTCAACGATACAGACCGTTCTGTCCGTTTCTATACGGAAGCGCTTGCCCCTCTCGGCATCACGGTTCGTCATGATTATGACGGAAAAGAGGGGCCGCCTGGCCACCCGGATTTGAAAGGGTTCGGTGCTCAGGGCCGGATCTTTTTCTGGCTACGCGAAGGAACTGTTGCACCAGCTGCTGTACATGTCGGGTTTGTCGCGCGAAATCAGACAATGGTGAATGAAGCCTATGCTTCAGCCATGCGTGCCGGCGCGTCTGACAATGGCGCACCCGGTGCCCGGCTTCACTACGATCCCCGCTACTACGCCGCCGGCGTTTTCGACCCCGATGGCTACAGTCTGGAATTTGTTTATAAACAATGGCAGCACCCTCAACCATGAAAACATTACTGATTTATGGTGCCACCGGTTACACGGGACGCATGACCGCCGCGCAGGCTAAAAGTGCCGGCCTGAATACTATTATTGCCGGCAGAAACAGGCAGCGGCTGGCCGCACTTGCCGGTGAACTTGACGTCAGTATGCGGGTATTCGGCCTGGAGGACGCTGCTGAAACTGCGCTGCAGCTGGCAGGCGTCAGCGTTGTGCTGAACTGTGCCGGGCCGTTTGCCGCTACGGCAGAACCGCTGATGAAAGCCTGTATAGACCAGGGTATTCATTACCTCGATATCACAGCGGAAATTAACGTTTACCGGCTGGCTGAGTCACTGGGAGAAAGAGCGGCGCGGGCCGGGAGTATGCTACTGCCGGGCGTGGGCTGGGACGTGGTGCCAACCGACTGCCTGGCCGTTCGCCTTGCACGGCATGTACCGGAACCACGACGGTTGCGTATAGCATTACAGGTGGCCGGAACGATGTCCCGGGGGGCTGCCGTCAGCGCAGGCGAAATAATCGCAGCCGGCCTGCTGGAACGTGTTAACGGTATTCTGATAACGAAAGAGGATGAGCAGCCCGGATGGTTTGATTTTGGTGAAGGCCCTGTGGCCTGTGCGCCGCTTTCCTTTGGCGATCTGGTGACGGCATGGCATTCAACCGGTATTCCGGATATTGAGATGTTTGTGCATGTCACAGGGGATGCCTTTCCGCAGGGTGATTTATCCCTGCTTCCTGAAGGGCCCGGGCAGGATGAACGCGATGCAAATCTCGCACGCGCTGTTGCTGAAGTTACCGGGGCTGACGGGAGGGTCCGCCGGGCTGTAATCGGGACGGTTAACGGATATTCCTATACGCCGCTTGCGGCCACAGAGGCTGCAAAGCGTGTCCTGAACGGTGACAGTTTCCCCGGTTTTCAGACGCCTGCGATCGTTTTTGGTAGTGAGTTTGCGCTGAGTATTCCGGGTACGTGGCTCCAGCTTCCCTGGCTCTGTTAATAAGCTGCACCGTTCAGCCATGAGCTGGACGGTGCTTCGCATTATGTCACTGCTTTGATTTTGATACACGGCCAGGGGGGGAATATGTCTGCACGCAAAGGCATCACGCTGTCATTACTGTCCTCAATACTGTTTTCTGTGCTCTGTTATTACAGTGTTTTTTTGTATCCGCTGAACGGATGGCAGATAGCCGGATGGCGTGCAGTAACCACCGCATTGTTGCTGATACTGGCGCTGGCTTTTCGAAAGAAAATGAAGCCTTTCTGGCGCTATTTTTTGTCAGTGGTTAAAAGTGCCCGGCTGCTCGCTGCCATGTGTGTCTGCGCTGCGCTTCTTGCCCTGCAGATAATCATTTTCTGCTGGGCTCCCGTCAACGGTCAAAGCCGGTCACTGGCACTCGGCTACTTTCTGCTTCCTCTGGTTATGGTAATAACCGGCAGAGCCCTGTACGGCGAAATGATGTCGGGATGGCAGAAAATTGCTGTATTGCTTGCGGCATGCGGCGTTACGGCTGAAGTGTTCATGGTCCGTTCACTTCCTCTGGTGGCCCTCGTGGTTATGTTGGGGTATCCGCCCTATTTCATAATTAAACGTCAGCTTAAAAGCGACGCTTTTTTCAGCGTGATAGCAGAGAATTTATTTCTCGTGATACCGGCAGTTGTTCTTCTGATTTATCAGGGAAGCGGAAATGAATGGTTACCCACCGGTGGGTGGCGCACTGTCACAGGGCTGGGCTTACTGAGCTGTTCTGCCTTACTCTGCTTTCTGCTTACCAGCAGCAGTCTCTCGTTTACGCTGTTTGGCATGCTGTCATATGTCGAACCCCTGTTGTTATTTCTGGTATCACTTTTTCTGCCGGGAGAAAAACTGTCTCTGTCATCACTGTTAACGTATGTCCCGATATGGCTTGCCGTTCTGGCATTGATGGCTGACGGGTATAAAAAAGTGAAGTCTACTACGCTCTCTCAGTCTGCGAACTGTCGATAGGCGTGCCCACATGAAACTGAAGCGCATCCATCAACCGGGGAACCACGTTGCGCGATGTAAACCGCCACTGGCTGTCGTGTTTTTCAAAACTGTCGTAATATCGGCCTGTGCATACGGGCTGCAAAGGAAACCCTTCCAGTTCCTGATGCACGGTGAAATAGCTGACGCAGGTAGCTGAATTACCGGAAGGTGAAACATCTATCAGCACATTAGAAACGTTATGCCACGTCCGGGGAGCTCCGTCTTTATGACGCTGAACGCCACGGTTAAGAAACTGCTCAACCTCTTCACTACCATGAGCCGTATCACTAAGAACAATAAATTCAGCATGTTTAAACAACCCAGCATTCTCAGCAAATTTCCCGTCATCCAGGTTGTGGGAATAGGTAGCGAGTAACCGCTGAATTTCTAGCTCATCGAAATAATGTTGTTCATTTTCTGCGCGAAAGGAATTAATCATAATTTGAAATCTTCAGGTCAGGGTTGAAATGGATCCGCCACGTACAAACCAGGCGAACCACGTTAAATATTACCGTTGAGAATCAGCGCAACAGGTCCACTGCCGACAGGAAGCATCTGTGCCGGACCAAATCGTGGCAGCAGAACCGGTTCCCGCAGCAAGGAGGACTGTCATGTTGCCCCAAAATATTCCTTCTCCAGTAACAACAGTCAGATCTGAGATGCGCCGCCATCGGCAAAAATTTCCGCGCCGTTGATATAACTGGCATAATCACTGGCGAGGAAGACAACAGCTTTTGCTATTTCATCTGTCTGGCCGATGCGGCCAATCGGGCTGCGGTCACGCAAAGACTGCAGGATGGCGTCAACGGGATCGGGAAGGAAATCGTGTAAGGATTGAGTATCCACCGGTCCGGGGCTGAGAATATTAATGCGAACGCCGGCACCTTTTATATCCAGAATCCAGCTGCGTACCATTGCGCGTAAAGCGGCCTTAGTGCCACCATAAATACTGAGACCCTGACCCGGATTAATGGAGGCCGTTGAGCCTGTAATAACTATGCTGCTGCCTGGTTTCATCAGTGGTAATGCTTTCTGAACGGTAAACGTGATACCCCTGACGTTCGTTGTGAACTGAAGATCGAACTTCTCCGGGGTAATCTGCCCGAGGGGTTCAAATTCGCCCATACCGGCATTTGCTATCAGAATGTCAATGCGACCAAACCGGGACAATATTTGCTGATAAAAATCATCCAGTTCGGACAGGCTGGATACATCCACCTGAAACTGACTCGCATCCGGTCCAAGAGTACTGAGTGCAGATTCAAGTTTATTCTTATCCCGCCCGGTAATGATCACAGTTGCACCGAGTGCTGCTAATTCCTGTGCGATCCCAAGACCAATGCCAGATGATGCACCGGTCACAACCGCGATTTTGTTCTGAAAAGAGTGAGTCACTGTGTATTCTCCTGATTCTGTGAGCTAAATTTATAGTGATCACTACATGTAAAGTTAAGGTCTCACAAGTAAAACTTAAGGTTAATTTAACAAGCTGTTTTATATCAATAATATATGCTTAGCACTTTGTGACAATTAGTTTAGCGATTACTATATAAATTGGTTTGTGAGGTAAGGTAAAACAATAGCACAGGCTGCGACGACCTATCTTTGATCGCAAAGCAGGAGTAGCAACTGCACAGGCACTTTTTCATGAACATGGCTATCACGCTGTCAGCATTGCTGACCTGACTGAGGCGCTGAATATCAAGCCGCCAAGTGTTTATGCTGCATTTGGCAGTAAGATTGGACTGTATGAACAAAGCCTGGCGCGTTATGCGCGGGAGAGTGCGCTTCTCCTGAACAATTTATTATCAACTGATAATACTGTTGCGAAAGGCATGGTAGATTAGCTGGTAGCAGCAGCCAGACAATATGGCCGTCATAACCAATAGTGAGGATGCCTTATTACCGAACGTTTTCGGATGGTTGGACCTCAGACCCCTGGCACATTTAAACGGAACGCAGTTTATATGTGAGAAAAGAACGTGATATCACTATAATCCCAAACCAACTTCTTTCAAAATGATAGCGATAGCATTTGAAGCATGCACAACTAAAGGATCATTACGACGGTCCGGGTGCTTGGCTATCCAAATATCAAGACTAAGCATTGACTCGTCAACCTCGAGCTTAACCAGACGCTTATCTTTATCTGCAAGGAAACATGGCAAACCTGCAACACCTACGCCGGAACAAACAGTTTCATACTGATGACTGAGATCGGTCATCTCACATAAAACACGTTTATCACCAATTATTTTATCCAACCATTGCTTATGTTCAAAGTTGGTAACGCGTTCAGGATAGGCTATGAACTCCCATAATTCTGGTGATTTAAGATGGCAGTAATTACTTGCGGTATACAGAGCGAAATCCATTTTTCCAATTTTTTTGATTATATCCGTGTCTTTAATTCCTGGAGATAATCTGACGGCAAGATCGGCCTCGAGTCTGGACAGAGAAACAAAATGGACATCACTCAGTATCGATATAAGGATTTGAGGCAATTCCTGAGATAATTTTAACATGTTAGTAGCAAAGAAATGTCTGGCAAGAATAGGTGGTGCCGAAATAGTTACCTTTTCTCTTTTTTCTTTATTTGCAACTGACATACGTTTTATTTTAAACGTACTGGATTCTATCTCAATGGCTTCTGCAAGAATAATCTGCCCCTGTGCCGTCAACCTTGCCTCACGCGGAAGTCGCTCGATAAGCTTCGACCCAAGTTCAGCCTCCAGTGACATCAGACGTCGGCTCACCGTTGCCTGGTCAACATCCAGCTCCTTAGCGGCCCCTGATAGCGTACCCGATCTGGCTATGGCAACAAAAAAACGAAGATTTTCCCAATTCATTATGTATGCACTTTTGCATGGATGTTGTGCATATTTTAGTATTTATACATATCCTGGCAAGCCCTATCATGGCATTAGTTTTTAGTGACCGGAAAGACAGAATGTCAAAGTATACTCCTTCGTTGATAGCCATACAGCTCGCCACCTGTATGGGTTTCCTCGTGGTTCAACTGGATGTGAGCGTAGTCAATGTTGGTTTAGGCTCACTTAAAAATGCCTTCAGTACCAACCTTACTGGTCTTCAGTGGGTGATTAACAGCTACGCATTGGTATTCGCAGCGTTGCTGATTATTGGTGGGGCTTTTGGGGATAAGTTCGGGGCGCGAAACATTTTTACCTGGGGATTCGCCTTATTTACGGTGGGTTCTATCGGGTGTGGCCTTGCCAATAGCCTGTCTGCACTCATTGCTCTGAGAGGAGTCCAGGGTATGGGGGCAGCCCTGCTTGTGCCTACTTCACTGACACTGATCAGACTGTCATTTACCGACCCGGCCATGAGAAGAACCGCGGTAGCAACCTGGGGGGCCTGTGGAGGGATAGCCTTAGCTGCGGGTCCAGTTTTGGGAGGCGTTTTAATTCAGTATTTCGGATGGCGCAGCGTTTTCCTCATTAATGTGCCACTGGGCTTACTCGCGATTTTCCTGATTTTGCGATCAGCTCCGCCATCGCCACGGGTAGATAAAAAAGTCGATGGATTAGGCCAGGGAACGATTGCAATAAGCATTGCGGCATTAACTTATGGGTTAACTCAGTCAAGCTCTGAGGGATGGACCCGGGGACCTGTAGCCATGATGGCCGTTGCGGCGATATTTTTAGTCCTATTTATCTTGGTTCAAAGGCGCGTTGCGTTCCCTATGCTGCCCCCGCGCCTGGCTAAAAATAAAATTTTAGCCACCACAGCGCTCTGTGGTGCGGTAATCAATCTCACTTTTTATGGCACGGTTTTTGACCTGAGCATCTATTTCCAGAGCATTCTTCATTACGATGCAATGAGGACGGGACTATCTTTTATTCCATTAACGGCTGTGCTGACCATTTCCACAATGGTTTCCACACGAGTTGCAAAAAAAGTCAGTGATATCCGGATCATTACTACCGGATTCAGTGTTCAGATAATCGGATTTATTTTGCTTTCACAGTTAACAGAGACCAGCTCTCTGTGGTTCCTGAACGGCACTCTCATGATGGTCGGTATTGGCAGCGCAATGTCTGTACCTTCGATTACCAATTCTATGCTCTCTTCGGTATCTCAGGACGACGCGGGAATGGCTTCCGGTCTGATGGCATCTGCAAGACAAATTGGTGGCGTTATAGGAGTGGGCCTGTTTGGTGCGATGATTGCCCACAGTGACCTACGTTCATTTTCAACCGGCATGGCATATGGAATGTGGTTATCTGCATTTTGCTTATTTATGTGCATAGTTATTAATGCACTGGTATTAGGCCAGAATAAAGTGAAAGTTAATGCCTGACAGAGTGTTATGAGGCGTATTTGTTATTTTGAAGCATTCCATCAGCATGCCGGAAATAAGTTTTTTGTAATATGTAATTAAGTTCAACACAAATATGGAGCGATTTATGGCTACTCATTCTAAAGAACATACTGACCAAACGTCTGAGTTTGAATCAGAAGGTGTAAAATCAGAAGAACTGGTAAGTAGTGGTAGCGCATGGAACGGTAAAGCTTACGAAAAATACCCAGAGGGTAAACCGCATTTAACCGTTATGAAAATGCACTTTGAGGCGAATACCACTTTGCCCTGGCACACTCACCCGATGCCTAATGTTGCCTATATTATTTCTGGGTCATTAACTATTGAAGATAAAGAAACGGGCGAAAGCCGAAAATTTACTGCGGGTGAAGCATTTAACGAATCTGTTGATGATGTACATCGCGGTTTTACTACTGACGAACCGGTCCAAGTGATCATTACTTATGCAGGAGTGGAAGGGCAGGAGCTATCAGAACCTTATACCTCTTGATCAAGGATTCATTCAAAGCATGCCTTTGTGGCATGCTTTTTTGATCGCATTGTGTTTCTAACCAATGAGGGACCTGGCCCATGCTGGATGCTTTGCCAGACGATCGTCAATCTCATGAATTGCCTTTATGCTTCGCTCCAGCTTACGGTAGATATCCCCTCCGTAGTCCCATCCCAGTAAGCCGATACTGCCACCATAACCTAAGCGGTTGAGTGCAGCGATTATGGCACTATTATCCAGTTCACCGCGGTCCGGGGGCTCCATTGTCGCCACTCCCCCCCAGCCCAACGGAGACATTGCACTCCCGGAAAGCACAACCTGCATTAACCAGGGTTTGATGGCATCAAGCCGCTGTTCAAGCTGGCCTTCCTCGCTGGCAAACCAGTGATAGCCATTAAAGGACGCGCCCAGACGGGGATGGTTAAAGTCCTCGCAGAGTTCAATAACCTGTGACGTGGTCTGCGTTACGTGCCTTAAATGCGGGTACAGCGCAATTCGCAAGCCGCGTCGCTCGGCAATGGGCAAAATGGACTGGATAAAGCTCTTGATCGCGCCCATGCCGTTGAGTGTAGTTTGAACAGCAAGCTCTATCAGTTCAACCCCTTCCACCGTCTCAATGATGCGCCGCAGCACCGTATCATTACGCCCCTCATGAAGCACCAGATACAGACCTGCAATCTCTAAACCGTGTTGCTCTTTAACCATCGGTAATAAGGCCAAATCGGTATACGGCGTACCCCCCCATGCTGATACGGTAATCCCGTCATAACCCAATTCGGCGAGCATTTCACACTGGGAATGAAATTCATATACGCCCATTGATGAGTAAAAAAATGAGTCCAGCGCGTGAACAGGATGGATCATATAAACTCCAGGGTAATTAATAAGAGGATGGCGTCATTACTGACCAGTCGGGATGCGCTGCGAGACGCTTTTCCATTGAACGGAATGCCGCTTGTGAACGCTGTAGATTTCCATATACGTCACCCCCCATGCTCTCCCAGCCCATTACGCCATAGCGTCCGTGATACTCACGTCGTTCGAGCGCGCCCAGTAATACAAAGTTATCCATTTCGCCTTCGTCTAAGGGTTCAATGGTAGCCACCCCGCCCCAACCCAGTGGTGAAAGTCGTGTTCCGGCCAGATTAACTTGTCGAAGCCAGGGCATGACCGCATCAAGTCGTTGTTCTAGTTCCCTCTCCTGGTTCGCATACCAGTGGTAACCGTTAAAAACAATGCCCAGATTAGGATGATCAAACTCTTCACACAGAGAGATGGCCTCCGACGTAGTCTGCATGCCATAGCGCACATGCGGATACAACGCGATATCAATGTTCCGCTGCTCACAAATCGGTAAAAGCCGTTCAAGCATTCTTTTGTCTGCATCCTTAACGCTCTCACCAGAATGCAGTGCCAACTCAATGCATTGCGTGCCCTCAACCGACTGAACGATGTCGGTTACAAAAGACTCGAGACCCGGGCGATAAATCATATAAATAGCGCCAACGTCGAGACCCCATTGTGACTTTACTTTAGATAAGGCCGACAACTCTTTACTCCAGGCCGAGACCGTCAGCCCCTGATAGCCAGTTTCGACCAGCATCTCGCACTGAACATCAAGAGGATAGGTGCTCAGCTTGGTCTGGAAAATAAAGTCCATGTGGTGCAGGGGATGTTCCATTATTGATCTCCTGCAATATGGCTCGGGAAGAAGGGCAACAGGTGTTCGCCGAGTTCGTCGATCACTTCTGAGGCCGGACGACGCTGGGTTTTGAAATGAAGCGCGACGTGTGAGACGCCCTGCTCTTGCTGACGCAACCAAAGTTCCCGCAGTGCATTTCGCCCCGCATGCAATACGCGTCCCGGCCGCAGCGGCATGTCAGGGTCACGGTCAAGGTCAAACATCGTGCCATAGCCGTAGGGTTTAAAAGTGTCGGCATGGGAGGCGCTTCTCCACCTGTCAATGATGGCCGGAATGCGCTGGGGATCTGCGATATAAGACAAAATCCCATCGGTATTTTGCGCGGTCCATTCAGTTGTTTGTCCCGCGTGTCCTATCACCAGCATCGGCAGTCTTTTACCCGCAGGTTTGGGTATCAAATCAATATTGCCTTGCAGATTTCCGTAGAAACGGGATTGATGAACCGGCCAGCTCTTTTCTGTGACGGCACGAATAATGGCGTGCGCATCCCGGAAACGCTCGCTACGATTTTCAAACTCCAAACCAAATGCCGGATATTCCACTGGCCTGTCACCGGTCGCCAGCCCCAATAAGAGTCGGCCACCCAGAAGCTGATCAACGGTCGAAGCCTGTTTCGCCACAATCAGCGGATCGCGCAGTGGCAGGACAATACCTGCGGTGCCTATGGCGATATCGCGCGTGATTGCCGCCAGATAACCTGCATAGGCGAGAGGATCCAGTACCTGACCGACATCCCCAAAATTAGGATCGTAGAAAGGTACATCGCGAAGCCAGATTGCAGAAAAACCAGCCTCATCGACTTTGCGCGCCATCTTCGCGTGGTCTGCCAAAGTGGGACCTACGCTGTTCGGGTAACTTTCAAGAGGTGCAATAAAACCGAAGGTTAGATGGCCGGGTTTGAAGACTCGGGAATAACCTGGATGCTTTGCTAAATCGGCTGGCATTGGCGGGTAATTTGAAAACTCAGACATCATATTCTCCGGTAAAAATGAGGAAAAATCGGCCTTAATGCCTTATTTCTCTTTAAGGCTAAAATTTTAAATCTCTTCTCACCAAAGAAAAATAGGCTTATATTCTCAACATATCGGAATATTAGGATGTAATTGAGGGGGAGTATGGCAATGGACTACTTTGGCGCGCTGGGCGCTTTTGTGCACGCAGCTGAGACCAGAAGTTTTACCGAGGCGGGACGCAGGCTGGGAACTTCCTCCTCGGCCGTTGGCAAAGCCGTTGTGCGGCTGGAGGAGGAGTTAGGGGTGCGTTTATTTCATCGTTCAACCCGGGCGATCACGCTAACCGCGGAAGGCCAACTCTTTCAGGACCGTTGCCAAAAAATCCTGGCGGACTTTGACGTGGCTCGCGCAGAGCTGGTTCAGGCTAAAGTCGTTCCGCAGGGCAAGCTCCGCGTGGCTTTGCCTCAATTAGGGAGCCATCTGATGCCTTATCTGGTCGAATTCCAGCTGCGCTACCCGCAGATTGAACTGGAACTGGATTTCAGCGATCGATTGGTTAACGTGATTGATGAAGGTTTTGATGCGGTTCTTCGCATAGGCATGATCAATGATTCCAGGCTGACTATTCGCCAACTAACGGGATATAAACACCGGCTTGTCGCCTCGCCGGATTATTTATCCCGAAATGGCATGCCCTTGGCGCCAGACGATTTAAAATCGCATGCCTGCTTACGTTATCGCTTCCCTACCAGCGGCAAATTAGACGTCTGGCCATTGGTTGAAAACGGGGTGAGTCTGCATCCTGAACTGCCGCAATCCGCCATCGCCAACACCATTGACTCACTCTTTGCTATGGCGGAAGCGGGGATCGGTATAGCGCTGCTACCCGATTTCATGGTTGAAAATTCAATTTCATCCGGGAGTCTTCAGTCCGTGCTGAACGATAATATCCATGATCACCGCAAGGTCTGTATATTATGGCCATCCAGTCGTCAACAATTGCCCAAGATTAAGGCTTTTATTGATTTTATCGTTTCGCGGCTGGGTTCCGGCAAATCGTGAATTAAGCTTTCCTTCTCACAACGGCGCGTTCTTCAAGCTCAACGATAAGCTCATCAATATATTCATCCTGAATCCCCCAGGCACCAAGAGTTGTCGCCAGTTGGGTAATGTATTCCGCATTGGTGCCGATATAGCCAGTGGCGGAGGATGCCAATTCTGCTACGGTATATGGGGAACTATCTGGCTCATAAAATGGGTGATTAATCTCTGATACAAAAGCCAGCGCATCAACTTGGGTACCATCCGCCAAAATCACTTCTGACCACACCGGTCGATAGAGGCCGGTGATCATCTCGCGTATCCATATTATGGACAATTCGTGCTCAAGGTCGGTGTCCGCCAATCTGAAGGCTATGCCGTCTGTGCAGCCCCCCACATCCAGTGAAAGCATACGACCAGGATGCTCTGGAGTCGCCCTGCCCGAGGTCAGGCGAATACAGAATCGGCGTTGCCAGCCTATCAACTGCGCGCGCTGCATTTCTTCAATGGCAATCAACGGATTCCACATTAAAGAACCATAGGCAAACACCCACACTGGCTTTTCCGCTACGCGATTCATTAAGACTGACTGCATCGAAAGATAGATTTGATCCATGCTCCACAACATCCCCTCAGGGAATAATCGCTGATGTGTACTGACATATTTGCCACTGAGGATATTTTCGCGGGTTAACAATTTTATGCTCCATTGAGAGGGGGAAAGCATCAAGTGCACTCAATGCCGGGGACTCATAAGTAGTCAATGATAACCTTCTATAAAGTTGATAAAAATAATCTAGCATTCACAACACCTCGGAAAATAAGGATGAAGTGCTATAGTTAAAGTTATTTATTTCGGCTTGTTGGAAAGTTACCACATTGATAATTGTCATAAGCTATAAAATAATTTCATGATTTAAAATAAAAAAAATCAGTATCTTATGATTACTCAATTGTAAAGTTATGGGTTATATCGTGTTTGGTTACAATGGGTTCGCTTGGAAATAAAATACCTTACTTACGACGAAAAATAAAAAAAGATTACGCTATGTAATCAGAAAGTAAGAGGGTAAAATCTTAATTAAAGTATACAAAATAAATTCTTTCAGGGAATAGTTTGCGAAATGTAGTTATTTACATCTTTTGATCTACCACTATAGTATTCAGTTATGAAAAAAGCCCACTTGTGCAGGCTTTTCAATACATGATTTCAGCAGTGTTACGATTGAAAAATATATCGTATGCCTTATTTACTCAACAAAAACGGCTTAACACTTGCCCATACCGCATCGAAGTTCACTGCAAAAGCAGGATGTGGGGCATCAGGAATGATGGCCAGTCGCGCATTTGGCAACATTTTATAGGCAGCGATCACTGTGTCCAGTGGTGCATTAACATCCTTTTCACCTGCCATAACAAGTACAGGGGCATTGATTGCTGCAAATAACGATTTTCCGAGAGCGGTCTGATCGTATTCCTGATTAGCTTGTTTAAACCATTCTTTCATTTTATCAGGCTGTGGGCGGATGTCCGCCTGTTCTGCCCAGTATCGCGGATCAAGGTCAATGATCGACTGTAAGGGTTCACTTCGATCCTTACGCCCGCCCTGTACAAAGCCTTTTTTCCATTCGCCTGCACCAATTGCGACCAGCTTATTGATCTGCAATGGGTAATCCGCTGCAAATTGATATCCCGTGTAAGCGCCATCACTAAAACCAATAATGTCAGTTTTTGAAATTTTTAACGCGGATAGTACATTATGCAGATCTTTAGCCTTTTGCTTGTAACCTGGCAGTACTGTCCCGATGTCCGATTTACCATGTCCACGCGTATTCACCAGAATGACGAGATGGTCACTTTTAAGTTTGTCAGCAAACTGGCCCATTTCTGCCATAGAACCAACTACCCCCCCGTGCAAAAGCACCACGGGTTCACCGGAACCATAGACCTCATAATATATTTCAGCATCGCCAGACTGCACATAATGACCAGCTTTAGTATTGTTGCCGTAAGGAGTAGAGCTTTGATAGCTATCAGACTGTTGTCCGAACCAGTGCAAAGGTTGATTAGGCTGAATTTCGGCCGCCTGCACTGAAATTGAAGACATGCAAAGTGCTATAAGAGTGGTAAAAGTTTTATTCATTAAAGTACTCCTTCCTGCTTAGATTGGGAGCATAAATGCCTGTGGGGAAGAGATGGCAGACTTAAATTGCAATATTATCATTGAGATTGACTTGAGATCTTAAAGCCATCTCTCTTCGCCATGCATCAATCTGTGGGGGCCACTGAATCCCTTTTACGATGGATAATGAGCGCAGTAGCGGGAAAAGACGGATATCTGTGAGCGAGAAATGTTGGGTATCTCTCTCTTGCTGTGCGAACAACAACTCAAGAACTTCAAGTTGTGCATTGATTTCATTAACCATGATTCCGCTTTGTTCCAGCAAGCGCGGGAAGGGACCGAAAACGGCTTCTTTCTTGTTGACGAAATATTGTCTCGCCGCATCCGGTCGGAATTCTTCGAAATCCGAGTTTGCCCAGCGCGGGATCGCCAGCGGATAAATCAGTTTTGTTGCTTCTTCCATCCAGGCTTCGATTGCTGAATTGTCAGGCACTCCCAGGACAGAAGAACCATAAGTCTCATCAATGTATTTGACGATATCCAGGCTTTCACCAATGGCTTCATTGCGTTCAGTGATGAGGATGGGAAGCATTTTTTTGCCTATGAGACGCGTTGGCGTTTCTTCATCATCGTTTGACAAGGTAATGATTTCACACGCAACATCTTTCAAGCCAAAAATCATGCGTGAACGTACGCAGAATGGGCAATGATCGTATACATAAAGTTTCATAGCGGAATCTTTCATCGTCTTTAATGTGAAAAACTAACGTGTAAACCCATCAAAAGGTTTCATATACACGGCACCAAACGGATCTAATCGCTTGCGGATTTCAGCATCGGGTTCGCCATAAACTGTCAGACCGGTAATTGTGACCAAAGAGAGAAAGGTTTCGGCAAAAGGGGCAAACGTATGGTCAACATGGCTCACCACATCTTCCTGCCGGTAACGCTCGACGATGTGTGCCGTTTGCTGATCTTCACTGACGCTGTAGACATAGCTGAGCGTGCCAGGTTCCTTACTGGTGGCTTCCACCACGCGTGAGACTAATTCTTTAAATGCAGGGAATTGTCCGTCATTAACGGCCAGGTTAAAAACACAGGTGATTTCATTTTTCATAATAATCTCCAGAACTATGGGCGCAGGCAAACGTGCAAAGAAGAGAGGAAGACATTCACCACAAGAGGAATTTGCCGTTATGCGCGGGAGCATAACGGCGGCTGTGACTAAGACGCGCTCAATATCAGCCCGATTTTTTCAGTGTCTCAGAAAAAATTTCACCTGAGATTGCCCAGTTGTCGGTGGTTACGTCGTTGAAAATGACATAGACATACTGTGGGTCAACTTTGGCGTGGGTTGCGATAGCTTCAGTTACTGCTTTAGCGATAGCAGGTTTAGCATCATCACGACCATCGAACATCTGAATATTAACGACTGGCATGGTAGAACCCCTTCATGAGTGGATGAATTGTCAGACATCCTGACGATGAAGAAATCCTACGCTGATAGCTGAGATGGATAAACAGGCTCTAAGGGGACAGAGTGTGGAAATAATATCTACAATCATTCAAATGCTTTCTGTGCCGCTAATTCGATCAACTCATCAATGATAAAACGTACGCCGGGTAGCAAGTGTCGGGCGCGGGGCCATATCACATTCAGCTCGGTGGGCGCTGGATTGCAGGAAGCAAGCAATGGCACCAGCTTGCCAGCTTGTATATGTGGTCGCAAAAGCGCTTCAGGAAACTGAATTAAACCGGCTCCGGCAATACAGGCATCGATCATGGCATCGCCATCACTGATTTGATGAAAAGGCGTGGGTTTAAGTCTGATGTCCTTGCCGCTCTCGTCACGGATTAGCCAGCTAAGCGGTGCGCCACCGCGCCAGGCAAGAATACAGCGGTGCGCGGCCAGTTCGGTCAGCGTTTCAGGCTTACCGTACGTCGAAATATAGGCGGGTGACGCGCAGATAATCAGATGCTGGTCGTTCAGCTTACGCGCGATAAGGTCGGTGGTGTCTTTAACCGGACCAAAGCGGATAGCAAGGTCAAAACCAATATCCAGCGGATCAATGATACGGTCGTTAAAAATGATGGTCAGCTTCAGATGCGGATAGCGTTTTGTCATGCCCATAAGCACCGGCATCATCACCGAGCGGCCAAATGCAGCGGGCAGATCTATTCTTACTGTGCCAGTAGGTTCTGTAAGCTTTGAGCGCAGCGCCAACTCTGCCATTTGCAGGGTTTCGAGCGCACTTTGGCAACTTGCCAGATACGCTTCACCTTCGGTAGTCAGGCTGATTTTACGCGTTGTGCGATGAAACAATGAAATGCCGAGATTATGCTCAAGTCTCTGAATACTCTTGCCAATTGCCGATTTCGATACGCCAAGTTGTTCAGCCGCTTCGGTAAAGCTGCTTGAATTTGCGGCCGTCACAAAGTGGACAATACTACTGAAAGATTCGGTCGAAATCACTGCTGTCATCGTGAGTACCTGGATGAAAATCAGAGGGTTACTTTACAGTAAAGTCGAAACGCAAAATAGCGCACAAGAAAAGTAATCAGCAGGAAATAAACTGGCGAAATGTGGAAAGTATACAAATTGAATAGTGAATAACGTGTTCGCTGTCTTCATGAATCTTTCTTTACAGACCTATGATTGTTTCTTAAGAGAAATAAATCTACAGACAAGTGCCTTGTAGACTTTTTCTCTCATTGAAATGTAAATATACTATACCCCCCTACAGTATCCAGATATGCTCCCCCCTCTATCCATGAGGTGAACGCCTATGCCACATACACCAGAAGAAAAGAAGAAAGTCCTTGCCCGCGTCAAGCGTGTACGCGGTCAACTGGAAGCACTGGAATTGGCCCTGGAACGTGGGGATGACTGTAGTCCGGTGCTTCAACAAATTTCTGCTATTCGGGGCGCAGTAAACGGTCTGATGGCGGGAGTATTGGAAAGTCACCTGCGGGAAGAATTTAAAAGCGTTAATTCCACAGCAGAATCGAGAGATGCATCCATTGATGACGCCGTTTCACTGATACGGACGTATCTGCGCTAATTAATCAATGTCCTGGACAGTATGCAGAAGCAGCCTGTCTGTGCCTAAACCTTTAAAGGAACCCCTATGAAATCACGTGCCGCAGTTGCATTTGGTCCAGGTAAGCCGCTCGAAATCGTAGAAATCGACGTTGAGCCACCTCGCGCTGGTGAAGTATTAGTTAAAATTACCCATACCGGCGTTTGTCACACCGATGCCTTTACGCTGTCTGGTGACGATCCGGAAGGTATTTTCCCGGCCGTACTGGGTCATGAAGGCGCGGGCGTGGTGGTAGAAGTCGGGGAAGGGGTGACCAGCGTCGTGCCTGGCGATCACGTTATCCCTCTTTACACTGCTGAATGTGGAGAGTGTTTGTTCTGTAAATCAGGAAAAACCAACCTCTGTGTCGCCGTTCGCGCTACACAGGGTAAAGGTCTGATGCCTGATGGCACCACACGTTTTTCCTATAACGGTCAGCCAATTTTCCACTACATGGGCTGTTCAACCTTTAGTGAATATACCGTTGTTGCAGAAGTCTCTTTGGCGAAGATTAATCCGGAAGCCAACCACCAACACGTATGCCTGCTTGGTTGTGGTGTCACAACTGGTATCGGCGCGGTTCACAACACCGCAAAAGTTCAGGAAGGCGATTCAGTTGCCATCTTTGGTTTAGGTGGTATCGGCCTGGCTGCCTTGCAGGGTGCTCGTCAGGCTAAAGCCGGTCGCATTATTGCCATTGATACCAACCCGGCCAAATTCGAGTTGGCCAGGAAATTCGGTGCCACTGAATGCCTGAATCCAAACAACTTCGACAAGCCTATTCAGGAAGTGATTATTGAAATGACCGGATGGGGTGTTGACCATTCTTTTGAATGTATCGGTAACGTCAATGTAATGCGGGCTGCGCTGGAAAGCTCTCATCGCGGCTGGGGCCAGTCCGTGATTATCGGCGTGGCAGGCGCAGGTAAAGAGATTTCAACGCGTCCATTCCAGCTGGTCACAGGCCGTCAGTGGAAAGGTTCCGCATTTGGTGGCGTTAAAGGTAGAACTCAGCTGCCTGGCATGGTCGAAGACGCGATGAAAGGCGACATCGAACTTGAGCCTTTCGTGACACACACCATGGAGCTGGAAAAGATTAACGACGCCTTTGATCTGATGCATGAGGGCAAATCAATCCGTACCGTCATTCATTACTAATCGCTTTTATCCCAGAGCTGAAGCGTGCTGGCTTATATTCAGCAGCACGTTTTTATATTATCAATAAGGAAACTGCCATGGCTAATATCAACCTGCACCCTGCAATAAAATAATGGTTTCAAACCAGCGGGCGAAAACTTTTCGGGCGGAACATTGAAGTGTCATTGTGCCCGCCATCCAGTTGAAGTTATCGTTCAGGCTCAAACAATGCACAATCATGCCTGTGGTTGCAGCAAATGTTGGAAACCTGAAGGTGCAACTTTCGCGATAATCGCGGTAGTTCCCCGCGAAAAAGTGAGTGTTGTTGCTAATGCGGAAAAACTCAATATTGTTGATGAAAGCGCCACTATTCAGCGTCACGCCTGTAAAGAATGTGGTGTGCACATGTATGGTCGTATCGAAAATAAAGGCCATGCTTTCCACGGTCTGGATTTCGTACATACTGAGCTTTCTGAACAGTCAGGTTGGTCGGCCCCCGCATTCGCAGCCTTTGTTTCTTCAGTTATTGAGAGTGGTACTCCGGTATCACAGATGGATGAGGTGAGAAGCAGCCTGAACAAGCTTGGTCTGGAAACCTATGACTGTCTGTCTCCTGCACTAATGGACGTGCTGGCAGCGCACACGGCTCAACAGAAAGGCACATATCACGCCTGAGAATTTTGTTAAAAAAAACAGGTGAAATGTGGAATTAAAATAGAGAGTGGCATGAGTGGGCAGGAGAAACATTGCTCGCCGGTAGACGCGTCAGCATTACGAATGTCCCTGAATATACGCACGCCTGCATGAAACATTCGCCGTAGTGTGTCCTTTGCTACGTTCAATTACGTGCCCGTTTAATCCGCCACACCGCGGCATGTACCGGATAAAAGGCATTCAGCGACCCGGGCTTGCAGGCGTTCTTCGGGGGGACGCAGTGGTGATTTGCCAGCCATGCATAATGCCTGTCAGATAACATTAAATGCAGATTAATTTATATGACTACCTTAAATTAAGTAAGTAATGAGAAAAACAGGCGCACTGGGCAGGTTTTATAAAGACTGTATTTGTTAGGCTCTTTTTTGAAGGCCTGCCTGTTAATTTGCTATGGTAGCTGACAGAAATTTGACACTCAGTGGACAGGAAGATGGAAAGACTCGACTGCGATCGCATGTTTATTGCCGTGATGGAAACAGGCAGTTTTACCGCCGCGGCACAGAGGCTGTCGACCAGCCACGGCCAGGCATCCAAACTGATCACCCGTCTTGAACATGAACTGGCCGTCAGCCTGTTCATCCGCAGTACCCGGTCCTTAAACCCCACGGAAGTTGGTCTGGCCTATTACGAACGTATTCGCCCCTTGCTGGCAGAATATGATGCGCTGAATGATGACGTTCTTAACGCCTCTAAAACCCCCTCTGGCTTATTAAGGATCTCGGCCCCGGTCACCTTCGGTTCCACCCAGCTTACCGGGCATCTGATTGCTTTTGCCCGCCGTTATCCTGATATTGAGCTGGATGTAAGCTTTGCTGACCGCCTGGTAAATGTGGTTAATGAGGGATTCGATTTAACGCTGCGTATCGGCAATCTCACTGACAGCAACCTGATAGCACGTAAGCTCTGCAATATACGCATCGTGATGGTCGCGTCAAAAGCTTACCTGCAGCAGAAAGGCAGCCCGTCACACTGGGATCAGCTTTCTCAACATGACTGCATCGTGGACACCAACTTCCGCGATCCCTTTGTCTGGCCATTCCTCGACGAAACACGGGCGCTGCATGTACAGCCAGTGCGGGGGCGAATGAAGTTCTCCAACGCGGAAGTTTGCCTGCGTGCAGCTCTTGAAGGATTTGGTATTGCGCGACTACCTGCTTTTGTGGCTGGTGAAGCACTGAAAAGTGGGTTGGTTGTACCGGTACTTTCCCGTTATGAGGCCCCGCCGCTCGGCCTTTATGCTATTTATCCGCCGGCAAAATATCTTGCACAGCGTTCCCGGGCATTCATCGATTTTCTGGCGGAGTCATTTGCCGGTCAGCCGAAGTGGGAAGAAAACTGGCTATAATTTCCATTTTGGAAACAAACATGCTCTTTCTGGCAGGATAATCATCACATCAGAAACATAGTACCTTTCTCTCATCAACTAATGAGAGGAATATACAATGTTCGATCACCGCACCACACCTTATGCAGCACTTATCATGCGCCTTGCTTTAGGCATTCTGTTTCTGGCGCATTTCGGCCTGAAGTTTTTTGTTTTTACGCCAGCGGGCACCGCGAAATTTTTTGCTTCCCTGGGACTGCCCGGCAGCCTTGCCTATCTGACAATGACCGTTGAACTTGTCGGTGCCATTGCGCTGATCCTTGGCGTGTATACCCGCGTGGTTGCCGTAGTGCTGATCCCTGTTCTACTGGGGGCTATCACCACGGTGCATGGCCCGGCGGGCTTTTTCTTCACTAACCCGAACGGCGGCTGGGAATTTCCTGCGTTCTGGATTGTTGGCCTGATTGTGCTCGCCTTAACCGGTGATGGTAAATACGCGTTAAAACCCACTTCATTTAAAGGTTGAGGAAGGCACCATGCTGGTTAACGGAAAATGGACGGCAGAATGGCACCCGGTGCAGGCTACCGACGAAAAAGGCGGCTTTGTACGTCAGACCTCAAGTTTTCGTCACTGGGTAACGCCAGACGGCGCTGCAGGTATCACCGGTGACGCCGGCTTCATCGCAGAGCCCGGGCGGTACCACCTTTACGTGGCGCTGATTTGTCCCTGGGCTTCCCGCACGCTGATTGCCCGTAAACTGAAGGGGCTGGAAGACGTGGTCAGCGTATCGGTTGTCGAACCCTGGCTGCTGGATGAAGGCTGGCATTTTGGCGACTATCCGGGTGCTGACCGGGATACGCTGAATAATGCTGAATGGATACATCAGCTTTACACCCGGGCAGATGACACGTTTACCGGGCGGGCAACGGTTCCGGTGTTATGGGACAAGAAAACCCACACGATCGTCAACAATGAGTCTGCCGATATAGTACGTATGTTTAACAGCGGGTTTGGCGATCTCGCCCGGACGAACATTGACCTCTGTCCCGCTTCGCTTCAGAGCGAAATTGACAGCCTGAACGCCGAAATTTATCCCTTACTGAATAACGGCGTCTACCGTGCGGGATTTGCCACCACGCAGGTCAGTTACGCTGAAGCCGTAAGGGATGTGTTCGGTATGCTGGATAAGCTGGAACTCCGGCTTGCTGACGGACGTGATTTTTTATGTGGTGATGCATTTACCGAAGCTGATATTCGCCTGTTTGTCACGCTCATTCGTTTTGACGCGGCTTATTATGGACTGTTCAAGTGCAATCTTCGCCAGCTCAGGGAATACGCTCATCTTGACCGTTATACCCGTCGGGTCCTGACGATACCCGGTATCAGCAGCACGGTGAATATTGACCATATCAAACAGGGGTACTATTCAATCCGCGCCCTGAACCCTGCCGGTATCGTGCCCGAAGGGCCTGATATGCGTGCTTACGTATTAGAGGAAAAATGATGAACAGGGATCTGATTGTCCTGTTACACGGTGTAGGCAGCCGGGGTAGTGATTTGCAAGCGGTGGCGGAACACTGGCAACAGGCGATGCCACATGCCTTCATCGCTTTACCGGATGGCCCGTCTGCCTTTGATATGGGCCCAGGCTTTCAGTGGTTCAGTGTGAGTGGTATTACTGAAGAGAGCCGTCCGGCGCGTATAGCAGCGGCCCGTGAAGCGTTTGATGCAACGTTAACTGACCTGTTCAGGGAGCTGGGCATTAATCCTTTAAAGGATCGCGTTGTGCTGGCAGGTTTTTCCCAGGGGGCGATAATGACTATGGATGCGTTAGTTCGGGGAGACTATTCGCTTGCGGGCGTTGTGGCTTTCTCGGGACGACTAGCATCCCCGCAACCATTACAGCCCATTGCAGGATCTACGGCATTACTGATTCATGGTAAATCCGATCCGGTTATCGGCTGGACTGAAAGTCAAAAAGCGGCTGAGGCACTATGTGCAGCAGGGGTCAAGGTTGAACTCACCCTTGAAGAAAACGTATCGCATACCATTACCGTCGCAGGCATCAGAACGGCGACCACATTCATTAAAAAACTGTTCACCCCGGATGCCTGATAAATATCCGGCATGGCAGCCGTATGCTTTCTCTGTTTCCTGCACATGCAGGCCCAGCCTAAGCAATTCAATATCGTCGCCGCCGGGCGATGGAACCCAGTTGACGAAGGCCATCTATAAGCAGTACCGGTGCGTGATGGTTCATTGCTCAGCTTCTTTCACCAGAATCCCCCGGCGCAGTGAATATCCAGTTCGGTTATTTTCCTGGCTGGACTCCGGTGGCCGAACCTGGGTGGGTTAAAACATAAAGTTCGTCTGAATGACCGGTGCAGTCACTACAGCACCGGTCATTCCTGCCAGTGACATTTACCTCTTCAGTGCCTGTCTGCACTGACCTTACGCCTGGCCAGATAACTTGGCTATACTCCCGTTTGCCCAACTCAAACGATCTACCGATCCCATTTTTGGATGCACATTATGAATGAATTCGAATTTTCTGTTTCAGCACATCAGACCCAGTTTTTATGGGCAACCGCCGGTATATCAGTTACGACTGCGGCAGGTTACGACGATGTTTTAAAGAAAATAGGCACGGGCGGGCAGTTGAGTTCCTATGCGCTTGAAATGATCATATATCTGACCGAAGAAATTATTGAAGCTGATAAAAGGATCATGCCGGTCAATGGTAATGCTACCTGCCACGACGATCTGTTGTGCGCGCTCAGTAAACGGTATTTTAACGGCGCTAATCTTATTACTGATACGGCGATTGAATCGCTATTCAACCAACTTGCTGACAGTGTTTCATATACAGCCCGCGCATGTACGCCAGAAGAACTGACACAGGTAGCTTACTTAGTTTTCATTCGGGAAATGACTCATCATCTGAGCATTCAGACTATAAGTATGAAAACTGGGAAACGCTGAGCGATCCCCTTTTAGAACAAAAACTGCGATTAGCAGATCATACTGGCTCCATTGTACGGCACTTTATAATGCTGGATGAAGCCCATTGAAATACCCCTACCAATTTAGACAATTCCGTACCTTTCTGATGCCCGTTCCAATTGCATAGCTGCCGATCAAAGCACTTAACACCTGATTGCACTGCGTCAATTCTGCTGCATTTTTGACCTCGGGGTATGTACTGGTCAATGGGGGCCGGGTCAAACCTCCTGTGACATCAAGGTATACCCAAATGTCATAGGGTAAATTCCCTCTGAAATCCCCAAATGTCATTATCTATATGTCATGGTTATCTTTGTCATAACCTAAATGTCATCGGATTAGTTTGCTTTTAGTGCATTCATATGTGCTTTGCATCCCCATGATCGAAAAAGGCCTGGCACGGCGTGCCACCAACCAGCAAATCTGGCACGGGCACTTCTCCCGCCAGAACCCGAGCCGGTAGCGTAGTCATATCGCCCAGATTGGGCACATCTGACCAGTGATGGGTCAGAACGGCGGAAGGGAATTTTTAATCTCAGAAAACCAGCACGCACGCCAGCACATAGATTCCCAGGCAAGCGTTGCCACCTCGACGCCGCTGCAAACAGAGCCATAAGTTAGCATCAGCTCTCACTTTCTCCGCCGAACGCCGCCAGCGTATCAGCGATGACAGAGCCGAGGGTGTCGCACATCAGAATAAAATCGGCGTCTTGCCGCGCCAGCGCCTGTGCCTCATTTTCATCATCATCAACCGTAATATCATTGTTGGCTTCAACGAATACATCGCTATAACCGATGCGCTTAAACACCAGGTCGTCGCTCAGGGTTACATCTGTTCTGAACCTCCTTTCATGCTGCACGGCGATCGAGGAAGCGATACGGCCATCTGACAGAGATGTCTCAAGCGTTTCACTGCATACAGGCTCTTTTTTAAAAGTTGTTGTGGCGCCCGCTTCCAAAACACTTTCAACTTTGGCCGTAGTGATGTCGCCCAGCATGAATGGTGCGGGCGCACGCTGCATCTTAAGCCAGGCTGTCAGTTCCATCGCGGGTGGACTGGCGGCCATGATCGGAACAACCGGCAGGCTTCCTAAAGATTTACGCAGCAGTGCCAGCGCGGTTTCTGCATTACGCGGGCTGAGGGTATCAACCACGATGCGCCCGCGCTCAAGGTCGATCCAGATTTGAGTAAAACTGTCTCGTGTAAATGCACGCGGCAATAGTGAATGCAGCACTTCCTCTTTGAGAGTGGCTTTTTCCGGCGACTTAAGGCGGCGTGATTGCTCCTGCTCAAGTTTTTCTACGCGCGCATTAAGGATTTCCCGCACTACCGGTGACGGCAGCATTTTCTTTTGGTTTTGAGCCACCAGCAGAATGTTTTTACCAGCAGCATGGTAAAAGCGGTCGCTGTCCCTTGTGATTGGCCGCCAGCCAGTGCGTGACATATCGTTAGCGGCGCAGGGCGAGAAAGGGTAAGCAGTGAGTAATTCATTGAGCCTGGCCATGTCGATCGCTTCGGGGCGCTTTAAGGTGTAAACGCAGGCGTTTTTGAAGAGCGTGAACAAAGAGTGATCTCCGGGTTATGTCTATTCAACTAATCATATATTAGATAGACTGAAACCAAAGCTTTTTGTTGATGGACGGCGGGATAGAGGATCAAATTGCTACTGCCTGGTGGGGAATTTTATTAACCATTCCTAATGTGTTGGCTTTTATCAAACATGGCGATTAGTTATGCTTATGCTCTTTAAACCATAAGGAGGGCGGAATTATGTTTGGTTGGAAAAAGACCTCAATAAACAGCAGGTTGGGCAAGAAAAGTGACGTTAAATTTGTCCTTTCCGAGGTGCAGAAAGGGTTGGCCAACGGGTGTTTTTACTTCGAGGGTGACAACTTTTTAAGGGAATTTGAGAAAGAATTATTGCAGGTAACAAATGCCCATGAAAGGGATGTGATGATCGCCGATTTCCTGTTCATATTTGATGACAAACGCTCAGGTAAGACTATTGGTTTTGCGCTTTTGACAGGTAGAAATGATGCAAGCGGGTTGGCGTCTCATATCGAGATAAGAATGTTTGGTGTTGAAGAAAGCAGCCGTGGTCAGGGAATGGGAAAATTCATGCTGCAAGAATTGAAAAGGGTGGCGCCTGGACACAATCTGGAAGCCTCATGCCTGCCAGCGTCAGCCGTGATGGCAAGACTGCTAGACCGTGAAGGCTTCACTCAGATAAAAGTCAGCCCGTTCGGGAAGCGTACCTTCAGGTTTGCACCGTCTGAACATGGGATTAAGTGAGTCGGTAAATCAGTCGCCTACCGACCATGCAAAGTAAAAGCCGGTTTCCCGGCCTTTCAGTTAGTCATCAGTCAATTGCTCAGGCTGGCAGTCGTACAGTTCTGCGAGCTTTTGCAGATTCAAATTACGTGGCTTTTCGCTTTTTTCCATCGCGGATACTGAGGCTTGTGTGATGTTCAGCGCTTCAGCTACCTGCTTTTGCGTTAAGCCGCGAAAAAGGCGCCACGCAGCATGAAGCGTAACGCCTTTCTGAATAGTGATTTCGACCACTTCACCGGGGATAAGAGCGTCGTCGTTTTTCCCGGCGTTATACGGTACTGGTTCCCATAGCTCAGCCAGATCGGCGTTTTCAGTCAGTTTCTCAAACAGTTCAATGGGTACGATCGCCGCTTTGCGTTTTCCGGCGCTGTCAGTGATGAACTCAATCATATCTTTTCTCATATAAATAGACCGGTAAGAATGAGGGATGTGAGGTTAGGCCGGTAAACCGGCCTTCGTTTAATAAGTCTTGCTGGTGCGTCTGGCAACCTGCTGGATGGCGATTATCTTTGGTTCTTCGTTTTTAACATAGTCGAATAACACACGATAATTTCCCCATCTTAGTCGGTAATCAGCTTCTCCTGCTGTCAGAGGCTTTACGTCCAGATTTGGTGGCTGAAGCGGAAACTTTTTTAGCTCGTTCACCGCTGCATTTATTGCCTCTCTGTCGCTTTTGTCTCTGATTGCGAGAAGCTGCTTACGCGCCGCTTTGCGCCACATCAGTTCCGGCATTCCTTGACCTCACATTTTTAAAGAACATATCCTCATTGGATGAACATAATATAGATGTTTATATCTATATTAACAAGCTAAATATAGATATAAAGGCAATTAATATCTATATTTTGCGATTGTTATGCCTGAGTCATGTTGATTGAGCCAGCGGCAAGCTCGATTTCAGCTGCTTTGAAGGATATTTTCCCCGTTGCTTCAATGCTGACATCGCCCCCGGTGAGCAGGGTTACATTGCCGGTCGCGTTAACGTAGGTTTGTCCTTCGCTCAAAATGTTCACGTCGCCCGCTTCGTTAAAGCCGATTGTCGTGCCATCAGCTGTGCGCGTCATTGAGTAAGCGCCACCGGCAGTACGTATGATCAATACCCCGTCGCGGTTTAAGACCATATCCGCCGTGGGCGTCAGCGCGGGCGCGGGCGGCGCGCCTTCTTTAGCTGGTGGACTGTATTGTTCTCCCACGCCAGAAGCTTCCGGCGCCACGTTTGGCACGCCACCAGCCCAATCCTGCGCGGCGCCTACGATCATGGGTCGGCGGCTGTCTCCGTTATAAGGGAATTCTACCCATACAAGATCGCCGGGTTTCGTTGGCACAAAGGCGCGGTCAACCGGCAGCAAATATTCGGCCCACGGGAGCGCGTCATCGCCTATGCCTTCCCATTCGCCCAGGACGCGTATCTGTGCCTTCATTTTATTGCCTTCGGCGACCGTAGCGATCACCACAGCCCGGCGTTTGCCGTCAATTTTATGCACTTTCAACAACTCCTAAAATCATACGGCAGACGTAGGCGCGCCGGTCTTCGTGATGTGTCACGCTCATTACGATCATATTTTTAGGGAGACTTTCATCAAGCCCGCTTTCTGAGTTATAGCGATGGATAACCACCGACAGCATCATGCCAGGCGTCAGTGCCTCATTGCCTTCACATTCAGCATCCAGTTTCGGGATCAGCGTATAAAGCTGGTTACGCAATGAAGCGCGATCGGCATGTGATACCTGCTTCACGGGATAGGCCGGATTACCAACGGAGATAAAGCCCTCTGTTTCGCTGTAGCCTGTAAAGCGGAAGCGCACTTTGTCGAGAAAGGTAGCGTCCTGATTGATGGCGCTCATTCTGGTTAGCGTGCGTTCGGCCTGCGGGTTGTTCATCTCATAGATGAACGCGGGCTTCTGGCTGTTTAGCGCCGTCAGCACGCGTAAATTCAGGCTGCCGCGCGCCAGCCATGCACGCGCGCCATTATCGGTCGCCATCCCCGTTATCAGGCTGGTGGGCTTTTGCATCATGTTGAGGTGATAAGTCATCATCCGGGGGAAAGCATCAGGCACCAGACGAATACCGGGAGGCAACAGCGCCCGCAAAATGGTGAGAGGTTGCTGTTCCACGAAAAAGGCGGGTTTTGGCGCGGGCTGGCACAGCGTCTGAAGCGCTTCCGGGACAAGGTTCATCGTCAGCACGTCGCCGCTATATGGCATTGATACGACAGCCATCGTTTCAGCCCATACCTCACCATTTTGACTGACGCCGCCGCCCATTGTCACTGCCACGCGCGATCCGGGCTTTATACCGATCTCATTCGTAACATGGTTCGTTACGTCGCGAATTTTCAGCTGTAAAACCGGCGATTTCATGTTCATTACTTCCATGTATGACGCGGTAGTAATCATAGAGCGCGGGATCTCGATCTGGTTTTTGTCGACGATTACGTAGGCCGACTGGAGAAACAGCTGGCTCATTTGCTGCCTGCCGGTGTCATTCTTCGCCATTACCCTTACCCCTTAGTCGCGGCGGACACAATCTGCGTGCGGTGCTGTACTGACCGTACTGCAAGCGCGCGGACAATATCGGTGTTAACGGTCAGCGTTATTGAGGCGGCATACAGGCGATCAGTCGAAACAGGTGCGGACATATCAGACCAAATCAGGTCGCGGGAGTCGGTAAACGTGCAATCGAGATCGACAGGGGTTCTGGCCACGCTCACGTTAACGCGAAATGACTGATGTACTGCAAACCTGAGATGCATCGAGATGGCATTGAGCATTAGCGCCAGCGTCTCTTTTTCGAAAGCCAATGCGGCAACGGTATAGGTTAACGCGGCCTGCGATCGATCCAGGGCGGCAAACGGCGTGCCGGTGTGTGCGTCACTGATAATGTCCAGTTTTCGCCCGGCAGCGGAATCCCGCTTCTGATCGCTGGTGGAATACACAACGTCGAACGACCGGCTGACGTTGATAACCGGCAATTCATCCGTGCTGATTTTTGGGGAGGTCAGACGGCCACGGGCACGGCGGAGCATTTGCAATAACTCTATGAGGGAGTCGAATTTCCCGACAACGACGCGCCTCGCGGGTGCGCTCTCAGTAAAGCGGTCAAATGCTTTGTTCTCAGCGTTTACCGTATTAATACGCGCATTGTCGAAGATACGGCTTATATAACTGGCCACCTCTGCATCCACCTCGTGGAAGCCACTCACTTCATATTCGCCGGTCGGCTCAAGCTGTACTTCTTTCAGGCTCGCAATAATGCTCTGGTTTGGCTTAATCATTCCCGTCACCCATCACCGTATCGAAGTTGCGCGCCGGGATGCAGTAATACAACGAGCCAACAGAGGCGGTTCCATAGGTGAAAATACGATGCACATACCACCAGCTGCGTGACTCGCTACCGTCAGCAAGGGCTTCATTCCATTCGAGGATCGAGCCAACGGGCACAAAGGCGCGTGATACAGGGTGTTCGTCATCATCACTGGCGGCGTCGAGTACAGCCAGTGGCGGCGCAATGCGCAATATCATCACGTCATCAACGCCGCCATCGGTTTCTCCGTCGCTGTCTGCTGCGGAAAACTCCGATCGTTCATCCGGGCAGTCGAGTATGGCCACCAGCACGGGATCGCTGTAGCTGAGGGTTTTCTGGTTGGCGTTTATTTCAGTAAAGGCCGGTTCTTCATCGCTACCGGCATCGGGGGCGGTTTCGGCGGCGCTCGCATCGGTTGGCACATACAGCAGGCCATCATAGGCCAGTGGATCGGCGGCAATGGCGCGCTGCCAGTCCCGACGCACCAGATCGTTAAAAAGAGCGTGCCCGGAGAAGCGCGCTCTCATTACCGTTTGCGGTCGGTCGGCAATTTGCGCGGGCAGAGCAGCGCGGGTCGGGTCAACGTCAGTGCTCGCTGTATCGCCCTCTGGCGCACTTTGTTCGCTTTCCGGTTCGCCAGCCTCACCCAGAAGAGTAAAGGCGGCTGCGGCTTTATCTGGCGCACCTGTTACGCTCTGGACATCATCCATTGCGGTACTAACTTCAATCGGTGCATTTTCTGGTAATTCCGACTCGTCATCAGTGAAAAAGCTGTCAAAACGGCCCATATCATTTACCTAATTTATTTTTAACGTGATCGGCATAGGCGCGGCGGGCTTCTTCCGGGGTTTTACCGGCCATAACCTGCGCGTCTATGAATACTTGCTTTTGCATTTTTAGCGTGTCCGCCAGCTGCTGCTTTAATGCGTCGCGTTCAGCGCGCGCCTGGCTAAGTTTTTTCTGTGCGGCTTCACGGCGGGCCTGTTCGCGTTGTGTAACGGTGCGCGCCTTAATGAGCTGTTTGCGGGTTGTGGCCAGCTGTTGTTTGTCCACCGCCTTCAGCTTTCCGGCCAGCGCATCGAGACGCGACTGATAGCGGTCAAATTCGGCGCGGGCGGCTCGCTGGTCTATCTGGCTTTTTCTGTTGCGGTTGAGGCGTTTAATCTCTTCGTCGGAGAAATATTCCGTGGTTTTTTTGGGATCGTCTCCGTAGTGCTCTCCCTGGGCATTTTTTCGCAGCGTCATCAGTACGCGGCTTTGCCAGCCCGCGCCCTGCATACGGGTAAGCGCATGAATAATGTGCTTACATGCAACGCCCTCCAGCTGGGGGTTTTTTAGCTTTGGATAAACGAATTCTTTCGGCGGGGCGATCGTGAAATTGCCCGCTGTGGCGATGTAGCGATACCAGTACTGGTATCGGCCGCAATCACAGTTAACCGATACGCGGCCTTTAACCATGTTTTTAACCAGGCGCTGCTGGGCGGCAACGTTATTACCGGCCGCGTCATCCATTGCCTGGTCCCATTCTTCAAACCGAATTTCGACGCGATGATTGTTATGAACGGATCGCTGTGACGCGGTAACGTCAATAAGGGCTATGTTTTGCCGTATTCCTTTGAACGCGGCGTTAGAGATGCCGGAACCGTCGTCCACTTTGTTGTTGGCACGTTTAACGTCAATGCTTCTGGAGTGGGCCACCAGCTGCGCGTGTGTAATACCCGGTTGCGTGCCGGTAAACTGTTTCCTGACTGTTTTGCGGTTCTGCTCAAACCCTTTGAGATCGTCTTTAGTGAAAAATGTCCCGACCTGCTTCTTCCCCAGCTTCAGGATTTCATCCAGGCTCTTATTTTTGAGGACGGCGGGCGTCAGCTGACGGGCTTTTCGCCTTCTGCGTTTCTGACGGTCCTGGTGGATGGCGTCAAATACACGGTCAAACTGCCTGGGAGACAGCCCGGTTGTGATATAGCGCCCGCTCTGGTCTTTCTGAAAGTCAGCCATTTATCGCCCCTCAGTCAGTATCAACGGTGTCAGATACCTGACCGTCGCTGGCGAAGTGCCGGATGCGATCGCGTAACCAGGCGAGTGGCGGCGCGTAAATAATGGCGCCGACAGGTAACGGGTCCCATTCCGCCTCAGTACCCGCGATAATTCGCACGGCCCATCGCAATTCCTCCGTACCCCAGATGCGATAAGCCACGAGGTCGGGGCGGAATTCTTCATCGGGCGTGATGTCGTGCGATTTCAGATCGATGTCCTGGCTGGTGGACTTGGCAACAACCTCGTTATGCATAAACGAGCGGATCACATCGTCATCGATATACCGGTCGTCGAGTCTGCTATAGGTGCTCATAACACAATCGACCCGTCTGGCCGCGACTCGCCCGTGAGCGTTGCGGGTGGTTTCTCTTTGGCGTTTTGATGTTCGATCAGCCAGTCTGCCGAAGGCGTTGCTGGTGTTTTCATAGAAAAGGCCGCTGTCAGTTTGGCGATATAGTCAGCCGTACCTGGACGGTTATGCAGCGTTGCGTAGACGCTCAGGATCGTCAGAACGTGGCTGGCGGTCACTTCAGGCCAGTTGATGTTATAAACCGTCTCGCCTTTATTGTTGCTTGAGGTGTCGATCAGGCTTTGGGGGATTTCAAATCCTGTACCGGTCTGTGGCGTAATGATGCTTTTGGTACGGCGCATTTCCTGATAGCGGTCGAGCGCAACAGAGATAACCGGACGACCATCAGTATGCGCATCATTAAGCCGCACCTGGCTGGCGCCCGACATTTTGGAAAACTCACCTGATACTTCATCTACCAGCACCTTAAACCCGCTTGCGCGGCGTTTAATGAGGCGGGGGAGCATTTCGGTTATAAGGGTGTCCCGAGACGGTGGATACGTGACTGGATCGGCCATAACCAGTACGCCTTCACTGAAGACGCATTCCACCAGCATGGGCTTACTCTGTGACAGTGTGGCGATAAGAATTCGTTGAACCATTGGTATACCTCAGAAAGAAAAAAACCGCCGTGTAGGCGGTTTCTTTCTTCGCTGTGGTGATCCCGGACGTCGTGCTGAAAATTGAACATGAAGTCAATTTGTTGCTTGTCGAAAGCAACACCCCAACCAAAACCGCCTCAACATCACCATATTAGATAAATAAACATAATTTTGTCAAATTTACTTTATATCAGTAACTTAATCATACTTAGTATGATTAGTGCGAAGACCAAGACTACGGAAGGGAAGCGCGTTGCTGTTTCGTTTGTTTCGAATGTTGCGCTTTTCGTTTGTTTCGATTACTATTGCTGTGTTGACGGTATCGTCAACGGTAATGGCAACCGAAATTGAATGCTGAAAAACTCAAACTTAAGTGCTTAAAACTGTAAATCAAATTGAATTCTAAGTCTGAAAACTGAAACTTAAAATCTGATACTGATTATCATAATCTGAAAACTGAAACTTAAAATCTGAAACTCACGAACTTGGAAATTGGAAAACTATGACTAACTCAATTCTGGAAAATGTAAGCCTACCGGCTCAGAAGGAAATTGAGGTTGCCTTGCGTGGTCAAAGAGAACTGGCAACATTTCTCTCTACGAAATTTGAAACACAGAAAATATCGATTCAGGATGCCAACGACCAAACACATCAGATTGAATTACCAACGTCATCACTGACGCTGTTAATGAAAATCCTGGGTGAATTAGCCGTGGGTAACGCGGTGCAGGTTGTACCGGTACATGCTGAATTGACTACACAGGAAGCCGCCAATATTCTGAATGTATCACGTCCTCATATGGTGAAACTTTTAGAAGAAGGGAAGCTGCCATTTCATAAAACTGGCCGCCATCGCCGCGTGCTATTTGCAGATTTGATGCACTATAAAGCTGAACGTGAAAGCGAAAGCAATGATGCAATGCAAGAGCTGGCAGATCTAAGCCAAGAACTTGGTCTTTACTGATGAACCATTCGCCTTATCCGGTTGTACTTGATGCATGTGTTATCTATCCGAACTTGCTGCGCGACCTCCTTGTTCGGCTTGGATTAAGTGGTTTATACCAGCCAAAATGGACTGCTACCATCCATGATGAATGGCAAAGAAACTTAGTTAAGAATGTGCCAGAAATTTCCCCGGAAAAGGTTAGGCGTATAGAAGCGCTAATGGACAAAGCGCTTCCTGACGCCCTTGTAAGTGGCTTTGAACCGTTGATTCCGGGGTTATCGTTGCCTGACGAGGATGACAGGCATGTAGTCGCAGCTGCAATAAAAAGTAATGCAGAAGTCATTGTGACTTTTAATTTGAAGGATTTTCCTGGTGAAAGCCTGGATAAACTAAATATCGAAGCAATCCATCCAGATGAATTCATAATGGACCTGATTGATTTAAACCTTGCTTTGGTATTAAAAGCTGTGCAACAACAGCGAATGGCACTTAAAAATCCGGCTATCAGTGCAGAGGAATTTTTAGCATACTTGTTAAAGCTTGGTTTGCCGATGACGGTTTCAGTACTGGAAAGCTATAGCTTTATGATTTAGCCCGCGTGATGCGGGCCAGCTTATCTTAGCAGCGCTCAGATGTAAGGGGCCGTACAAGTCGCGGGAGTCTGTAAATTATCGGCTATCCACTTCTCCCATTCATCGCAGCGCTGCTTACCTAAATACCCCTCATTGTGACATTTCCCATCCACAAAAAAGGCACGACCTGGGCGATTATTGAGGTTGTACTGAATATGGCTTTTAAGATCGCTACTATCAACGCCATTGGTTACATAGGAATTGTCGTTATAGACACCAACGGTCAGGACTATCTCGGTCATAACTTCTCCCGCCATTGCTACATGCCGATGAAGGCAATTTGAGCCAATAACGCTAATAAAAGGGCCGTGAAACGGTTCCTGTCATAAAAATACCAGCCAGTAAGTAGCGCGGAATAAAATCTCGCCATCAGACATTCTCAGTCAGCGTCATACCCGCGTCCATTTTCTCGATTAGCGCATGGCACAGTTCCAGCAAAAAAGACTGCGTATTGTTATGCTGCTCAAACACGGCGCGGCCGCCGACCTTGCCGCAGGCATGGACAGGTACAAGCCACGGATACCGTAACCGGATTTCGTGCGGTGCCGAGTGCTGGTGGTGATAAACGCATAAGGGAAGGATCTTAAAGTGCGCGCCGGGCTTAGTGCGGCCATCGATGTGATGCAGGCTGATCTCAGTAGTGTGCTGGCCATTCAACAGGCAGGCAATACAGGGTAATTTACCCATTTTATCCATGAACCGGCGTTCGTCAGCTGTTGGGGTTCGTCCATTCATAATGTTATGTGTAAACAATAATTCAGTAATTAGTAAAATAGGGGGTAAGTGTTCCCCCCTCTGTTAGCCCGTGCCCGATTTACTCAGCAGTGGCCGGGATGCCCGTAGCTGACGCCAGTGACTCAGCATCAACATCCTGTTTTGCTTCTTCGGTTTGTTCGCGAAGAATGCGCATCGCATTGTCTTCGTCAATACCGCAAATCGCATAAGCGTCCAGGGCGGGAATGGGCTTTAGACGATCGCCATCAGTGGTGCTCTGAATTATCCAGTCCCGTACCCAGTCACTGAGAAAGACCAGCTGGGAATCTGTGCTGTCCGGGTCAGGGGTAAAGAGATAGGCCCGACGACCAACACCGGCAACACGCATGGCGGCGCGGCAAATCGCTTCAAACAGATTGGCAGAGGTTTCCTGTACCGGCTCATGCGTGCCGTGCTGCCAGCCGTTTTCCTTAAAATTGGTGACGCCGTAATGAGCCATGTGCTCGACTTTCCATGCACCCACAAGATGCCCCTGGTCCATGAGTACAGGGCTGATAAACAGGCCTAATTTACGCGCCAGAGCCTGGCAAAAAGCCGGGTTGTTGTGCGGTGCCAGCTGCATCATTGATGCATAATCGGAGAAATCAGGCTCAGCGCCTGGCGCAACAGGCCTGGCCACCCAATAGCGCGTTTCATCTTCACCAACAAAGACATTTGCCGCGCCAGCGCTGCCTTCAGCGTCGTGGCGTAGGCCGGTTATAACGGCCAGCAGGCAGGCCACATCGCTTTTTGTGGCCTGGCCTTTTTCGTTTACTGTAATACTGAGATTTTCGTTAATGTGATACTTCATTTATTGGCCTCAAAAGGGTTAATTCGGCGCGGCGCCAGGGCTGCGCGATCGCTGTCAAATGCATGTGTTACTTTCTCTATAACGTCCCCAAACTTTTCCAGCACGTCAGTTTTCCCGCGCTTTGCTGTGGCTTCATCTGCGCCAGACACAAACGCCTCTGCGCTGTCAGTTGATCGCATTGGGTAGTCAATGGTGACGAAATCGAGCGGATCAGATGACGTGTGGCTGGTGGCCAATCGCACGCCTAACACCACTACGGGACGACCAGACTTGACGCCAGCGGCCAGCGTTACCCGGCTACCGTCTATAGTGAATGTTTTACTGCAATGGGCTTTAGCCATGCTTTCTCCGTAACAAGGTGAGCGTAGCATAGCAAGAAAATAGTTATTAGATAAATAGAATGAAAAAAACGAGCCAGGCGGCTCGTTCAGCATAGACAGGTAAGGCTAGAGCCTGATTATCAAGATCCCTTAGAGCCAGGAGGAGTGTACGAAGTACCGGAATCTTCATCTTTTCCAGCCAACTGCCTTTTTTTTTCTTGAATTCTACTTTTAAGTTCCGCGCTAGTAGGCACTTTTGGGAAAGACTCTTTCTCGTCCTCATTCTTCTTTTCAGGGTAAACAATAGACATTTTATTATCACTTGTAAGCGTGATTTTTGTACCATCACTTCCAATAACGCTCCTGTTTTCAAGTAGTTGCTTTAATGAATCTTTCGGAAACCCATTATTGGAAAATACGCCAGAAATTTCCTTCTCTAACTTCTTAAGAAGTTCATCAGGTGATTGAGACATACGTTCTCCTTTACAAGATTAGTGAGCTGTTTAGTGGATGGATTTCAGATTATCAATAAAGGCTAAGCTTTGCTATTTAATATCTAAAAGACACCATCATAAATCTTACTGTGTGCCTTTATCATAAATTATAATCGAAACACACCACCTTTACTTTTGAATCCTTCAAGGATTTTTGCAACCCTGTATACTTCGTCTATAAGTGGAAATAAGTCGAATTCCTCATTCAATAATACAAAGGTATAATCATCAATGAAGTATGCTCTAAAAATATGACGTGGAACCCCATCATCTTCAGGTCGAGGCCCTACATACTCAGGAAATATATTTCCTGTTATTTCTGATGAAAGATATTTATCTAATCTTTCATCAAAGTGTTCTATAGCATTTCTCAACCCTCGATTCTTTAGTGGGCTATTGTCATTAACATCAAGGACTTTACGGAGGGTTTCACCCCTAATCTTATGTGATTCTGACATTTCTTTATCTTTTGTAGGCGAGGGCCACAAAAATCTAGAAATAGAACCTGCATGTATAGTTATATTTTGCATCTCACCTAACAAGGCTGTAGTAGGTAATTCACTTTTTACACCCGCATCTCTATCTTTCTCAAAGCGAGAAAAAAGAGCTTCAATGACAT
>NZ_JBGFFX010000014.1:0-142598 GCF_041224955.1 Erwinia aeris | reverse complement strand
GTAGCTGAGTAGCTGAGTAGCTGAGTAGCTGAGTAGCTGAGTAGCTGAGTAGCTGATTAAGCTGGCCGCTGAGTGATTAACGTTGATCTGAACAAGGTTGAGCAAAGAAGCCGTTAGCCGATTAGTGGAAGATAGTTGCGCTGGATCAAGAACTGCGATCTGACAGAGGACTAATGTAAAGCGAATTCAAGCAAGGTTACTCGTTTGTTTAGCTCATAAAAGAGGTCGCTATGTCCCTGAAACTGTCGCTCGGTCTTATCATGCTGGTCTGGCTGGCCTATGTCGCTTTCGCCAGCAATTTCTATATGCACACTTTTGCGCTGTTCAGCTAAAGCCGCCCCATAGCTGGATGCTTTTTCTGAACTGCCCGCCGATAACGGCAGCGCCCCCTATGAGACGACTGCCGCTTAGCGATAACTTTAGCGGCTTGCCGCCAGCCGGTTAACCCTCTTCAGCCTTCTCTTTCTTATCACGCTTTTTCTTCGCTTCGGCTTTCGCTTTCGCCTCCGCTTTAGCGCGGGTGCTCATATCGTTGCGGATCTGCGCGTGGCTAATCAGTGCAAAAATAAAGGTGCCGCCGATAATATTGCCGGCCAGCGTAGGAAGAGCAAAAGGCCATAAAAATTCCTGCCAGCTGATAAGACCGTTAAAGACCAGATAAAGGACTTCTACCGAACCCACCACGATATGCGCCAGGTCGCCCAGCGCCACCAGCCAGGTCATCAGCACAATTATCCAAATTTTCGCGTTGCCGGCGGAAGGAAACATCCAGACCATCGTGGCGATAATCCAGCCGGAGATCACCGCATTGGCGAACATCTCGCCCGGCGTGTTTTCCATCACTTTCTGGCTGATAGCCACAAAAGCCTGCCGCGTGGCATCGTCAAAGATCGGCATATGGGTAAAGGCCAGCGAAGCCAGCGCCGTTCCGATCAAATTGCCGAACAGCACTACGGCCCACAGCCTCAGCAGCAGGACCAGATTGCCACCGGTTGGTTTGTGCATAACCGGCAGTACGGCGGTCACGGTGTTCTCTGTAAACAGCTGCTGGCGCGCCATAATGACAATGATAAAACCAAAGGTGTAGCCAAGATTTTCCAACAGAAAAGCGCCGGGCACGCCGTCAAGATGCGCCTGAAAAATCCCTTTCGCCATCAGCGAGGCGCCCATAGAAAGCCCCGCAGCGATAGCCGAAAACAGCAGCGCCAGGCCGTCGCGCTCCAGCTCTTTCTCGCCGTCCTGGCGTATCTCCTCATGGATAGCCGCCGCACGCGAGGGCAGCGCTTCCTCATCCACCTCTATCTCTTCTCCTTCACGTTCTTCACTCTCGACTTCCACATTATCTTCTTTCATTCTTCCTGCTCCCGTAATCGACACTCCGCCTAAGCGTAGCGGGTTTTAGCGTTGCTGAAATGTAACTGCGTTTCAGAATAAACGTAACAAGGATTTAACGAAGCGGCATTTTTCGCCATTAAGCGGCCTGCACAGGGCATAATAGCGGCAACTTAAGCATCCAGTGATACCGCGCAGGCTGCGATACCATTATCAGCTGTGGTACTATTTCACGCACTATTAACAAGCGCGATGCCACCTGATGCTCCAGGCCCACAATCTGACCTGCGTTCGTGATGAACGTATGCTGTTCAGCGAACTCAGTTTTACCGTTTCCGCAGGCGATATCGTTCAAATAGAAGGCGCCAACGGCGCGGGAAAAACCTCGCTGCTGCGCATTCTGGCGGGCTTAAGCCGGGCTGAGCAGGGCGAGGTGCTTTGGCAGCAGCAGCCTGTGCGCAAACAGCGAGAAGTCTGGCACCGCGCGTTACTCTATCTGGGGCATCAGCCCGGCGTGAAAGCGGTGCTGACCGCACGGGAAAATCTGCAATTTTTTCATGCGCTGGAGCCGGAAGAAAAACTGTGGCAGGCGCTGGAAGAGGTCGACCTGGCGGGATATGAAGAGGTGCCTGTCGCGCAGCTTTCCGCGGGACAGCAGCGTCGCGTTGCGCTGGCCAGGCTCTGGCTGAGCCGTTCCCCGCTGTGGATCCTTGATGAGCCGCTGACCGCTATAGATAAATCAGGCGTGACAAAGCTGATGGCGCTGTTTGCCCGTCATGCCGATAATGGCGGTTCAGTGATCCTGACCACCCATCAGGAGCTGCCGGGATCGGCGCAGCGCGTGCGCAAAATTCGGCTTTCCGTCACGGAGGCGGGATGATGATCGGACGCATTATTATGCGGGAGCTGCGCGTGGCTTTTCGTAGCGGCGCGGAAGTGGTTAATCCGCTGTGGTTTTTCCTGATCGTTATTACGCTGTTTCCGCTGGGGATTGGTCCCGAACCGCAGCTATTAGCGCGTATCGCGCCGGGCATTGTCTCGGTCGCCGCGCTGCTCTCTTCGCTGCTGGCGCTGGAAAGGCTTTTTCGCGATGATTTTATCGATGGTTCGCTGGAACAGCTGCTGCTGTTGCCGACGCCGCTGCCGATAACGGTATTGGGGAAAGTGATCGCGCACTGGCTGGTGACCGGCCTGCCGCTGCTGCTGCTTTCGCCGCTGGTGGCGCTGCTGCTGTCGCTGGATTTCGCCACCTGGCGTGCGATGGCGCTTTCTCTGCTGTTGGGCACCCCGACGTTAAGTTTCCTGGGCGCGATAGGCGTAGGATTAACGGTCGGGCTGCGACGCGGCGGCGTTTTACTGAGCCTGCTGGTGCTGCCGCTGGCGGTGCCGGTACTGATTTTCGCCTCGGCGGCCATTGACGCTGCGGGAATGGGCCTGGCGATAAACGGCCAGCTGGCCATCCTCGGCGCGATGCTGGTCGCCAGCGCAACACTGGCGCCTTTCGCTACGGCTGCGGCACTGCGGGTTAGCGTACACTAACAATAACAGACAGAAACGCGTTTCTTTTTAGATGAGCAATTAACAATGTGGAAATGGTTACATCAGTCAGGGAAGCCCGACAGGCTTTACCAGTTATGTGGTCGCCTGCTGCCCTGGTTTGCAGTTGCCGCGACGGTTACGTTAGCCACCGGCTGGATATGGGGATTTGGTTTTGCGCCGTCCGACTATCAGCAGGGCGACAGCTATCGCATCATTTATATTCATGTTCCCGCCGCGATGTGGTCAATGGGTATCTACGCCGCCATGGCGATTGCCGCGTTCACCGGCCTGGTCTGGCAGTGGAAAACGGCCGATCTTGCCGCTGCGGCGATGGCGCCCGTCGGCGCGGTGTTCACCTTTATCGCGCTGGTCACCGGCTCCGCCTGGGGGAAGCCGATGTGGGGAACCTGGTGGATCTGGGATGCGCGCCTGACCTCGGAACTGGTGCTGCTGTTCCTCTATATGGGCGTAATCGCGCTTTATAACGCCTTTGACGATCGCCGTATGGCGGGCCGGGCGGCCGGCATCCTTGTCCTGGTGGGCGTGGTAAACCTGCCGATAATCCACTATTCGGTGCAGTGGTGGAATACGCTGCATCAGGGCTCTTCCGGCGTCTTCCAGCAGGCGATAGCGCCTTCCATGCGCACGCCTTTACGTTGGGCTATTGCGGGCTTCTGGCTGCTGTTTATCTCGCTGACGCTGATGCGTCTGCGTAATTTGCTGCTGTTGAGCGAGCGCCATCGTCCCTGGGTAAGGGAAGTGGCGGAAAAAGGAGCGCGCCAATGACGGCTTTCTCATCCTGGCAGGCCTTCTGGGCGATGGGCGGCTACGCCTTTTACGTCTGGCTTGCCGTCGCCTGCACGCTGATGGCGCTGGGCGCGCTGGTGCTGCACACCATCATTAGCCGTCGGCGGCTGTTGGCCGACATTCGCCAGCGCGAGTCGCGGGAACGCCGCATCAAAGCGGCAAAAATGAAAAAGCAGGGAGCATCATCGTGAATACCCGTCGTAAAAATCGCCTGCTCGTAGCGATTGCCATCCTGGCCGGACTCGGGCTGGCAACCGCACTGGTTATGTATGCGTTACGTTCGAATATCGATCTGTTCTACACCCCCAGCGAAATCCTGAACGGCAAAGGCGAAAGCCAGCAAAAACCGACGCCGGGCCAGCGTCTGCGCGTCGGCGGCATGGTGATGCCCGGCAGCGTCAAGCGCGATCCCAACACGTTACAGGTTTCCTTTAAACTCTACGACGCTAACGGTGTGGTCAGCGTAAGCTATCTTGGCATCCTGCCGGATCTGTTCCGGGAAGGGCAGGGCGTGGTCGCGCAGGGCGTGCTGGAGCAGGGCAACCTGATCGAAGCGAAAGAAGTGCTGGCGAAGCATGATGAAAAATACACGCCGCCGGAAATTGAGGATGCAATGAAAAAGAACCATAAGATTGCGGTGAACCAGCCATGATACCGGAAATCGGCAGTTTTCTGCTTGCACTGGGCGTGGCGCTGGCGCTGCTGCTGAGCGTCTATCCCCTGTGGGGCGCTTCCCGTCAGGACAGACGGCTGATGGGCCTGGCCAGGCCGCTGAGCTACGCGCTGTTCGCCTGCGTGCTCGCCGCTTTTATCGTGCTGGTGCACGCCTTTGTGGTGAATGATTTCAGCGTCGCTTACGTCGCCACCAACTCCAACACGCTGCTGCCGGTCTACTACCGTATTGCGGCGACCTGGGGCGCGCACGAAGGTTCGCTGCTGCTGTGGCTGCTGCTGCTCAGCACCTGGACGCTGGCGGTCGCGTTGTTCAGCCGCGCGATGCCGCTGGATTCCGTGGCCCGCGTGCTGGCCGTCATGGGCATGATCAATCTTGGCTTTTTGCTGTTTATCACGCTGACCTCAAACCCGTTTACCCGCACGCTGCCTGACTTCCCGATCGACGGCAGCGATCTTAACCCGATGCTGCAGGATATCGGCCTGATCTTCCATCCGCCGCTGCTTTATATGGGCTACGTCGGGTTCTCCGTGGCTTTCGCTTTTGCCATCGCCTCGCTGATGACGGGCAGGCTGGATACCGCCTGGGCGCGCTGGTCGCGTCCCTGGACCACGGCGGCCTGGGTTTTTCTGACCGTCGGTATCGTGCTCGGCTCGGCATGGGCCTATTACGAGCTTGGCTGGGGCGGCTGGTGGTTCTGGGATCCGGTAGAAAACGCCTCCTTTATGCCGTGGCTGGCGGGTACGGCGCTGATCCACTCGCTGGCGGTAACGGAAAAGCGCGGCACCTTTAAGGCCTGGACGGTGCTGCTGGCTATCACCGCGTTTTCGCTCAGCCTGCTGGGGACGTTCCTGGTGCGTTCGGGCGTGCTGATTTCGGTGCACTCTTTCGCCTCCGATCCGGCGCGCGGCATGTTTATCCTGGCTTTTCTGGTGATCGTTATCGGCAGTTCGCTGCTGCTGTACGCCATCAAAGGCAGCAAGGTGCGCGGCCGCGTACAGAACGAGCTTTGGTCGCGCGAATCCTTCCTGCTGGGCAACAATATTCTGCTGATTGCCGCCATGCTGGTGGTGCTGCTCGGCACGCTGCTGCCTTTGGTGCACAAGCAGCTGGGCCTGGGCAGCATCTCTATCGGCGAACCTTTCTTTAATACGCTGTTCACCTGGCTGATGGCGCCGCTGGCGCTGCTGTTGGGCATCGGGCCGCTGGTGCGCTGGCGTCGCGACGAGCCGCAAAAGCTGTGGAAGCGGCTGGCGCTGGCGCTGGTTGCCACGCTGGCGTTGTCCATTTTGCTGCCGTGGCTGATGCAGGACAGCATTGAAGCGATGACGGTAGTGGGATTGCTGATGTCGCTGTGGGTTATCTTCCTGACGCTGATGGAGCTGCACGAGCGCGCTACCCATCGCCATCGCTTTTTCACCGGGCTGCGTCACCTTTCACGCAGCCACTGGGGCATGGTGCTGGGGCATCTTGGCGTCGCCGTGACCGTTATCGGCATCGCTTTCAGCCAGAACTACAGCGTGGAGCGCGATGTCCGTATGCGTGCGGGCGATACGGTTGATATCCATAACTATCACTTTATCTTTCGCGATGTGCGTAACCTACAGGGCGCAAACTACACCGGCGGCGTGGGCATCATCGACGTAACGCGCAACGGCAAGCATGAAGCAACGCTGCATGCCGAAAAGCGCTACTACAGCGTGGCGCACACTATGATGACCGAAGCGGCAATCGACGGCGGCTTTACGCGCGATCTCTACGCGGCGCTGGGCGAAGAGCTGGAGGATAATTCCTGGGCGGTGCGTATCTATTACAAACCATTCGTGCGCTGGATCTGGTTCGGTGGCCTGTTTATGGCGGCCGGCGGCATATTATGCCTGCTCGATCCGCGCTATCGCTCGCGTAAAAAGGTGCCGGCATGAAAAAGACCCTTTATATTCCGCTGGCGCTGTTTCTGCTGCTGGCCGCCGCGCTGATGTGGCAACTCACCCGCAACGCCAACGGCGACGATCCGACAAAGCTGGAATCGGCGCTGGTAGGCAAGCCCGTGCCGGTTTTCCGGCTGGAATCGCTGGACAGGCCCGGCAAAATCTACGACCAGTCGGTACTGCATGACGGTAAACCGATCCTGCTCAACGTCTGGGCGACCTGGTGTCCTACCTGTCGCGCCGAACACCAGTATCTCAATACGCTGGCGGTACAGGGCATCCGCGTCGTGGGGCTGAACTACAAGGACGATCGCAGCAAGGCCGTTAACTGGCTCAACTCGCTGGGTAATCCTTATGCGTTGAGTCTCTACGATGGCGACGGTATGCTGGGGCTTGATTTGGGCGTCTACGGTGCGCCTGAAACCTTTTTAATCGATGGCAAAGGGATTATTCGCTATCGCCACGCCGGGGATATGAACGACCGGGTATGGAACAGCGAAGTAAAGCCATTGTGGGATAAATACAGCAAGGAAGCAGGCCAATGAAACGCGTATTACTTCTCGCCGCACTGATCTTCTCTTTCGGCGTACTGGCGGACAACATAGACACCTACCGATTCTCATCGGTAACCCAGGAGCAGCAGTACCGGCATCTGACGGAATCGCTGCGCTGCCCCAAATGCCAGAACAACAGCATTGCGGATTCAAACGCGATGATTGCCGCCGATATGCGGCTGAAGGTTTATCAGCTGCTGCAAAGCGGCCAGACGCCGGAGCAGGTCAAAGCCTGGATGGTGGCGCGCTACGGTAATTTCGTCACTTACGAGCCGCCGGTGATGGCCTCCACGCTGATCCTGTGGGCTGGCCCCGTGCTGTTTGTAGTCGCGGGCGCGGTGGTGATGGTACTACGCAGCAGAAAACGCACCGGTTCCGGGCTGGATGCGGAGCAGCAGGCGCGGCTTGACGCGCTGTTAAATAACAGGAAGCAACCATGAGTGAATTCTGGCTCACCGTTCTGGCTTTACTGGTGGCCGCCAGTACGCTGCTGCTGATCGCCGGAGGCCGCAAGCGCGCGGCGCTGGCGACAGACCGTGACACGCTGAACAAAACTTTTTACCATCAGCGCCTTCAGGAGCTGGAGCAGGACGAAGCGCAGGGCGTCGTGGCAGAGCGCGCGGAGATGATCCGCGAGCTACAGCAGACGCTGCTGCTGGACATTCCTCAGGAAGCGCCAACCCACGAGCGCGCGCTCAGCCGCTGGGTCTTGTTGCCCGGCGTGGTGATTCTGGTGGTCGTCAGCCTGGGCGTCTATTTCAAAACCGGCGGCTTTGCGCAGGTGCTTGCCTGGCAGCAGGTCAATAACGAACTGCCCACGCTGCGGGCGCAGCTGATGGATCCGCAGGCAAAGCCGCTGACAATGGAACAGCTGGCCCGGCTTGGGCTGGGGATCCGCACCTCGCTGCAACAGGATCCGCGCAACGTAAGCGACTGGCTGATGCTGGGCCGTATCGGCATGGTGCTGAACAACGCCGCTACGGCAACCCAGGCTTTTCGCCGCGCCATGCAGCTTGCTCCCACGGATCCGGAAGTAAAGCTAAGCTACGCCGATGCCCTGACGCGCTCGCAGGATCCGCAGGATAATCGCCAGGCAACGGCTATGCTCAACGAGATGGTGAAAAGCGACGGCGACAATATTCGCCTGCTCAGCCTGTTGGCATTTAATGCTTTTAGCCAGCAGCGTTACGCGCAGGCCACAGCGGTCTGGCAAAAGATGTTACAATTGTTACCGGCCGACGATAAGCGGGTGGCGGCGATCCGCCGCAGCATCGAGCAGGCTAAAACCGAGTCCGGCGGACAAACCAGCCGCCTGGCGCTGACCGTGACGCTGGCCGCCGGCGCGGAAAAGCAGCTGCCCGAAGGCGGCGTGCTCTATATTTCTGTTTCCGACGGCGTGGCGAAAGTGCCGGTGGCGGTGAAAAGAGTGCCGTTGAGCCATTTCCCGCTCTCGCTAACGCTGGATGACAGCAACGCCATGATGCCGGAGCGTCTGCTCTCGGCGCAGCATCAGGTTCAGGTGCGCGTGCGCATCTCGCGAGACGGCAGCGCCAATCCGCAGGCCGGCGACTGGTTCGGTGCCAGCGCGGTCACGCCTTTCGATGGTCATCAACAGCTGGCCGTTGAGATTAACCAACAGCAGCCGTAGTCGGCTTGATTTAACAGGGAGAGAGAGATGAACTACCGCGTGATGGGCGTGGCGTTGGCCAGCGTACTGCTGATTGGCTGCGCCAGTTCGCAGACGGCGGATGAACCCCAGGGGCGCTCCGATCCCCTGGAAGGGTTCAACCGCACGATGTTCGACTTTAATTACAACGTGCTGGATCCCTATGTTGTTCGTCCCGTCGCCGTCGCCTGGCGCGATTACGTGCCGGTGCCCGCGCGCAGCGGCCTGAGCAACTTTCTCGGCAACCTGAGCGAGCCGTCTACCATGGTGAACTACTTTATTGAGGGCAAGCCCTATAAAGCGATGATCCACTTTAACCGCTTCTTCCTGAATACCATTCTGGGTCTGGGCGGCTTTATCGACGTGGCCGGCATGGCCAACCCGACGCTGGCGAAGGAAGAGCCGCGCCGTTTCGGCAGCACGCTGGGCAACTATGGCGTGGGTTATGGCACCTATGTTGAATTGCCGGGCTACGGCAGCTTTACGCCGCGTGAAGACGTGGGCGGCATGGTCGACGATCTTTATGCACCGCTGAGCTGGCTGACCTGGTGGATGACCGCCGGTAAGTGGGCGCTGGAAGGCGTGGAAACCCGCGCGCAGCTGCTGGATTCCGACGCTATTCTGCACAACAGCAAAGATCCCTATGCCTTTGTCCGCGCGGCCTATTTCCAGCGCCACGATTTCCTTGCCAGCGACGGCAAGCTGATCCCGCAGGAAAACCCGAACGCCGCCGCCATTCAGGGCGATTTGGACGATATCGACGCCAACTGATTTGCCGCATGCTGTTTGCAAAAAAGGCCCGAATCGGGCCTTTTTTATTGGCTTAAGCCTCAGAACTTGTAGTTAAAGTTAGCGCCGTAAAGCCAGGCTTTGCCGGTGGAACGGAAAGTATAGGGGCCTTCCTCTACCGTGACGTGCTGGCCGTGCATATAAGAAAGCCCCACGTCCACGGACGCATCCTGATTAAAGGCGTAGGACGCGCCGGTGCTTAGCCACAGGCGATCCTGATCGGGGATAGAGATGGAGCGCTGATCGGCAGGTACCGGGCTGTCATCAAACGCGATACCGGCGCGAAACGTCCAGTTATCATCGTAGAAGTAGGACGTGCCCAGCGCGAGGCGGTAAGCATCCTTATAGCTCTCTTCCTTATAGAACAGCGTCTGACCGCCGCTGCCGGTGGCCTTCAACTCCTGGAACTGGCTCCAGCTGGTATAGGTCAGGCTGTAGTGTACGGCCCACTGCGGGGCAACTTTATGGTAGCCCGAGACTTCCCACATTTCCGGCAGGTTTAGCGTCAGCGCGCCGGGAATGGTCGATCCGCTGGTGCCATAGGGCAGGCCCAGGTTAAGCGCCTGATTAAGCGGGTTGATAGCGCCCGGAATGCTGCTTTTATAGTCGCCGTCGAAATCGACTTTAACCTCGGAACGGTAAGTAAAGCCGAAGCGGTTATCCTCATCCACTTCGTACAGGATGCCCGCGTTCCAGCCGTAGCCCCACTCATCGCCCTTCAGGTGCGCAATTTGCGTATCGGTTGGAAAGCCCAGCGCGCGGCCCGCTTCGCCTGCGTAACGTTCAATCTTCGCGCGCGCATAGACGGCATCAAAGCCGACGCCAAAGCTGAAATGCTGATTCAGTCTATAAGCGGTGCTTAAGTTAAAGTTAACGGTTTGCAGATCCGTTTTACCGGCATACGGCCCGGCGGCGTAATCATTATTAAATTCCGTCGCCAGTCCATAATTAGCGGTCGCGGACGCGCCCAGCCACCACTGGTCGTTTAGCGGCTGCACGTAATGGAGATTGGGCACCCACTGCGTGGGCGCGATATTGTCCGCGTTCAGACTCTGGCCGGACAGGCTGCTGGTGCCGTCAATACTGACGCCCGGATCGATAAAAACCGCGCCTGCCGAAAACATTGGACGATCCATCAACGCCATGGTCGCCGGGTTACGGCTGGCGGAAGCGGCGGTATCGCCCATTGCGCCTTCGCCAGAATAGGCACGACCTAATCCGGCAGAGGAAAATTCATGAAGTTGAAAGCCGGCTGCAAAAGCATGGGAAGAAACAATGGCCACTGCGGCTGCAAGAGCAGACTTCGCAAACAGGTTTTTATGGTTCATGACCACAACCTCTTTATCTGATTTTATTAATACCGTTACGCAGGCAACGGCAGGACGCTACAGAGGGGCTGAAAGACGGCTAACTAATCAGACCAGTGGCCCCAGTATAGGTCTGGCCCCTGTAGTTGTTGCAATATTGTTTTATAAATATTTCTAAATTGATCAATAAAAAGCGATCTGCTTAACAAAAACCTGCGAGTCACAACAGGCGGCGTTGAGTCTAGCCTGTTTCAGATCAAATTTATCTTTGATTTTCATTACCGGATGACGCTTATTCACTGAATCACCGGACAGAAAAAAAGGGCAGGCGTAGAATAAAAGCATTATGACCTTAAGTCCGCCCCGAGCGGCCGCTAACCGGAGGATCTTATGACCCACGCCATCAATAAATGTAGCGCCAACGAAACCGCCGCCTGTTGCTGTGTGGATGTCGGTACTATCATGGATAACACCGACTGCACAGCCAGCTGGCGTCACCTGTACGAAAATCGCCAGCAGGCTGAAGCCGCCCTGCAGGAGCTTATCGGCAAGGCGCGCCAGGTGGAATCCGAACCTTGCGATATCGTCGGCCGTTTCGAAGAGAAGCCGGACGGCGTGCAGCTGGATGCAGATTTTACTTTTAGTTGCCAGGCAGAAACGATGATCTTTCAGCTGGCGCTGCGCTAATTGTTCAACGCGGAACCGCCGGGCCTGGCCCGGCATTCTTAAAAAAATGAGTGGGCTACGCCCGCTCATGGTTCCCAAAACCGTGGTTTCCCTCGCACTTTTCTTTTTCACATTATGCAAAATGTAAAAATATGGTTAACAATAAACAGGTCTGACCTCTTTTGGCAGTGATGCCGCTGATTTTTACAGGTGAATAATGAAAGCGCTCCCCTTGCTGACGCGTCAGGGTCAACGCATAGCGATAACGCACGGTTTACGCACCCCTTTTGCTCGCCAGGCCACGGCGCTTCAGGCTATCCCGGCTATTGAGCTGGGGCGAATGGTGGTCAGCGAACTGCTGGTACGCAGCGATATCCCGCCCGACGTTATTGAACAGCTGGTGTTTGGCCAGGTGATCCAGATGCCCGAAGCGCCGAATATCGCGCGCGAAATCGTCCTCGGCACTTCCTTAAGCGTACATACCGACGCCTATAGCGTAAGCCGCGCCTGCGCCACCAGTTTCCAGGCCGTCGCTAACGTGGCCGAAAGCCTGCTGGCCGGCACCATTCAGGCCGGTATTGCAGGCGGCGCGGACTCCGCTTCCGTCTTGCCTATCGGCGTCAGCAAACAGCTGGGCCGCGTGCTGGTGGACCTCAGTAAAACCCGCTCTCTGGTGCAAAAATTACGGCTGCTCAGCCAGCTTCGCCCGCGCGATTTGCTGCCCGTGCCGCCTGCCGTAGCGGAATATTCCACCGGCCTGCGCATGGGCGATACCGCAGAACAGATGGCGAAAAGCTACGGCATCACGCGCGAGCAGCAGGACGCGCTGGCGCATCGTTCGCACCTGCGTGCGGCAAAGGCCTGGGAAGAGAACAGGCTGGCGCAGGAGGTAATGACGGCCTGGGTGCCGCCGTGGCGCAGCCCTTTACAGCAGGATAACAACGTGCGCCTGCATTCCAGCCTGAAAGATTATGCCCGGCTACGTCCCGCTTTCGACCGTAAACACGGTACGGTAACGGCGGCTAACAGCACGCCGCTCACCGACGGCGCGGCAGCGGTAGTACTGATGACGGAAGCGCGCGCCAGAGAGCTGGGCATTACGCCGCTGGGCTATCTGCGCAGCTACGCCTTCACCGCCATCGGCGTGCAGGAGGATATGCTGCTTGGCCCGGCCTGGGCATCGCCGCTGGCGCTCGACAGAGCAGGCATTACCCTGAAGGATTTAACGCTTATTGATATGCACGAGGCATTTGCGGCCCAGACGCTGGCCAACCTCAACATGTTCGCCGATGAGCGGTTCGCTCGTGAAGTCCTGAACCGGCCTCATGCGCTGGGCGAGGTGGACGAAGAAAAATTTAACGTGCTGGGCGGCTCTATCGCCTATGGACATCCTTTTGCCGCGACCGGCGCACGCATGATCACCCAGACGCTGCACGAGCTACGGCGTCGCGGCGGCGGCCTGGGGCTGGTCACGGCCTGCGCCGCTGGCGGTCTTGGTGCGGCTATGGTTCTGGAGGCGGAATAATGACGGCATCCGCATTTACATTCAGCCTGCGTGCCGACAACGTGGGCGTCATTACTTTCGATGTGCTGGGTGAAAAGCTCAATACGCTAAAGGCAGAATTCGTCGGGCAGATCCGGGAAGTGATTGCGCAGGCGCGTCGTCAGCCGGAGCTGGCTGGCCTGGTTTTTATCTCCGGCAAGCCGGACAGTTTTATCGCGGGCGCGGATATCACCATGATTGCTGCCTGCCGCTCGGCAGAAGAGGCGGCTGCGCTGGCGCGACAGGGGCAAAAGGTCATGGCAGAGATCGCCGCCTTGCCTTTTCCGGCGGTGGCCGCCATTCACGGCGCCTGTCTGGGCGGCGGGCTGGAGTTGGCGCTGGCCTGCCACCAGCGCGTCTGCACGCTGGACGAGAAAACGCGGCTGGGCCTGCCGGAAGTGCAGCTGGGCCTTTTGCCCGGCTCCGGCGGCACGCAGCGGCTGCCCAGGCTGATTGGCGCCTCTCACGCGCTGGATCTGATGCTGACCGGCAAAACGCTGCGTGCAAAGCAGGCGTTAAAGCTGGGCCTGGTGGAAGAGGCCGTGCCGCAGACAATTCTGCTGGAAACGGCGGTGGACATGGTGCTCAGAGGCCGACAGCCGCGCCGCGTGCTGCCATTGAGCGAGCGGATGCTTAACGCGCCCATGGGACGCGCGTTGCTCTTTAAGATGGCGACCAGACGGGCGGAAGCGAAAACGCGCGGTAACTATCCGGCCACGCGCAAAATTCTTTCGGTGGTGCGTACCGGCCTGCAGCAGGGCCGTAGCGCCGGTTACGCCGCCGAGGCTAAAGCGTTCGGCGAGCTGGCGATGTCGCCGGAATCCATCGCGCTGCGCGGCCTGTTCTTTGCGACCACGGAAATAAAGAAAGAGAGCGGGGCACAGGCGGCGCCGCAAGAGGTGAAATCCGTTGCGGTGCTGGGCGGTGGACTGATGGGCGGCGGCATTGCTTACGTTACCGCCTGTCGGGGAAATCTGCCGGTGCGCATCAAAGATGTGCGGCCGGAAGGGATTACGCATGCGCTGAAATATAGCTGGGATCTGCTGGAGAAAAAGATCGCGCGCCGCCAGCTGACGCCGGGTCAGCGCCAGCGGCAAATGGCCCTGATTAGCGGCGGCCTGGACTATCAGGGATTTCGGCGTCGTGACCTGGTGATCGAAGCGGTATTTGAAGACCTTTTTTTGAAGCAGAAAATGGTGGCGGAAGTGGAGGCTAACGCGTCGCCCGACACGATTTTCGCCTCCAATACTTCCTCGCTGCCGATTAGCGATATCGCCGCGCACGCCCGCCGCCCGGAGAATGTTATCGGGCTGCACTATTTCAGCCCGGTCGACAAAATGCCGCTGGTGGAGGTTATCCCCCACGCGCAGACCAGCGAGCAAACCCTCGCTACCACGGTAAAGCTGGCGAAATTGCAGGGTAAAACGCCGATAGTGGTGGCGGACAGCGCCGGGTTTTACGTTAACCGTATTCTGACGCCCTGCATCAACGAGGCGCTGCGCTGCCTGCTGGAAGGCGAGCCGATAGAAAACATTGATGAGGCGCTGGCGGACTTCGGCTTTCCCGTCGGGCCGATCCAGCTATTGGATGAGGTCGGCATCGATACAGGTGCCCATATCCTGCCGGTGCTGGCCGCAGCCTGGGGCGAACGCTTTCAGGCGCCGCCCGCGCTGGACGCCGTCCTGAACGATAACCGCAAAGGACGCAAAAACGGGCGGGGATTTTATCGCTACGGCAAGAAAGGGGGCGGCAAAAAACTGCCCGATGCGACAATTTATAAATTACTGAACGTTCATCCAAAAGCGCACCTGAGCAAAGAGCTTATCGCGCGACGCTGCGTAATGATGTTGCTGAATGAAGCGGCGAGGGCCTTTGATGAAAACGTGATTCGCTGCGCGCGCGACGGCGATATTGGTGCGGTATTCGGGATAGGTTTTCCGCCGTTTACCGGCGGCCCGTTCCGCTATATGGACGCGCTGGGCGCGGGGCAGATAGTGGCGCAGCTGGAACAGCTTTCCCGCACCTGCGGCGCGCGTTTTACCCCCTGCGAACGCCTGCAAAAAATGGCGCAAACGGGAGAAACCTTTTACAAAACTACAGGTAAGGCGAATACCCAGCCTGTTTCAACGGGTTAGATCGGACGCTTCTGAAAGGTGCTGATAACCGTTTGTCAACAGGCGGTTATTTAGTAAACAATCGGTTGACTTGCCTTCTGGCATTAGGGTACAACACAGCGTTCATTCACAGAGTGAAGAGTCGGAAAACCTGATTTTCCGGCGTTTATGTTTAATAACAGCGGTGCAATATGCAAGTTTTCATTATGCGTCACGGCGATGCGGCACTGGATGCAGCCAGTGATGCGGTACGGCCTTTGACCCACTGCGGCTGCGACGAGTCGCGGCAGATGGCAGGCTGGCTCAACGGTCAGAAAGTGGATATCGATCGGGTGTTGGTCAGTCCCTATTTGCGAGCTGAGCAGACGCTCTCTACGGTACGTGAAGCGCTGATCCTGCCCGTGGAGCAGGAAGTGCTGCCGGAGCTGACGCCGGGCGGCGATCCGGCGCTGGTGGCCTGCTATCTTCAGGCGTTGGCGAAGGAAGGCGTCAAAGCGGTGCTGGTGATTTCCCATCTGCCTCTGGTGGGCTATCTGGTGTCCGAGCTTTGCCCGCAGGAAACGCCGCCGATGTTCGCCACTTCCGCCATCGCCAGCGTCACGCTGAACGACGAAAGCGGCTGCGGCAAGCTGGAATGGCAGGTCAGCCCTGGACGGCTGGCAAAAGCGATGTGATCGCACCGGGCCGGTTGAACCGGCCTGAGGTTGTTGACAAACTCATTCTCCGCCATCAAGTGGCTTTCAGGCTGGTGAAAAGCAGCAGAGGCAGATCGGAACACGGACACGCCGTGAATCCGTCCATGGAGGCTCGTTTCGCGCGTCCATGCGCGACCGCCTATCCGCTCAGCCTCTGCCGCCGAGAAACAGCTGAGTTGCTGTAAAAAACGCCAGGATGCCTCGGCTATTTAGGTTTGTCAGCAGTCTGGGGCCGGTTGAACCGGCCTGCTTCGTGGCTGGCGTCGCGTCGTAAGATAAAGCGGCCAGCCCCAACGCTGTTCGCCGGGAGGCGGCCTGACTAAGGCAGCTCCGGCGGCTGCCACTCTTCTACTTCAATCAGCACCAGCAAAGCGGCATCGCCGCCAAACATTTTCGGCGCCTGATGAAAGGCCATCACCATAGGATGCTGCGCCAGCCACAGCGGCGTCTGCTGCTTGAGCACGTGCTTGCCGTGACCGTGCATCACGCTGGCGCAAAAGATATGCTCGCGGCGGCAGGCGGCTATCAGCGCGCCCAACTCCTCTTTTGCCTGTTTCTGCGTCAGCCCGTGCAAATCCAGAAAAATCTCCGGCGTATAGTCGCCTCGCCTGAGCTTCTTCAGCTCGTAATGGCTGACGTCGCTTCTGACGTAGCGCACTGGCCCTTCAGCGGACAGCAGAGGCTGAAACTCATCGGAAAAATAGTGGCTGTTGTCTATCTGCTCGGACAGCAGGCGCTTTTGCGGCACCTGCGAGAATGTTTTCCGCAATGGCTTATGCACTATCGTGTCCTGAGCCAGCTTACGCGTGCCGGTCATTAATCCACGGAACAGCGCTTCATCTTCGGCGCTCAGGGGCTGTTTTTTACTCATCTGATCCTCAGGCGGCACGCGGCGGCGGGATTTTTAACAATAATCCCATCAGTTTACCCTGTCTAATCCCTGCAAATAAACAAATGTCAGTTTTTTCACGCCTGCGCGCTGGATTCTCGTCAGCTTCATGGCAAACTAGCTGCCGAGTTGAGTTTGGCCTGTGGAGGGCACTTTGGACAAAATTTTCGTTGATGAGGCAGTCAGTGAGCTGCATACCATCCAGGATATGCTGCGCTGGACGGTGAGTCGGTTTGCCGCCGCGGAGATCTGGTACGGCCACGGCACCGATAACCCCTGGGACGAAGCCGTTCAGCTGGTGCTGCCCACGCTGTATCTGCCGCTGGATATCCCGGAAGATATGCGTACCGCGCGCCTGACTTCCAGCGAGCGTCACCGCATTGTCGAGCGCGTTATTCGCCGCATCAACGAGCGTCTTCCCGTCGCCTATCTGACCAACAAAGCCTGGTTCTGCGGCCACGAGTTTTACGTGGATGAACGCGTGCTGGTGCCGCGCTCGCCGGTCGGCGAACTGATCAATGACCGCTTCGCCGGCATTATCGCGCATGAACCCAGCCATATTCTGGATATGTGCACCGGCAGCGGCTGCATTGCCATCGCCTGCGCCTATGCCTTCCCGGAAGCGGAAGTGGACGCCGTAGATATTTCTGCGGACGCGCTGGCCGTGGCCGAGCAGAATATCACCGCGCACGGTATGGATCATAACGTGACGCCGATCCGCTCCGATCTGTTCCGCGATCTGCCAAAGACCCCTTACGATCTGATCGTCACCAATCCGCCCTACGTGGATGAAGAGGATATGGGCGATCTGCCGGAGGAATATCAGCACGAGCCGGAGCTGGGGCTGGCCGCCGGGCGCGACGGCCTGAAGCTGGCGCGCCGCATTCTGGCCTGTGCGCCGGACTACCTGAGCGAAGAAGGCGTGCTGGTCTGCGAAGTGGGCAACAGCATGGTGCATATGATCGAACAGTATCCCGACGTGCCGTTCACCTGGCTGGAATTCGCCAACGGCGGCGACGGCGTATTTATGCTGACCCGCGAGCAAATTGTTGCTGCGCAACATCATTTCGGCATTTATAAAGACTAAAAAACATCACAGGCATCCCCGGCGCAGGCGGTTTTGCTCCGATCAGCGCGGAAACCGTAGCCTGTGCACGGATTTCGCGCTGGCCGGAACGGAAGCGGCAAACGGGATGGCCTCCTGAAAAGTTCAGAGGACTTCATGGCTGGTAATACGATTGGACAGGTTTTCCGCGTCACCACCTTTGGTGAATCGCACGGGCTGGCGCTGGGCTGTATTGTCGACGGCGTGCCGCCCGGCATCCCCCTGACGGAAGCCGATTTGCAGCACGATCTGGATCGCCGCCGTCCCGGCACCTCACGCTACACCACCCAGCGCCGCGAGCCGGACCAGGTCAAAATCCTCTCCGGCGTGTTTGAAGGCGTCACCACCGGCACCAGCATCGGCCTGCTGATTGAAAATACCGACCAGCGCTCGCAGGATTACGGCGCCATCAAAGACGTCTTCCGTCCCGGCCACGCCGACTATACCTATGAACAAAAGTACGGCCTGCGCGACTATCGCGGCGGCGGGCGCTCTTCCGCGCGTGAAACCGCTATGCGTGTGGCGGCGGGCGCTATCGCCAAAAAATACCTCGCCCTGAAGCACGGCGTGAAGGTGCGCGGCTATCTGGCGCAGATTGGCGACGTGGCCTGCGAGCTGAAGGACTGGGATCAGGTGGAACAGAACCCGTTCTTCTGCCCGGATCCGTCAAAAATCGAGGCGCTGGACGAGCTGATGCGCGCGCTGAAGAAAGAGGGCGATTCTATCGGCGCTAAAGTCTCCGTAATGGCGGAGAACGTGCCGGTTGGCCTGGGCGAGCCGGTTTTCGATCGTCTGGACGCGGATCTGGCGCATGCGCTGATGAGCATTAACGCGGTGAAAGGCGTGGAAATCGGCGACGGCTTTGCCGTGGTCAACCAGCGCGGCAGCGAACATCGTGATGAAATTCGCGCGGGCGGCTTTCAGAGCAACCACGCGGGCGGCATTCTGGGCGGCATCAGCAGCGGCCAGCCGATCCTGGCGACGCTGGCGATGAAGCCAACGTCCAGCATTACCGTGCCGGGCAAAACCATTACCCGCACGGGCGAAGAAACTGAAATGATCACCAAAGGCCGTCACGATCCCTGCGTAGGGATCCGCGCCGTGCCGATCGCGGAAGCCATGATGGCGATCGTGCTGATGGATCATTTACTGCGTCATCGCGGACAGAATGCGGACGTGCAGACGAACATTCCACGCTGGTAATCACCATGAAAAAGACGCTGTTCGCGCTTTGCGGCCTGCTGCTCAGCGCTTCCACGCTGGCGGCTACGCCCTGGCAATCGATCCGGCAGCCAATAAGCGGCGCGCCGCACGCTATCGGCTCTTTCGCCAACGGCTGTATCGTCGGCGCGCAGGCGCTGCCGCTTAACGATCCGACCTATCAGGTGATGCGTCAGGACCAGCGTCGCTTTTATGGTCATCCCGATCTGATCCTGTTTATTCAGCGGCTGGGCGCTCAGGTGCATAATTTGCAGCTGGGCGAAGTGCTGATTGGGGATATGGGCATGGCGGCGGGCGGTCGCTTCAGCAGCGGCCATGCCAGCCACCAGACCGGGCTGGATGTCGATATTTGGTTGCAGTTACCGCAGGCGCGCTGGAGTTCACAAATGCTGCTGAAGCCGCAGCCGCAGCCGCTGGATCTGGTGGCCGCAGACGGGAAAAACGTGGTGGCGCGTCACTGGCAGCCGCAGATCGACAGCCTGATCAAGCTGGCGGCAAAAGATGACGACGTTACGCGTATCTTTGTGAATCCGGCGATTAAAAAACAGCTCTGCGCCGATGCGGGCAGCGATCGCGACTGGCTGCGCAAGGTACGCCCATGGTTCGGCCATCGGGCGCATATGCACGTGCGCCTGCGTTGTCCTACGGACAGCCTGGAGTGCCAGGATCAGCCCGCGCCGCCGCCAGGGGATGGCTGTGGCGCAGAGCTGGCAAGCTGGTTCGCGCCGCCAAAACCTTCCGGCGCGCCGATAAAACGCGAGCCGCCGCCGTTGCCGCCTTCCTGTCAGGCGCTTCTGGATAACCATCAGCTTTAGGAAGAAAAAATGGAATGGTTTGCCGTCAGCCCGCTGCTGCTTGGGCTACTGTTTTGCATCGCCGTGCTGGCCGCTTTTATCGATTCTATCGCCGGCGGCGGCGGGCTGCTGACCGTACCGGCGCTGCTGGCGGCCGGGCTTTCTCCGGCGCAGGCGCTGGCGACCAACAAGCTTCAGTCCGTCGGCGGCTCTTTTTCCGCCAGCCTCTATTTTATCCGGCGCAAGGCGGTGGATCTTAAAGCGCAGCGGCTGAATATCCTGATGGCCTTTATCGGCTCGATTCTCGGCGCGATGCTGATCCAACACATTCAGCCGGGGCTGCTGCGTCAGGTGCTGCCGCTGCTGATTATCTCGATCGGCCTCTATTTTCTGCTGATGCCTAAGATCGGCGAAGAAGATCGCCATCGTCGCCTGCACGGCCTGCCATTTGCGCTGGTGGCGGGCGGCTGCGTCGGCTTTTATGACGGCTTTTTCGGGCCGGGCGCTGGCTCCTTCTATGCGTTGGCCTTCGTCACGCTTTGCGGTTTCAACCTGGCGAAATCTACCGCGCACGCCAAGGTGCTGAATTTGACCTCTAACCTGGGCGGCCTGCTGTTTTTTATTTTCGGCGGCAAAGTGGTGTGGGGCACCGGCCTGATTATGCTGCTCGGCGCCATTTGCGGCGCACGGCTCGGCGCACGGCTGGTGCTGAGCCGGGGGCAGCAGCTGATCCGCCCGATGGTGGTCACCGTTTCCATTGTCATGAGCGCTAAGCTGCTCTACGACAGCCACGGCGCAGAGATCGCCGCCTGGTTTCACCATCTGTTTAGCTGAATCTTAATGTTGACGCGTCGCAAGACGTGAAATTTTTGCAGAAGAGAACAATGCGTACTCACGACTATTCGCAGCTGATCGAGATTTTCGACCGCTGTTTTTTTGACGATTTTCAGACCCGCCTGGTGAAGGGCGATGACGAACCCATCTACCTGCCCGCCGATGAGGAAGTCAGCTATCACCGCGTGGTGTTCGCCCACGGCTATTACGCCAGCGCGCTGCATGAAATCTCCCACTGGTGTATCGCCGGAGCCGAGCGGCGCAAGCTGGTGGATTTCGGCTACTGGTATTGTCCCGACGGCCGTGACGCCATGACGCAAGGCCAGTTTGAAGCGGTGGAGGTCAGGCCGCAGGCGCTGGAATGGCTGTTTTGTGTAGCGGCGGGCTTTCCCTTCAACGTAAGTTGTGACAATCTCAATGGCGATTTCGAGCCGGACCGCATTGCGTTCCAGCGCAAGGTACACGCGCAGGTAATGGCTCATCTGGAAAAGGGAATTCCGTCACGGCCAGCCCGTTTTATCACCGAACTGGGTCGCTACTACTCAACGCCGCCGCTGACCGCAGCGCAGTTTCCCTGGCCGGAAGATCTCTGACCAGCATGGTAAATAAGGAATTGTATGATTGATGAATTTGAAGCGCGTATCCTGGCCCTGATCGATAACATGGTGGAGAGCGCCAGCGATGACGAGCTGTTCGCCAGCGGCTATCTGCGCGGGCATCTGACGCTGGCCGTGGCCGAAATTGAGCAGTCGGGCGAGCACACGCCGGAAGCGCTGCAAATCCAGGTGCTGAACAGCCTGGAGACGGCGATCCACGCCGGTGAGCTTTCGCCGCGCGACCAGGCGCTGGTGCTGGGCATGTGGGATAATTTGTTCCTGCAGGCGCGCCATCCCTCCTGATCCCTGACGGCGCCGTCGGCAACAAGCAAGGCCGCCGTGATTTTAGCGGCCTGATGCGTCCGGCGTCTCCGGTTTCCAGTCTGCCCTGGGCGGCGTCTCCGGCTACCAGTCTGGCCTGAGCGGCATCCCCAATTTCCTGTCTGCTCTACGCGACGTCTCCGGTTTCCTGTCTGCCCTACGGGGCGGCAGCGGCTTTTAGCTTGCCGCCTTCACCGCTTTACCTTTCAGCAGCTTGCGCACCCAGTAGCGATTAGGATGGGTGGCCGCCAGCGTCTGCCTGTCCAGCGGGATCGGTTCGCCGCACAGCTCCGCCGCCAGCGCTTCTGCCGCCAGCGGCGCGCTGCATAATCCCCTGGAGCCTAACGCGCCCAGCACAAACAGGCCGCGCCAGAGGGGCGCCGGTTGCGCCGTGGCTTTGTTTTGCGCCAGATCTGCGTATTGCGCCAGCGTTTGCTGATAGTCTGGCAGCGGGCCAATCATCGGCAGATGATCGCGGGTGGCGCAGCGCACGCCGTTGCGGGCGCTGCCTGCGCTAACGTCCACTTCGCGAGGCCATTCCGCCTCCGGCAGACAGCGGAGCAGCCGCTCGCGGTTTTCCTGCTGATCTTCTTCGCGATAGGCGGTAGCGCTGTCGGCGCGATGATAGCTTGCGCCGATACAGTGCTGCTGATTATGCGGATTAACCGGCGTCAGATAGCCGTCGTAGCATAAAACCTGTTTAAGCTGGCCCAGTGCGGGCGTAGTCGGGATATGGCTGACCTGGCCGCTGACGGCATAGGCGGGCAGCTTTTCACTCTGCGGCAGCGCGGTCAGCGCGTGGCCGGTCGCCAGCACCACGTTGCGGTGAGTCTGCGCGGGCCGATCGGCAAAATCGAGCTGCCAGCCCGTCGGTGTTGCGGTCAGTGCGGTCAGCCTGTGATGCCAGCGCGTAATCAGCCCCTGCTGCTGCGCCAGCGCAAACAGCGCAGGCGTCAGCTGGGCGGGTGAGAGCCAGCCGCCAGCCGGATAGGTAATGCCGCCAAAGCCGGTTTCCACCCCGCACAGCGCTTCGGCTTCCTGCCTGTCCACACCGCGAGCGATGGTTTCCGGCAGCTGCATGGTCAGCATTTTAGTGATTTTGTCCGCGCTTTTTTCATCCCAGCCCAGCTGGGTAACGCCACACCACTCGTGATCGAACGCGACCGGCAGGCTATCGTAAACACGACGGGCAAAGGTAAATGCGGCCGGAAAAAAGCGCGCCAGCGCCGGATCGTGATGGTTCAGCAGCGGATAAAGCGCGCCCTGACGGTTGCCGGAAGCGCCCCGGGCCGGTTCGCCGTCGGCGCTGTAGAGCGTGACTTTTTTACCGCGACGCAGCAGCGCCAGCGCCAGCAGCGCGCTGGCCACGCCGCCGCCGATTACCGCAATGTCGTCGCCTTCCGCCGCCGGACGGTGATACCACGGCGCTTCGGCTGGCGCGTCGATAGCGTTCTCCAGCACGCCCGCCAGCATTTCCCGTTTGGGGCCGAAGCCTTTACGCTTGCCGACGGTAAAACCCGCCTCCTGCAATCCGCGCCGCACAAAGCCAGCCGAGGTAAAGGTGGCCAGCGTGCCGCCGGGACGCGCCATTTTCGCCATGCAGGCGAACAGTGCCGGCGTCCACATGTCAGGATTTTTCGACGGCGCAAAGCCATCCAGAAACCAGGCGTCGACCTGATGATTGAGGCTGTCATCGAAGGTCGGGATCAGCTGGTTAATATCGCCGAACCAGAGATCGAGCGTGACGCGACCCTCGGCCAGCAGCAGCCGGTGACAGCCGGGCAGGGCGGCTGGCCACTGTTCGCGCAGCGCGCGTGCGTATGCTGCCAGTTCAGGCCAGCTTTGATGCGCGCTGGCGAGATCGTTGACGCTGAGCGGATACTTTTCACAGCTGATAAAGTGCAGGCGCTGCAAACGAGCCTGCGGCTGCTCGGCGCAAAAGCGCTCGAAAGCCTGCCAGAGCGTTAAAAAATTCAGGCCGGTGCCAAAACCGGTTTCCGCCGTGATAAACAGGTCGCGAGAATGGTGCGCAAAACGGTCGGGCAAGCCGTTGCCGCCAAGAAACACGTGACGCGTTTCCTCCAGGCCGTTTGCGTCGGAAAAATAGACGTCGCCAAAGGTTCGGGATACAGGTGTACCCTGTTCATTCCAGCTTAGTTCTGCATACTCTATTGGGGCGCTGTTCACGGCAAAAGCTCAGTTATCTCGCGGTGCGGCGATTGTAACTCTGGGGGTGCGCCTACGCAAATTTACAAAAATCAGGCGCTGGTTGGACTTGTTCGGCTTACAACTGTACGCTAAAGTGCGTGTCGAATCCTAATATAAGTAGTTAACGAGGTATTGAATGAAACGTGCAGTGATTACTGGCCTGGGTATCGTTTCCAGCATTGGTAATAACCAACAGGAAGTCCTTGCATCCCTGCGTGAAGGCCGCTCCGGCATTACCTTCTCTCAGGAGCTGAAAGATTCCGGTATGCGTAGTCACGTCTGGGGCAACGTCAAACTCGATAAAGACGAAATCTCCAGCCTCATCGATCGCAAAACCCTGCGTTTTATGAGTGATGCGTCCATTTATGCCTATATTTCTATGCTGGAAGCGGTAAAAGATTCCGGTTTGACCGTTGAACAATACCAGAACAACCCGCGCGTGGGTCTGGTGGCCGGTTCCGGCGGCGGCTCGCCGATCAACCAGGTGGCCAGCGTTGACGGAATGCGCGCCAAAGGCCTGCGCGGCGTCGGCCCTTATATGGTGACCAAAGCGATGGCGTCCGGCGTTTCCGCTTGCCTGGCGACCCCGTTCAAAATCCACGGCGTAAACTACTCCATCAGCTCCGCCTGCGCGACCTCGGCACACTGCATCGGCAACGCCGTTGAGCAGATCCAGCTGGGCAAACAGGATGTGGTATTTGCAGGCGGCGGCGAAGAGCTGTGTTGGGAAATGTCCTGCGAGTTCGATGCGATGGGCGCGCTGTCCACCAAATATAACGAAACGCCGGAAAAAGCGTCCCGTACCTATGACAACAGCCGCGACGGCTTTGTTATCGCAGGCGGCGGCGGCATGGTTGTTGTGGAAGAGCTGGAGCACGCGCTGGCTCGCGGCGCGCACATCTACGCAGAAGTGGTTGGCTACGGCGCCACCTCCGACGGCGCAGACATGGTAGCGCCATCAGGCGAGGGCGCAGCACGCTGTATGCGTCTGGCTATGCACGGCCTGGATACGCCGATTGACTATCTGAACACGCACGGCACCTCTACGCCGGTAGGCGATGTGAAAGAGCTGGGCGCCATCCGCGAAGTCTTCGGCGACAACACGCCGGCGATGTCGGCCACCAAAGCCATGACCGGCCACTCTCTGGGTGCGGCGGGCGTGCAGGAAGCTATTTACTCGCTGCTGATGCTGGAGCACGGCTTTATCGCGCCAAGCATCAACATTGAAGAGCTGGATCCGGCGGCGGAAGGTCTGAACATCGTGACCAAACCAACCGAGCAGCAGCTGACTACCGTGATGTCCAACAGCTTCGGCTTCGGCGGCACCAACGCCACGCTGGTGATGCGCAAGCTGTAATCAGTAAGCAATTTCAAAAAAGGATGCTCCGCAAGGGCATCCTTTTTTTATGGCCGCAGTATGCCGATGTATAAGATAAGCCTCGCCAGGGACAAAAGTTAGCAGCCATGCCGTAAGGCCAGGCGTTAGCGTCAAATACGTTAACCTTCCCACTCCGCCGTAATCACAGAAGCGTTGATAGCCGGATGACCATCAGGCATATCGCCCGGCTGAGGGCGCAGGGACATCCACCGTTTCGCGCGGGCTGAATGGCGAAGGCCGCGTCAGTCAGAAAACGCGTGAGAAAGCGGAAGCCGTTAGCCTGAAAAAACACGGGCCAGCTTTTCCACCGCGCTGACAATCTCTGCTGGCGCCAGGGCGGAAAAACCCAGCAGCCAGCCTTCCTGCCGTGCATCTCCCTGATACAGGGGCGACAGGCGCGGCAGCACCAGGCCTGCCTGCAAAGCCTGACGCGTTAATTTTTCTTCGCCGCCGTCCGGCAGCGTGGCCGTCAGCTGTAGCCCATGCTGGTGGCTCAGCGGATGCAGCCTGTCTCCCAGCTTTGTCGCCAGCTCTGTCAGCAGCAGTTCGCGGCGGCTGCCGTAAAGTTTGCGCATCAGCCGCAGATGCGCCTGAAAATGGCCGCGATCGAGAAAATCCGCCGTCACTGCCTGCATCAGCTGCGCGCTGTGTCCGTCCATCACGCTGCGCATCCGGCAGCAGGCGTCAACCAGCGCGGGCGGCACCGCCAGATAAGCCAGCCGCAGGGAAGGGAACAGCGTTTTGGAAAAGGTGCCGAGGTAGAGCACGCGCCCGGCCTTATCCAGCCCCTGAAGCGCGGGCGCAGGCTGTGCGCCGTAATAAAATTCGCTGTCGTAGTCATCCTCAATCAGCCAGCTACCGTGGGCGCGCGCGTACGCCAGCCAGGCCAGACGACGCGTCAGGCTCATGGTCGCGCCGGTGGGATACTGATGGGATGGGGTCAGGTAGATCAGCTTCGCCGCCGGCCGGTCGGGTATTTTTGCGCCCTCGTCGTCCAGCTCCAGCGTGCCGATGGTCGCGCCCGCGCTGTTAAAAGCATGATAAGCGCCGCGATAGCCCGGCTCTTCCAGCCAGACGGCATCGCCCGTATCGCACAGCAGCATCGCCAGCATCTGCAACGCCTGTTGCGAGCTGGTCAGGATGATAATTTGCCCGGCATCGCAGCGCACGCCGCGCGCCTGAGCAAGATAACGCGCCACCGCTTCACGCAGATCGGCCAGCCCCTGCGGCGCGCCATAGCCCATCATTTTTTCCGGCGTATGGCGCAGCCGCTGCGCCACCAGCCGCCGCCAGATAGCGTGAGGAAAAGCCCGCAGATCCGGCGAACCGGCGGCAAAAGCCAGGGGAAAAAGCGGATCGTCGCAGCCGCCAGAGGCGACAATGTTGCTGCCGCGTGACGAGAGCGCGGGAGCCGCTGTCGATGACGCTGGCGTGGGGCGTCGCGGCGCCGGCAGATCGGCGGCGACGAAAGTGCCTTTGCCGCTGTGCCGCAGCAGGCAGCCTTCGCTTTCCAGCTGCGCATACGCCGCTTCCACCGTCACTCGGGACAGCGACAGATCGACGGCAAGCAGCCGGGAAGAGGGTAGCCGCTCGCCTTGCCGCAGCGTGCCGTCGGTGATGAGCTGACGATCGGCGGCGACGAAAGTGCCTTTGCCGCTGTGCCGCAGCAGGCAGCCTTCGCTTTCCAGCTGCGCATACGCCGCTTCCACCGTCACTCGGGACAGCGACAGATCGACGGCAAGCAGCCGGGAAGAGGGTAGCCGCTCGCCTTGCCGCAGCGTGCCGTCGGTGATGAGCTGACGCAAGGCGGCGCATAGCCTGTCCCGTCGGGTGCGGGCCTGCTGCGAGGCGAACAGCTGGATTAAGGGCACGTTGGTCAGCGGCATAATGGTCTTATCACCTGATTAAAATGGGTATCCTTTTTAAGGCCGTTTTACCCTATCATCAGGCAGACCTTAAGCAAAGGAGTACACATGATGACCCTGTCCGCCGTTTTACAATTTCCACCGCCTGACGCCGCACGCAGCGAAGCATGGCTACGCGAAAAGCTGGCTTACTACAGCGATGCCTGGGATCTGGCGCAGGATCTCGCCAACGGCATTACCGATATCGTGGTGATCGATACCCGTGCGGCAGAGCAGTATCAGGCCGCGCATATTCCCGGCGCGATAAGCTTTCCTCACCGCACCATGAGCGCAGAAACGCTGGCGGCGCTGGACGGCAGCAAAGTTTACGTGACCTACTGTGACGGCATTGGCTGCAACGGCTCGACCAAAGGCGCATGGAAACTGGCCTCGGCGGGACTGCGGGTTAAAGAGCTGATTGGCGGGCTGGATTTCTGGCTGCGCGACCGTCATCCGGTCGCGCAAGGAGAAGAAGCGGGCAGCTGGCCGCAACAGGATTTACAGGCGTGCGGCTGTTAAGCCTAAAGGAACAGCCACAGCAGAAAAATAAACAGCACCAGCGCGGCAAAAGCGGTTACGGCCGGACGCGTCGCCAGCGGCCTTAGCACCGGCGGCACGTAGCCGGAAATAATCGGCTGCGGATGGATCTCGCTGTCGGCCAGCGGCATCTCCTTCAGCCGTTCGGCCCGCCGCGCAAACAGCAGATTCATCAAATCCTGCGCCTGGGCTGCGGTAAGGATCGCCTGCGGCGGCAGCTGGAAGCGCTGCTGGCTGGCCTCCTCCAGCATGCGCTGCTCTGCATGATCGGAAGGCACCTTCAGCGAGGCGAGAAGCGTATGCAGCGTCGGGGCAGGCTGCTGGCTCAGCGTCTGGCTAACCTGAAGATACTGGGTCAGCAGCGGGAACAGGCGTGAAGGAATGGGATCGCCGCTGTGCAGGTTGACCACCTTCAGCACGGAAGTCCACAGCTTCACCGGCTGTTCGCCGGTAACGGCAGCCAGGCGAGCGACCTGCTGATTGAGCGCGTGGTGCTCCGCAGGCAGCAGCGAGCGATCGGTGACGCGGTTCTGCTGCGGCTGCGGGATCGCCATCTGGCCATTTTGCAGCATGGTCAGCACCTGTCGCAGCTGATCGGGATTCAGCGAGCTGAGCACCGTATGACCAAACTGCTGCCGGATAAAATCGCTCACCGCCTGGCGATTATTGCCCGCAGGCAGCAAATCGCTCAGCTGCTGAAACAGCTGTCGGGTCGCGTGCGTGTTCTGCACCTGCGCAAGCCGCGTATTAAGAAACTGCTCCGCCGCCGGAAAATGACGCGCCAGCAGACCGGCATCGTTCTTCACGCCCACTTCATGACGCAGTCCGGCCCATAGCTCCGGGGCCTTTAGCGAACTGAGCGACATGATTTTGACAATCAGCCTTTCCAGCGTGGTGCGCTGAGCAGGGGTCAGCGGCTGATCGCCCGGTCCGGTTCGGCCGGTATCAGCGACCGTCGCTCGTTCGCCGGGTAATGGCGCGCCTGGGCCATTAAGAGGTTGCATGGCAAAATCCTTAACTCAACACTGTCCGGAAAGCGCCGGAAAAAAGGGGGATTGGCTATGATAACAATCCCGTTACGCGATAGGTAGTAGCGGCGCGCCGCGCGGCGGATTATTTTTCAGGGATCCGCCGTCGCGCGCGCTGTTTTGCCGATCCGCAGCGGCGTACGCAGCCGCTGCGCCAGGATCACGCCGCATAACGTGACGCCGCCGCCGATAAAGTGATAGCTGTGCAGCTTTTCATGCAGAAAAAGCACGGCGATAACTGCTGTAAAGACAGGCGTCAGATTCATAAAAATCGAGGCGGTGCTGGCGCCCATGCGCATCACGCCCTGGATCCATAAAAACGGCGCAAGAATAGAAGCCGGAAGCGCGGCAAACAGCACCAGCGGCAGGTTATGCGCGTTCAGCGCCACATCTTTTGCCAGTAAAAAGCCCGGCAGCAGCAGTATGACGCCAAACACAATTTGCACGTACAGGCTTTGCCAGTTTGGCAGCGGGATCGCCCAGCGACGGGTCAGCACGCCATACAGCGCGTAAGAGGTGGAAGCGGCAAACAGCATCAGCTCGCCCGTGCCCATGCCCTGCGTCAGCAGCCGTTCGGGACTGCCCTGGCTAATCAGCCACACCAGCCCGCCAAAAGAGAGCACGCTGCCGATAAGAATGCCCAGCGTGGGCGCCACTTTCAGCAGCACAATGCTGATCAGCACGGTCAGCAGAGGGATCAGCGAAACCAGAATACCCATCGAAAGCGCGCTGACGCTGTGCGCGGCATAGTAGGCAAGGCTTTGATAAAGCACCATGCCGAGCAGACCCAGCGTCAGCAGCCGCCACCACTGCTGCCTGACCTGCGTCCGATTGCGCCATACCGCAGGCAGCACGAAGGGCGTCAGCGCCACCAGCGCTATCAGCCAGCGATAAAAGGAAATAGCGGCAGGATCGATAACGTTCGCCGAGACTTTGCTGACGATGGCGTTAAACGACCAGATCAACACCGCCATCAAAGGATAAAGAAAATTCATTGTCGAGCCTGAATCAGTAATAAGAGCCGAGAGTGTACCCGTCTGCGGCTACAAATAAATAACCTTTATTACCGCTGCCTGATTTTTCTCCTGCCTCTTCTCTGCATAGTAAAGCGTCACTGCGTAAAACCCTCCAGGCGGAAATAAGAAAAGGCTATGGCAAAACGGCCTGAAGCCTTTTACTCCTTTTTCGGCAACGTCCAGAATTAATTCAGGAAATGACAGTTTTATGACGGCAAAACTGAAAAAAGGAATTTGCACGAGCTAAGCGCTAACGTCCACTACGCTAAGGCAGGAATTACGATGAGTTATTCAGCAAAACCGCCATCCACGCTGGGCGATGGGTTATCCAGTCGCCAGGTCACCATGATTTCCATCGCCGGGATTATCGGCGCCGGTCTGTTTATCGGCTCTGCCAGCGCCATTGCCACCGCAGGGCCGGCTATCTTAATTTCTTATATATTAACGGGTTTTTTGGTGCTGCTGGTGATGAGAATGCTGGGAGAAATGGCGGTTATGCAGCCTGACTCCGGCTCCTTTTCCACCTACGCTTCACGGGCGCTTGGCCCCTGGGCAGGCTTTACCATCGGCTGGCTCTACTGGTGGTTCTGGGTGCTGGTGATCCCGGTGGAGGCGATAGCCGGCGCGAACATCCTTCATACCGCTTTACCCGCCGTGCCCGCCTGGGTTTACACACTCTCTATTATGACTCTGCTGACCTGCACCAATCTTTTCAACGTGAAAAACTTCGGCGAGTTCGAATTCTGGTTTTCCCTGATTAAAGTGGTGGCTATCCTGGCTTTTATCGCGGTGGGCATCGCGGCGGTCGCGGGCTACTGGCCTCTGGCACACGTCAGCGGCGTGTCGCGCCTGTGGGATAGCGGCGGCTTTATGCCACACGGCGGCGGCGCGGTGCTTTCCGGCGTGCTGATCACCATCTTCTCCTTCTTTGGCGCGGAAATCGTGACCATTGCCGCCGCCGAGACAAAGGATCCGGGGCAGCAGATCCGGCGCTCGACTAACCTGGTGGTTTACCGTATTGCCTTGTTCTATCTGCTGTCGATTTTCCTGGTGGTGTCGCTGGTCGCCTGGAACGATCCACAACTGAAAGAACAGGGAACCTTTCAATACGCGCTGAACGTGCTGCATCTGCCGGGCGCGGGTATCCTGGTCAGCTCGGTAGTGTTTATCGCCGTGTGCAGCTGCATGAACTCCGGGCTGTATACCGCCTCCCGCATGTTTTACTCGCTGGCGCAGCGTGGTGATGCGCCGCGGGCCGGCGCGCGAATTTCCGCCGGCGGCGTGCCCCGCGTTGCCGTACTCAGCTCAACGCTGGCCGGTTTTGCAGGCTGTTTCGCCAACTACGCTTTTCCCGGCAGGGTTTTCGACTTTCTGCTTTCCACCACCGGCGCCATCGCGCTGCTGGTCTATCTGGTTATCGCCGTTTCCCAGCTGATTATGCGCCGCAGGCTGGAACGCAGCGGCCGGACGCCGGAATTTAAGATGTGGCTGTTTCCGTGGCTGACGCTGTTTACCATCGGCATTATTCTGGTGGTATTGGGCTATATGTTTATTTCGCCCGATTATCGTTATGAAACGCTGATGACCGCCGCCGTGGCCGCTATCGTGCTGATGCTGAGTTTTATTGTCACGCGCAGGCGCACGGCGCAGACGCAAAAAATCGGCAGCGGCAAAATGCAGCCTCGCGCGGTGCAAACGATGCGTTAACGGAGGTTGCTGACAAAATCATCCTCTGTCATCAAGTCGCGTTCAGGCCGGTGAAAAGCAGCGGAGGCCGGAACAACTCGTCCACGGGGGCTCGTTTCGCGCATCCATGCGCGAACGGCTGGCCGTTCAGCCTCTGCTGCTGTGAAGCTGCCGTTTCGCGGCAAAAAATCCAGGCCGCACGAACCCTCTGGCTTTGTCAGCAGTCTGAGCCATTCCTGCGAATGGCTTTGTTAGTGGCCGTCGCCACACCGCGCAAACAGGCGAAAAACAGGGCGAATAACCGGCCGCCGGGCGCTATGCTTGAAGAAAGGCTTTCGCTGTTTAGGCGCCCTCTATCATAAGGCCAGACTATGACCCGGTTTAGTTCACCCGATGCGATCCGCGACGCCTTTTCCAAAGCGATGTCGCTGATGTACCAGCAGGAAGTGCCGCAGTACCGCACGCTGTTGCAGTTAGTGAAAGAGGTGAACGCCCGCTATTTGCAGGCCCATCCCGAGACCTTTGCGGACGCCGACAGCGCGCCGGAGCTGAACCGGCTGGCCGTTGAACGGCACGGCGCTATCCGCCTTGGCAAAGCGCAGGAGCTGGCGACCATGCGCCGACTGTTTGCGGTAATGGGCATGTATCCGGTCAGCTATTACGATCTTTCTGCGGCAGGCGTGCCGGTGCACGCTACCGCTTTCCGCCCCGTCGACGCGCGTTCGCTGCAATATAATCCTTTCCGCGTGTTTACCTCGCTGCTGCGCCTGGAGCTGATCGATGATGACGGACTGAAGCAGAAGGTGAGCCAGATCCTCGACCAGCGGAATATCTTTACGCCGCGTCTGCTGGAACTGCTTGAGATCGGCCATGCTCAGCAAGGCTTAACCGCCGCACAGGCGGATGAGTTTGTCGCCGAAGCGCTGAAAACCTTTCAGTGGCACAGCGAAGCGCAGGTGGACGGGGCAACTTATCAGTCGCTGCTGGATCAGCACCGCCTGATTGCGGACGTGGTTTCTTTTAAAGGGCCGCACATTAACCACCTTACGCCGCGCACGCTGGATATTGACGCCGTGCAGCGGCAGATGCCCGCTTATCAGATCGTGCCGAAAGAGAGCATTGAAGGGCCGCCGCCGCGTCGCGTGCCCATTCTGCTGCGTCAGACCAGCTTTAAGGCGCTGAGCGAAAAAATCACCTTTACCGACAACAGCGAGGGCAGGCACACCGCGCGCTTTGGTGAAATCGAGCAGCGCGGGCTGGCGCTGACGCCCGCAGGCCGTGCGCTTTACGATCGGCTTTTGCAACAGCCGACGGCGGGGGATAAAGCCGCCGGGCTGGCCGCGAACTTTGCCGCTTTCCCGGATGATATGCACGAGCTGCGTCGGCAGAAGCTGGGCTATTTTAGCTATCGGCTGTCGGCGGGCGCGACGCTGCCGGAGCAGGCCAGCCGTGAGCAGCTGCAAAGCCTGATCGACGACGGCACCATAGAGGCCAGGCCAGTGGTTTATGAAGATTTTCTGCCGGTCAGCGCCGCAGGCATTTTCCAGTCGAACCTGGGCAGCGAAAGGGGAGCAGCGGGCAAGGGCCATCCCAATCAGTTGGCCTTTGAGCAGGCGCTGGGCTGCGCGGTTATCGACGAGTTTTCGCTGTATCAACAGCTGGAAGAGGCGTCGCTGGCGGCCATTTTCGATCGCCCTTGACCGCGCTCTGTCTTTGACGTGGCTGCCGACTTAAGCCTAAAGTTAGCGCGGCGCACAGGCCGCTTTTCAAGGAGAATTTTATGTATACCCGGCTGGCTATTCTGCTGCTATCCCTGTTTCTCGGCATGGGGAACGCTTATGCAGCCACGGCTCAGGAAGTGGATCAGCGTCTGGATTTTCTGTTTGGCTCCCATCAGAAATACCAGGATTTTCTTGGCGAACTGCAACAGGCGGTGGCGGCAAAAGACAAAGCCAAAGTGGCGACGATGATTGCTTATCCGCTTGAGGTCGGTTTAAAAGGGAAAGCGAAAACCTATCGCACTGCGGCAATGTTAAAGAAGCACTACGGCAGCGTATTCACGCCCGATTTAAGCCGCGTCATTATCGCGCAGAAATATGAAGATCTGTTCGCCAGGGATCAGGGCGTAATGGTGGGCGACAGCGGCCAGCTGTGGTTTAGCGAAGTGTGTCAGGACAAAGCCTGTCACAACACCCGCGTGCTGATTACACGCATCAATCAGTAGCCGATAATGCTTCAAGGACTCAATCATTTAACGCTGGCCGTTACGGACTTACGTGTTAGCCTGGCATTTTACCAGCGGCTTGCGGCCTGTCGCAAAAACCCTTATGCAAAAATGATCTTTAAATAGGGCGGCTTGTTGGCTCGCCGCACCACGGGCTTATCCCTTTCCCGGCTTTATGGCAGAATAACGTCCCTCACTGTTACCGAGCAGGAACCCCGATTGTGAAAATTCTCGTTGATGAAAACATGCCCTATGCGCGCGAACTGTTTAGCCGCACGGGCGATGTAGTGGCCGTTCCCGGCCGTCCCGCCCCGCAGGCCGAGCTGGATGACGCTGACGGCCTGATGGTGCGCTCCGTGACCAAAGTCAATGCGGAGCTGTTAAACGGCAAGCCGGTAAAATTTGTCGGCACGGCCACGGCAGGCACCGATCATATTGATGAGGCTTTTCTGCAACAACAGGGGATCGCTTTTTCGGCGGCACCGGGCTGTAACGCCATCGCCGTGGTGGAATACGTTTTCTCTGCGCTGCTGTTGCTGGCGGAACGCGACGGCTTCGCGCTGAAAGATCGCACCGTCGGCATTGTCGGCGTCGGCAACGTCGGCGGGCGCCTGCAGGCTCGTCTTGCCGCGCTGGGGATCCGCACTTTGCTTTGCGATCCTCCGCGTGCCGATCGAGGCGACGAAGGGGACTTCCTGCCGCTTTCACAGCTGGTGGCGGAAGCCGATATCCTGACCTTCCACACGCCGCTGTTTAAGCAGGGCGCCTACAAAACGCTGCATCTGGCCGACGAGGCGCTGCTGCGGGCGCTGAAACCCAACGCTATTCTGATCAACGCCTGCCGTGGGCCGGTAGTGGACAATCAGGCGCTGCTGAAGGTGCTGGAAACGCGCCGCGATCTCAGCGTGGTGCTGGACGTGTGGGAGCCGGAGCCGGAGCTTTCCCTGCCGCTGCTGGAAAAAGTGGATATCGCCACCGCCCATATCGCGGGCTACACCCTGGAAGGGAAAGCGCGCGGCACCACCCAGGTATTTGAAGCCTGGACGCAGTTTTTAGGCAACCCGCAGCAGGTGGCGCTGGAAACCCTGCTGCCCGCGCCGGAGTTTGGTCAGATCACGCTGCGCGGCGAGCTGGATCAGCCGACGCTGAAAAGACTGGTGCATCTGGTGTATGATGTGCGCCGCGACGACGCGCCGCTGCGAAAAGTGGCGGCCGTACCGGGTGAATTCGATCGCCTGCGTAAAAATTATCTGGAACGTCGCGAATGGTCTTCGCTGCGCGTGCAGTGCAATAGCGAAAGCACCGCGACGCTGCTGTCGGCGCTGGGTTTCAGCGCGTACTGGCAGGCCGATTGCTAAAAATTTCAGGCGGCGCGCCCCCACGTAAGGGCGCGACGCCCGCTACGAACAATTCTGAATCGTCGGGCGGTGTCGTCACCGCCCTCTGTTTTTTATGTACATTATCTGGAGTAAACCAACATGTCTGACGGCTGGAATATTGCGCTACTGGGCGCGACAGGCGCAGTAGGGGGAGCAGTACTGGAATTACTGGCCGAGCGTCAGTTCCCGGTTGGTGAGCTGTATCTGCTGGCGAGCGAACGCAGCGCGGGCGAAAACCTGCGTTTTGAAGGCAGAACGCTGCTGGTTAACAACGCCAGCGAGTTCGACTGGTCGCAGGTGCAGCTGGCCTTTTTCGCCGCCGGTCGCGAAGCCTCGGCGCGCTATGCCGAAGAAGCCGCGAGCGCGGGCTGCCTGGTGATCGACAGCAGCGATCTTTTCGCGCTGGAGCCGGACGTGCCGCTGGTGGTGCCGGACGTGAACCCGCAGGTGCTGGCCGACTACCGCAACCGCAATATCATCAGCGTGGCCGACAGCGTCACCAGCCAGCTGCTCTGCGCGATCAAACCGCTGGTGGATCAGGCGGGCCTGGGCCGTTTGCAGGTGACCAGCCTGATTGCCGCTTCGGCACACGGCAAGGCCGCCGTGGACTCGCTGGCGGGCGAAAGCGCGCGGCTGCTGAACGGGATGCCGGCGGAAGAGAACTTCTTCGGTCGCCAGCTGGCTTTCAACATGCTGCCGCTGCTGCCGGACGCCGAAGGCAGCGTGCTGCAGGAGCGCCGCCTGATCGATCAGGTGCGTAAAGTGCTGCAGGATGAAGGGCTGCCGATTTCGGTCACCACCGTTCAGGCGCCGGTTTTTTACGGCAACGCGCAAATTGTGCACGTGGAAAACCTGCGCCCGATGTCGGCGGAAGAGGCGCGCGAAGCGCTGATGCAGGCGGAAGATATCGCGCTTTCCGATGAAAACGACTATCCGACGCAGGTCGGCGACGCATCGGGCAGCGCACTGCTCAGCCTGGGCTGCGTGCGCAACGATTACGGCATCCCGGAGCTGCTGCAATTCTGGTCGGTAGCGGACAACGTACGCTTTGGCGGCGCGCTGATGGCGGTGAAAACCGCTGAGAAACTGGTACAGGAGTACTTCTGGTAATGTCGGCGCCGCAAACGTACAAACTGGCGCTGGGCATTGAGTATGACGGCAGCCGCTATTACGGCTGGCAGCGGCAGCAGGAAGTCAGAAGCGTGCAGGAGAAGCTGGAAAAAGCGCTCTCTAAAGTGGCCGATCATCCGGTGGTGGTGTTCTGCGCAGGCCGAACCGATGCGGGCGTGCACGGTACTGGCCAGGTGGTGCATTTTGAAACCACCTCGCTGCGTAAAGATGCCGCCTGGACGCTGGGCGTCAACGCCAACCTGCCGGACGATATCGCCGTGCGCTGGGTGAAGCCGGTTGCGGACGATTTTCACGCCCGCTTCAGCGCCACGGCGCGGCGCTATCGTTACGTCATCTATAACCGTCGTCTGCGTCCGGCGATTTTGCACGGCGGCGTAACGCATTTTTACCATCCGCTGGATGTGGAAAAAATGCAGCGGGCAGGGCAGGCGCTGCTGGGCGAAAACGACTTTACCTCTTTTCGCGCGGTGCAGTGCCAGTCGCGCACGCCCTGGCGCAACGTCATACACCTTAATGTCAGCCGTCACGGGGCTTACGTGGTGGTGGATATCAAAGCCAACGCTTTTGTGCACCATATGGTGCGCAACATTGTCGGTAGCCTGATGGAAATAGGCTGTGGAAATCAGCAGGAAAGCTGGATGGCCGAGCTGCTGGCGGCGAAAGATCGCACGCTGGCGGCGGCGACGGCGCGGGCCGAAGGGCTTTATCTGGTCGCGGTCGATTACCCGGAACGTTATGATTTACCCCGTCCGCCGATGGGGCCGCTATTCCTCGAGGATTAACGCATTAAGGAACCTGTATGGAAGTGATTCACACCGTCATCGACTTTATTTTGCACATTGATGTGCATCTGCAGGCGATGGTTGCACAGTATGGCGTCTGGATTTATGCCATTTTGTTTTTGATTCTGTTTTGCGAGACGGGGCTGGTGGTGACGCCTTTCCTGCCCGGCGATTCGCTGCTGTTCGTGGCGGGCGCGCTGGCGGCTATCCCGGACAGCGCGCTGAACGTGCACGTGATGGCGCTGCTGCTTTGCGTGGCGGCGATTGTCGGCGATGCGGTGAATTACACCATCGGACGCCTGTTCGGCAATAAGCTGTTCAGCAATCCGAACTCAAAAGTTTTCCGCCGCAGCTACCTGGATAAAACGCATCAGTTCTATGAGCGTCACGGCGGCAAAACGATTATCCTGGCGCGCTTTGTGCCGATAGTCCGCACCTTTGCGCCGTTCGTCGCCGGTATGGGCAAAATGTCCTATCGCCATTTTGCGCTGTTCAACGTGGCGGGCGGTATTCTTTGGGTGGTGCTGTTCTCTTATGCCGGCTACTTCTTTGGCAACCTGCCTGCTATCCAGCAAAACCTGCACTATCTGATCGTCGCTATTATTCTGGTTTCGGTTCTGCCAGGCGTGGTGGAAGTGTTACGTCATCGCCGCGCGGCGCGTCAGCAGAAGCCGCAATAGCCTCTCTGTTATCGTCCGTCCGCCGGCAGCGGCGGCGGGCGGGTTCCTTCCTGATGCTTTTGCTCATAAAATACGTTTTTATGGTCGTTGCTGACCGCTTCGCGACATGATAAATAAACAGCCCGGCCCGCCCGTGCGCGGTGGCGCAAAAGGGAAACGCGGGCCGTTGACGAATTGGTAGCGCGCAAAACGGTTTTATGATGTAATACCGCCTAATTCTCAGGCGATAATCTGTGTTAAGTATCTGATTTAGCACAATAAACAACATAACAGGTCATCAATGAGCTGGATTGAAAGAATTCTCAACAAGAGCACAATCACCCCATCGCGCAAAGCCAGCATTCCGGAAGGCGTCTGGACCAAATGCGACAGCTGCGGCCAGGTTCTCTACCGTGCCGAGCTGGAACGCAATCTGGAAGTTTGCCCGAAATGCGATCACCATATGCGTATGCACGGACGTGACCGTCTGCACAGCCTGCTGGACGAAGGTTCGATGACCGAACTGGGCAGCGAGCTGGAGCCGAAAGATGTGCTCAAGTTCCGGGATTCCAAAAAATACAAGGATCGTCTGGCCGCGGCGCAGAAAGACACCGGCGAGAAAGACGCGCTGATTGTGATGAAAGGCACGCTGCACGGCATGCCGGTTGTGACGGCCGCGTTTGAGTTCTCCTTTATGGGCGGCTCAATGGGCTCCGTGGTTGGCGCTCGCTTTGTGCGTGCCGTTGAGCAGGCGCTGGAAGACAACTGCCCGCTGATCTGCTTCTCCGCCTCCGGCGGCGCCCGTATGCAGGAAGCGCTGATGTCGCTGATGCAGATGGCGAAAACCAGCGCCGCGCTGGCGAAAATGCAGGCGCGCGGTCTGCCTTATATCTCCGTGCTGACCGATCCGACCATGGGCGGCGTTTCCGCCAGCTTCGCCATGCTGGGCGATCTGAACATCGCCGAGCCTAAAGCGCTGATCGGCTTTGCCGGCCCACGCGTGATCGAACAGACCGTGCGTGAAAAACTGCCGCCGGGCTTCCAGCGCAGCGAATTTTTAATCGAGAAGGGCGCTATCGACATGATCGTGCGCCGTCCGGTGATGCGCTTTAAGCTCGCCTCCGTGCTGGCGAAGATGATGAATCTGCCGGCGCCGCAGGAAGAGCGCGTGCCAGAGGTGGAAGAGGCGCCACAAAGCCCTGAAGCCTGACCGATGTCCGAAAGGGCGCGCGTCGCCCTTTCACCAATGAACCGTAACTTGTGAACGGGATACATGGATACTCTTCCTCAAGCCACGTCGCCTCTGGCCACGTGGCTTCATTATCTTGAGAATCTGCATTCTCAGGCTATCGAACTCGGGCTGGCGCGCGTTCAGCGCGTCGCCGCACGGCTTGACCTTCTTAAACCTGCTCCGTTTGTTTTTACCGTCGCCGGCACCAACGGCAAAGGCACCACCTGCCGGACGCTGGAAACGCTGCTGATGGCCGCCGGCTATCGCGTCGGCGTCTACAGCTCGCCGCACCTGGTGCGCTATACCGAACGCGTGCGCATTCAGGGGCTTGAGCTGGCCGAAGCGGAGCATACCGCCTCATTTGCCGATATTGAAAAAGGGCGCGGCGACACTTCGCTGACCTATTTCGAGTACGGTACGCTTTCCGCGCTCTGGCTGTTTAAGCGTGCGCAGCTTGATGTGGTGATCCTGGAAGTGGGGCTGGGTGGCCGCCTGGACGCGACCAATATCGTGGATGCCGACGTATCGGTAATCACCAGCATCGCGCTCGATCATACCGACTGGCTTGGCCCGGATCGTGAAAGCATTGGCCGCGAAAAAGCGGGCGTCTTTCGTGGCGGCAAGCCTGCTATCGTTGGCGAACCTGATATGCCGCATACCATTGGCGAAGTGGCCGATAAGCTGGGCGCGCAGTTATTGAAGCGTGGTCGCGACTGGTCTTACCGCGTTGGCGAGCACGACTGGAGCTTTACCGACGCGCAGGGCACGCTGAACGGCCTGCCGATGCCGCAGGTGCCGCTGCCGAATGCCGCCACCGCGCTGGCCGCGCTGCGCGCATCGTCGTTAAAAGTTGATGACGCCACGCTTTACGAGCTGGACAAAGCGATTTTGCCCGGTCGTTTTCAGACCGTTGCACAATCGCCGCGCATTATTCTGGATGTCGCGCATAATCCTCATGCGGCTGGCTACCTGGCCGAACGCCTGGGCGAGCTGCCGAAAGCCGGAAAGGTCCATGCGGTGGTCGGCATGCTGCACGACAAAGATATCGCCGGGACGCTGGCCTGCCTGGCGCCGCAGGTCGACTACTGGTACTGCGCGCCGCTGGCAGGGCCGCGAGGCGCAAGCGCGGAGCAGCTGCTGGCGCATTTGCCGGGCGCGCAGGCCTGTGCCAGCGTGGCGGCGGCGTTTGACCAGGCGCGGCGACAGGCCGGGCCGCAGGATATCGTGCTGGTGTGCGGTTCTTTCCACACCGTAGCGCAGGTAATGGAAACGATGGAAACGGAGAGTGGCAGTGGCAAGTAAGTTTCAAAATCGTTTGGTCGGAACGGTGATCATCGTGGCGCTGGGCGTTATCGTGCTGCCGGGCCTGCTGGACGGTAAGAAAAAGCACTATAAAGAAGAGTTCGCCGCGATCCCGCTGGTGCCTAAGCCTGGCGATCAGCAGGAAACGGAGATGGTGCCGCCGGTCACGCAGTCGCTGCCAGCCCAGCCGCCGGAAGGCGCAGGCACAGCGATAGCGGGCCAGACCAATGAAAATACCTCGCAGGCTGAAAGCGGCTCTACCGCGCCGCAGGCGGGCAACCAGCCGACCGTGGTGTCGCCGCCGCCGGTAAGTCATGTGGTGACGGAAAAACCGGTCGAAAAACCCAAAGCGCAGCCAAAACCCGTAGAGAAGCCGAAGGCGGAACCTAAGCCGGTAGCGAAGCCGGAAACCAAACCGGAACCGAAACCGGAGCCGAAGCCCGTACAGCAGGAGAGCGCGCCGGCAGGTCAGGCGTGGGTCGTGCAGCTGGGGGCGCTGAAGAACGCCGCTAAGGTTAACGAAATCGTCGCCTCGCTGCGCCTTTCCGGCTATCGCGCCTTTACGGTGCCGTCAACGCCGGTGCAGGGCCAGATTACCCGCGTTTATGTCGGGCCGGACGCTTCAAAAGCGAAGATGCAGGCCGCCGTGGGCGAGCTGAAAGGCATCTCCGGACTGAGCGGCGTGGTAAAGCCTTATAGCGCACGTTAGATTGTTGCTATCGCAGCAAGAGACGGCGCCTTTCAGGCGCTGAAATCGGGCTGTCGTTGTGCCGTTTCAGGCGAGGCGGTAGCCCGTAAAACAAAGTAAATCAAACAGTTGCCGGGACGAGTCGGCCAGCCTGTTTTCCCGTTATCTCTGCAGGTTTTGCGCTGGTTTTTTTCACGCCCGGTTTTCATCAGGACGGTTAAGGAAAAGCTACGCAAACGTTTTCTTTTTCTGTTAGAATTCGCCCCGAACTCAGGTTGTGTCCCTGTGCTGCCCGTGCCGACGCGGCAGACAGCAGAGGGATGCAGCCTGATCAGAGGCACAGTCGCTGGAAGAGTTCATGGTCTGGATAGATTACGTCATTATTGCGGTTATTGGTTTTTCGGCTCTTGTCAGCCTGATCCGCGGGTTCGTTCGGGAAGCACTTTCGCTCGTCACCTGGGGTTGCGCATTTTTTGTCGCCAGTCATTATTACTCCTTCCTTGCTGTCTGGTTCACAGGTTTTGAAGACGAACTGGTTCGAAATGGAATCGCCATCGCGGCATTGTTTATCGCCACGCTGATTGTCGGCGCGATAGTCAACTATGTGATTGGCTCGCTGGTTGAAAAAACCGGCCTGTCGGGAACCGACAGGGTGCTGGGAGTCTGTTTCGGGGCATTACGCGGCGTACTGATTGTGTCGGCCATGCTGTTTTTCCTTGATACCTTCACCGGCTTTTCCAAAAGCCCGGACTGGCAGCAGTCCCAGCTGATTCCCCAGTTTAGCTATATAATCAGGTGGTTTTTTGACTACCTGAAAAGCACGTCGAGTTTTTTACCCCGGTAATTGAGCCGGGGTTGCGGCTTATGAGGAAATGACCACATGTGCGGTATTGTCGGGATCGCCGGTTTTATGCCGGTCAACCAGTCGATTTATGATGCGTTAACGGTGCTGCAGCACCGTGGCCAGGATGCCGCAGGCATCGTTACCATTGATGCCCTGAACTGCTTCCGCCTGCGTAAAGCAAACGGCCTGGTGAGCGATGTTTTTGAAGCCCGCCATATGCAGCGTTTGCAGGGCAATATGGGGATCGGCCACGTCCGCTACCCGACCGCCGGAAGCTCCAGCGCTTCTGAAGCGCAGCCCTTCTACGTTAACTCGCCTTACGGCATTACGCTTGCGCACAACGGTAACCTGACCAACGCCCACGAGCTGCGCAAGCAGCTGTTTGAAAGCGGCCGCCGTCACGTGAACACCACTTCCGATTCGGAAATCCTGCTGAATATTTTCGCCACCGAGCTGGATCGTTTTCAGCACTATCCGCTGGAAGCGGAGAATATTTTCGCGGCGGTGGCGGCGGTGCACCAGCACGTGCGCGGCGCTTATGCCTGCGTAGCGATGATTATCGGCCACGGCCTGGTCGCCTTCCGCGATCCCAACGGCATCCGTCCGCTGGTTATCGGCAAGCGCGCAATGAAAGACGGCCGCAGCGAGTATATGGTGGCTTCCGAAAGCGTGGCGCTGGATACGCTGGGCTTTGAGTTCCTGCGCGACGTGGCGCCGGGCGAAGCGGTTTACGTCACTGAGAAAGGGCAGCTGTTCACCCGTCAGTGCGCGGAAAACCCCAAATGCAACCCGTGCCTGTTCGAGTACGTCTATTTTGCCCGCCCGGATTCCTTCCTGGACAAAATTTCCGTATACAGCGCCCGCGTGCGCATGGGCACCAAGCTGGGCGAAAAGATTGCCCGCGAATGGGAAGACCTGGATATTGACGTGGTGATCCCGATCCCGGAAACCTCCTGCGATATCGCGCTGGAAATGGCGCGCATTCTGGACAAGCCTTACCGTCAGGGTTTTGTGAAAAACCGCTACGTGGGCCGCACCTTTATTATGCCGGGCCAGCACCAGCGCCGCAGCGCGGTGCGCCGCAAGCTGAACGCCAACCGCGCGGAATTTCGCGGTAAGAACGTGCTGCTGGTGGACGATTCCATCGTGCGCGGCACCACGTCGGAACAGATTATTGAAATGGCGCGCGAAGCCGGGGCGAAAAAAGTCTATCTGGCTTCCGCCGCGCCGGAAATCCGCTTCCCGAACGTCTACGGCATCGATATGCCAAGCGCGACCGAGCTGATTGCGCACGGGCGGGAAGTGGACGAGATCTGCAAGCTGATCAAAGCCGACGCGCTGATTTTCCAGGACCTGGACGATCTGATTGAGGCGGTGCGCGAAGAAAATCCGGATATTGCCCAGTTTGAATGTTCGGTGTTTAACGGCGTCTACGTGACGAAAGATGTCGATCAGCGCTATCTGGAGCATATCCAGTCGCTGCGCAACGACGACGCAAAAGCGCTGGCGCGCCAGAACGAGGTCGAAAACCTGGAAATGCACAACGAGGGCTGATGCGCTCGCCGCTTTCCTGGTATCATGGGTCGGAAGCTATTCCGGCCCATTTTTTTTGGGCCGGCCCCAGGAAGGTTAAGGATTATTATGAAACGACTTATCATCGGCATTTCGGGCGCCAGCGGCGTAATTTACGGCATTCGCACGCTCCAGATACTGCAACAGGTCGACGAAGTGGAAACGCATCTGGTGATGAGCCAGGCCGCGCGGCAGACGCTGGCGCTGGAAAGCGACTATTCCGTGCGCGACGTGCAGGCGATGGCGGATGTGGTGCATGACGCGCGCGATATCGCCGCCAGCATCTCTTCCGGCTCGTTCAAAACCGACGGAATGGCTATCCTGCCCTGTTCAATGAAAACGCTGTCCGGCATCGTCCACAGCTACAGCGACGGTCTGCTGACGCGTGCGGCGGACGTGATCCTGAAAGAGCGTCGTCGTCTGGTGCTCTGCGTGCGGGAAACGCCGCTGCATCTGGGCCATCTGCGGATGATGACCACGGCGGCGGAGCTGGGCGCGATTATCATGCCGCCCGTACCGGCCTTCTATCATCGTCCTGAGAACGTCATGGACATCGTTGACCAGACGGTCAACCGCGTGCTGGATCAGTTTGATATCGAGCTGGATAACGATCTTTTCACGCGCTGGCAGGGTGCATAGAAGCCTGTGTCCTGCGCTTTTTTGGTGCGCCCGCTCCCATAAACACGCTTTGCGTGCAGAAAATGCACCAAAGCGAGGCATTCTTCTTCCATAATCCTGCTGTCGGGTCGCGTTTTTTTAACTTCTTTATGCGCCGGTGCGCTTTCGTGACCCTCTGGTAAAGGTGGCATGAAAGCTGCACGTCTTTACGCTGGCCCCTCCATAATAAAAGTGACTCTGAGGATAATCTATGAAGAAGCAGGTGATGGCTCTTTCTCTGCTGCTGGCGTTCTCTGCCGGTAGCGCGCTGGCCGCCGTGCCCAAAACGCTGCGTATCGGCACCGACCCAACCTATGCGCCGTTTGAATCCAAAAACGCGCAGGGCGAACTGGTGGGCTTTGATATCGACCTTGCCAACGAGATCTGTAAGCGTATGGCAACGAAATGTACCTTCGTCGAAAGCGATTTCGACGCGCTGATCCCGTCGCTGAAGGCGAAAAAAATCGATGCGATTATCTCTTCGCTTTCTATTACCGAAAAGCGTCAGCAGGAGATCGCCTTCTCTGAAAAACTTTATGCCGCCAACGCCCGCCTGATCGCCCCTAAAGGTGCCAAAATCGAACCGACCGTGGCGTCGCTGAAGGGCAAAACTATTGGTTTGCTGCAGGGCACAACGCAGGAAACCTATGCCAACCAGTACTGGCGCACGCAGGGCGTAACCGTAACGCCTTATGCCAATCAGGATTTGGTTTATCAGGATCTGACGGCGGGACGTATCGACGCCGCGTTTCAGGATGAAGTGGCCGCCAGCGAAGGCTTCCTCAAGCAGCCCGTTGGTAAAGACTACGCTTTTGCCGGCCCGGCAGTGAAGGACGAAAAAATCTTTGGCGTCGGCACAGGTATGGGGCTGCCGAAAGAAAGCACCGAGCTGAAAGCCGCTATCGATAAAGCCGTGGCGGCGATGCGCCAGGACGGCACCTATGACAAGCTGGCGAAAAAATATTTTAACTTTGACGTCTACGGCGGCTAAGAAAACCTGTCAGGGGGCGGCGCTGGCGGCCCCCGATTTGCCCCCGGCGTTGGGGCAAACGCCTTAAATCAGACAGGAAACTCCTTATGCTGTATGGCTACTCTGCAATCATTTTCAAAGGCGCGATGGTGACGCTGGAGCTGGCGCTCTGTTCGGTGCTGCTTTCGGTGGTGCTGGGCCTTATTGGCGCGGGCGCAAAGCTTTCCGGCCGTCGTCCGCTGGCAATGCTGTTTGAAAGCTACACCACGCTGATCCGCGGCGTGCCCGATCTGGTGCTGATGCTGCTGATCTTCTATGGGCTGCAAATCGCGCTTAACCAGGTTACCGAGCTGATGGGCCTCAGCCAGTTTAATATCGATCCGATGACGGCGGGCATTATTACGCTGGGTTTTATCTACGGCGCCTATTTCACGGAAACGTTTCGCGGCGCCTTTATGGCGGTATCGAAAGGGCAAATCGAAGCGGCCACCGCGTTCGGTTTTACCGCGTCGCAAACGTTCCGCCGCATCCTGTTCCCGGCGATGATGCGCTATGCGCTGCCCGGCATCGGCAACAACTGGCAGGTGATCCTCAAGGCGACCGCGCTGGTGTCGCTGCTGGGGTTGGAGGATGTGGTAAAAGCCACGCAGCTGGCGGGCAAAAGCACCTGGCAGCCGTTTTATTTCGCCATCGTCGCCGGTGTGGTTTACCTGATTTTCACCACGCTTTCTAACGGCGTGCTGTGGTGGCTTACGCGTCGCTACTCCGTGGGCGTGAAAAGGGCGGACTTATGATCGACATTTTGCAGGAATACTGGAAGGCCCTGCTGTGGACGGACGGCTACCGCTTTTCCGGCGTGGCGATTACGCTCTGGCTGCTGATTATCTCCGTGGCGCTGGGCGGCTGTCTGGCGATACTGCTGGCGATCGCCCGCGTGTCGTCCATTAAAGCCGTACGCTTTCCGGTCTGGCTGTTTACCTATCTGTTTCGCGGCACGCCGCTGTATGTCCAGCTGCTGGTGTTCTACTCAGGCATGTATACGCTGGACGTGGTTAAAGGCAACGATCTGCTGAATACCTTTTTCCGCAGCGGCCTGAACTGTACGCTGCTGGCGCTGACGCTGAATACCTGCGCCTACACCACGGAAATTTTCGCTGGCGCCATCCGCGCCGTGCCGCATGGTGAAATCGAGGCGGCGCGCGCCTATGGCTTCTCTACCTTTAAGCTCTATCGCTGCATTATTCTGCCTTCGGCGCTGCGCATCGCGCTGCCCGCCTACAGCAATGAGGTAATTTTGATGCTGCACTCTACGGCGCTGGCCTTTACCGCGACCGTGCCCGACCTGCTGAAGGTCGCGCGCGATATCAACTCCGCCACCTATCGGCCTTTCGTTGCTTTCGGCATCGCGGCGGCGCTGTATCTGATTATCTCTTATGTATTGATTAGCCTGTTCCGCAGGGCGGAAAAACGCTGGCTGGCGCATATGAAACCTTCATCGACCCATTGAGTAGACCTATGTCCAATAAACTAAACGTCACCGAGCTGCATAAACGCTATGGCGATCATGAAGTGCTGAAGGGCGTCTCGCTTCAGGCAAAGGCGGGCGATGTCATCACCATTATTGGCTCTTCCGGCTCGGGGAAAAGTACCTTTTTGCGCTGCATTAACTTTCTGGAGAAGCCGAGCGAAGGCTCTATTGCCGTTAATAATCAGCTGATTAATCTGGTGCGCGACACCGACGGCCAGCTAAAAGTCGCCAATAAAGAGCAGCTGCGGGCGCTGCGCACCAGCCTGACGATGGTGTTCCAGCACTTTAACCTCTGGAGCCATCTGACGGTGCTGCAAAACGTGATGGAGGCGCCCATCCAGGTGCTGGGCCTGAGCAAGGCCGAGGCGCAGTCGCGGGCCATTCGCTATCTGGATAAGGTCGGCATCGACGAGCGCGCGCGGGCAAAATATCCGGTGCATCTCTCCGGCGGCCAGCAGCAGCGCGTTTCCATTGCCCGCGCGCTGGCAATGGAGCCGGAAGTGCTGCTGTTTGATGAACCAACCTCGGCGCTCGATCCGGAGCTGGTGGGCGAAGTTCTGCGGATTATGCAAAAGCTGGCGGAAGAGGGCAAAACCATGGTGGTAGTGACGCACGAAATGGAATTTGCCCGCCACGTCTCCAGCCACGTGATTTTTTTACATCAGGGCCGGATAGAAGAGCAGGGGCCGCCGGAGGTGCTGTTTAACCATCCGCAAAGTCCGCGGCTGCAGCAGTTTTTAGCGGGCGCATTGAAATAGGGCCGTTACACCACGTCCGCCAGCGCTTCGTCCAGCTGATACCAGCGAAAGCTGAAGCCTGACGCTTCCAGCCGCTTCGGCAACACGTGCTGACCACCCAGCACCAGCACCGCGGATTCGCCCATCATCAGCTTAATCGCGCTGGCGGGCGTGCGCATAAAGGCTGGTCGGTGCAGCGCATGACCCAGCATGGCGGCGAACTGCTCGTTGCGTACCGCGTAGGGCGAAACCATATTGAACGGCCCGCGTAGATCCGGGTTATCCAGCAGCCACAGGATCGCGTTCAGCATATCGTCCAGGTGGATCCACGGCATATATTGCTGTCCGCTGCCAAGGGGGCCGCCGATGCCCAGTTTGAAGGGCAGCTTCATTTTGCTCAGCGCGCCGCCGGTTTTAGCCAGCACGACGCCGGTACGCAGCAGGCAAACCCGTGTTCTGTCGCTGTCGGCCGCCATCGCCAGCGCTTCCCAGTGCGCGCACAGCTTATGGGTAAATTCCGCATGGCCGGGATCGTCTTCAGTGATCACCACATCGCCGGTATCGCCGTAAAACCCCGTTGCCGAACCGGAGATAAAAACTTTCGGCGGGGTCGTACTGGCATTGATCAGCGTGGCCAGCTTTTCGGTCATCTGCCAGCGGCTTTCACAAAGATGCTGCTTTTGCTGTTCGGTCCAGCGCTTGTCGGCGATAGGCTCGCCGGCCAGGTTGATAACGGCATCCACGCCGTCAAGGTTACGCTGCTGATCCAGCCCGGACCACAGGCTAACCTTTTCCCCCAGTTTCTGCCGTGCGCTGACGACGTCGCGCGTGACCACGCTCACGCTGTCGCCCCGGGATAGAAGACGAGGGATCAGATGGCTGCCGATCAGACCGGTGCCGCCCGTGAGTAAAATGTGCATTTTTTTCTCCTCAAAGGGTGTCGTCAATGCCATAAGCTTAGGCGAAGTTGACGGGAAAGCGCGACGCGCGTCGGCAAAGTAACCGACGCCGGTCAGGAGAGATTGCCTTCTGTTAAAAAAATGGGTAAACAGGTTGCAGACGCCGCCTGATAAGGAACCGAGGATGAATTATCCCAACGTTGTTTTGTGGTCAGATGCCTGTTTTTTTAGTCCCTATGTGATGTCTGTTTTTGTGGCGCTCAGCGAAAAGGGGGTGCCTTTTTCAGTAAAGCGTATCGATCTGGCCAGCGACCAGCACCTTGAGGCGGGCTATGGCGCGCTGTCGCTGACGCGCCGCGTGCCCACTTTGCAGCTTGATGATTTTATGCTTTCTGAATCCTCCGCCATCGCCGAATATCTGGAGGAGCGCTTTCCTGCGCCGGAGTTTGAACGGCTTTATCCGCAGGGCCGGGAAAAGCGCGCCAGGGCCAGAGAGATCCAGGCCTGGCTGCGCAGTGATTTTCTGCCGCTTCGCCAGGAGCGCCCCACGGAAGTTCTGTTTGCTGGCGAAACCTTTGCGCCGCTGTCGACGGCGGCGCAGCGCTCCGCTAATAAACTGATAAGCGCCGTTGAAAAGCTGCTGCCGTCGGGCCAGCAGAATCTTTTTGGCGAGTGGTCGATAGCGGATACGGATTTAGCGATAATGATTAACAGGCTGGCGCTGCATGGCGACAGCGTACCGGCGCGCGTGGCGGATTACGCTCATTTTCAGTGGCAGCGGGCGTCGGTGCAGCTTTGGCTGTCTGAATCTTCTAAAGATACCGCAGAATGACACAGCGGGATCAGTATCTTAAGGCGACCCGTGGCAGACTGCGCGGGCAGGCATCAACGAGCGCGAAGGCGCCAGAAAAGTAAGGGTTGGGGATGGTGGAGCAAGACAGCGGCACGGAGTGGGTGGATATCGTTAACGAAGATAACGAGGTAATCGCGAAGTCCAGCCGGGCGCAGATGCGGGCGCAATGTTTACGTCATCGCGCCACCTATATCGTGGTGCATAACGGCGCAGGCAAGATCCTGGTGCAGCGCCGGACGCAGAACAAAGACTTTATGCCGGGAATGCTGGATGCAACCGCTGGCGGCGTAGTACAAAGCGGCGAAGAGATGCTGGAGTCGGCGCGTCGGGAAGCAGAAGAAGAGCTGGGCATTGCCGCTGTACCTTTTGCGGAGCATGGTCTGTTCTATTATGAAGACCAGCACTGTCGCGTGTGGGGAGGCCTGTTTAGCTGCGTGTCTCACGGCCCGTTCGCGATGCAGGAAGAAGAGGTCGAAGAGATATTCTGGATGACGCCGGAAGAGATCACTGGCCGCTGCGACGAGTTTACGGATGATTCGCTGAAAGCGCTGTCGCTGTGGCTGAGCCGCAACGGCGAGCAGAATCGCTAAAAAAAAGGCCGCATAAGCGGCCTTTTTAGCACTGGTGATTAGCGAGTTTCGCGTACGGCCAGGCGGGGCTGTGTTTTACGACCCAGCATACCCATCCAACCTGCGATCGCGGCTTCCACCAGCAGCGTGATCAGGGCGATCCAGCTGGCTTTTGCCGTAGCGGCGGCGGCTTGCTCACCGGCTTCACGGGCTTTCTGCTCCGCTTGTTTTTTCAGTTCCTGATATTTCTGGTAAGCCTGCTCGTAGCTCTGTTGCGTCTGAGCAACGATCTGATCGACTTCCTGATCGCTCTTACCAGTACGGGCTTTAACGATGTTTTTCAGCGCGTCAACGTCGGCAGCCTGAAGGGTAGCCTGGTTACGCTGCACGACGCCTGAGAACCAGCTGGCTAAATCGGTATCGGCATTCTGCTGATCTTTGGCAGTGTCCTCAGCCTGATTTTGCGCGGTATCGGCTTCTTTATTAGCGTCCTGCTGCAGTTTTTCCGGCTGCAATTCTGGCTTGCCGGTCTGACGCAGCGTGGTTTCCAGCTCGTTTTGCAGATTGTTCAGGTCAATATTGTTTTCCTGCAGTTTCTGCTTAATGTTCTGGCCTACAGAAGGCGCTACGCTGGAAATACCGTTGCCCAGCATGTTGAAGCCGGAGCCGATCACGCTGGCAGTACCGCTAACGGCGCTGCTAAGCACAATAGCGAACAGCCACACGCAAACCAGCGTGTTCACGGCCCACATCAGTAATCCGTGCAGCGCGCCTTCACGCTGTGCCAGGCGGCCGGTGATATAGGCGCCCGCACCGACAGAGATCAGCATGCTCAGCCCTGTCCAGATAGTGGCGCCCGTGCCCAGGCCTTCAAGCGGATTTTGTTCTTTTAACGGATCGATCGTGGTCGCGCCAATTGCCGTACCCAGAATGGTTAGCAGCAAATAAATAACCACGGAAAGGATCACGCCTGCGAAAATAGCGCTCCATGAAATACGCTTTAGCGGAATGCCGCTATTTACTTCATTGTAAACCGGATGAACTTGGTGATCGCTCATGAGAGAACTCCCTTGCCTGATATAGGTGTTGTTCCTGAAGACATTATTATCAAAAAGACTCTGTCTCTTGCCATGATAAGCCTGGCACCGGAACCTGGATTCTACCAGGAATAATTTTATTCAGAATTTTTATTTTTTATATCAGAGAGTTGTGTGTTTTTTCTTTGCGTAAAAATGAATGTTCCAGGACGGGCGCAAATACCGGGGGTAATGTTATTCCGCCAGGATGACTTTTTTATTTCCGCAAAAAAAAAGCGGACCTTTCGATCCGCTTCAATTTAAAGTGCGTATTAACCTTCGGCCTGTTTCGCCTGAATGGCGGTCAGGGCGATAGTATAAACAATATCGTCTACTAACGCGCCGCGCGACAGATCGTTAACCGGCTTGCGCATACCCTGCAGCATCGGCCCGATGGAAATAAGATCGGCAGAGCGCTGTACGGCTTTATAGGTGGTGTTACCGGTATTCAGATCCGGGAAGATAAACACGGTGGCGCGACCGGCGACCGGTGAATCCGGCGCTTTGGATTTGGCGACGTCGGCCATAATCGCAGCGTCGTACTGCAACGGGCCGTCGATCACCAGATCCGGGCGTTTCTCTTTGGCGATGCGCGTAGCCTCGCGCACTTTTTCCACGTCGCTGCCCGCGCCGGAGTTGCCGGTCGAGTAGGAGATCATCGCCACGCGCGGCTCAATGCCGAAAGCGGTAGCGGAATCGGCGGACTGGATGGCGATTTCAGCCAGCTGCTCCGGATTCGGATCCGGATTGATGGCGCAGTCGCCATACACCAGCACCTGCTCCGGCAGCAGCATAAAGAACACCGAAGAGACCAGCGAACTGCCCGGCGCGGTTTTAATCAGCTGTAACGGCGGACGAATGGTGTTGGCCGTGGTGTGCACCGCGCCGGAAACCAGACCGTCCACTTCGCTGCTTTCCAGCATCATGGTGCCCAGCATCACGTTGTCTTCCAGCTGCTCCTGCGCCACAACCTCGGTCATGCCTTTGTTTTTACGCAGCTCCACCAGGCGAGGCACATAGTTTTCCCGCACCTGCTGTGGATCGACGATTTCGATGCCTTTGCCCAGCTCGACGCCCTGGGCGGCGGCTACGCGCTGGATCTCATCCGGATTGCCCAGCAGCACGCAGGTAGCGATGCCGCGTTCGGCACAGATAGCGGCCGCTTTAACGGTACGCGGCTCGTCGCCTTCCGGCAGAACGATGCGCTTGCGGGCATGGCGGGCCAGCTCGGTCAGCTGATAGCGGAAGGCCGGCGGCGACAGGCGGCGGCTGCGCTCGGAGGCGGCGGTCAGCGAGTCAATCCAGTCGGCGCTGATATGGCTGGCCACGTATTCCTGCACCCGCTCAACGCGTTGGGTATCGTCGCTGGGCACTTCCAGGTTAAAGCTTTGCAGGCTCAGCGAGGTCTGCCAGGTATTGGTTTTCACCATAAACACCGGCAGGCCGGTCGCGAAGGCGCGTTCGCACAGGCGCTGGATAGGCGCATCGATCTGATAGCCGCCGGTCAGCAGGATAGCGCCGATCTCCACGCCGTTCATTGCCGCCAGGCAGGCAGCCACCAGCACGTCAGGACGGTCGGCGGAGGTCACCAGCAGCGAGCCGGGACGAAAATGCTCCAGCATATGCGGCAGGCTGCGGGCGCAGAACGTCACCGACTTCACGCGGCGCGTGGCAATATCGCCTTCGTTAATAATCTGCGCATTAAGATGGTGGCACATATCGATAGCGCGGGTAGCTATCAGATCGAAGCTCCACGGCACGCAGCCCAGCACCGGCAGCGGACTGTTGACGGCCAGCTGCTGCGGATCGATATTGGCAATGCTGGCCTTGGTGGAGTCATCAAAAATTTCGGAAAGGTCGGGACGGGTACGGCCCTGTTCATCAACAGGCGCGTTCAGCTTATTAACGATCACGCCCGTGATGTTTTTATTTTTGCTGCCGCCGAAACTGCTGCGCGTCAGCTTGATACGCTCCTGTAGCGCTTCCGGCGAATCGTTGCCGGGCGACATCACAAAAACGATCTCCGCGTTCAGCGTTTTGGCGATCTCATAGTTCAGCGCCGTAGCGAACTGATGCTTGCGCGTCGGCACCAGGCCTTCCACCAGCACCACTTCTGCATCTTTGGTGTTCTCGTGGTAGCGCGCGATGATCTCTTCCATCAGCACGTCCTGCTGATTAGCGCCGAGCAGCGATTCCACGCGGCTCATCTGCAGCGGTTCGGCTGCCGGAATCGCGGAGTTTTTACGGATAATCAGCGTGGTCTGGTCAAGCGAATCGCCGCCGGTACGCGGCTGGGCGATAGGTTTAAACACGCTGAGACGGACGCCTTTACGCTCCATCGCGCGGATAACGCCAAGGCTGACGCTGGTAAGACCGACGCTGGTGCCGGTAGGGATGAGCATTATGGTACGAGACAAGGTAAACCTCTCATAATTAGACCCGTTATGCCGATGCTTTAGCGATAACTGCCGGAAAAACAGCGGCGGTGGGTTTCCTGATGTCTGAAACAGCACCGTCAGCCTGAGCTGACGGTGTGCACTTAAGCGGTTAAGCGGCTGGCGTCCTGCGCAATCACCAGCTCTTCGTTAGTCGGGATGACAATAGCAGGTCGGGTGCCTTCTTTATTGATAAAACCCGCTTTGCCGAAGCGAGCGGCCAGATTACGCTCATGATCGGGTTCAAAACCGAGCAGCGCCAGTTTTTTCAGCGTCAGCTCGCGCACCATTGCGGCGTTTTCGCCAATGCCGCCAGTAAAGATAACCGCGTCCAGCCGGCCTTCCATCAGCGCCGTATAGGAACCGATGTATTTGGCAAGGCGATGGCAATAAACGTCCATCGCGCGCTTAGCATCTTCTTTGGTGGTGTAGTTCTCTTCCACGTAGCGGCAGTCGCTGGTCACGCCGGTCAGGCCAAGCAGCCCGGACTCTTTGGTCAGCATTTTGTTGATGGCGTCAACGCTCATCCCCAGCGTGTCGTGCAGGAAAAACACAATCGCCGGATCGATATCGCCGGAGCGGGTGCCCATGACCAGGCCTTCCAGCGGCGTCAGGCCCATAGAGGTGTCCACGCACTCGCCGTTACGAATTGCGCTGACGGAACCGCCGTTGCCCAGATGACAGGTAATGATGTTCAGTTCATGCAGCGGCTTGTTAAGCGCTTTGGCCGCTTCGTGCGTGACGTAGTAGTGGCTGGTACCGTGAGCGCCGTAGCGGCGCACGCCGTGTTCCTTATATAAATGATAAGGCAGGGCATACAGGTAAGACTCTTCCGGCATGCTCTGATGAAACGCGGTATCGAACACCGCCACGTTTTTATCGGAAAGATGCGGAAAGTTTTTCATCGCTTCATCGATACCGATCAGGTGCGCCGGATTATGCAACGGCGCAAAAGAAGAGGCGTCTTTAATACCCTGAACAACGTCCTGGTCAATCACCACGGACTGGGTCAGCTTTTCGCCGCCGTGCACGATACGGTGACCTATTGCAGTAATTTGTGCAGACAGCGCTGGTTTTTGTGCCAGAATAGTTTTAACGATAAAGTTAAGAGCTTCACTGTGAGCTGCGCCAGCCCCCAGGGCCGCTTCCTGTTTTTCGCCTTCCAGTTTCCACTTGATGCGCGCTTCGGGCAGGTGGAAACATTCGGCTAAACCGGAAAGATATTCGTCGCCGTTTGCGGGATCAAGAATGGCGAATTTTAACGAAGAGCTACCGCAGTTCAAAACCAGAACTAACTTACTCGACATGGTAGGTCCTATTGGTTGAGGGTGGCGAAAAAAAACTCAATCAGACTATCAGCGTAGCGCATGAAAGCTGGTACATTATGATGAACATCATGCTGTCGGCATAATTTGTCCGAAAGCAAAAAAATTTCATAAAAACCCAAAGATTTTTTGAATTTGTGCGGGCCGGTCCGTGTGAGCTCAGCAGAATCGCAGCAAGCATGTAACAGCCATTCAACAATCGCGCACAGGATAACCAGAGTGCCTTGTAAAGACAAAATTTTTTGAAGGCTGTAAGGTAAAGTTGTTACGTGGTATTTTTTGTTTAATTTTTATCCGTGAAGTTGAGGTCAACCATGGCAAATGAATCCGGCACTGTCGGTTGGGTCAAGCTGTTTCAGAACGGGCAGCATTATATGAAGACGTGGCCAGCCGACAAGCGTCTTGCGCCTCTGTTTCCGGAAAACAGAGTTACCACGGCGACGCGATTCGGCATCCGTTTTATGCCGCCGCTGGCCGTCTTCGCCATGACCTGGCAGATCGCGTTGGGGGGCCAGCTTGGGCCTGCCGTCGCCACCGCGCTGTTCGCCTGTAGCCTGCCGATGCAGGGCCTGTGGTGGCTGGGCAAACGTTCCGCCACGCCGCTGCCGCCCACGCTGCTTAGCTGGTTTCACGAAGTGCGCGAAAAACTTCAGGCCGCTGGCCAGGCGCTGGCGCCTGTTGAAGGCAAACCTACTTACCAGGCTCTCGCCGACGTGCTGAAGCGCGCTTTCGGTCAGCTGGACAAAACTTTCCTCGACGATCTCTGAGTTCTACGGTTTTCGCCGCTGCGGCGGCGAAAAACTGCCCTGCATCAAAGAAGTAGCGGTTTGCTGTGCCTCGCCACAGCGCGTTATGCGATCCTTGCGCCATCCTTTCATTTTGTCCACCGTGACACCAGGAGTTGATGATGGAAATGAGCCATGCGCAGCGTTTAATCCTTTCTAACCAGTACAAGCTGATGAGCCTGTTGGATCCCGATAATCTTGAGCGCTATCGTCGTCTGCAAACGATCGTCGAACGCGGCTATGGCCTGCAAATGCGCGAGCTGGATCGCGAATTCGGCGAGCTGCCGGAATCCGTCTGCCGTACGCTGATTGATATTATGGAGATGCACCACGCGCTGCATGTGTCCTGGACAAATCTGAAAGATCCCGGCGAAATCGAAGCGCGTCGCCTGCAGTTTTTAGGCTTCGACGCCGCTACCGAGGCGCGATTCCTTGGCTACGTGCGGTTTATGGTACAGATTGAAGGCCGCTATACTCAGTTTGATGCGGGCAGCCACGGCTTTAACGCCCAGACGCCGATGTGGGAAAAGTATCAACGGATGCTGGCCGTATGGCACACTTGCCCAAGGCAGTATCATCTGAGCGCGAACGAGATCGCGCAAATCATCAACGCCTGAGAAGGAACATGTAGTGAAGTGTAAAGGTTTTCTGTTTGATTTGGACGGCACGCTGGTGGACTCTCTCCCGGTAGTCGAACGCGCCTGGGTAAACTGGGCCTCGCGGCACAACATCGCAGCGGATGAGGTGCTGAATTTTATCCACGGCAAGCAGGCTATCACCTCACTGCGTCATTTTATGGCCGGCGCGTCTGAAGAGGCCATCCAGCAGGAGTTTCTGGCGCTGGAAAAAATCGAAGCGGAAGATACTGACGGCATCGTAGCTTTACCGGGCGCGCAGGAACTGCTCGCCACGCTTAACGAGCTGCATATTCCGTGGGCTATCGTTACGTCCGGCTCTGTTCCCGTTGCTTCTGCCCGGCGTAAGGCGGCTGGCCTGCCGGAACCGGAGGTATTCGTCACCGCTGAACGCGTGCAAAACGGTAAGCCGGCACCGGATGCCTATTTACTGGGCGCCCAGCTGCTGGAGCTGGAGCCAGAAGAGTGCGTGGTAGTGGAAGACGCCGCTGCGGGTATCCTTTCCGGCCTCGCGGCGGGCAGCCATGTGATTGCCGTCAACGCCCCTGCCGGTTCACCTCGTCTGGAAGAGGTCGCCATGCAGCTCAGCTCGCTGGAGGAGCTGATCATCAATAAAAACGGTGACGGCACCATCGACGTGCATCGAAAGCACTAACTTATGATTTAGCCCCGCATCCGCGGGGCTTTTTTATGGCATCCTCCCGACAGTTTTGCTCATAAGCGGGAAGCGGATGTGAATAACGAGCTTATCTGGGTGCTGAGCCTGCTGGCAATGGCGATCGCGCTGTTTGTCAGCGGCAAGGTGCGTATGGATGTTGTGGCGCTGCTGGTGATTATCGCCTTTGTGCTTAGCGGCACGCTGACCTTGCAGGAAGCCACGATGGGCTTCAGCGACGCTAACGTGCTGCTGATCGCGGCGCTGTTTGTGATCGGTGAAGGGCTGGTTCGTACCGGCGTGGCGCTGAGAATGGGCGACTGGCTGATGAAAATGGCGGGCAGCAGCGAAGCGAAAATGCTGGCTTTGCTGATGCTGACCGTAGCCGGTCTGGGCGCGTTTATGAGCTCTACCGGGGTGGTGGCGATTTTTATCCCGGTAGTGATGAGCGTCTCGGCGAAGATGAACCGTTCGCCGGGCAGGCTGATGATGCCACTGAGCTTCGCGGGGCTGATCAGCGGCATGCTGACGCTGGTCGCGACGGCGCCCAATCTGGTGATCAACAGCGAGCTGGTGCGGGAAGGGCTGGCGGGTTTCGGCTTCTTCGACGTCACGCCGATCGGGCTGGTCGCGCTGCTGCTGGGCATCGGCTATATGCTTGTCGCGCGTTTCTGGCTGGGCGCGGCGGAAAACAAACAGGCCAGAAAAGGACAGGAACGTACTTTCCGCGATCTGATCAGGGATTACAGGCTGAGCGGCAGAGCGCGCCGCCTGGCCGTGCACCCCGGTTCGCCGCTGATTGGCGAGCCGCTGGACGATTTACGGTTGCGCGAGCGCTACGGCATTAACGTGGTTGGGCTGGAGCGCTGGCGCAAATTCCGGCGTGTGATGGTGCCGGTGACCGGCATGACGCAGTTTCGCGCCCGCGACGTGCTGCTGATCGATATGTCCGCCGCCGATATCGATATCCGCGAATTTTGCAGCGAATACCGGCTGGAACCGATGATCCTGCGCGGCGAATACTTTTCCGATCGGGCGCAGGATGTCGGCATGGCGGAAGTGCTGATTTTTCCCGATTCCGAACTGCAGGGCAAAACGCTGCGGGAAAGCTCGTTCCGTACACGTTACGGCGTGAGCGTGATCGGCATCCGCCGTCGCGGCGAGGTACTGGAAGGCTTACTGAGCGATCTGCCGCTGGAGCTGGGGGACTGTTTGCTGGTGATCGGCGACTGGAAAAAAATCACTCAGCTGCAGCTACAAAAGCGGGACGTGCTGCTGCTCAGCCTGCCTGCTGAGGTTAAAGACGTCGCGCCCGCCAGCAGCCAGGCGCCGCACGCCATTTTTTGCCTGGCGCTGATGGTTGCCATGATGCTCACCAATGAAATCCCCAATCCCATAGCGGCGCTCATTGCCTGTTTGCTGATGGGTAAATTTCGCTGCATCGATATGGAAAGCGCCTACCGGGCGATCCACTGGCCGAGCATTATTTTAATTGTGGGCATGATGCCGTTTGCGCTGGCGCTGCAAAAAACCGGGGGAATAACGCTGATTGTCGACGGATTGATGGATCTGGCCGGCGGCTATACGCCGCACGTCATGCTGACCTGCCTGTTCGTTCTGTGCGCGACTATAGGTCTGTTTATCTCTAATACCGCCACGGCGGTGCTGATGGCGCCGGTTGGCGTCGCCGCAGCGCATCAAATGGGCGTTTCGCCTTATCCTTTCGCCATGATTGTCGCGGTAGCGGCTTCCAGCGCCTTTATGACGCCGGTTTCCAGTCCGGTCAACACGCTGGTGCTGGGGCCGGGCGGCTATCGCTTCAGCGATTTTGTCAAAACGGGCGTGCCTTTTACGCTGCTGATTATGGTGGTCAGCGTGCTGCTGGTGCCGCTGCTCTTCCCGTTTTAATCGCGGCTACAGCGATTGCTGGCTGATTTCATCCAGCGACAGGCTGAAGCTCGGCACGAAGACCTCTACAAAATAGTCCATTTCCGGGCTGCGCCGTTGAGTCAGGGTCTTTTCCAGCCGGGCTTTCGCCAGCTGAAACTCATGGTTACCGGCGGCCAGCTCTTCCAGACATTTCAGGTAGGCGCAGAGCGCATCAGCCTGCTTGACGATAGCCGTCTCGTCTTCGCTGCGCTGCTGCTCGTCCAGCAGCGGTCGCCAGGCATCCTGCAGCTCGTCGGGCAGCATCTCGACCAGCTTCTGCTGCGCTATCTTTTCAATCTTCTTATATTCGTTGGCGATCTGCGCGTTGTAATACTTTACCGGCGTTGGCAAATCGCCCGTCAGGACTTCGCTGGCGTCGTGGTACATCGCCATCAGCGCGATCCGTTCCGCGTTAAGGTTGCCGTTGAATTTTTTATTTTTAATCACTGCCAGTGCATGGGCCACCATCGCCACCTGCAGGCTGTGTTCGGAAACGTTTTCCGTGCGCACGTTGCGCATCAGCGGCCAGCGGTTGATGAGTTTAAGACGGGAGAGATGGGCGAAAAAATGACTTTGATTCATCGGACGGTTTCCTGTGCCTGAAGACCAGAGCGGTAAGTATTCCGCTCTGGCATCACGGTAGTTTACAGAATGCAGCGATATTGGCCGATCCGGTTCGGTATCAGACTACTGGCGATAGCCTTCCAGGAAACGGCCGAACTTGCTGATAGCCATTTCAAGATCGTTTACGTGGGGAAGGGTGACGATGCGCACATGATCCGGCCATGGCCAGTTAAAGGCGCTGCCCTGCACCAGCAGCACTTTTTCCTGCAGCAGGAAATCCAGCACCATTTTCTGATCGTCATGGAGATTGAATTTTTTGGCATCGATTTTCGGGAACATATAAAGCGCGCCGTCCGGCTTGACGCAGCTGACGCCCGGAATATCGTTGATCAGTTCCCAGGCGCGCTGGCGCTGTTCATACAGCCTGCCGCCCGGCACGATAAACTCGCTGATGCTCTGGTAGCCGCCCAGCGCGGTCTGAATGGCGTGCTGCGCAGGCACGTTAGCGCACAGGCGCATTGAGGCCAGCATTTCCAGCCCTTCAATGTAGCCTTTGGCATGTTTTTTCGGCCCGTTCAGCACCATCCAGCCCTGGCGGAACCCCGCCACGCGGTAGGTTTTTGACAGACCGTTAAAGGTAATGGTTAACAGATCCGGCGCCAGCGCGGCGATAGAGTGGTGCTGAGCGGCGTCATAAAGGATTTTGTCGTAGATTTCATCGGCGAAAATGATCAAATTATGCTGTCTGGCCAGCTCCACGACTTCCAGCAGCAGCTCCTTGCTGTAAACTGCGCCGGTTGGGTTATTTGGGTTAATAATCACGATACCGCGCGTGCGCGGAGTGATTTTACTGCGAATGTCGTCCAGGTCCGGGAACCAGCCAGCCGACTCGTCACAAAGGTAGTGCACCGCTTTACCGCTGGAAAGCGAAACGGCGGCCGTCCATAGCGGATAATCGGGCGCCGGCACCAGCATCTCATCGCCGCTGTTCAGCAATGCCTGCATCGATTGCACGATCAGTTCGGAAACGCCGTTGCCGATATAAACGTCCTCGACGGTGATTTCGCGCAGGCCGCGAGCCTGATAGTGCTGCACGATAGCTTTACGCGCCGAATAGAGACCTTTAGAGTCGCAGTAACCCTGCGCGCTCGGCAGGTTGCGAATAACATCGACCAGGATTTCGTCAGGGGCTTCAAAACCAAAAGGCGCAGGATTGCCAATATTGAGCTTGAGGACTTTATTGCCTTCTTCTTCAAGGCGTCTGGCTTCTTTTAATACCGGGCCTCGGATGTCATAACAAACGTTATCGAGCTTGCTGGATTTATCAATTGGGGTCATTTCATTCGCCTTTGGCTGAGCCGCATTCCTGCCGTGGAAAAGTAAACCCGCACAATGTACTCCTCTCGCCAGCGCTTTTGAAGCCCGATAGCGGGTTTGCCCGGCGCGCCTGCGCGTTGTCTGAACGGCACAGCAGCAAAGCCCGTTCAGGTTCGACGCTTTTTCCTGGAGAAGGTTTAATAAAACTTACGCCTGCATTGGGTGCAGGAGCGTGTAAAAAAGCCCGTTTTTTTGCAAGCAAGAAGGCCATTTTTGTAACGATTAGGTAAAATAAGATGCATTGACACCGCATGAAACTATTCAGCTTTGCTTAACTGGCTGGTCAGTGGTTGCCCATCACCGCAGCAACAGGCGACGGTGACAAAAAGCGACAGAACCTTAACGGGAGAGCAGTCGTTGCTGATATATTGTTACTAATTGATAAATTTTTATGGTGCAAAGCGAGCAGAAGGTGCGATCCACAATAAAAAATTATTTTACTGATAAGAATAATCGGATTTGGGCTTAAAAAGTAATCGACAGTATGTCAGGATATCCTTCAGGAAAAAGGACGTATGACGAACCTGTTTCCGGAACAATATTTAGCGCGTTTTATCGCCAATAATGTTAAGCTTTGTTTATTATTATTCCACTGTGACTACAGTGTTCTGGCTGTTTGATTTTTTATGGTTGTCTTACACTAACAGCGCCGGGCTAATCCAGCGGGCGGCTGGACGGTAACAGGGTGTGGCGGCAGGTAACCTGACGCACGCTGAAGTACCAAACGTATAAATCTGTCAGCGGCCTTGCAACGGCATCAGTCGGGCATATTGGGCCGCTGGGATAACGCGTTTGTGATTAAGGCAATGACGAGCCAACGGGTCGCATTGCCTACGGTTGTCTCTCTATCTTATTGATAAAGCAGATAATAACACCAGGATAGTAGTATCTTAAAAATCTTATAAAAGTGAAGAAAACATGACCAGTGCAAATCGTCCAATTCTTAATCTCGATCTCGATCTGCTCAGAACGTTTGTGGCCGTCGCCGATCTGAATACTTTTGCCGCTGCCGCGGCGGCAGTATGCCGTACGCAGTCTGCTGTCAGCCAGCAGATGCAGCGTCTGGAGCAGCTGGTAGGGAAAGAGCTGTTCGCCCGGCATGGCCGTAATAAGCTGCTGACCGAGCACGGTATTCAGCTGCTGGGCTACGCCAGAAAAATCCTGCGCTTTAACGATGAAGCCTGCACCTCGCTGATGTACAGCAATATCCAGGGCGTGCTGACTATCGGCGCTTCTGACGATACGTCAGACACCATTCTGCCTTTCCTGCTCAACCGCGTGACCTCGGTTTATCCGAAGCTGGCTATCGATGTTCGCGTCAAGCGTAATCCATTTATGATGGAAATGCTGAACCAGGGAGAAGTAGACCTGGTGGTAACCACTTCCAGCCCGATGAACTTTACCTGGCAGGTCCTGCGTACTTCGCCCACGCTCTGGTACTGTGCGGCCGATTACGTGTTCCAGCGCGGAGAAGCAATTCCTCTGGTGCTGCTGGACGAGCCAAGCCCTTATCGTGATATGGCTATTGATCACCTTAACGAAGCGGGTATCCCGTGGCGCATCTCTTATGTGGCCTCTACGCTGGCTGCCGTCCGCGCCGCCGTTAAAGCGGGTCTGGGCGTGACCGCTCGTCCGGTAGAGATGATGAGCCCGGAACTCCGCGTGATGGGTGCAGCCGAAGGGTTGCCGATGCTGCCGGATACGGAATACCTGCTGTGCCGCAATCCGGAAAGCGACAACGAACTGGCGCTGGCTATTTTCAACGCCATGGAGTCGAGCAACGATCCCTACAATCTGACCGCTACGGGTCAGGATCGCTCCGCTTTTGCAGATGAAGACGAGTGATAATTCGGTTTCTCTAACATCCTGATTAATATTCACAAAAGTTAGCAGAGCTGTCTAAAAAAGCCTTTCGAAACGGTTAGTGTTTCGGAGGGCTTTTTTTATGCCTTAATTTCCTTTCTCCCGCGTTTTTCTCCTGGTCTTTTTTATGCTGGTGTTTTAAAAAGCGCCAACGCCGTTTGTTGACCTTATCCGGCATCGTGAAAAAATTAAAAATCAAATTGAATTGATTTTGCTCACTTCTGCCTGGCTATTTTTTTCTCATAAAGACTAAAACCGTGTGCTGGATCAAAAAAATAACCCTTGTAAGGGGAAGGAAATGCAGGCAATTCCTGCCAGAATAGCCTGTGTTAAAACCGCGATCCGTGCAGGGAAATACCCGCTACACTTTAGTGCAGGGTCGGTCACTGACACGATTTAGCGCAATCTTTGCGCATCAAATGTTAAATAAATGCTACTTGTGTAAAATAACCTACGGATACTTTTATGAAAGTTGACAGAAGGTTATATAAAGGAGTAAAAAACCCCATAAAATTGCTGCTTAATCAACAAAGACAGCATAGTTTATCTGGTTTTTTATTTTTTCCCGTGAATCGAGGCTTCAGCCAACTGCCGTGCATGAGAGCAGCCCCCTGACGCCCTTTATTGAGTTAAGCAGAGTGTATGTCAACAACCACTGAAGTCGTCGCTCATCATTGGGCGTTTGCCGTATTTCTGATCGTCTCCATCGGTCTGTGCTGTGCAATGTTAGCCGGAGCGTGGTTTCTGGGCGGAAAAGCACGCGGAAGATACACAAATACCCCTTTTGAGTCCGGCGCCGCGCCGGTCGGCACCGCCAAGATGCGCATGTCCGCCAAGTTCTACCTGGTCGCCATGTTCTTCGTCATTTTCGACGTGGAAGCGCTCTATCTGTATGCATGGTCGACCGCCATCCGCGAAAGCGGCTGGATCGGCTTTATCGAAGCCACCATCTTTATTTTGGTACTGCTTGCCGGACTGGTTTATCTGGTGCGGATCCGCGCGCTGGACTGGGCACCCCCACCTCGCCGTGTGGTAGCCAAAACCACTACCGTTTCGCATTCCCATCGTCACACGCAGTAAAAGCGAGGCATAACAATGGATTATACGCTAACCCGCGCAGACCCGAACGGCGATAACGATCGCTACCCGCTGCAGAAGCAGGAGATCGTCACCGACCCGCTGGAAAAGCACGTTCATCAAAGCGTTTATATGGGCAAGCTCGAACATGCTCTGCACGATATGGTGAACTGGGGACGTAAAAACTCTCTGTGGCCGTTTAACTTCGGCCTTTCCTGTTGTTACGTAGAGATGACAACTTCCTTTACCTCCGTGCACGACGTGGCGCGATTTGGTTCCGAAGTTATCCGCGCCTCGCCTCGTCAGGCCGACTTCATGGTAGTAGCCGGTACGCCTTTCACCAAAATGGCACCGGTTATTCAGCGTCTTTACGACCAGATGCTGGAGCCCAAGTGGGTGATTTCGATGGGCGCCTGCGCTAACTCGGGCGGCATGTACGATATCTATTCCGTGGTGCAGGGCGTGGATAAATTCCTGCCGGTTGACGTTTATATTCCCGGCTGTCCGCCACGCCCCGAAGCCTATATGCAGGCTCTGCTGCTGCTCCAGGAATCGATCGGCAAAGAGCGTCGTCCGCTTTCCTGGGTGGTCGGCGATCAGGGCGTTTATCGAGCCAACATGCAGTCCGAACGTGAAAGGAAGCAGGGCGAACGCATTGCGGTCACCAACTTGCGCACCCCGGACGAAATTTAAGAGTTAATGAACAAGGCCCAAACAGCACGCAGAAAAAAATAATACGCGGGCGGCCTGTTCTGACGCCAATACTGAGTGCCTGTCGACAGGCCCACATGGTGAACGACCTATGACAGATTTAACCACGCAAGATCTCGCTCAGCCAGAATGGCAAACCCGGGATCACCTGGATGATCCGGTGATCGGCGAATTGCGTAACCGTTTTGGGCCAGATGCCTTTACCGTTCAGCCAACCCGCACCGGCATTCCGGTGGTCTGGGTAAGACGCGAACAATTATTGGAAATTGTAGAGTTTCTGCGCAAGCTGCCGAAGCCTTATGTCATGCTGTACGATCTGCACGGTATGGACGAACGCCTGCGCACGCATCGCGACGGACTGCCAGCGGCGGATTTTTCCGTTTTCTATCACCTGCTGTCCATTGAGCGCAATCGCGACATTATGCTCAAGGTGGCGCTGTCCGAAAACGATTTGCATGTACCTACCATCACCAAAATTTTCGCCAACGCCAACTGGTACGAGCGCGAAACCTGGGAGATGTTCGGCATTACGTTTGACGGCCATCCGCACCTGACGCGCATCATGATGCCGCAAACCTGGGAAGGCCATCCGCTGCGTAAAGATTACCCGGCGCGCGCCACCGAATTCGATCCCTTCGAGCTGACCAAGCAGAAAGAAGATCTGGAAATGGAGGCGATGACCTTCAAACCGGAAGAGTGGGGCATGAAGCGCGGCACCGCCAACGAGGACTTTATGTTCCTCAACCTGGGCCCTAACCATCCTTCGGCGCACGGTGCTTTCCGCATTATTTTGCAGCTGGACGGCGAAGAGATTGTCGACTGCGTGCCGGATATCGGCTACCACCATCGTGGCGCGGAGAAGATGGGCGAGCGCCAGTCCTGGCACAGCTATATCCCCTATACCGACCGCATTGAATATCTTGGCGGCTGCGTAAACGAGATGCCTTACGTGCTGGCGGTAGAAAAGCTGGCGGGCATTAAAGTGCCTGAGCGCGTTGACGTGATCCGCGTGATGCTTTCCGAACTGTTCCGTATCAACAGCCACCTTCTCTATATTTCTACTTTTATTCAGGACGTCGGGGCGATGTCACCGGTGTTCTTTGCCTTTACCGACCGCCAGAAAATTTATGACGTGGTGGAAGCTATTACCGGCTTCCGTATGCATCCGGCGTGGTTCCGCATCGGCGGCGTGGCGCACGATCTGCCGAAGGGCTGGGATCGTCTGCTGCGCGAATTCCTTGACTGGATGCCGAAGCGCCTGAAGGCCTACGAACAGACGGCGCTGAAAAACTCCGTGCTGATTGGCCGCGCCAAAGGCGTATCCGCCTACAACATGGAAGAGGCGCTGGCATGGGGCACCACGGGCGCGGGCCTGCGCGCAACCGGTCTGGACTTCGACGTGCGCAAATGGCGTCCTTACTCCGGCTACGAAAACTTTGATTTTGAAGTGCCGATTGGTGACGGCATCAGCTGCGCCTACACCCGCGTTATGCTGAAAATGGAAGAGATGCGGCAGAGTATGCGCATCCTGGAACAGTGCCTGAAAAACATGCCGGAAGGGCCGTTTAAAGCCGATCATCCGTTGACCACGCCGCCGCCGAAAGAGCGCACGCTGCAGCATATTGAAACGCTGATCACCCACTTCCTGCAGGTTTCGTGGGGTCCGGTGATGCCGGCCAACGAGTCTTTCCAGATGATTGAAGCTACCAAAGGGATCAACAGCTACTATCTGACCAGCGACGGCAGCACCATGAGCTACCGCACCCGCGTGCGCACGCCTAGCTTCCCGCATCTGCAGCAGATCCCTTCCGTCATCAACGGCAGCCTGGTATCCGATCTGATCGTTTACCTCGGCAGTATTGATTTTGTTATGTCAGACGTGGACCGCTAATTATGCACGATCAAAGAATTGCGATCGAAACGATCGAGCCTTCAGATGCTTTCGTCCTGAGTGCGACAGAGCATGATGCGATAGAACAGGAAAAGCACCATTACGAAGATGCGCGGGCGGCGTCGATTGAAGCGCTGAAAATCGTGCAGAAACAGCGTGGCTGGGTGCCGGATGGCGCTATCAAAGCCATTGCCGACGTGCTGGGCATTCCGGCCAGCGACGTAGAGGGCGTAGCCACGTTTTACAGCCAGATCTTCCGCCAGCCGGTTGGCCGCCATGTGATCCGCTACTGCGACAGCGTGGTGTGCCATATCACCGGCTATCAGGGTATTCAGGCAGCGCTGGAAGCCAGCCTGAACATCAAGCCGGGCCAGACCACGCCGGACGGCCGCTTTACGCTGCTGCCGACCTGCTGCCTGGGCAACTGCGACAAAGGCCCGACGATGATGGTGGATGAGGACACGCATGTGCATCTCACGCCGGAAAACGTCGTCACGTTACTGGAGCAGTATCAATGACCATTAAAGAGATTGTTCGTACTGCAGAGACGCACCCGCTGACCTGGCGTATGCGCGAAGACAAGCAGGCGGTGTTCCTCGATGAATATCGCAGCAAAAACGGCTATGCCGGAGCGGAAAAGGCGCTGAAGGGCATGGCGCCTGACGAAATCGTGGCGCTGGTAAAAGATTCCGGCCTGAAAGGGCGCGGCGGCGCAGGTTTCTCCACGGGACTGAAGTGGAGCCTGATGCCGAAAGACGAATCCATGAACATTCGTTACCTGCTGTGTAACGCCGATGAGATGGAGCCGGGCACCTATAAAGACCGTCTTCTGATGGAGCAAATGCCGCACCAGCTGGTGGAAGGGATGCTGATTAGCGCCTTCGCGCTGAAAGCGTATCGCGGCTATATCTTCCTGCGCGGCGAATATATTGAAGCGGCCGTCAACCTGCGTCGCGCCATCGCGGAAGCGACCGAAGCGGGCTATCTCGGCAAAAACATTCTGGGCACCGGCTTTGATTTCGAGCTGATCGTGCATACCGGCGCGGGCCGCTATATCTGCGGCGAAGAAACCGCGCTGATTAACTCGCTGGAAGGCCGCCGCGCTAACCCGCGCTCCAAGCCGCCTTTCCCTGCTTCGGCAGGCGTCTGGGGCAAGCCGACCTGCGTCAATAACGTGGAAACGCTGTCCAATGTGCCGGCAATCCTCGCCAACGGCGTCGACTGGTACAAGAACATCTCTAAGAGCGACGATACCGGCACCAAGATGATGGGCTTTTCCGGCCGGGTGAAAAACCCTGGCGTCTGGGAGCTGCCTTTCGGCACCACGGCGCGCGAAATTCTGGAAGAGTACGCGGGCGGCATGCGCGATGGCCTGAAGTTTAAAGCCTGGCAGCCGGGCGGCGCGGGCACCGACTTCCTGACCGAATCGCATCTGGATCTGCCGATGGAGTTCGCCAGCATTGGCAAAGCGGGCAGCCGTCTGGGCACCGCGCTGGCGATGGCGGTCGACCACGAAATCAATATGGTATCGCTGGTGCGCAACCTGGAAGAGTTTTTTGCTCGCGAGTCGTGCGGCTGGTGTACGCCGTGCCGCGACGGCCTGCCGTGGAGCGTAAAAATCCTGCGCGCGCTGGAGCGGAAAGAAGGGCAGCCGGGCGATATCGAAACCCTGCTGCAGCTTTGCCGCCAGCTTGGGCCGGGCAAAACTTTCTGTGCGCACGCGCCGGGCGCGGTAGAGCCGCTGCAGAGCGCCATCAAGTATTTCCGTGAAGAATTTGAAGCCGGCATGGCGCCGCAGGTTTACAGCAACGCGCACGCGATCGCCGGTATCCAGGCGAACCTGCTGAAGGCGCGCTGGTAAAAATACCGTGCAAACAAAGAAATGCGCGAAATAACCAAATTAATTGGCGTTGTAGCCAGGTAGCAAGAGAACGCATCCCCGGCAGCTTACTTCAGTAAGTGACCGGGGTAAGAGAACGCCGCTAACACCGCTACAACGTCAGGTAAGACGGTTATTTAAAGAATTGTGTTTAACGCTCGGTTTCGAGCCTTACTTGAGCAATTTCACTATGGCTACAATTCATGTAGACGGTAAAGAATACGACGTCGACGGCGCGGACAACCTGCTACAGGCTTGCCTCTCGCTCGGCCTTGATATTCCTTATTTTTGCTGGCATCCGGCGCTCGGTAGCGTCGGTGCCTGCCGCCAGTGCGCGGTAAAGCAATTCCAGAATGCCGAAGATACCCGTGGTCGCCTGGTGATGTCCTGTATGACGCCAGCCTCCGACGGCACCTTTATTTCTATTGATGACGGCGAAGCGAAAGAGTTTCGGGAAAGCGTGGTGGAGTGGCTGATGACCAACCACCCGCACGACTGTCCGGTCTGTGAAGAGGGCGGTAACTGCCATCTCCAGGATATGACGGTGATGACCGGCCACAGCTTCCGCCGCTACCGCTTTACCAAACGCACCCACCGCAATCAGGATCTCGGCCCGTTCATCTCGCACGAAATGAACCGTTGTATCGCCTGCTATCGCTGCGTGCGCTACTACAAAGATTACGCGGACGGCAAAGACCTGGGCGTGTATGGCGCGCATGACAACGTCTACTTCGGTCGCCCGGAAGACGGTGTGCTGGAGAGCGAGTTCTCCGGCAACCTGGTGGAAATCTGCCCTACCGGCGTATTTACCGATAAAACGCACTCCGAGCGTTATAACCGTAAATGGGATATGCAGTACGCGCCAAGCATCTGCCAGCAGTGCAGCGTCGGCTGCAACACCAGCCCCGGCGAGCGTTACGGCGAACTGCGTCGTATTGAGAACCGCTATAACGGCACCGTAAACCAGTACTTCCTGTGCGACCGTGGCCGCTTCGGCTATGGCTACGTCAACCTGAAGGATCGTCCGCGCCAGCCGATGCAGCGTCGCGGCGACGACTGGATCGCGCTCAACGCCGAGCAGGCGATGCAGGGCGCGGCGGACGTGCTGCGCCAGGCGAAAAAAGTGATTGGTATCGGTTCGCCACGCGCCAGCGTTGAAAGCAACTTCGCGCTGCGTGAGCTGGTCGGTGCCGAGAACTTCTCCACCGGTATTCCGGCTGGCGAGCAGGCGCGTCTGGAACTGATGCTGAAAGTACTGCGCGAAGGCGGTATCCATACGCCAGCGCTGCGCGAAATCGAAAGCTACGATGCCGTGCTGGTGCTGGGCGAAGATCTGACCCAGGTCGGCGCACGCATCGCGCTCTCCGTGCGCCAGGCCGTTAAGGGCAAAGCGCGCGAAATGGCGGCGGCGCAGAAAGTGGCCGACTGGCAGATTGCGGCGATTATGAACATCGGCCAACACGCCAAACATCCGCTGTTTGTCACCAACGTAGACGAAACCCGTCTGGACGACATCGCCGCCTGGAGCTATCGCGCACCGGTGGAAGATCAGGCGCGTCTGGGCTTCGCTATTGCTAACGCGCTGGATGAAACGGCGCCGGCGGTAGACGGTCTCGATCGTGAACTGAGCGGTAAGATCGACGTAGTGGTACAGGCGCTGGCCGGCGCGAAGAAACCGCTGATTATTTCCGGCGTGCACGCGGGCAGCGAGGCGATGATCCAGGCGGCGGCTAACGTTGCCAGAGCGCTGAAAGGACGCGGCGCGGACGTGGGTATCACTTTGCTATCCGGCGCAGCCAATAGCGTGGGCCTGGGCATGATCGGCGGCAAGCCGCTGGATGCAGCGCTCGACGAGCTTTCAAGTGGCTCTGCCGATGCTGTTATCATTATGGAAAACGATCTCTATCGCCATGCGCCAAAAGCCCGTGTCGATGCGGCGTTGACCAACACGCCGAACGTGATCGTTATCGATCATCAACGCACGGCGACCACCGAGAAAGCGGGTCTGATCCTTTCCACCGCCAGCTTTGCAGAAAGCGACGGCACCGTGGTCAATCAGGAAGGCCGCGCGCAGCGCTTCTTCCAGGTTTACGATCCGTCCTACTACGATGACAAAATCCAGATGCTGGAAAGCTGGCGCTGGCTGCACTCGCTGGCCAGCACCATCAGCAGCCGCGAAGTGGACTGGACGCAGCTCGATCACGTGATCGATGCCTGCGTGGCGGCGCTACCGCAGCTGGCCGGGATCAAGGCCGCCGCGCCGGACGCCAGCTTCCGTATTCGCGGTCAGAAACTGGCCCGCTCGCCGATCCGCGCCAGCGGCCGTACCGCGGCTCGCGCCAATATCAGCGTGCACGAACCGCGTCAGCCGCAGGATAAAGACACCATGTTCGCCTTCTCTATGGAAGGGAACAACCAGCCGAATGCGCCTCGTTCGCAGATCCCGTTTGCCTGGGCGCCAGGCTGGAACTCTCCGCAGGCGTGGAATAAGTTCCAGGACGAAGTGGGCGGCAAACTGCGCTTTGGCGATCCGGGCGTGCGCCTGTTCGAAGCGGGCGAAGGCCAGCTGGAATGGTTCACCGCCGTGCCGGAAGCCTTCGCGGGCAAAGAGAACGGCTGGCGCGTCGCGCCTTACTTCCATCTGTTCGGCAGCGAAGAGATGACCCAGCGTTCACCGGTATTCCAGCAGCGTATGCCGCTGCCTTACGTGATGGTTAACCCGCAAGACGCGGCGAAACTGGGCGTCAACGCAGGCGCTACGGTCGCCTTCCGCTGCGCGGGCGAAACGCTGCGTCTACCGGTTCGCTTCTCGACCGCCTTGCAGGCAGGGCAGGTGGGTTTACCGTTGGGCTTGCCGGGCGTACCGCCGTTCCTGCTGGGGGCAAGTATTGAGGATCTGCAGGAGGCAACACAATGAGCTGGCTGACACCGGAAGTTACAGATGTACTGATTGCCGTCGGCAAAGCGCTGGTGATCCTGTTTGTGGTGGTAGGCTGCGGCGCCTTTATGAGCTTTGGCGAACGTCGCCTGCTGGGCCTGTTCCAGAACCGCTACGGGCCAAACCGCGTCGGCTGGGGCGGTTCGCTCCAGCTGGTGGCGGACATGATCAAAATGTTCTTTAAAGAGGACTGGACGCCGCCGTTTACCGACCGCGTGATTTTTACGCTGGCGCCGATGATCGCGTTCACCTCGCTGCTGCTGGCAATGGCCATTGTGCCGGTCACCTCGACCTGGATGGGCGCGGATCTGAATATCGGTCTGCTGTTTTTCCTGATGATGGCCGGTCTGGCCGTGTACGCGGTGCTGTTTGCGGGCTGGTCGAGTAATAACAAATACTCGCTGCTGGGCGCGATGCGCGCCTCGGCGCAGACGCTGAGCTACGAAGTGTTCCTCGGCCTGTCGCTGATGGGCGTGGTGGCGCAGGCCGGTTCCTTCAATATGGTGGATATCGTCAACAGCCAGCAGCACCTGTGGAACATCATTCCGCAGTTCTTTGGCTTCCTGACCTTTGCCATTGCGGGCGTCGCGGTCTGTCACCGTCATCCTTTTGACCAGCCGGAAGCAGAGCAGGAGCTGGCCGACGGTTACCACATCGAATACGCCGGTATGAAGTTCGGCCTGTTCTTTGTCGGTGAATACGTCGGTATCGTAACCGTCTCTTCCCTGATTGTGACGCTGTTCTTCGGCGGCTGGAACGGTCCGTGGCTGCCGCCCGTTTTCTGGTTCGCGATTAAAACAGCTTTCTTCATGATGATGTTTATTCTGATCCGTGCTGCGCTGCCGCGTCCGCGCTACGACCAGGTGATGTCGTTCGGCTGGAAAGTATGTCTGCCGTTGACGCTGTTGAACCTGCTGGCGACTGCCGCAGTGATTCTGTACAACGCGCAGTAAGAGGTTATTACCATGAAAATAAAAGATATTCTGGTAGGGTTCGGCACCACGGTACGCAGTATCGTCCTGATCGGATCGAATGCTTTTGCCAAGCGTGAAACGCAGATGTACCCGGAGGAGCCGGTCTATTTGCCGCCTCGCTACCGTGGCCGCATCGTGCTGACCCGCGATCCCGACGGCCAGGAGCGCTGCGTGGCCTGTAACCTGTGCGCGGTAGCCTGTCCGGTAGGCTGTATTTCGCTGCAAAAGGCAGAAACGCTGGACGGCCGTTGGTATCCGGAGTTTTTCCGCATCAACTTCTCGCGCTGCATTTTCTGCGGCCTGTGTGAAGAAGCCTGTCCGACCACCGCTATCCAGCTTACCCCTGATTTCGAGCTGGGCGAGTTTAAGCGGCAGGATCTGGTTTATGAAAAAGAGAACCTGCTGATCTCCGGGCCGGGCAAATATCCGGAATATAACTTCTACCGGATGGCGGGCATGGCGATCGAAGGCAAAGACAAAGGTGAAGCGGAAAGCGAAGCCAAACCCATCGACGTCAAGGGTTTGTTACCTTAAGGAGCCAGGCATGGAATTTGCGTTTTATCTTTGCGGACTGGTGGCCGTGCTGACGACGTTGCGCGTTATCACCCACACCAACCCGGTCCACGCGCTGTTATATCTGATTATTTCACTGCTTTCGGTGGCGGGCGTGTTTTTCTCGCTGGGCGCTTATTTCGCCGGGGCGCTGGAAATTATCGTTTATGCGGGCGCTATCATGGTGCTGTTCGTGTTTGTGGTGATGATGCTAAACCTGGGCGACAGCGTGCAGGCGCAGGAGCGCGAGTGGCTGAAGCCGGGCGTCTGGTTCGGCCCCGGTCTGCTGTCGCTGCTGCTGCTGGTGGTGATGGTTTACGCCATCCTGACTATTAATGACCAGGGCATTGACGGCACGATGATCGATGCCAAAGCGGTCGGCATCAGCCTGTTCGGCCCTTACGTTCTGGCGGTGGAGCTGGCTTCCATGCTGCTGCTGGCCGGTCTGGTGGTGGCTTACCATATCGGTCGCGAACAGCGTCCGGGCGAGGTGTTAAGCAATCGCCCTGATGCGGTGAAGAAGGAGGAAAACGCATGATCCCTTTGCAACACGGGCTTATCCTGGCGGCCATCCTGTTTGTGCTTGGCCTGACCGGCGTGGTGATCCGCCGCAACCTGCTGTTTATGCTGATCAGCCTTGAGATCATGATCAACGCGGCGGCGCTGGCGTTTGTGGTCGCGGGCAGCTATTGGGGACAGGCGGACGGTCAGGTGATGTATATCCTGGCGATCAGCCTGGCCGCTGCCGAGGCAAGTATTGGCCTGGCGCTGCTGCTGCAGCTGCATCGTCGCAGCCAGAACCTCAATATTGATAAAGTGAGCGAGATGCGCGGATGAATCTTCTCTATTTAACTATTTTATTCCCGCTGATCGGTTTCGTGCTGCTGGCGTTTTCGCGCGGCCGCTGGTCAGAAAATCTGGCCGCTACGGTAGGGATGGGCTCCGTAGGGCTGGCCGCACTGGTCACGCTCTATGCCGGACTGGATTTCTTTGCGCAGGGCCAGGCTGTTTTTAATCAGGCGCTGTGGACCTGGATGCACGTTGGCAACTTTGATATCAAAGTCAACCTGACGCTGGACGGCCTGTCGCTGACCATGCTGTCGGTGGTCACGGGCGTTGGCTTCTTTATCCATATGTTCGCCTCCTGGTATATGCGCGGCGAAGAGGGCTACTCGCGCTTTTTCGCCTATACCAACCTGTTTATCGCCAGCATGGTGGTATTGGTGCTGGCCGATAACCTGATGCTGATGTATCTGGGCTGGGAAGGCGTGGGGCTTTGCTCTTACCTGCTGATCGGTTTCTACTATACCAACCCGAACAACGGCGCGGCGGCGATGAAAGCTTTTATCATCACGCGCGTCGGCGACGTCTTCCTGGCGTTTGCGCTGTTTATTCTCTACAACGAGCTGGGCACGCTGAACTTCCGTGAGATGGTCGAGCTGGCGCCTGCGCACTTTGCGGCGGATAACCCTATGCTGCAATGGGCGACGCTGATGCTGCTTGGCGGCGCGGTAGGTAAATCGGCACAGCTGCCGCTGCAAACCTGGCTGGCGGATGCGATGGCAGGCCCGACGCCGGTCTCTGCGCTGATCCACGCCGCGACCATGGTAACGGCGGGCGTTTATCTGATTGCCCGCAGCCACGGTCTGTTCCTGATGACGCCGGAAGTGCTGCACCTGGTGGGGATTATTGGCGCGATTACGCTGGTGCTGGCGGGATTTGCCGCGCTGGTGCAAACCGATATCAAACGCGTGCTTGCCTACTCCACCATGAGCCAGATTGGCTACATGTTCCTGGCGCTTGGCGTGCAGGCGTGGGATGCGGCGATTTTCCATCTGATGACCCATGCGTTCTTTAAAGCGCTGCTGTTCCTCTCGTCCGGTTCGGTGATCCTGGCCTGCCACCACGAGCAGAACATTTTCAAAATGGGCGGCCTGCGCAAAAGCATCCCGCTGGTTTATGCCTGCTTCCTGGTAGGCGGCGCGGCGCTGTCGGCGCTGCCGCTGATCACCGCTGGCTTCTTCAGTAAGGACGAGATCCTGGCGGGTGCGCTGGCGAACGGTCATATTAATCTGATGGTGGCCGGTCTGGTCGGGGCCTTTATGACCTCGCTCTACACCTTCCGCATGATTTTTATTACCTTCCACGGCGAAGAGAAAATTCACGCGCACGCAGGCAAAGGCATTACGCACCATCTGCCGCTGATTGTGCTGCTGATCCTCTCCACCTTTATTGGTGCGCTGATTGTTCCTCCGCTGCGCGGCGTGCTGCCGGAAACCACCGAGCTGGCGCACGGCAGCGTGCTGACGCTGGAAATCACTTCTGGCGTAGTGGCGATTATCGGCATCCTGCTGGCGGCCTTTCTGTGGCTGGGCAAACGCTCGCTGGTTAACAGCATCGCCGGCAGCGCGGTTGGCCGATTCTTCACCACCTGGTGGTTCGCCGCCTGGGGCTTCGACTGGCTTTACGACAAGATTTTCGTCAAGCCTTATCTGTTCGTCGCCTGGGCCCTGTCACGCGATCCGCTGAATGCGCTGATGAATATCCCGGCCCTGTTCTCCCGCCTGGCGAACAAAGGGCTGGTGGTCAGCGAAAACGGCTATCTGCGCTGGTACGTCGCTTCGATGAGCGTCGGTGCGGTCGTGGTGCTCGCGCTGTTGATGGTGGTCTAAAAGTTTGTGAGCGGGGTGGGGTAAACACTCACCCAGAATTAAAAGATGTTAAAAATTACCTGAATGTTGGGCGTCATCGGCGCAGTCAGTTTTGTCACCGCCAGCGCGCCGCACCCGCAGCATACTTTAGTATGTGAGGACTGCGAGCACTGCCGGGGGCAAAAATGGCCAGTAAGATAGCCCATGCAGGTTCAGAAAAGGGAATCAAATCGCCATGTTATTACCCTGGCTTATACTCATCCCGTTCATCGGCGGCCTGCTTTGCTGGCAGTTTGAACGCTTCGGGAGCAAGGTGCCGCGTTGGATAGCGCTGATCTCGATGGGGCTGACGCTGGCGCTCTCGCTACAGCTCTGGCTGCAGGGCGGCTATTCGCTGACCCAGGCCGCCGGGCTGCCGCAGTGGCAATCCGAGTTTCTGGTTTCCTGGATACCGCGTTTCGGTATCAACGTGCATCTGGCGCTGGACGGCCTGTCGCTGCTGATGGTGGTGCTTACCGGCCTGCTGGGCGTGATGGCTATCCTCTGCTCCTGGAACGAAATTGAGAAATGGCAGGGCTTTTTCCACCTGAACCTGCTGTGGATCCTGGGCGGCGTTATCGGCGTGTTCCTGGCTATCGATCTGTTCCTGTTCTTCTTCTTCTGGGAAATGATGCTGGTGCCGATGTACTTCCTGATCGCGCTGTGGGGACACAAGGCGTCGGACGGGAAAACGCGTATCACCGCGGCCACCAAGTTCTTTATCTACACTCAGGCCAGCGGCCTGGTGATGCTGATTTCGATTCTGGCGCTGGTCTTCGTTAACTACAACGCCACGGGCGTCTGGACGTTTAACTACGAAGATCTGCTGAAAACGCCAATGAGCAACACCGTTGAGTATCTGCTGATGCTGGGCTTCTTTATCGCCTTCGCGGTGAAAATGCCGGTGGTGCCGCTGCACGGCTGGCTGCCGGATGCGCACAGTCAGGCCCCGACGGCCGGTTCCGTTGACCTGGCGGGCATTCTGCTGAAAACGGCGGCTTACGGTCTGCTGCGCTTTGCGCTGCCGCTGTTCCCGAACGCGTCCGCCGAGTTCGCGCCGATTGCGATGTGGCTGGGGATTATCGGGATTTTCTACGGTGCCTGGATGGCCTTCTCGCAGTACGACATCAAACGCCTGATCGCCTACACCTCTATTTCGCACATGGGCTTTGTGCTGATTGCTATCTATACCGGCAGCCAGCTCGCTTTCCAGGGCGCGGTGGTGCAAATGATTGCGCACGGTCTTTCCGCCGCAGCGCTGTTTATCCTGTGCGGCCAGCTTTATGAGCGTCTGCACACTCGCGATATGCGTCAGATGGGCGGGCTGTGGGCGCGCATCAAGTGGCTGCCGGGTCTGTCGCTGTTCTTTGCCGTAGCGAATCTGGGGATGCCGGGCACGGGTAATTTCGTTGGCGAATTTATGATCCTGACCGGCAGCTTCCAGTCGGTGCCGGTGATCATCGTCATTGCTACCTTTGGTCTGGTGTTCGCTTCCGTATACTCGCTGATTATGATGCAGCGGGCCTATTACGGCGCACCGAAGTCAGAAACGCCGCTGCGGGGCATGTCGCCGCGCGAGTTCCTGATGATTATGGTGCTGGTGGTTCTGCTGCTGCTGCTGGGCGTTTACCCACAGCCGATTCTGGACACCTCACATGCTGCAATGAGCAATATTCAGCAGTGGTTTACCGCTTCAATTTCAACTACAAGGCCGTAATTCGCCATGACAATAACTCCTCAACATTTGATCGCGCTGCTGCCCATGCTGATCGTCGGATTGACGGTGGTAGTCGTGATGCTCTCCATTGCGTGGCGGCGCAACCACTTCGTCAATGCCACGCTGGCGGTAGTAGGGCTGAACCTGGCGCTGTTCTCACTCTGGTTCGTGGGACACGCGGGCGCGATGGACGTGACGCCGCTGCTGCGTGTCGATGGCTATTCAATGCTCTATACCGGCCTGGTGATTTTAGCCAGCCTGGCAACCTGCACCTTCGCCTATCCGTGGCTGACCAACTACCCGGATAACCAGGAAGAGTTCTACCTGCTGGTGCTGATTGCAGCATTGGGCGGCGTGGTGCTGGCAAGCGCTAATCACCTGGCTTCGCTGTTTATCGGTATTGAGCTGATTTCCCTGCCGCTGTTCGGCCTGGTGGGCTACGCCTTCCAGCTGAAGCGCTCGCTGGAAGCCAGCATCAAATACACCATTATGTCCGCTGTGGCTTCCTCTTTTCTGCTGTTCGGTATGGCGCTGCTTTATGCCAACTCCGGCAACCTGGGCTTTATTGCGCTGGGCCGCAGCCTGAACGACGGAATGCTGCAACAGCCGCTGCTGCTGGCGGGGCTGGGCATGATGATTGTGGGCCTGGGCTTTAAGCTGTCGCTGGTGCCTTTCCACCTGTGGACGCCGGATGTCTACCAGGGCGCGCCTGCGCCGGTGTCGACCTTCCTGGCGACTGCCAGCAAAATCGCCATTTTCGGCGTGGTGATGCGCCTGTTCCTGTACGCGCCGGCCGCCGACAGCGAAGCGGTACGTCTGGTGCTGGCGATTATCGCGTTTGCCTCGATTCTGTTCGGCAACCTGATGGCGATTTCGCAGAGCAATATCAAACGTCTGCTGGGCTACTCTTCCATTGCGCATCTGGGCTATCTGCTGGTGGCGCTGATTGCTATCCAGACGCATCAGCTGTCGCTGGAAACGGTGGGCGTTTACCTGGCCGGTTATCTGTTCAGCAGCCTGGGCGCTTTCGGCGTGGTCAGCCTGATGTCCAGCCCGTATCGCGGCCCGGACGCGGACTCGCTGTATTCCTATCGCGGCCTGTTCTGGCACCGTCCGATCCTGTCGGCGGTGATGACGGTAATGATGCTGTCGCTGGCGGGTATCCCAATGACGCTGGGCTTTATCGGTAAATTTTACGTGATTGCCGTAGGCGTGGGCGCGCAGCTGTGGTGGCTGACTGGTGCGGTAGTGGTAGGCAGCGCAATCGGCCTTTACTACTATCTGCGCGTGACCGTTAGCCTGTATCTGAACCCACCGGAGCTGTTGCAGCGCGATACGCCAGCTAACTGGGCCTTTACCGCCGGCGGCGTGGTTGTACTGATCTCGGCGATTCTGGTGCTGGTGCTGGGTATTTATCCGCAGCCGCTGATCTCGCTGGTGCAGATGGCGCAGCCGCTGATGTAACTCAGCAGGCTGTTAAAAAATCCCGGCTCCTGACTGACAGGCCGGGATTTTTTTTGTGCGCAACCGGGCAGGCTTCAGTCCACCAGGTTGACGCCCAGGCTTTCCAGCAGGCTTAACGCTTCCAGACGGGAAAACGTTGCGCCTGCCACCGAATTGTTCAGTACATTGATGGAGAAATCGCGCGAGTCGGTCAAATCCGCCGCCTGAAGATTGGTTCTGTTAAACAAGCTTCCGGCCAGATCGCAGTTCAGTATTTCGGCTTTGCTCAGATCGCACTCTCTGAAATCCACGTCATGCAATTGGCACTCCATCATTTTCACTTCTTGCAGCGTCAGGCCGAAAAAGGAGGCGTTGGACAACAGGCATTGCGTAAAACGCAGCTCGTGATCCAGATTAAAAGCGGGCCAGTAAGCGCGCGTCCAGTCTGTGCCGCTGAGTTTGCATTCGGTAAAGCTGACCTCGTTAAAACGCGAATCGGGCATTTCCATCACGCTGAGATTACACTGGTCGAAGCGGCAGTTAATAAATTTGCAGCGGATAAACCTGGCGGCGGTAAAGTTGCAGTGGCTGAAGTCGCATCCTTCAAAAATGACGCCTTCAAAACAGGCGGCCGACAGCGCCTGCCTGTCGAAGCAGGTATCGAAATACTCTTTATTATCAGTTATTTTTGTCATATAAAACCTTAGCCTGTGCGGAAGGGAATGGCAGTATCCCTCACCTGACAGTAACAAAATTGACGCACATCGGGAGAAAGAAAATGGAGATCCGCTGGCAGAATCTACATCATAGCGAGCTGAATGCAACTCAGCTGTACCAGATCCTGGCGTTACGCAATGCGGTGTTTATCGTCGAGCAGAACTGTCCTTATCAGGACGTGGACGGCGCGGATCTGGCCGGTGAGAACCGTCATTTACTGGGCATAGCGAATAACCAGCTGCTGGCCTATGCGCGCCTGCTTGCGCCAAAAAACGACGAGGAGCCGGTGAAGATTGGGCGAGTGATCGTCTCTGGCGAGGCGCGAGGCCTGAAGCTGGGCAACCGGCTGATGGAGCAGGCGATTGTTGACTGCGAGCGCCACTGGCCGCAGCACGACATCTTTTTATCCGCTCAGGCGCATCTGCAGGATTTTTACGGACAGTTTGGCTTTAAGCCGACGGGCGAGGTCTATCCGGAAGACGGCATCCCGCATGTGGATATGGAAAGGGCGCGGATACACAAATAAGTAAGAGAGCGGAAAGACGCCTTAACAATGGCTTCTTAACAGCACGTCGGCTGCTGACATTTGCCAGCGGTGGCAAGCCCTGCGTTAGCAGGGCTATCCGGGCGGGTCACGCCACTTTTTTTGCTTTCTTGCCGGACTGTTTTTTCATCTCTTCAGAGTGAACCTGGCGTAAAATTCTTTTTTTCTCGCAGTCGGTAAATCTTGTCAGCACCTGCCTGATCAGCGGCTGATAGCCCAGCCCCGCAAGCTCTGCAATCATTTTGAGATCTTCAATCAGCGACTTGTTAAGACGTATTGAGATGGGCTGTAGCTCAAGCGCCTCATTAATCTCTTTTTCAAACGCCGCAGCGCTTGCCTCGCTGGAAATTTTAACATGCGCTTCGCTACGCCCAAGCACGCCTTCTTCCCATGCGGCATCCGTTGAGGCGATGAGAGAGCCGTTTTGGTCTGGCTTGTTAACGTTGTTACTCATAGTTTTTCGTATCCATATTTGTTGTAGATGCGTATTTCGTCATCGTCAGGGGCGTATGCCGTCCTGATAGCTACCCCTCTACCCGGATAAAAGATAAAAACCACTTTGAGTTTTATTCCATAATCCGTTTCAGCAATAAACCAACGCGTCGGAGGATCTGACTGATGATCCTCTCTGTTATCTTCAAGAAAATGCCCGTCCCTGTTGGAAAAGCACTGGATTATTTCATCTTCCGTTACGGGAGGCTTTTTTTCAGACAGTTTCAGCCTGATTTTCTGAGAAATCATCAGCTCCATGATGTTTCATCCTTCTTCCCTGATTTTTGTATATACAAGATAAGTCCACTTTATAGCCATTTCAAGTGGTTTTCTTATTTTAATACCAAAGTTAAGTGATTTTTTGTATATACAATTTTTCATTGCGGATATTGGCGATTGGATTGATGACAGAGGCCAGCAAGCTCGATACGGAGTGGCTGGCTTAGAATTACTTAGCTCAACCGGGCGTGAGGCAGGGGCGTCAGGTTGGCTTGCGCTACCCGATGGGATAGTGCTGTCCGGTTTTTTCTACAGCAGGCAGCGCCGTTCTTCTCGCGCCAGGCATCGTAGCCTGATGTCGGCACAGGACTTTCTTTGTAGGTAACAGAAATTAGCCGGACGGCTTTTGCGAGTATCCCTGTGCCATTTGCCTGAATTGAACAGGGATAAAAAAGGCGAGGAGTTCCTCGCCTGTTAACGTTTAGCCCGCCGTCATCTGCCGGTCATCAACGTATTTACGCTTATCCGGCGCCGGTGGGAAATACTGATAGAGCCAGGTTTCGGTCAGCGTCTGGTCTTTGGTGCGCAGGAACAAACGCAGGTTAACCGGCTCGACGGAATCGCTGTTCGGATACCAGTCAAACAGAATGCGATAGCCGTCAATCGGCTCGACATACAGGATCTCGACCTGTTTAACGGTGCCCGAGGTGACCGTAATCACCGGTTCGATGCCTTTTGGCGCGGCCGCTTTCAGATCGCCGCCGACAAAATCCACCGCAAAACGGCGTGCCCAGACGTCCGGATAATGCTCGCCCGGCGCCCAGCCTTCAGGGAAGCCGCCCATACCGGTGCGGGTTGCCTTCACGCGCGACAGATCGCTGTGAACCGGCGGCAGGCCGCTCCAGTATAGCTTGTAGCTGAAGCTGTGCGCGCTGCCGGCCTTGATGCTTTCTGTAGGACGCCAGAAGCACACGATATTATCCAGCGTTTCGCCCGTGGTCGGGATCTCCATCAGGTTAATTGCGCCTTTGCCCCACTTGCCGACCGGCTCCACCCACAGGCTCGGACGCTTGTTGTACCAGCCGATCACATCCTGATAATTCTCAAAGTCGTGATCCAGCTGCAACATGCCGAAGCCGCGCGGGTTCTCGTCCTGATAGGCGTTAAACGTCAGCCGCTGTGGATTATTCAGCGGGCGGCAGATCCACTCGCCGCTGCCGGTCCACATCGCCAGGCGATCGGAGTCGTGGATCTGCGGATGGATAGTGTCACACATGCGGCGCTCGTTGGTGCCGCAGCTGAACATGGTGGTCATTGGTGCAATGCCCAGCTGGTCGATATCTTTACGGGCATAAAGGTGGTTTTCCACCTCCATGACTACGCGTTTCTCTTCGCAGTGAATAATAAATTTAAACGCGCCGGTGCAGCTCTCGCCGTCCAGCAAGGTATAGACGGTGAAGGTGGTGTCATCGGCTTTTGGCGTTTCAAACCAGAAGGCGGTGAAGTCCGGAAACTCTTCTTTGCTGCCGAAGGTGTTGATAGCCACGCCGCGTGCGGAAAGACCATACTGATAAGTATCGTCAACCGCGCGGAAGTAGCTGGCGCCCAGAAAGGAGACGATATCACGGCTGGCCAGCTCCGGCTTTTTAAACGCGCGGAAACCGGCGAAGCCTAAATCGGTTTTGCCTTCCAGCTGTTTAGTATCGACTTTGGCGTCGTTGTAGTTAAACAGCTCGGGGCGGAAGTGAATTTCACGCGCCTGCCGATCGGCATCCACGGAGAACATGCGTAAACGGCGTTTAAACCCCATGCCGACGTGGAAAAACTGCACGTCAAGCTCGCGATCGGCGTTGCCGTTCCACAGCGAATGATTCGCATCGTACTGAATTTCGTTGTAGGCCTGCGGCGTCAGGGTGGCCAGCGTTTCGGGCAGGGGAGCGGGCGCGCCGCCGTAAGGTTTCTGCGCAAGGGTTGCGGCCATTTTTTGCAACACGTCAAAATCGAAACGCTTTGCCGAGCCGTCGGCGATATCGGTGTCGGCCCAGGCGGCCTGTGCAAACAACGTCGATAAACCGGACATCCCGCTTACCGTAGCGAAAGCCATTGACGCCTTCATAAACATTCTTCGATTCATGCCAGAGTCATATCCTTTGCTGAACGGAACTGTAAAAACTGCGCTAGATCTGTGGCTATAAGAGCCTGTTTTAGCTGAATTGTGAGCGGGTCACAGGGAGTTACGACAGCGTGTGGCGTCAGAAATTCAGTCAGGCAAAATTTAGCAGATAAATCTGACAAAAGCAGGCATTTAACGGGAATCAATATCAGCCGATTCCTGGGCGGATAAACAAGCAAAGCGGCAAAAAGTGTCTATAGTTAAAGGTATTATTCGCACAAGGAGATGTTATGGCTAAGACAACTGACCCACAAGAACTCGACACCCGCCTGGATGACGATCTGGCTCTGCTGACCGAAACGCTGGAGGAAGTGCTGAAATCATCTGGCGATCCGGCCGATCAGAAATATGTTGAGCTGAAAGCCAAAGCGGAAAAATCGCTGAACGACGTTAAAGCACGCGTCAGCAACGCCTCAGATAACTACTACCATCGCGCTAAACAAGTTGCCAGCCGTGCTGATGAGTATGTTCATGAGAAGCCGTGGCAGGGCATCGGCGTAGGCGCTACGCTGGGCCTGGTGGTAGGACTGCTGCTGGCGCGTCGCTAAGCGATAACGCCGGGCGCTACGCCAGTAATAACGGGCACCTTCAGGGTGCCCGTTTTGTTTTTGCCGCCCAGGTTGCCAAAGTGAAAATAACACGTTAATCCTGCCCTAAATCAAAATCGGCCCGCCAGGGCGCTCTTATACTGCCCGCTGCTTGTTTGATCTGGAGTGGGTGATGTCGCACAGTATCTTCAACCGCCACTGGGCCGCCGTTATACTGGCAGCCCTTAGCCGTCATGGCGTGCAGCACATCTGTATTGCACCCGGTTCCCGATCCGCGCCGCTGACGCTGGAAGCCGCCGCGGGCAACCTGATCTGTCATACCCACTTTGACGAGCGCGGCCTCGGCTATCTGGCGCTGGGCCTGGCGAAAGCGACGCAGCGTCCGGTGGCGATAATCGTCACTTCCGGCACCGCCGTCGCCAATCTTGCGCCCGCCGTGATCGAAGCCAGCCTGACCGGCGAACGCCTTATCGTGCTCAGCGCCGATCGCCCGCCGGAACTCATCGGTTGCGGCGCCAATCAGGCCATCATCCAGCCCGGTATTTTCGCCAGCCACGTCGGCGGCGCGCTGGATCTTCCCCGACCCTCTGCAGATATTCCGTCTCGCTGGCTGGTTTCGGCCATTGATGCGCTGCTGCAACAGCATCCTACAGGCACCGTACATATCAACGTGCCTTTTGCCGAACCTTTATACGGCGAAGCGTCCTCGGCGTTCCAGGCCTGGCACGATGCGCTGGGCAAATGGTGGCTCGAAGACACGCCCTGGCTGAACATCCATGCGGAGCGGGCCACGCCTGTGCTCGACAGCTGGCCGCGCTGGCGGCAAAAGCGCGGGCTGATTATCGCGGGCAAAATCACGGCGCAGGAGGGCGTGGCGCTGGCTGAATGGGCAGAGACGCTGGGCTGGCCGCTGCTGGCGGATATACAGTCCCATACCGGCGCGCCGTTTCCCTGTAGCGAACTCTGGCTCCAGGAGGAACATGCGCGGCAGGCGCTCGATCGAGCGGAAATCATTATTCAGTTTGGCGCCCGGCTTACCGGGAAAAGGCTGACCAGCTGGCTGGCGGCAGCGGATCCGGCGGCATACTGGCTCATCGATCCGCTGCCCGGCCATCTGGATCCCGCCCATCATCGCAGTCAGCGCATAGTGGCCGACATCGGCAAATGGCTTGTCGATCATCAAGCCGTTTCGCAACCCGCATGGCTGCCTTCTCTACAGGCGCTGGCGCTGGAAACCCACGCAGCGCTCGCCGAAAGGCTACAGGAGTTTGGTGAAGCGCAGCTGGCGCAGCGGCTGGCAGAGCTGCTGCCGGAGCAGGGCGCGCTGTTTCTGGGCAACAGCCTGACCATCAGGCTGGCCGACGCCTTTGCCCGCCTGCCTGCTGGCTATCCCGTCTATGCCAGCCGCGGTGCCAGCGGCATTGATGGGCTACTTGCCACCGCGACCGGCGTACAGCGCGGCAGCGGCAAACCGTTGCTGGCGATAGTGGGCGATCTCTCGGCGCTGTATGACCTCAACAGCCTGGCGCTGACCGCCGGGCCGCTGGTGCTGATTGTGGTCAATAACGGCGGCGGACAGATTTTTTCCCTGCTGCCGACGCCTGAAAACGAGCGGGCGCGCTTTTTCACCCTGCCGCAGCAGGCGTGTTTCGCCAGCGCCGCCGCTATGTTCGGCCTGGCTTACCGTCAGCCGGAAGACTGGCCGTCGCTGCAGGCTGCTGTTGAAGCGGGCTGGCGTAGCACCACCGCCACGCTGATTGAGCTGAAGGTTGAGGCGGGCGCACCGTGGCTCGCCGGAGCATGGCGAAAATGATACTGCACGCGCGCTGGCAGGGCGAACACCGCAGCGACAGGCCGACGCTGGTCTGGCTGCACGGCTTTTTGGGCAGCGGTCGGGAGTGGCAGCCGGTGCAGGATTTTTTCCGCGACTGGCCGCAGCTGAGCATTGACCTACCCGGACACGGCGGCTCACGGGCGCAGCAGGTCAGCGGTTTTGAACAGCTTTCGGCGCGGCTGAACGCCACTTTGCGACAGCATCGCATTCAACGCTACTGGCTGATCGGCTATTCGCTCGGCGGCCGCGCGGCGCTGTATCACGCCTGCCGCTATGCAGATTCGTCGCTGGCTGGCGTGGTGGTGGAAGGCGCTCACTTCGGGCTGGCGTCGCCCCATGAGCGGGCGCAGCGGCTGGCTGACGATCGCCACTGGGCCAGCCTGTTCCGCCAGCAGCCGCTGGGCGACACGCTGCATAAGTGGTATCGCCAGCCGGTATTTGCCGATCTGCGCGAACCGCAGCGGCAACAGCTGATCGCCCTGCGAGCCGATAACGATCCGCAGGCGCTGGCCGCTATGCTGCTCAATACCTCGCTCGCCCGCCAGCCGTATCTGCTGCCGGAAATCCAGCGCCTTCCTGTTTTCCACTATCTCTGCGGCGAGCACGACCTCAAATTTCAGCGTCTGGCCGCCGGGGCCGGGCTGCCGGTTACCACTATCCCGGCGGCGGGTCACAACGCCCATCGCGCCTGCCCACAGGCCTTTGCCGCCGCCCTGGCGCAAAAGCTCAACCCCGTTTAAGGAGAAATCATGATTTATCCCGATGAAGCGATGCTGTATGCGCCGACAGAGTGGCGGCCATGTGGCGACTACAGCGATATCCTCTATCACAAAACGTCGGACGGCATCGCCAGGATCGCCATCAACCGGCCCGAGGTGCGCAACGCTTTTCGGCCGCAAACCGTTAAGGAGATGCTGTATGCTCTGAGCGACGCGCGGCACGACGAGCAAATCGGCGTCATTATCCTTACCGGATCGGGCGATAAGGCTTTCTGCGCCGGCGGCGATCAAAAAATTCGCGGTGACTACGGCGGCTACCGCGACGAGGCAGGCGTATATCATCTTAACGTGCTGGATTTTCAGCGTCAGATCCGCACCTGTCCCAAGCCGGTAGTGGCGATGGTGGCAGGCTACGCGGTCGGCGGCGGGCACGTGTTGCATATGCTGTGCGATTTAACGATAGCGGCGGACAATGCGCAGTTTGGCCAGACCGGCCCCAAAGTCGGCTCTTTCGACGGCGGCTGGGGCGCGTCTTATATGGCGCGCATTGTTGGTCAGAAAAAGGCGCGTGAAATTTGGTTCCTGTGCCGGATGTACAACGCGCAGCAGGCGCTGGAAATGGGCCTGGTTAATACGGTCGTGCCGCTGGCTGAACTGGAAAAAGAGACGGTGCGCTGGTGTCGTGAGATGCTGCAAAACAGCCCGATGGCGCTGCGCTGCCTGAAGGCGGCGCTGAATGCCGACTGCGACGGCCAGGCGGGGTTGCAGGAGCTGGCGGGCAACGCGACCATGCTGTTCTACATGACGGAAGAGGGCCAGGAAGGGCGCAACGCTTTTAATCAGAAGCGGCAGCCGGATTTCAGCCGCTTTAAGCGAAATCCCTGATGCGCCGGGCGACGCTCTTTAATTACAACATACTAGTGACGGCGGGCGTGGTACTGCGCGATCGGCGGGTAGCATCGCGCCACGGGCTGCTGGTCAGGCTGGAAGAGGCGGGCCGGGAAGGCTGGGGCGAGATAGCGCCGCTGCCCGGCTTCAGTACGGAAACGGCGGCGCAGGCGCAGGCTGAAACGCTGCGTTGGCTGCAAGGCTGGCGATCGGGCGCGGAAACGGGACACGGCTTGCTGACGCCCGTGTCGCCATCGCTTTCGTCCTCAGCGCCATTACCAAAAGAGCACGGCCTGTCGCCTTCCGTGGCGTTTGGCCTCAGCTGCGCGCTGGCGGAACTGGCTGGCCTGCTGCCGTCAGCGGGCAACTATTCTGGCGCAATGCTGTGCACAGGCGATCCCGACGAGCTGATTGTTCAGCTTAACCAGCGGCCGCAGCCGGTAGCCAAGCTGAAAGTGGGCCTTTACGAAGCGGTGCGCGATGGCATAACCGCATCGCTGCTGCTGGAAGCGGTACCGACGCTGAGGCTGCGGCTGGATGCGAACCAGCAGTGGAGCCTGGAGAAAGCCAGGCAGTTCGCCCGTTTTGTGCCGGAGACTCTGCGCTCGCGTATCGCTTTTATCGAGGAGCCGTGCCGAACGCAGGAGGATTCACGTCTCTTTGCGCAGGAAACGGGCATCGCGCTGGCCTGGGATGAGAGCAGCCGAAGCCCAGGGTACGTCCCGACGGCGGAACCCCATTTGCGCGCTATCGTGATCAAGCCAACGCTTGTCGGCAGCCTGGCGACGGTTTGCGAAACTATCGCCCGAGCCAGCGAGGCCGGCCTGACGGCGGTGATTAGCTCGTCGGTGGAGTCGAGCCTGGGCCTGACGCAGCTGGCGCGGATAGCCAGCTGGCTGACGCCTGGCGTCGCGCCCGGTCTGGATACGCTTTCGCTAATGCAGCAGCAGCTGGTACGCGCCTGGCCGGGGTCGCCGCTGCCGCTGACGGCTGCTGAAGACCTGGAGGAAGTATGCTGAGCGCTGACTGCTGGCCCTGGCTGTCGCTGACGGCTGCTGAAGACCTGGAGGGAGTATGCTGACTTCAGGCTGCTGGCCCTGGCTGCCGCTGACGCCTGCTAAAGACCTGGAGGAAGTATGCTGAGCGCTGACTGCTGGCCCTGGCTGTACTGGGCGAAGCTGGCGCCGACTCGCCTCGCGCTGACGGTTGACGATCGCGCCTACTGCTGGGCGCAGCTGGCAGACCAAATCGAGGCGCTGGCGGCAGGCTTCCACGCGCAGGGAGTAAGCGCCGGGAGCGGCGTGGTGTTACAGGCCGCCAACTGCGAACGGGCCGTGCTGGCCTGGCTGGCGCTGCTGCGCTGCGGCGCGCGCCTGCTGCCGATTAATCCCCGGCTGCCGGCCTGGCAGACTGCCGCGCTGCTGCCTTCGTTAAATATGGACTATGCGCTGACGCTGAACGGCGAGGGGCCAGCAAATATCCCTGCGTTAAAGACAATCAATCAAGCTGGCCCGATCCCGGCCCGCTGGCAGCGCGACGCCATCGCCACGCTGACGTTAACCTCCGGCTCCACCGGCCTGCCGAAAGCCGCTGCACACAGCTTTAACGCGCATTTCGCCAGCGCGCACGGCGTAACGACAAGGCTGAACTTTGGGGCGGACGACAGCTGGCTGCTCTCGCTGCCGCTGTTTCATGTTTCCGGCCAGGGCATTTTCTGGCGCTGGCTTTACCGCGGCGCAAGGCTGGTGCTCAGCGATAACAAAATCAGCCCGGAAGCGACTTTTGCCTCGCTGGTGCCTACGCAGCTCTGGCGTTTGCTGCAGGAGCCGACGCTGCGGCTGGGCACCGTTTTGCTTGGCGGCGCGGCTATTTCGCCAGCCTTGACCGCTCAGGCGGAAGCGCGTGGCATCGCCTGCTGGTGCGGGTACGGCATGACGGAAACGGCCTCGACCGTGGCGGCGAAAAGGGCGGACGGCGAGCCAGGCGTCGGCGATCCGCTGCCCGGTCATAGCATCAGGCTAAACGAGGGAGAAATTACTATACGTTCAGAGGCGTTGGCCTGCGGCTACTGGCAGGACGGGAAGCTGCTGCCGCTTACCGATAAGGAAGGATGGTTTCACACGCGCGATGGTGGTGTGCAGCGCGGTAACAATCTGCTGATTAGCGGGCGTCTGGACAATCTGTTTTTCTCGGCGGGGGAAGGTATTCAACCCGAACAGCTGGAAGCGGTGCTGGCCCGGCACGAAACGGTGGAGCAGGTTTTTATCGTGCCGCAGCCTGATGAGGAATATGGTCACCGGCCGGTCGCGCTGGTGGCGCTCAAGGGCACGTCTTCGTTCGCGCCGCTGCAGGACTGGGCGGCAAAAAATCTGGCCGGGTTTCAACGCCCGGTGCGCTGGTACACACTGCCGAAGCTGAGCGGCGGCGGCATCAAGCCTTCCCGCAGGCAGCTGGCGGAGTGGGTGTTACGGCAGGAAAAACAGTAATGCCGGAACAAATTCCGGCATTACTGACTGTTGACAAAACTATGCTCAGCCGTCAGTTCGCTACTTCGTTGGGTGAATAGCCGCAGAGACAGAGCGGAACACGGAGACGCCGTGAATACGACTATCCAGGCTTGTTTCGCGCGTCCATGCGCGATCGCCTGTCCGCTCAGCCTCTACCGCTGTGGTGCTGTTGTAAAAAACGGCAATACACCCGCAGGCTTTTAAGTTGGTCATCAAACAATAATGCCGGGAAAATATCCCGGCATGGCTATGCTGACTGGCGCTATCGAGGCCAAAGACGGCCCGACATTTAGCCCTGTTTTGCTTCTTTCAGCGCCTGTTCCACGCCTGCGCCGTAGGCCGGATGCACCTGATAAAAGAGCGCGAGCTGGCGCTGCTGGATAAACTCCGGTATCTGACGCAGCTCTCCGGCGATACGCTGGAACATCCGCTGGTGTTCCTCTTCGCTCAGCAGGTTAAACAGCGCGCGCGGCTGGGTGAAGTAGTCATCATCTTCGCGATGGTTCCAGTGGTCGGCTGCGCCCTCCAGCGACAGCGGCGGCTCGCTGAAATCGGGCTGCTCCTGGAACACGTTAAAGCTGTTGGGTTCGTAGGTGGCGCCGTTGCCGCTGTTGCCGTCCACGCGCATCGCGCCGTCGCGATGATAGTTGTGGAAGGGACACTTCGGCGCGTTCACCGGGATCTGATGATGGTTGACGCCCAGACGATAGCGGTGCGCGTCACCATAGGAGAACAGGCGACCCTGTAGCATCCGATCCGGCGAGAAACCGATGCCGGGCACTACGTTAGCCGGGCTCATGGCGACCTGTTCCACTTCGGCAAAGTAGTTGTCCGGATTGCGGTTCAGCTCAAACTCGCCCACTTCAATCAGCGGATAGTCGGCGTGCGGCCAGACTTTGGTCAGATCGAACGGGTTGTAAGGCGTGGAGGAGGCTTCGGCTTCCGGCATAACCTGCACAAAGAATTTCCAGCGCGGGAAGTTGCCTTGCTCAATGGCGTCGAACAGATCGCGCTGCGAGCTTTCACGGTCGCGACCAATCAGCAGCGCGGCCTCATCGTCCATCAGGTTCTGAATGCCCTGTTCGCAGCGCATATGGAATTTAACCCAGAAGCGCTCCTGCTGGTCGTTGATAAAGCTATAGGTGTGGCTGCCGAAACCGTGGATATGGCGATAGGAAGTAGGCAGGCCGCGATCGCTGAAGTCGATAGTCAGCTGGTGCAGCGACTCCGGCAGCTGCGAGAAGAAATCCCATTTGTAGGTTGGGTTACGCAGGTTGGTACGCGGATCGCGTTTCACCACGTGGTTCAGATCGGGGAACTTCAGCGGATCGCGCAGATAGAAAACGGGGGTGTTGTTGCCGACCAGATCCCAGTTGCCTTCTTCGGTATAAAATTTCATCGAGAAACCGCGAATATCACGCTCGGCATCCGCGCCGCCGCGCTCGCCGGCCACGGTAGAAAAGCGCATAAACAGGTCGGTTTTTTTACCCACTTCGGAAAAAATCTTCGCCCGGCTGAAACGGGTAATATCTTTAGTTACGGTAAAGGTGCCGTAAGCGCCGGAGCCTTTGGCGTGCATACGGCGCTCCGGGATCACTTCGCGGTCGAAGTGGGCCAGCTTTTCCAGAAACCAAACGTCCTGTAGCAGCATCGGGCCGCGGCGTCCGGCAGTCATTACATTATTATTATGGGCGACTGGCGCGCCTGAGGCGGTGGTGAGTCCTTTTTTGGTCATGAGCGCATATCCTCGTTAACTGAAGTGATACCTTTCAAAATTTCTTTTTCAATCGGCACTGGCTATTGTGTGGGCTATATTGCCCGCTTCGGTTAATCGACGGCAATCTGGCGTTAGCTATTGCTGCCATTTGCCGTATTGATGGTGAAATGACGTTGTAATTTCCCGTGAGGCTTCATACTGTTAAACAGGTCTGAACAATGCGGAGAAGAACATGATCAGAGTGGAAATGCTGTCTACCGGCGATGAAGTGCTGCACGGGCAAATCGTGGATACCAATGCGGCCTGGCTGGCCGAACTGTTGTTTCAAGAGGGATTACCCATGACGAGCCGCCAGACCGTTGGCGACAGTATGGAAGAGCTGGTCAGCGTGCTTACCGAGCGCAGCAAGGTGGCGGATGTGCTGATCGTCAACGGCGGCCTGGGGCCGACCAGCGATGATTTAAGCGCGGTTGCGGCGGCGAAAGCGGCAGGCGTCGGGCTGGTGATGCAGGAAGAGTGGCTGGCGAAGATGGAGGCGTTTTTTGCCGGACGTGGCCGCAAAATGGCCGACAGCAACCGCAAGCAGGCGGAAATCCCGGCGGGCGCCGAGATGATTGACAATCCGATCGGCACCGCCTGCGGTTTTGCGCTTCAGCTCAACCGCTGCTGGATCTTCTTCACCCCCGGCGTGCCGTCAGAATATAAAAGAATGGTCGAGGAGCAAATTCTGCCTCGTCTTAAAGCTCGCTTCCCGGTGTCAGACCCGCCGGTATGCCTGCGGTTGACTACCTTCGGTCGCGGAGAAAGCGATCTGGCGTCAGAAATCGAGCCGCTGCCGCTGCCGGAAGGCGTGGTAATGGGCTACCGCGCCTCAATGCCGATTATCGAGCTGAAGCTGAATGGCCCGGCCTCTAAGCTGCCTGAGATGGAGCAGTTCTGGCAGCAGGTGCGCGAGATCGCTGGCGAAAGCACGATTTTTGAAGGTGCGGAAGGGCTGCCCGCGCAGCTGTCGCGTCGCCTGCAGGAACAGACCCATCGCCTGGCAGTCAGCGAACAATTTACCGCCGGACTGGTGCAGTATCAGCTCGCCTCGGTACAGGCGCCGCTGGCGGCGGGCAACGTGCTGCCGTCGCAGGATGAAAGTCTGGCTGAACTGATGCAGCGCGCGCAACGGTTAGCCGAAGCGGATAAAGTCGATCTGGCGCTGGTGATTGGCGCAGAAAAAGAAAATCACCTCGGCTTTGCCCTCTTTACGCCGCAGGGCTGCTGGAGCCAGCGGGTAAAGTTCAGCAACAACCGGCACGGGCTGAAGGCGCGTCAGGACGTCTCTGCCATGATGGCGCTGAATATGCTGCGGCGCTGGCTGGATGGTCTGGAGGTTACGGGCGGCCACGGCTGGATTGACGTGGTGGAGACGCAGCGAGGCTAAAAAAACCGCGCCGGAGGGCGCGGTTATTCAGCGTACAACTAAAGGTGCAGGATCTCGATCTCAATATCACCTTTAGCCTTGCAGCAGCACGGCAGGATCTCTCCCGGCTGAATAAAGGCCAGCGGTTTCTCCGCATAGCTGACTTCCCCTTTTACCAGGCGCATACGACAGGAGCCGCAGTAGCCTTCACGGCACTGAAACTCCACCTGATAGTTGTGGGCTTCCAGCGTCGTCAGCAGGTTAGGGTGATCCTCAGCGCATTCCAGACGCGTGCCGCAGGCGCTGAGGGTAACGTACATCCGCATGTTACAGCTGGAAGTCGTCGAAGTCGTTTTCGCCTACTTCGGAATCGATCTGCCCAACCAGATAAGAGCTGACCTCTACTTCCTGCGGCGCAACCTGCACGTTGTCCGAAACCAGCCAGGAGTTGATCCACGGGATCGGGTTAGAGCGGGTTTTAAACGGCAGCTCCAGACCCACAGCGTTCATGCGGATATTGGTGATGTATTCGATGTACTGGCAAAGAATATCTTTGTTCAGGCCAATCATCGAGCCGTCGCGGAACAGGTATTCCGCCCACTCTTTCTCTTGCTGCGCGGCCAGCACAAACAGGTCGTAGCACTCCTGCTGGCACTCTTTAGCGATTTCCGCCATCTCCGGATCGTCTTCGCCGCTTCTCAGCAGGTTCAGCATATGCTGAGTGCCGGTCAGGTGCAGCGCTTCATCACGGGCAATCAGCTTGATGATTTTCGCGTTGCCTTCCATCAGTTCACGCTCGGCAAAAGCAAACGAGCAGGCAAAGCTGACGTAGAAGCGGATCGCTTCCAGCGCGTTCACGCTCATCAGGCAGACATAAAGCTGTTTTTTCAGCGCTCTCAGGTTAACGGTCACGGTTTTGCCGTTGACCTGATGCGTGCCTTCGCCCAGCAGATGCCAGTAGTTGGTCATCTCGATCAGATCGTCGTAGTAGCCGGAGATATCTTTGGCGCGCGACAGGATCTGCTCGTTGGTAACGATATCGTCAAACACCACCGCCGGATCGTTAACGATGTTGCGGATGATATGCGTATAAGAGCGCGAGTGGATGGTTTCAGAAAACGCCCAGGTCTCGACCCAGGTTTCCAGCTCGGGGATCGAAATCAGCGGCAGCAGCGCCACGTTCGGGCTACGTCCCTGAATGGAATCCAGCAGCGTCTGGTATTTCAGGTTGCTGATAAAGATATGCTTTTCGTGGTCCGGCAGGCCCTGGTAGTCGATGCGGTCGCGCGACACGTCCACCTCTTCCGGACGCCAGAAAAAGGAGAGCTGCTTTTCGATCAGCTTTTCAAAAATGCCGTATTTCTGCTGGTCGTAGCGGGCGACGTTGACCGGCTGGCCGAAAAACATCGGTTCGTTCAGCTGGTCGTTTTTATTTTGCGAGAACGTGGTGTAAGCCATGACATTATCCAGTGAGGAAGGGCAGGGAAAACCCGGCCCGACGTAAAATCAGGGGGCGAAGCTCGCCCCGCTTTGGTTAAATCTTGCAGGCGCCGCTTTCACAGCCGTCATCCTGAATGGATGGCGCCAGGTCGTCCTGAGCATCTTCCGCGCCGTCGCGGGTGTTCTGGTAATAAAGCGTTTTCACGCCGAACTTATAGGCGGTCAGCAGATCTTTCAGCAGCTGTTTCATCGGCACGCGACCGTTGGCAAAGCGCGTCGGATCGTAGTTGGTGTTCGATGAAATCGCCTGGTCGATAAACTTCTGCATCAGGCCGACCAGCTGCAGATAGCCGTCGTTATTCGGCATATCCCACAGCAGCTCATACTGATCTTTCAGACGCTCATACTCCGGCACTACCTGACGCAGAATGCCGTCTTTGGAAGCCTTGATGCTGATATGGCCGCGCGGCGGCTCAATGCCGTTGGTGGCGTTGGAGATCTGCGAAGAGGTCTCTGACGGCATCAGCGCGGAAAGCGTGGAGTTGCGCAGGCCGTGCGTTTTAATCGCCTCGCGCAGCGCTTCCCAGTCCAGGTGCAGCGGCTCGTTGCTGATCGCATCCAGATCTTTCTTGTAGGTGTCGATCGGCAGAATGCCCTGCGCATAGGTGGTTTCGTTAAACCACGGGCAGGCGCCTTGCTCCTGTGCCAGCTCGTTGGAGGCCTTCAGCAGGTAGTACTGAATGGCTTCAAAGGTTTTGTGCGTCAGGTTGTTGGCACTGCCGTCGGAATAGCGCACGCCGTGCTTCGCCAGATAGTACGCGAAGTTGATCACGCCGATACCCAGCGTACGACGGCCCATCGCGCCGCGTTTGGCGGCCGGGATTGGGTAATCCTGATAGTCCAGCAGCGCATCCAGCGCGCGCACTGCCAGCGTGGCCAGCTCCTGCAGATCGTCCAGGCTTTCAATGGCGCCAAGGTTGAACGCCGACAGCGTACAGAGCGCGATTTCGCCGTTCTCGTCGTTGACGTCCATCAGCGGTTTGGTCGGCAGCGCAATCTCCAGGCAGAGGTTGGACTGGCGCACGGGCGCGATAGCCGGATCGAACGGGCTGTGGGTGTTGCAGTGGTCAACGTTCTGAATATAGATACGGCCGGTTGAGGCGCGTTCCTGCATCATCAGTGAGAACAGGTCTACCGCTTTTACGCGCTGCTTGCGGATGCTGTCGTCCTTCTCGTATTTGGTATACAGGCGCTCAAACTCTTCCTGATCGGCAAAGAAAGCGTCATACAGGCCAGGCACGTCGGACGGGCTGAACAGGGTGATTTCTTCGCCCTTCAGCAGACGGGTGTACATCAGTTTGTTGATCTGTACGCCGTAGTCCATGTGACGCACGCGGTTGCCTTCCACGCCACGGTTGTTTTTCAGCACCAGCAGGCTTTCTACTTCCAGATGCCACATTGGGTAGAACAGCGTCGCTGCACCGCCGCGCACGCCGCCCTGCGAGCAGGATTTCACCGCCGTCTGGAAATGCTTGTAGAAAGGAATACAGCCGGTGTGGAAGGCTTCGCCGCCACGGATCGGGCTGCCCAGCGCGCGGATGCGGCCAGCGTTGATGCCGATACCGGCGCGCTGGGAAACATATTTCACGATGGCGCTGGAGGTGGCGTTAATCGAATCCAGGCTGTCGCCGCACTCGATCAGCACGCAGGAGCTGAACTGGCGGGTTGGGGTGCGCACGCCGGACATAATCGGCGTCGGCAGGGAAATCTTAAAGGTAGAAATCGCGTCGTAGAAACGTTTTACGTAATCCAGACGCGTCTCACGTGGATAGCCGGAGAACAGGCAGGCCGCCACCAGAATATAGAGGAACTGCGCGCTTTCGTAGATATCGCCGCTCACGCGGTTCTGCACCAGATATTTGCCTTCCAGCTGCTTAACGGCGGCATAGGAGAAGTTCATATCGCGCCAGTGGTCGATAAAGCCGTCCATCTGCTCGAACTCTTCCACGCTGTAGTCTTCCAGCAGGTGGCGATCGTATTTACCCAGATCGACCATGCGCTTCACCTGATCGTAAAGCTTCGGCGGCTCAAACTGGCCGTAGGCTTTTTTACGCAGGTGGAAGATAGCCAGGCGCGCGGCCATGTACTGATAGTCCGGCGCATCGCGGGAGATCAGGTCGGCAGCAGACTTGATGATCGTCTCGTGGATGTCGGAGGTCTTGATACCTTCGTAAAACTGGATATGGGAACGCAGTTCAACCTGAGAGACGGAAACGTTTTGCAGACCTTCTGCAGCCCAGTCAAGCACGCGGTGGATTTTATCCAGATTGATGCGTTCGGTGCGGCCATCGCGTTTAGTGACAAGCAGGCTCTGATTCATGTGGCGTTTTTATCCTGTCCGTGAGATCGAAAATATCCCCCGTTTATACACAGACTGCTCACGTGTGAGTAACTCTGTGGATAAACACTATATATAGGGGGTAGATGAAGTATTGATAACAATATGGTGGTTATTTTAGTAATTTCTGCGATCTTAACAAGCCTTGACGCAGCGGCAATTTTACTGATCGCGGGCTGGCTGTTTTCCTAAGTCCGCGTTTCTCAAGGCCCTGGGTCCATGTCAACAGGGCGAGAAATTTTTTCTTATTTTTCCTGAATGCGGGATCTTTGCGCACCCTTGATCCGCCGCCTTTTTTTTTGGCCAAAAAGTATACTTCAGATGCTGAAAATATCCTGACGAATGGCGAAAAAAGCGACGCAGGCACGAAATAAAATTTACGCCGAAGCTAATAAGAAATTCCTGCAAAGGCAGAAGGACAAAAAGTGCGGTGCGGGAAGGGAAGTGCAGCCAAAGCGGAGGCAGGAAAAAATTTCCCTTAAGAAACAGCGTCCTTAAGGGAAGAGGCGTTATTCCGCAGGGCGGTGCGTATGCACCATATAGTTAACGTCGACGCCCGGCGCCAGCTTGAACTTGTTGGTCAGCGGATTGTAATGCAGGCCAATCATATGACGCTCGCGCAGCGAGGTTTCATCAACCCAGTTCAACAGCTCGCCGGGGCGGATAAACTTTTTAATATCGTGCGTACCGCGCGGCACCATGCGCAGCACATACTCCGCACCGATCACCGCCATCAGCCAGGATTTGCTGTTGCGGTTAAGGGTGGAAAAGAACACTTCGCCGCCGGGCTTAACCAGCTTCGCGCAGGCGTGCACCACCGAGCGCGGATCCGGCACGTGCTCCAGCATCTCCATACAGGTCACCACGTCGTACTGACCGGCGAACTGCTCCGCATGCTCTTCAACGGTTTGCTGTACGTAGTCGACCTTCACGCCGCTTTCCAGCGCATGGAGACGGGCGATCTCCAGCGGTTCCGCGCCCATATCCAGGCCGGTCACTTCGGCGCCTTCACGCGCCATGCTTTCCGCCAGGATGCCGCCGCCGCAGCCGACGTCCAGCACCTTTTTGCCAAACAGGCCGTCGCTGTGCTGAGCGATATAACCCAGGCGCAGCGGGTTAATGCGGTGCAGCGGTTTAAACTCGCCTTCCAGATCCCACCAGCGCGACGCGACCGCCTCGAACTTGGCAATTTCCTGATGATCCACGTTAGCCGTGGCGCTGTTTTGCTCTGCCTTCATTGTTTCTTACTCCCTGGAAGTTTGGCTTCAGTATACATCTTTCCGCAGGCGAACGGCCGACAGGATAAAAGCGCGCGATTAAAGCGGGCGGAACGACGCTTTCCGTTCACCATAGTGCCTAAAGGTGATATACTTTCGCACCTTTAAATCCGGGTATAATTTAGAAGGAAAGCGCCTCCATGAGTGACCTGGCCAGAGAAATCACACCGGTCAATATCGAAGAAGAGCTAAAGAACTCTTACCTTGATTATGCCATGTCGGTCATCGTTGGCCGTGCATTGCCAGACGTCCGCGATGGCCTGAAGCCAGTACACCGTCGCGTGCTCTATGCCATGAACGTGCTGGGCAATGACTGGAACAAACCTTATAAAAAGTCAGCCCGTGTTGTCGGCGACGTTATTGGTAAATATCACCCGCATGGCGATACCGCCGTGTATGACACTATCGTGCGTATGGCGCAGCCTTTCTCGCTGCGCTACATGCTGGTAGACGGCCAGGGCAACTTCGGTTCCGTTGACGGCGACTCCGCTGCGGCAATGCGTTATACCGAAGTGCGCATGTCTAAAATCGCTCACGAGCTGCTGGCGGATCTGGAAAAAGAAACCGTCGACTACGTGCCGAACTATGACGGCACCGAGCAGATCCCGGAAGTCATGCCGACCAAGATCCCGAACCTGCTGGTTAACGGTTCTTCGGGCATCGCCGTGGGCATGGCGACCAACATTCCGCCGCACAACCTGACGGAAGTGATCAACGGCTGTCTGGCCTATATCGAAGATGAGAACATCAGCATTGAAGGGCTGATGGAACACATTCCGGGGCCGGACTTCCCGACCGCCGCCATCATCAACGGCCGTCGCGGCATCGAAGAAGCCTATCGTACCGGGCGCGGCAAAATCTATATCCGCGCGCGTGGCGAAGTGGAAGTGGACGCTAAAACCGGCCGCGAAACCATCATCATCCACGAAATTCCCTATCAGGTGAACAAAGCGCGCCTGATCGAGAAGATGGCGGAGCTGGTGAAAGAGAAACGTCTGGAAGGGATCAGCGCGCTGCGCGATGAGTCCGATAAAGACGGGATGCGCATCGTGGTGGAAGTGAAGCGCGATGCGGTAGGCGAAGTGGTGCTGAACAACCTCTACTCGCTGACCCAGCTGCAAACCTCTTTCGGCATCAACATGGTGGCGCTGCATCAGGGCCAGCCGAAGATCATGCCGCTGAAGGATATTCTGGAAGCCTTTGTTCGCCACCGCCGTGAAGTGGTGACGCGCCGGACTATCTTTGAACTGCGCAAGGCTCGCGATCGCGCGCATATCCTTGAAGCGCTGGCGATCGCGCTGGCCAACATCGATCCTATTATCGAGCTAATCCGCCATGCGCCAACGCCAGCGGAAGCGAAAGCGGGTCTGGTGGCGCGTCCGTGGGAGCTGGGCAACGTTTCCGCCATGCTGGAACGCGCGGGCGACAACGCGGCGCGTCCGGAGTGGCTGGAAGAAGAGTACGGCATTCGCGACGGCCAGTATTACCTGACCGAACAGCAGGCCCAGGCGATCCTGGATCTGCGTCTGCAGAAGCTGACCGGCCTGGAGCACGAAAAGCTGCTGGACGAGTACAAAGAGCTGCTGGAGCAAATTGCCGAGCTGATCCGCATTCTGGAAAGCGCAGAGCGCCTGATGGAAGTGATCCGCGAAGAGCTGGAGCTGGTGCGTGACCAGTTTGGCGACAAACGCCGCACGGAAATCACCGCCAACAGCGCCGATATTAATATTGAAGATCTGATCAACCAGGAAGATGTGGTCGTGACCCTGTCGCATCAGGGCTACGTGAAATATCAGCCGCTGACGGATTACGAAGCGCAGCGTCGCGGCGGCAAAGGCAAGTCGGCAGCACGCATCAAGGAAGAAGACTTTATCGACCGCCTGCTGGTGGCCAACACCCACGATACGATCCTCTGCTTCTCCAGCCGTGGTCGTCTCTACTGGATGAAGGTCTATCAGCTGCCGGAAGCGAGCCGTGGCGCGCGTGGACGTCCTATCGTCAACCTGCTGCCGCTGGAAGCGAACGAGCGCATCACCGCAATTCTGCCGGTGCGTGAATACGCGGAAGGCTGGAACATCTTTATGGCGACCGCCAGCGGCACCGTGAAGAAAACCGCGCTGACCGAGTTCAGCCGTCCACGCAGCGCCGGCATTATCGCCGTCAACCTGCGTGAAGACGATGAGCTGATCGGCGTGGCGTTGACCAACGGCAACGATGAAGCGATGCTCTTCTCTGCGGCGGGTAAAGTGGTGCGCTTCGCCGAGAACGCGGTGCGCGCGATGGGCCGTACCGCATCGGGCGTGCGCGGCATTAAGCTGGCGGAAGGCGATCGTGTGGTCTCGCTGATCGTGCCGCGTGATGACGGCGCTATCCTGACGGTGACGCAGAACGGCTACGGTAAGCGTACCGCCAACAGCGAGTACCCGACCAAGTCTCGTGCGACCCAGGGCGTTATCTCGATCAAGGTCACCGAGCGCAACGGGCCGGTTATCGGCGCGGTGCAGGTGGTCGACAGCGATCAAATCATGATGATCACCGATGCCGGTACGCTGGTGCGTACCCGCGTGTCTGAAGTCAGCGTGGTTGGCCGTAACACCCAGGGCGTTATTCTGATCCGTACTGCGGAAGATGAAAACGTGGTGGGCCTACAGCGCGTGGCCGAGCCGGTTGCTGAAGAAGAGCTGGATGCTATCGACGGCAGCGTGGCCGAAGGCGACGAGGACATCGCGCCGGAAGTGATGGAAGATGACGCGCCGGAAGGCGACGAAGAAGAGTAATTTCTTCCGCTTAAGGTGCCAGAGGCCGGTTCAGTGAACCGGCCTTTTTTTATGCGCCAAAGAAAATGCGGAAGACGCTACGCAGGATTGGCGTCCGAAACGGACAGCGGCGAAGAGGATTGCTATACACGCAGGGCGAACTACGGAGGGTTGCCATGCAAATCAAAGCCGAACGTTATTTTTCTCCGCTGACGGGCAGGGGAGAATGTTATCTGGTCAGCGTAATTAAGTGGGACGGAAGAAACCGGAAATACATTGTTGAGATCAATCCATTACACAGGGCAATGTACTTTCTTTTTACTGGAAACTGGACGCATGATTATGTTGAAAATTTCGCCTGGATAGTAAGCTTTTATCCGCACGATGCGCTATTGTTGCCAGGCAAAGAGGGACGTTTTAAGCCTGACGGCGGCATGAACTTTACGCGTAGCGAGCTGGAGAAGTTTATGGTGCAGGGAATTGGGGCCGCCATAGAGGATTTTTCGCAACGGCATCGGCCGATGATGCTGGTAGCGGTGGCGATCCGGAAAAAGCTGGGCAGGTTGTATCATCGTCTTCTTATTCGGCACGCAGAGGCGGCCGGTTATCTTTATCATCAGACATATGTGCAGGAGGCTATTTATGTTATCGAGAAAAAATCAAAAAGCGCAAAGCCAGAGCGCGCGCCGACCTTCCAGAGAGGAGATTATTGCGCTATCGCTGGGTTGTATGAATGAATCTGCCGAGAAACTGGCCGCGCTGGCGCAAAAAAGCGACGTTTTTGCGGCCTGTCGCCGTTCCGCTGACGGTTATCCAGAAAAGTCTTAAGTAAGCGCGGCGTTTTACGCAGAAAACAGCGCGTTGAGCGTACGGGTAACTGGCTTTTTAACGGCTCTGGCGGTACTGTAGCGGGATCGTATTTGTCATCCCGACCAGCCGCCACTGTAGGTTCCGTTTGAAATATTTAGTCTCGTTCAGAACAACGTTAAGGATCTCTCGCTATCTGTTCCGGGCGCTGGCGCTGATGCTCTGGACGCTCGGTGCGCTGCTCACCACCTTTTATATTATTAACGTGCTGCACGAGAAAGAGGCGCAGGTACGGCAGGAGTTCAACGCCAGCTTTGAGCAGGCGCAGTGGTATATTCGCCATTCCACAGACGTTACGCGAGAACTGAAGTACATCGCCGAGAACCGGCTGAACGCGTCCGCCAACGGCCTTGACGTGCTCAACGGCGTTTTTCCCGGCAAAACGGCGCTGCCACAGTTTTATCCGCTCTATTCCGACTCTGACTGTAGCGCCATGAGCGACGTCTGGCGCAATTCGCTGGAGTCGCTGAGCTATTTCCTGCACTACTGGAAAGCCAATTTCGCTTCCGCCTATGAGCTGAACAGGGTGTTCTTTATTGGCGGTGAAAGCCTGTGCCTGGCAGACTTTGGCGTCGGCAACGCCTCCGCCGACCGCGAGCGCGCGCTGAAAGCGCTGCACGAACGCATCCTGAAATACCGCAGCGGCAATGATGAAGAGCGCAAAAACAGCTTCTTCTGGATCGCGCCGGCCAGCCAGCCCGGTACGGGCTACTACTATATGGTGACGCCGGTGTATGTCGCCAGCAAAATGGCGGCGCTGCTGGGCATTGAGCAAACCATCCGCCTGGATGATTTTGTGGTGCCGGGCAGCTTCCCGGTCAACGCTATGCTGCTGGACGCAGACAATCAGCGCGTGCTGACCTCTTCCCGGCCCGGCAGCCGGGTATCGCTGGACGATCTGCCCGACGACAGTACCTGGTTCGGCTATATCAACGGCTACAAACAGCTGGTGCTGAAAAAAACGCTGACGCCGTCTTCGCTGACCATGGTCTATTCGGTGCAGACCAACGAGATGGTCGAAAAGCTGAAAATGCTGATCATCAATGCCATCCTGCTGAACGTCATCAGCGCCATTATTCTGTTTACGCTGGCCTGGCTGTTTGAGCGGCGCATGTTTTTGCCCGCCGAAGATAATGCCCATCGCCTGGAAGAGCACGAGCAGTTTAACCGTAAAATCGTCGCCTCTGCTCCGGTCGGCATTTGCATCCTGCGCACCAGCGACGGCACCAATATCCTCAGCAACGAGCTGGCGCATAACTACCTCAGTATGCTGACGCAGGAAGACAGGCAGCGCCTGACCGAAATTATTTGCGGCCAGCAGGTTAACTTTGTCGACGTGCTGACCGGTAGCAATACCAATTTGCAAATCAGCTTTGTGCATTCGCGCTATCGCAACGAAAACGTGGCGATTTGCGTGCTGGTGGACGTCAGCGCACGCGTGAAAATGGAAGAGTCGCTACAGGAAATGGCGCAGGCTGCCGAGCAGGCCAGCCAGTCGAAATCCATGTTCCTGGCCACGGTCAGCCACGAGCTGCGCACGCCGCTGTACGGCATTATCGGCAACCTGGATCTGCTGCAAACCCGCGCGCTGCCTAAAGGCGTAGAGTCGCTGGTCACGGCGATGAATAACTCCTCCAGCCTGCTGCTGAAAATCATCAGCGATATTCTCGACTTCTCTAAAATTGAGTCCGAGCAGCTGCGTATTGAACCACGGGAATTCGCGCCGCGCGAGGTGATCACCCATATCGCCTCTAACTATCTGGCGATGGTGGTGAAAAAACGCCTGACGCTCTGGTGCTTTATCGACAGCGACGTGCCGGTCACGCTGGACGGCGATCCGATCCGCCTTCAGCAGGTCATCTCTAACCTGTTGAACAACGCAATTAAGTTTACCCACACCGGCGGCATTATTTTGCAGGCCTACGTTAAAGACGGCTATCTGGCTTTCCGCGTGCGTGATACCGGCGTGGGCATACCGGCCAAAGAGATCACCCGCCTGTTCGATCCGTTCTTTCAGGTCGGCACCGGCGTGCAGCGTAATTTCCAGGGCACCGGCCTGGGGCTGGCTATCTGTGAAAAGCTGATCAATATGATGGACGGTGATATTGAGGTCGATTCCGAACCGGGAATGGGCAGCCAGTTTATCGTGCGCATTCCGCTTTATAACAGCAAGGTGAAAACCCCGCAGCGGCACGAAGGCCTGGAAGGCAAAACCTGCTGGCTGGAACTGCGTAACGAGGCGCTGGCCGCTTTCCTGGAAAAATTGCTCGACGGGCACGGCCTGAAGGTGCAGCGCCTGCATGAGCTAAGCCGCTGCGAGCCGGATGACGTGATCGTGACCGATTACGACTTCCAGAGTCAGCAGGTGCACCGGGCGACTATCCGCTTTGACGGCAGCCATAACGATGGCCCGCAGGAGCTCTCGCCGGGGCGTTGGGTTTACGGCACCACCACGCCGCACGAGCTGCCCGCGCTGTTGGGACGCATCTATCGTGTTGAAGTAGAGATGCCGGACGCTTCGTCAGAGCTGCCGGAAACGGACGAGAAAAGCGTCACCAACGAAGATATTCTTATCCTGGTGGTGGACGATCATCCTATCAACCGCATGCTGCTGTCCGATCAGCTTGGCTCGCTGGGCTATCGGGTGAAAACGGCGCAGGATGGCGTGGATGCGCTCAACGTGCTGAGCCGCAACGAGATTGATATCGTCCTGACCGACGTCAACATGCCGAATATGGACGGTTACCGTCTGACGCAGCGCCTGCGGCAGCTGGGCCTGACCTTCCCGGTGGTCGGCGTCACCGCCAACGCGCTGGCGGAAGAAAAACAGCGCTGTATGGAAGCGGGTATGGATAACTGTCTGTCGAAGCCGGTTACGCTGGACACGCTACAGCAGACGCTGGCGTTTTACGCGGATCGGGTCAGGAAAAGCCGGGAAGGGTAACGCGGACAATAAAAAAAGCCTGGCGGGAGCCAGGCTCAGGACAAGCCCTGGGGATTTAGTCTTTATCCACCGGCATGGTGCTGACGGATGAAAGATAGTTCAGCAGCGCGATATCGTTATCCACGCCCAGCTTCATCATCGCCGACTTCTTCTGGCTACTGATGGTTTTGATGCTGCGGTTCAGCTTCTTGGCGATTTCGGTTACCAGGAAACCTTCCGCAAACAGGCGCAGCACTTCGCTCTCTTTCGGGGACAGGCGCTTGTCGCCGTAGCCGCCCGCGCTGATTTTCTCCAGCAGTTTAGCCACGCTTTCCGGCGTATACTTCTTGCCTTTTTGCAGTGCGGCCAGCGCTTTAGGCAGGTCGGTTGGCGCGCCCTGTTTCAGCACGATCCCTTCAATGTCCAGGTCCAGCACGGCGCTGAGGATGGCCGGGTTGTTGTTCATGGTCAGAACGATGATCGACAGGTCCGGATAGTGACGCTTGATATACTTAATCAGCGTAATACCGTCGCCATATTTTTCACCAGGCATCGACAGATCGGTGATCAGGACGTTGGCGTCGAGCTTGGAAAGGCTGTTGATTAATGCTGTGGAATCTTCGAACTCACCGACAACATTGACCCATTCAATCTGTTCAAGTGACTTGCGAATGCCGAACAGAACAATAGGATGGTCATCGGCAATAATTACGTTCAGGTTGTTCATATTATTGGTTACCTTGCTGCAGCAGTTCGTTGACGTAGCGGTCAATTTCACTGGTGGTATTTTTAATGTTTGAATTGTCACACTCGGTTATGTGCTGTTCTAACGTTTCACAAAGCTGCTTGCCCGGTGTCAAATTAAGCATGGCAAACACACCCTTCAGGCGATGCGCAGTCTGAGCAAGCGAACTCAAGTCCCTTTCTGCTGCCTCATTATACAATCTCTTTACATCATCTGGTACTGTCTCAACAAACAGCTGGAAATAGCCTGGCGCGAACAGCTGCGCAGGCGTCTCCTCTTCTTCGGTCTCATCCAGGGCCAGCTGAAGCTCAATAAGCTGCAGTAACGCATCCTGCATAGCGCTGCTGATATTGAAATTCACCCTGAAGCGATCGCGGGAAAGCGCGGTGTAGCCCGCCTCATCATCCGTCAGCAGCAGCGACCAGGCCGTCAGGCTGGCCGGGTCGTCCGTGACCAGCACATCGTGATCCTGTCCGGAAAAGCGCTCGTCCGGCGTAATACAGCTGGCGCCCCAGTTTTCTAACTGGTGCACCACAATTTTTCTGACCTCATCCACGTTGATATCAATTAACGCGGTCAGACCTTCCAGCAGCTTCTCTTCCTGAGCCTGCTGATGTTCCTGCGGCGCATGAACCTGGATGCTGTAACGGGTGCCGATATCGGGACGCGCGACAATTTCAAGATGCCCGCCAAGCTGTTTGCACAGCTGCTTACAAAGGAAAAACGCCAGCCCCGAAGCCTGACCAAAACGGTCAAAGCTGGTTTCGCCGAGGAAAGGAAAATCGGTGTTGCCCATCTCGTCCACCGTCAGTCCGGCGCCGGTATCCACCATTTCAATCGCCAGCCTGTCCGGCCGATCGGCAGGATGGCTTACCTCAATAGAGATGCGGCCCCAGCTGGTGCTGGTAATGGAATAGTGCAGCAGAGTGGTCAGGATTTTGTAAATAGCGCGCCGATCGCCAAAACGGTTCTCGTCGCTGTTCAGACGGTTGCTGACCACCAGCTTCAGCCCCTTACGCCGCAGCGAGGGCAGGGCCTCGGTCACCAGCTCATCAAGCACGCTTTGCAGGTTAAAGGCTTCGGCGTCCGGCGCCCAGTCGTGCGTTTCCAGACGATTTAACAGCACGATATCATCTACCAGCCGACGCAGCGCCTGCGCTTCCTGCAGCGCGTCTTCCAGCTGCTCGCCAGGCTGCGCGGATTCGATAGCCTGCAAATGGCCGATCACATCGCCCAGCGGCCGGTTCAGCGCGTGTCCCAGATTCTGCAACAGCTGCTGACGCGTCTGGTGGCTTTTATCCAGCACCTGCTGCGCTTTTTGCAGCTTTTTATTCACCAGTAGCTCGCGATCCTGATCGCGCATCATAAACAGCTGGGTGCTGGCTGCCAGCATACTGCGCGCATGGCGGATCTCATAAACTTCGTTGTTAACGGTAGCCTGCAACACGCCCTGATGCTGATCGGACATATTGATGATCTTTTGCAGATTGAGATGCGGCAGCAGGTGCTCGGCGATTTTGTTGCTGATAATCGTGCGGTTGCTGGCAAAGTCATACACCAGCAGGCCAACCGGCAGGCTGGCCACAATCTCTTCGTTGAGGATGCGCAGCGACTCCAGTTCGGCGCTCTGGTTTTCGCTTGGGCGCAGCGACTGCTGGCGCAGCAGCAGCAGACCGGCCAGCGAAAGCAGCAGCAGCACAAAATTCGCCAGCAGCGGCCACATCAGGTTACGCAGCGTGTCGGCGATCAGGCCGAGGATCGGCACGCGATAAACCAGCTGCAACGGCGTGCTGGTCAGCGAGGCGGCGATTTCTACATTGGGATTCAGCAGCGTGACTTTAGTGCTGTGCGTACTGTCTTCATTCACGCTGGCGCTGCTGCCGGTACCGGCCATATCCTGCTTCAGCTGGAAATTTTCCAGCGGCATATTCAGTGGGATCAGATCGTTAATCGGCAAATCGAAGGCGACCACGGTGGCCAGGTGGCCCGGCTGGTTAAAGGTGGTGCGCACGGTAAAATAGTGGTCATTCTGCCAGGTAAAGCGGCGCAGCGGCGAGAAGCTTTCCCGCTCGTCCAGCGCGTTGGCCTGCTGGAGCATCTCCGCGCGGCGCGCATCGACAATAGTGCTGATGGCGCTCTCTTTATAACGCGTCGCCATATCTTTTAACGGCAGCGTCGAAATTAAAATCAGGCTGTTATCCTGCCCGTTGAGAAAATACATTGACCAGGTGCTGTTTTCGGCGCCCCATAGCGTATCCAGATAGTTAGACATACGCAGCGTCATATCCAGCGTGCTGCTGTCGTGCGAGCCAAAAATCAGCGCTTCGGTTTTACGGCGGGTTTTCTCAAGATAATAGACATCGGGACGCAGGCGGGTTTCCTGCAGGCTGTTCGGCGGCGAGCCTGCGGCATTGGCCGCAAGATTTTCATAAATCTGCCAGGTAGCGAACCGGTAGGTGTCGATACGCTTCTGTATAACGTGAGCGATATCCGCCATCGCATAGCGTTTATCGGTCAGCCAGGCGTTAACGGCGTTGTGGATCATAAATCCGGATGCCAACAGCAGTACCAGGATAAACATCACGAAAAACCGGGTGACGTTACCGGAAGTCAGTGGAAATTTGTAGGGCATCATAGCCGTGGAACCCCAGTTAACGAGCCATCAGTCAGGCACAGGTAAAGGCAAGCCGCGAACAAAAGGCCGGATGAGACAACGGAAGACGGGCAGTGGCTGCCTGGCGATTCATGGGAACACACGGATCTGTTGTGCGGCCACGCGCGCGTAAACAAAGAAATCGCGTGGGGTGCTGCCAGCGCGCAGGCGCTTGCGGGTCTGGCATCCTGAATCGTCATAGGTTCCGTTAAAAGCTTGTCGCGGTAAACACTACTTTTTATCACATTTCGCTAAATTAAAGAAGAACGCGCCACGGGCAAGGCGCATATTATATCGCGACAAAACCATAGCGACGCGGGCGTTTGTGTTAAATAACCTGAAAAAAAGCCCCTGTTAATCAAATATTGAGGCTAAAGGTGATTTTACAGATAACTCCTGGTGGATAGCGCGCGATCTTCGCTTAACTCAAATCATTGGCTAAAGGTAAAAAAAACGTTTTGACGCGCTTTAGCTCCGCTTTACGCTCTTGCTGTTTTTTTGTACTGCCCCTGCCGTTTGCCTTTGCCGATTTCTGCACGCTGATATGAAAATTTGCGCGCGGTCAAAAAAAACGAGCCGCAGCAGCAGCAGAAAATTTTCTGGAAACTGTTACAGTTTTTACACTTCCTTAAAAAAATTCCTTAAGTTAAATCAATTTATTAATGCGTTATTTCATCAATTTTACTTGATAGTTGACAGTTTCCAGAATTGTAAACTAAGTCAAATTATAAATTATGTTTATCCTGTCGATAAATATTAATCAAGGCGAGTGGCGGGGTTTTTCATACTATCAGAAAGATAAAAGTTAAAAAAAATAGCGTATCAGCGCCTCTTTTTAGATTGTTTTTAACATTTCTACGCCGTCCGGAAATGTCGTTGCACCAGGTAAAGCCGCCTGCCCTCGGGTAAGGCGATCTATTACTTTGCGCGTAAAGCTGAAGGTTTTCTTCATGTTTACGTGCGAAACATCCAATGTCTGGTGTACACGAGGTTACTATGGCTCAGCTTACTGATGGCAGCGTGGAAATACTTTCGCGCGACGATGGCAGCATTCTTTCTCAGGTCGCAGCAGGGAATTCCAACAATACCATCCTCCTGAATCAACCCAGCGTAGTCCGCATTCATGGAACCCGCGCCATGGTGACCGAGTTCGAACGCCAGGGTAACGATCTCATCGTCCACATGCGTGACGGCAGCGTTAAACGCTATCAGCAATTCTTCCTGGATGACGTTGACGGCGATCACAGCGAGCTGGTTTTTGATGACGGCGTCAATCCGCCTGAGCACGCACTTTTCCCGGTCACCAACGAATTCGCCGATGCGCAGGCGGTGGTAGCGATTACGCCACAGTATGAGTCGCTTGGCTCGCTGGAACCGCTGCTGCTGGCTGATACCGGTGCTACCACCGGCGTTATCACCGCCGCAGGTATTGGCGCGCTTGGTCTTGGCGCAGCAGGCGTCGCCGCACTGGCGGGCGGCGGCGGTGGCGGTGGCGGCGGTGATGATGCAGTGACAGTAGCGCCATCCCTTACCGTCAATCCGTTAACCGGCGATAATACCCTGTCGACGGCGGAAAAAAATTCTGACCAGACGCTGAACGGCACCACCAGCGGCACGGAAGCGGGCAACACCGTTACCGTCTTGCTCAACGGCGTGACCTATACCACCACGGTCGGGGCAGACGGCAGCTGGAGCATCACCTTACCGGCCGCCGCGCTGGCTACGTTGCCGGAAGGCAGCAATACGCTGACCATCAGCGTGACCAACAATGCAGGCGCCACGGCGACCACCGCTGAAATCTTTACGGTAGAGGCCGGTGCGGTCACGCCGACCACGCCTTCCATCGCTATCGCCGCTTTTGCAGGTGACGACGTGCTGGATAACGGCGAGCAGCAGCAGGCGCAGATCATCAGCGGCACTACCACCAACGTGCAGCAGGGCCAGACCGTTACCGTTACCCTGAACGGCCAAACCTACACCACCACCGTTGACGGCAGCGGCGCGTGGAGCGTGGCCGTTCCGGCTGCGGCCGTGCAGGCGCTGGCGGCGGGCACCACGACCATTACCGCCACCGTTACCGATGCGGCGGGCGCGGCGGCAACCACCACGCACGATTTCACCGTTAACGCCCCGGCGACCGTACCGGCCATCACCATCGCTGCCTTTGCGGGCGACGACGTGCTGGACAACGGCGAGCAGCAGCAGGCGCAGACCATCAGCGGCACCACCACCAACGTGCAGCCGGGCCAGACCGTTACCGTTACCCTGAACGGGCAAACCTACACCGCCACCGTTGACGGCAGCGGCGCGTGGAGCGTGGCCGTTCCGGCTGCGGCCGTGCAGGCGCTGGCGGCGGGCACCGCGACCATTACCGCCACCGTTACCGATGCGGCGGGCGCGGCGGCAACCACCACGCACGATTTCACCGTTAGCGCCCCGGCTACCGCTCCGGCCATCACCATCGCCGCCTTTGCGGGCGACGACGTGCTGGACAACGGCGAGCAGCAGCAGGCGCAGATCATCAGCGGCACCACCACCAACGTGCAGCAGGGCCAGACCGTTACCGTTACCCTGAACGGCCAAACCTACACCGCCACCGTTGACGGCAGCGGCGCGTGGAGCGTGACCGTTCCGGCTGGCGCCTTACAGGCGCTGGCGGCGGGCACCACGACCATTACCGCCACCGTTACCGATGCGGCGGGCGCGGCGGCAACCACCACGCACGATTTCACCGTACCAGCCTTTGGCATCGGCAGCATTAGCGTTAATGCGCCGGGCGGCGACGGCTATCTCAGTATTACCGAAGCGCAGTCCGATCTCACCGTTTCCGGCTCTTCAGCCGATCTTCCTGCCGGCACGGTTATCCGGGTATCGCTGGGCGGGCGCGAATATACTGCCACCGTGGCGGCAGACGGCAGCTGGAGCGCCACCATCCCCGCCGCCGATCTGCAACAGCTGTCGCAGGGTCAGAATCTCATTATCGCGTCAGCCACCCTGGCGGACGGCACCGTCGTACAAAATGGCTCTGCCGCTTCGCTTAACATTATTACCACCGAACCGAACGCCGGGCTTAATGTGCCCTTCGGCGACAGCGTTATCAGCGGCAGTGAAGCGGGCGCCGATCAGACGCTGACCGGCAATACCGGCGTGGCGGGCGCAGGCCAGTCGGTCACAGCGACAATAGGCGGCACGGACTATACCGGCACGGTCAACAACGACGGCAGCTGGAGCGTGACGCTGCCAGCCGGCTCGCTGCAAAACCTGCCGCAGGGCAGCAACGATATCACCGTAGTGATTACCGATCCGGCAGGCAACAGCAGCACCTCGACCACGCCGGTAAACGTAGCGACCGCCGCGCCAGCTCTTACCGTTACGCCACCGGATGCGACGCTGAACCAGGACGATGTGACCCAGCCGCTGATCCTGAGCGGCGTCAGCGCTGACAGTCAGAGCGTCACCGTCACGCTGAACGGCGTGACCTATAACACCACCGTTAACCCGGACGGCAGCTGGAACGTGAATATTCCGGCTTCCGATCTGCAACAGCTTGCCGATGGTGATTACACGCTGGGCGTGGTCGCTACCGACGGTTACGGCAACAGCACCACGCAAAATATTCCGCTGGCCGTGGACGCCACGCCGCCGACGGCGACGGTTAATCCGCTGGGCGGTGACGGCTATGTGAATGCGGGCGAAGTCGGTCAGCCGCTGGTTATTACCGGCACCACCCAGCCGGGCAGCACGGTGCTGGTGCGTTTTGACAGCGTTGACGTGCCCGCCACTGTCGACCCGGTTACCGGCGCCTGGACGGCGACGTTAAGCCCGGACAGCCAGGCCGCCATTGCTGACGGCACTTACGTCGTCACCGTCGTTACCACCGATGCGGCCGGTAACGCCAGCGAGACCTATACCACTGTAACCTATGCAACCACCACGCCGATCGTGACGGTTAATGAACTCACCGCCGACGGCTCGCTGAACAGCGCAGAAGTCACGGTCGATCAGGTGCTGACCGGGACGGCCACTAATGTCGCCCCAGGCAGCCCCGTGACCCTGCAGCTGGCAGACGGCACAATCTTTACCGGCAGCATTGAGCCGGGCGGCAACTGGAATATCACGCTGCCTGCGGCCACGCTAACGGCGCTGGCGAACGGCACGCAAAACTATACCGTTAGCGTCAGCGATGCGGCGGGCAATACCGGCAACGCCACCGGCAGTTTTGCGGTGGCCGTTGATAACACCGTGGCCGCGCTGGCTATTGCGCCGGTCAGCGGCGATAACGCTATTAACGCGACAGAAGCGCAGGCGGATCTGGTTATCAGCGGCAGCAGCGCTGGCCTTGCCGCCGCCACGCCGCTGACGGTTACCTTTAACGGCGTGGATTACGCCTCTACGGTTAATCCGGACGGCAGCTGGACGGTAACCGTGCCTGCCGCCGCCTTGACCGGCATTGCCAACGGCAGCTATGCCGTTACCGTGACGGGCACGGACGCCAACAGCAATCCGATCGCCGGCACCAGCGACGTGAACGTGCGTACGTCGTTCCCGACAGAAATCATCCTTAACTCGCCGTTTGGCGACGGCGTGCTGAACGCGGCTGAAAGCACGGCGGCGCAAACGCTGACGGGCAATACCGGCGTCAACTTCCCGGATCAGGCGGTAACGGTAACCGTTGACGGCGTAAGTTATCCCGCTACCGTCGATACCCTTACCGGCAGCTGGAGCGTGGCGCTGCTGCCGCCGGCGCTGGCCTCGCTACAGGACGGCACCGCAGATATTGTCGTTACCGTTACGGATTCGCTGGGCAATACGGCCAGCTCAACCACGCCGATCGTGGTCGATACCGCCGCGCCAGCGTTGGACGTCGCCATTCCGGGCGATAACGGCGTGATTAACGCGCAGGCGCAGAACCAGCCGCTGACCGTGAGCGGCACGGCGGAAGCGGGCAGCACGCTCAGCATAGTGCTGGCGGGCGTCACTTATTTGACCGGCGCGGATGCGGACGGCAACTGGAGCCTGGCGATTTCGCCTTCCGCGCTACAGTCGCTGCCGGACGGTAAATATGATATTACCGTGACCGCTACGGACGCGGGTGGTAACCAGACCACCTCATTGACGCCGGTAACCCTGGATACCGCGACGCCTGCGTTGACCATTGCACCGGTTTCCGGCGACGGCTATCTGAACGCGGCGGAACACGACGCCGCGCTCAGCGTAGCGGGCACGGCCGATGCGGGATCGGCGATTGTCGTTACGCTTAATAACGTTACCTATAACGCCGTGTCCGACGCCAACGGCAACTGGAGCGTCAGCGTGCCTGCTGGCGACGTCAATGCGCTGACGGACGGCACCTATGCGGTGAGCGTGCAGGCCACGGACAGCGCGGGCAACGCTACGTCAAGCCTGCAACCGCTGACGGTAGTGGCGGGCGCGGGCGCGCAGCCAACGATCGCCGTAGACGCCTTCACGGGCGACGGCGTGCTGGACGGCGCGGAGCAGGATCTCAATCAGCTGGTTACCGGGACTACGACTAACGTTCAGGCAGGCCAGATCGTTACGCTGACCATGAACGGCGCGCAGTATACGGGTACCGTACAGGCGGACGGCAGCTACAGCGTGCTGGTGCCGGCTACGGCCTATTACGGACTGGCCAACGGCACGCAAACCTTTACCGTTGATGTAGCCGACGTCGCGGGCAATCCGGCCACGGCGACCAGCGGCTATACCATCGATAATACCTTTAGCTCAATTGCTATTGGCGTCATCAGCGATGATAACGCTATCAACACCGTCGAAGCGCAAAACCCGCTGGTGATCCACGGCAGCACCCGCTTTGTCGCCTTTGGTGCGCGCATCCTGGTGCGCTTTAACAATGCGGATTATGAAACCACCGCCAATAATGACGGCAGCTGGAGCGTGACCGTTCCGGCCAGCGCGCTGAGCGGCCTGCCTGACGGCAACCAGACGATCACCGCGACGGCGACCGACGTTAACGGCAACCAGATCGCTACCACGCAGAGCCTGGATTCCGCTATTAATCCAGACTTTACCGTGACGCTGAACGAGCCGTTTATCGATGGTGCGCTGAACGGCACAGAGGCGCTCAGCGACCAGTCCCTTTCCGGCTCGACCGGCATTACCGGCAGCGGCCAGGCCGTTAGCCTGCTGCTGAACGGCATCACCTATACGGCAAACGTGGATGCGGACGGCAACTGGTCGGTCACGCTGCCCAATGCGGTGCTGCAAGGCCTGCCGCAGGGCGATAACACGCTGACCGTGACCGCCACCGATCCGGCTGGCAATACTTCTTCACTGACCAATACCTTTACCGTAGATACCTCAACGCCGACGCTGACGCTGAATGCGCTGGCGGAAGATAACCGCCTGAGCCTGGCGGAGCAGGGCCAGGCGCTGACGGTAACGGGCGACGGCGAGCCGGGCAACGTGGTCACGCTGGTGCTGAACACCACCACCTATACCGCGACGGTGACCGGCACCGGCAGCTGGAGCATTGAGCTGCCGGCGGCGGCGCTGCTGGCGTTAACCGACGGCAGCTATCCTGTTTCGGTCAGCGTGGTTGATGCGGCAGGCAACGTCTCTGCGCTGACCCGCACGCTGGATGTGGATCTGACGCCGCCAGCGTTGACGGTGAACCCCGTCTCCGGCGATGGCTATCTTAACGCTGCCGACACCAGCCAGCCGCTGGTGGTCAGCGGTACGGGCGAAACCGGCAACACTATCGCCGTCGAGCTGAACGGCACCGTTTACAACACTATTGTTGGCGCTAACGGTCAGTGGACGCTGACCGTGCCCAACACGGCGGTAAATACGCTGGCGGAAGGTAACTATACGCTTGCCGTTACCGCCAGCGATGCGGCCGGTAACGTGACCACCGCCAGCACGCCGCTGGTGGTGGATACCAGCGCGCCGGTTATTGCCGTTAACGATCTGACCGCTAACAATATTATCGACGGCGCGGAACAGCAGACCGACCAGCTGCTCAGCGGGACGGTAACCAATGCGGAAGTGGGGCAAACGGTCACCGTAACGCTTAACGGTGCCGATTATGTGACCACGGTGCAAACCGGCGGCGGCTGGCAGGTGGCGATCCCGGCCGCCGATCTGAGCGCGCTGGCCAACGGCACGCAGACGCTCAGCGTCACCGTGGCCGATCTGGCAGGCAACAGCAGTACCGTTGCCAAAACCTTTACCGTCGACAGTACGCTCAGCAGCGTGGCGTTCGATCCGCTCAGCGGCGACGGCTATCTGAACGCGCTTGAGGCGCAGACGGATCTGACCGTTACCGGCTCTACGGCGAACGTGGCGGCTGGCAGCACGGTCACCTTTACGCTCGGCGGCCAAACCTACACCGGCACCGTAGCGGCAAACGGCAGCTGGACGGCGACTATCCCGGCAGCAGATTTGCAGGCGCTGGCAGAAGGGCCGCAAACCGCGACGGCCAGCGTTATCGCGCAGAACGGCAATACCGTGACCAGCGAAAACACGCTGAACGTATACGTCGATCGCGTGCCGGATCCCACGCTGCAAACGCCGTTTATTGACGGCACCCTGACCGGCCAGGAAGCGGGCGTCACGCAGACGCTGACCGGCACCACGGGGCAGGAAGGCGTTGGTCAGACCGTAACGGTCAATATCGGCGGCACCGATTATGCCGCCACCGTTAACAGCTCCGGCGTCTGGACGCTGGATCTGGCGCCGGCGGTGCTTCAGGCGCTGCCGCAGGGACAGTCTGCCGTGACGGTGACGGTCACCGACGTGGCGGGCAACGTTTCCGCCATTACGCCAGCGCCAGTTATCACCGTGGCCACTGCGCTGCCAACGCTGACGCTGGATCCGGTCGCAGGCGTCGATAACATTATCAACGCCGACGAGCAGGGCGCAGCGCTGGCTATCAGCGGCACGGGCACGGCTGACAATGACGTTACCGTTACGCTGAACGGCGTAACCTATACCACCACGGTCAATACGGACGGCAGCTGGAGCGTAACCGTTCCGGCGACCGATCTGGCGGCGCTGGCCGACGGCCCTTATGCGCTGCAGGTCAGCACCAGCGATGCCTTTGGCAATACCGCTACGCAAAACCTGGGTCTTTCCGTGGATACCGCGACGCCAGCCTTTACGGTGGATCCGGTCACCGGCGACAACACCATTGACCAGGTCGAGCAGGGCCAGGCGCAGAACATTACCGGCAGCGGCAGCGAAGGCGACACTATCTCCGTTACGCTGGGCGGCGCTACCTATACCACTACCGTCGGCACTGGCGGACAGTGGACGATTAGCGTACCGGCCAGCACGCTGGCTAACCTCACGGAAGGCGCTAATACGCTGACCGTAACGGCGACCTCGCCTGCGGGCAACGTCGCGAGCCAGGACACCACGCTGACGCTGGATACGGCGGTAGACGTGACCCTGATTATCAATGCCGTTTCCGGCGATGATTTAATCAACGCCGCCGAAGCCGCCCAGGGCTTTACCGTGACCGGCAGCGTGCCTGATGACACCAGCACGGTAGTCGTAAGCTTTAACGGCACGGATTATCCGGCGACCGTGGGCGCAAACGGCCTGTGGAGCGCGGCGATCCCGGCCGCGGCGCTGGCGGGCGTAGCGGACGGTGATTACACCCTGACCGTCACCGCCTCGCCTGCCAGCGGCGGCAGCCTGTCGCTGCCTCACGCCATTACCATAGATACCGCTGCGCCAGTTCTGACCGTTGCGGCTATCGCTGAAGACAACTTCCTGAACGCCGCCGAACAGGGTCAGCCGCTGGCTATTACCGGCACCGGCGAAGCGGGCGACAGCGTGCGCGTGGCGCTGAACGGCAGCGTCTATACCGCCACCGTAGACGGCGACGGCAACTGGACGGTTACGGTTCCCGCGACGGCGACTATTGCTTTAACCGGCGGCAGCTATCCGGTCACCGTCACCGCGACGGATCCGGCGGGCAACGCCGTCACGCAAACCAGCGCGCTGGTTGTGGATGTCAGCACGCCTGTGCTGACGGTTAATCCGCTGAGCGGCGACGGTATCCTGAACGCCGAAGAGCAGGCGCAGCCGCTGACCGTTAGCGGCACGGCAGAGAACGGTTCAACCGTTACCGTCACGCTGGAGGGCACGGACTACACCGCCACGGCAGGCGCTAACGGCCAGTGGTCGCTGGCTATTCCGGCTGCGGATCTGGCCGGGCTGGCCAACGGCGACTACACCCTGACCGTAGCGACCGCCGACGCGGCAGGCAACGTGACGACTCAGGAGAGCACGCTGACGGTAGTGGCCGATGCCGCTACGCTGCCAACGCTGACGCTGGACAATTTTGCGGGCAACAACATTCTGGACGGCGCAGAGCAGCAGGTCAGCCAGGCAATCAGCGGTACCACCACTAACGTCCAGGCGGGCCAGGTGGTGACGGTGACGCTGAACGGCTCGGTTTACAGCGGTCTGGTGCAGGATAGCGGTGCCTGGAGCGTTACTATTCCTGCTGCCGTATTGGCAGAGCTGGCGGGCACGCAGACCTATAGCGTTTCCGTAGGCGATGCGGCGGGCAATGGGGTTACCGCCAGCGGCAGTTTTAGCGTCAATACCGATATCAGTTCTGTAGCGATTAATCCGCTTAGCGATGACGGTTACCTGAACGCGACGGAGGCGCAAAGCGAACTGACCATGAGCGGCACGGTTTCTAACGTGCCGGAAGGCAATACCGTGACGGTGACCCTGAACGGCATTGACTACACCACTACGGTAACGACGGGCGGTACGTGGAGCCTGACGGTACCGGCGGCGGATCTGGCGGCGCTGCCTGAAGGCCCGGCGACCGTCAGCGCCAGCGTGCCTGACGTGGACGGCAACGCCGTGACCAACGAGGCGACGCTGAACGTGGCGACCACGCTGCCGACGCTGGCTATCGAGACGCCGTTTACCGACGGCGCGCTGAATGCAGGCGAGGCGGGAGCGACGCAGACGCTGACCGGTACGACCGGCCTCACGGGCGACGGCCAGAACGTCAGCATCGCCATTAACGGCAATACCTATGCCGGTACCGTTGACGGCGACGGCAACTGGCGCGTCGTTCTGTCGCCGGAAGTGCTACAGGCGCTGCCGCAGGGCGATACCCTGGCGACCGTTGCCGTCAGCGATGCGGCGGGCAACTCGGCGACTGCTCCGCTGACCTTGAGCGTGGATACGCTGCCGCCTGCGGTTGCGGTTAACGCTATCGCTGGCGACAACATTCTTAACGCGGCGGAACAGGGCAGCGATCTGCCTGTTAGCGGCACAGGTGAAGCTAATGCCGCTATCGTGGTGACGCTGAACGGCATCGACTACACCACTACGGTGGGCACGGATGGCCAGTGGACGGTAACGGTGCCGGCAGCCGATCTGGCCGCGCTGGCGGACGGCAGCTATGTGATCACCACTACCGTGACCGATCCGGCAGGCAACAGCGCAACCGCCGACAGCCCGCTGACGGTTAAAGCCAGCGCGGCCGCGCTGCCAACCCTTTCTGTCGATCCTTTCACCGGCAACGATACGCTTAACGGCGCCGAACAGCAGACTACGCAATATCTCAGCGGTACGACCACTAACGTCGAGGCTGGGCAGCAGCTGACCGCCACGCTTAACGGCGTGGCTTACACCACGCGCGTGCTGGCCAGCGGTGCATGGCGCGTGGCGATCCCTTCTTCCGCGCTGGCGACGCTGGCTGACGGCACGGCGACCTTCAGCGTGGCGGTCAGCGACGCGGCGGGCAATCCGATCACCGTCAGTCATGATGTAACCGTGGACAGCACGGCGGCGGGCATCAGCCTCGATCCACTCAGCACCGACGGCTACCTGAACGCTGCGGAAGCCCAGGATGCGCTGATTGTTACCGGCACCACCACCGGCCTGGTGCAGGGCGCGCCGGTGACCGTCACCTTTAACGGACAAACTTTTACCGGCGTGGTCGGCACCGGCGGCACCTGGAACGCCGTGATCCCGGCCGCCTCGCTGGCTGGCCTGGCGGACGGTGCTAACACGCTGACCGTCACCGCGACCGATGCCAGCGGCGCTACGGCAACCGGCACCGCTACGCTGAACGTGCAGGTCAACGATTTGCCTGCGGTCGCGGCGGATACGCCATTTAACGGCGGCGTGCTGAACGGCGCACAGGCGGCGACGGATCAGACGCTGACCGGTTCTACTGGCGTAACGGGCGACGGGCAAACCGTTGCCGTGGCGGTGGGCGATACCACCTATACCGGCACTGTAGACGCGAACGGCAACTGGAGCGTCACTATCCCGACCGCTGAACTTCAGGCGTTGCCGCAGGGCGCAAACGCGCTACAGGTTACCGTAGCCGATGCGGCCGGCAACGCCAGCACGGTGGCGGTACCGGTCACCGTGGATACCGTCGCGCCGACCCTGACGCTTAATCCGGTGGCGGGCGACGGCGTGGTCAACGGTAGCGAAGCAGCGGCGGATATCACCGTCAGCGGCGGCAGCACCGGCGCGGAAGAAGGTCAGCTGGTCACGGTTTCGCTGAACGGCCAGACTTACACCACCGCCATCGCGGCGGACGGCAGCTGGAGCCTTGCGCTGCCGGCCGGTCTGCTTCAGACGTCGCCGAACGGCACTTATCCTGTTACCGTTTCCCTTAGCGACGCGGCGGGCAACACGGCCTCAACCGCTGCCGATATCACGCTGTCGACCGTGGCGCTACAGCCAACGCTGGATACGCCATTTATCGACAGCTACGTCAACTTTACCGAGTCGCAGAGCGATCAGACGCTGAGCGGCACGACCGGGGCGACCGGCGCAGGCCAGACCGTAACGGTCAATATTGCCGGAACGGACTACACCGCCACGGTGGATAACGCCGGCAACTGGACGCTGCCGGTCAGCGCCGCCACGCTACAGGCGCTGGGCGAAGGCGTTCAGGGCATCACCGTGACCGCCACGGATGCCATCGGCAATACGGGCACCGCGACGACTTCTGTTAGCGTTGATTTGACTGCGCCAACGCTGACGGTCAATCCGGTCGCGGGCGATAACATTATCAACGCGGCGGAAAGCGTAGGGCCGGTAACCATTACGGGCACTGCTTCAGCCAGCGAAGCGGGCCAGCTGGTGACCGTCACCTTTAACGGCGTCGACTATCAACAGTCGGTGCAGGACGACGGCAACTGGACGGTCAATCTGCCCGCCAGCGTCACTCAGGGCATTGCGGACGGGACTTATCCAGTGAGCGTCAGCCTGACCGATGCGGCGGGCAACGTGTCTACTCAGGCGCTGACGGTCGTGGTCGATGCCAGCCTGGCAAGCCAGCCGACCGTGGCGCTGGATGCCATCAGCGGCGATAACTACCTTAATCAGAGCGAAGCGGGCGCGGATCTGGCCGTTACCGGCACCACCACCAACGTGACGGCAGGGCAGACCGTGACCGTCACGCTTAACGGCGTCGCCTATACGGCGCTGGTGCAGGCGGACGGCAGCTGGTCCGCGACGGTTCCGGCGGCGGATCTTGCCGCGCTGACCGACGGCGCGCAAACGCTGACCGCCACGGTCGCCGATGTGGCGGGCAACACGGGCAGCAATTTCGCGGAGTTTACCGTGGTCGCCCAGGCCGCCAGCCTGCCGACTATCTCAATCGATCCGGTCACCAGCGACGATGTGGTCAATAATCAGGAAGCGCAGAGCGATGTGCTGATCACCGGCTCCAGCCAGCGCATCCCGGAAGGCGGCACCGTGACGGTAACGCTGAACGGCGCGACCTATACCGGCACCGTTGACGCCGACGGCAACTGGAGCGCTACTGTGCCGGCTGCTGCGGTACAGGCGCTGACGCCGGGCGCCAATACGCTGACCGCCAGCGGCAGCGACGTGGCGGGCAACGTGGCGACGACAGCGGATAACTTTACCGTTGATACCACCGCGCCGGTGCTGAACGTGGCGTTAAGCGCGGGCGTGGATAACGTGCTGAACGCGGCGGAAGCGGCGGCCGGTCTGGTCGTCAGCGGCACCACCGATGCGGGCCTGCCGGTGAGCGTCACCCTTAACGACAAGGTGTACGCGACCACGGCAGATGCGGACGGCAACTGGAGCCTGACTATCGCCAGTGGCGATCTGACGGCGCTGGGCGACGGCACCACTCCGCTCAGCGTGGCGGTAACCGACGCCAGCGGCAACGTCGCTACCAGCGTCACCAACCTGACCGTGGCGGTCAATGCGCTGCCGGCTCTGACGCTGAATACGCCGTTCGTCGATGGTCTGGTCAACGCGACCGAAGCGGCGGCAGAACAGACGCTGACCGGCACGGCGACCAACCTTGCCGTCGGCACGGCGGTAACGGTTACGCTTGGCGATCAAACCTTTACCGGCGCGGTCAATGCGGACGGCACATGGAGCGCCGCCGTGCCGGCAGGCACGCTTGCCGCCCTGACCGACGGGCTCTATCAGCTGACGGTCGCCAGCGCGGATGCAGCGGGCAACCCGGCGACGGCCGAAGCCAGCATAGAGGTGCTGGTCACGACGCTGCCGACGGCCGCGATCAATACGCCGTTTATTGACGGCCTGCTGAACGCTGGCGAAGCGGGCGTCGATCAGGTAATTAACGGCACCACCGGCATTACCGGCGCAGGCCAGACGGTTACGCTGAATATCGACGGCAACGCCATTGCCACTACGGTCGACGACAACGGCAACTGGACGGCCACGCTGACGCCTGCGCTGGCGGCCACGCTGGGCAACGGCGAGCACACCATTAACGTGACGGTTGCCGATGTGGCGGGCAACAGCAGCACCGATTCGCTGGCCTATACCGCTATCGTTACCGGACTGCCGGCGCCGACGCTGACCCAGCCTTTCGTCGATGGCATATTAAACGCCGCTGAGGCGGCAGCGGGCCAGACGCTGGCGGGCACCACCGGCATTACCGGTGCGCAAACTGTTAGCGTGGATATCAACGGCACCGCTTACCAGGCGAACGTCGATCCGGCTACGGGTGACTGGACGCTGCCTCTGGAGGCTGGCGTGCTCTCTGCGCTGCCGGACGGCACGCTGCCGATTACGGTGACGGTCACGGATGCCGTGGGCAACGTCGGGACGGCCGGCGATTCGGCACTGGTCGCCGTTAACGCGCTGCCGGCGGTCACCATCGACCTGCCGTTTACCGATGGCCTGCTCAACGTGGCTGAAGCTGCCACCACGCAGACGCTGAGCGGTAACACCGGGCTGGTCGCGGCGGGGCAGACGGTCACTGTTGCTATCGACGGCGGCGCGCCGCTAACGGCGACGGTCAACGCCAACGGCAACTGGACGCTCGATCTGACTTCGGCACAGCTGACCGCGCTGGGCAGCGGCACCCATACTTTTGCGGTCACCGCGACCGATACCGCAGGCAATGCCAGCACGGCCACGCTTGATTTTGACGCGCTGCTGGCGCTGCCGCAGCCGACCATCGGTTCACCGCTGTTTACCGACGATATCCTGAATATTGCCGAGGCGGGAACGGCTATCACTCTGGCGGGCACCACGGGCGTCACCGGAGCGAATCAGGGCGTGCAGCTGCAAATCGATGTAGCTGGTATTACTTATACCGGCAGCGTGGACGCCAACGGCAACTGGGCGGTGGCGCTACCAGCCGGGGCGCTGAGCGCGTTGGCTGACGGCGCGCACACCGTAGATGTTACCGTGATTGACGCGGCGGGCAATATCAATACCAGTTCGCTCGGCTTCACCGCCGCGCTGACCGCACCAACGCCGACGCTGGATGTGCCTTTTGATGATACCTGGCTTAACGCGGCCGACGTGGCTGCGGGCGTGGCGCTTACCGGCACTACCGGGCTGGCAGGCGCGGGCCAGGCCGTTACGGTCACGCTGGGCGGCGTTAACTACGACGCGACGGTAGATGCAGACGGCAACTGGACGCTGCCGCTCTCCACGGCGCAGCTGGGCGCGCTGGATCAGGGGCTGCAAAACTATACCGTGGTGGCGGCAGATATCGGTGGTAACACGGCGACGGCGACGGGCAGCTTTACCGTCGACACGTCCGTGCCAACCATCGCCATCACGCCATTCACCGGCGATGGGGCGCTGGACTATCTGGAAAGCCTGACCACCCAGACGCTGAGCGGCACCACGACCGGCGCGGGCGAAGGCCAGGTGGTGACGGTCACCATCGGCACGGCGACCGTGAGCAGCGTAGTAGCCGCAGACGGTAGCTGGTCGGTTAACCTGACGCCGGAAGCGCTGGCGCAGCTGGGCACGACCGGCGATACCGGCACCATCAACGCTTCGGTCGTGGATGTCGCAGGCAATACGGGCACCGCGACCGCTGCGGTCACGGTCGACCTGACGCCGCCTCCAACGCCGCTGCTGACGCTGGCGCCGGTTTCCGACGACAACATCATCAACAGCACGGACGGCGCGACGCTGACGCTGAGCGGAACATTCGCTAATCTGCCTGTTGACGGCGGCGGCGCGGTGACGGGAACCGTAGCGGTCAGCATCAACGGCGTGGCGCAGGCCGGAACGGCCGTGGTCAATAGCGTCGACGGTACCTGGACGCTCACCGTGCCGAACACGGCGGCGAATATCGCCGACGGCATCGCCACCGTAACCGCGACGCTGACCACCGATCAGAACACTACGCTGGAGGCAAGCAGCCAGGTGCTGGTGGATCGCTCCGTGCCTGTCGTCACCATCAACGCCTTTGCCGGCGACGACGTGCTGAACGGCGCGGAAGCGGCGGTTACCCAGATAATTAGCGGGACGGCGTCCGCCAGTGAGGCGGGCAGAGCGGTAACCCTCACGCTGAATGACAAGACCTATACGGCCATCGTTCAGGCGGACGGCAGCTGGTCTGCCACGCTGCCGTCAGGTGATTTGCAGGCGCTGGGCCAGGCGGGCCAAACTCTGACCGCCACGCTGACCGATGCGGCGGGCAACACCGGCACCATTACGCGCGACTTTACCGTAGACACCGGCGCGCCGCTGATTGCGGTGGACGCGCTGGTGGGCGATAACGTATTGAACGCTGCGGATATCCTGACCACTCAGGTAGTGACGGGAACAGCTAGCGGTGCCGAAGGCCAGACTATCGGCCTCTATCTGGGTGACGGCGCGCCGATCGCCACGGCGCTGGTCAATGCCGACGGCACCTTCAGCCTTGATCTGACGCCGGAGGTGTTGGGCAGCCTCACCGACGGCACGCTGGTGTTCGGCCTGCGGGTTAACGACGCCGCGGGCAACGCCACCGACGCCACGCTGACGGTAAATAAAGTGGTCAACGCGGCGCTGAATCTGGTGGTGGATTCCGTCTTCGGCGACGGCTTCCTGAACGCGGTCGACACCACGGTAGCGCAAACCATTACCGGTCTGGCCAGCTCCGCCGGGATTGGCGCGACCGTATCGCTGACGCTGGGCGGCACCACGCTGACGGCGGATGTCGGTCAGGATGGACGCTTCGCGTTGGTCGTACCGCCAAGCCTGCTTGGTTTGTTAAGCGATGGCGACACCGCGCTGAACATTGTGCTGACCGATGGCGCAGGCAACACCCGCACCGTGGGTGAAACCGTCACCGCCATTCTGGAAGCGCCGACCATCAGTGCCATCACCGGCCTGTTTGGCGGCGACAACCTGCTGAACATCGCCGAAGCGGCGCTGGCGCAGACGGTTGGCGGCACCATTGACGGCGCGGTCGGCTCCACGGTGACCGTGACGCTGGGCAGCAAAACCTACCAGACCACGCTTCAGGCGGGCGGCGCATGGAACGTGACTATTCCGCCGCTGGATCTGGCGGCGCTGACCACCGGCAACCAGACGCTGGGTGTCTCGGTGACCGATCCGGCGGGCAACACCTCGTCAACGTCGGCCACTATCGGCATCTTTACCGCCCAGCCATCCATTACGCTTAACCCAATCTTTGGCGACGGCATTCTGAATATCGCCGATGCGCTGGTTAACCAGACCATCAGCGGCACGGTCAATAACGTAGCGGCCGGTTCGACCATTAACCTGACGCTGGGCAATTCTACAGTGCAGGCGGCGGTAGGGCCGAACGGCGCCTTTACCGCCACGGTCACGCCGGACATTCTCGGTACGCTGACCAGCGGCACCCTGGCGGTGGGCGCCAGCGTGACCGATGCGGCAGGCAACATCGCCACCACCACCGGCAACCTGGTGGCCAAGCTGACCGCGCCGGTAGTCAATATCGCGCAGCTGTTTGGCGACGGCCTGCTTAACGCGGCGGATGCGGCGCTGGGCCAGACCATCGGCGGTACCATTACCAATGCCGAGCCGGGATCGCGGGTGGTGGTTAACGTAGCCGGGACGCAATTTGTGACCGCCACGGCAGCGGACGGCACCTTTAACGTGGCGCTAACGCCGACGTTATTGAAAGGGCTGCTGGACGGCAACCTGACCGTGGGCGTCAGCGTAACGGACAGCGCAGGCAACACTACTACCGCTAACGCCGGCGCGACGGTCGGCGTCAATACGCTGCCAACCGTGACGCTAAACCCGGTCTTTGGCGGCGATGGCGTGCTGAACCTGGTGGAATCGCTGGTCACGCAGACCATCAGCGGGACGGCCAGCAATGTAGCGCCGGGATCGACCGTTACCATCAACCTCGGCAACACCATTGTTACCACCACGGTCGGTGCGAACGGCGCCTATAGCGCCCAGGTGTCGCCTGCTCTGCTCAGCACGTTGCTGGACGGTAATCTTACCGTGGGCGTCGCCGTTACCGATGCGGTAGGCAACACCGCCAGCGCCAGCACGGGCGTGCGGGTTGGCATCCAGACTACGCCAACCCTGACGGTCAATACGGTATTCGGGGACAGCGTGCTCAGCGCCAACGATATCAACACCGTCCAGACCATCAGCGGTATAGCCCGTAACGTTACGGCTGGCTCCATTGTGACCGTCACGCTGAACGGTAAAACCTACACGGCGCCGGTTAACAGCAGCGGCGGCTGGACGCTGAACGTGCCGAAAGCCGATCTCAGCGCGCTGGCGAACGGCGTGCTGACGGTCAACGCCTCGGTAACGGACAGCTACGGCAACGTGGCGACCAATACCGGACAGCTGGTTGTGATTGCGCAGACGCCGCCGTCGGTCACCATCTCCAGCATCTTTGGCGATGGCCTGCTCAGCGCGGTCGATGCGCAAACCGCCCAGACGATTACCGGTTCGTCTACCAATGCCGAAGGCTCGATCCTGAACGTGCGCGTAGGCACCTCGACGTTGACCACCACTATCGGCGCGAACGGCACCTGGAGCGTGCTGGTGCCGGCCGCGACGCTGGCCGCGCTGCCGGATGGCAACGCGACGGTCACCGCCAGCGTAACCAATGCGGTAGGGAATATCGGTTCCGGTACCGATACGGCGGTGGTGAAAACCCATACGCTGCCAAGCGTGACTATTAATAACAGCACCATGTTTGGCGGCGACCACTACCTCAATCTGAGCGAGGCCAACACGCCGGCCACCATCAGCGGCAGCTCGGTTAATGCGGTCGGCAGTACGGTGACGGTTAATATTGCGGGCAACCTTTACACCACAACCGTGGGTTCTACAGGCGCATGGAGCGTCACGGTGCCTTCCGCCACGCTGAAAGGCATCGCCGACGGCAGCTATACCGTCACGGCTACCGTGTCCGATGTGGTAGGCAACACCGCCACAGGCAGTAATACCTTTACGGCCATTACCCATAACCTGCCGGCTATTGGCGTCGATCCGGTGCTGAGCCTGGTCAGCGTGCTGGTAACAGGGCTGACCGTGACCGGCGGCACGCTGAACCTGCCGCAGGGCACTACGCTGAGCGTCACGCTGAACGGTTCAACGCAGACCACCACCACGGATGCGCTTGGCCGCTATAGCGTGAAGTTCACCGGCGGCCTGTTAACCTCTATAAGCCTGAACTCTATCGTTACCGTAACCGCAGCAGATGTGGCAGGCAACCGCGCCACCACCAGCAATACCCTGCTGCTGGGATCGCTGTTGCCGGCTGCGGGCACCTCTTCTGCGGCGGCGGCAACGGCGCTGTTGGCAATGGCGGCGGATGATGCCACGGCTATCGCCTCTGCGGATACCAGCGACGCCGGCAACGCCTCTGTGGCTACGGCTTCCGCACAGGTGGCGACGGCGAACGCGGCACACAGCGAGTCAGACAGCGCGACGGCCAGCAGTACGGCGGATGCCACCACCACGACAGATGCCACCACCACGGCGGCGGCGACCACCACGACAGAGACTACGGCTACAGCGGATGCATCCGCTACGACCGCCGTAGCCGATGACGGCAGCTACAGCATCGGTGGGTTAATCGCGGCGCTGGCGGATGGTCAGACGGTAGAGGGTGCGTCGGTCGCGGGCAGCAGCGGCGAAGATACCGTAACGCTTAATACGCTGAACTTTACGCATATTGATGGCGGTGCGGGTACCGATACGCTGGTGCTCAACGGCGAGCATATGACGCTGGATCTCACCACGCTCGGGCTGAAGGTGGAGCATATCGAAATCATCAACTTAGGGCAAAGCGGCACCAACAGCGTCAAGCTGGATCTCAACGAGGCGCTGAATATTACCGATAAACAGACCGACGATCTGATGATCAAGGGGGTAACCGGCGATCAGGTCACGCTGGCTAACGGCGACGGCGGCACCTGGGCTGCCACTGCGCAGCGTACGGTAGACGGGCAGGTATTCGACGTTTACCACAACTCGGCGCTGGATGCGGCAAACACCCTGGGCGATGTGCTGATCCAGCATAATCTTCAGGTTCATCTGGTATAACAAGACCTTCCCTGCGCGAGGGCGGTATGGCTCGCGCAGGGAGGTTAACGTTAAGGAGGGTTTATCATTTGTAACAACAAAAAAAGCATAAACGAAAATAAAGAATGGCGAGGTTTTGTCATTTTTGCGTAAAGTGACGTTAAAGACATTAATAAGAAAAAATTGCCGTTTGGCACCACTTTCCAGATTTACGCCAGTAGTAAAGTGTGTATTAGCGGACTAGGTTATCCACTATCCAGCGTCGACTGCTCGCCTTTTTTTGACGATAAGTTATTGAGGTAAAAAGTGGTAAGTCGGGCCGAATCTCGGTTATGGCAAAGAGTGGTACTGTTTTTTTTTGCCGGCGAAATAAAATCCTCGCCTTGTCGTTAGCATTTTTTTTGGAAATTTTTTTTACCATTAGCCTTGTTGTGGATTATTTTGTAAATCCAGAAAGCACCGGGTCTGGCCTGGCACCTTTTTTGAGGCGCTGGCCGCTGCATGTCCGCTTTAAGTAAAGTAAATCTTTACTTTTACGCGGCGTCACTTTACTCATTTAACTGGTGCACAAGGGGATTTTTATGGCGTATTCAGGCTCAGGCCGCGTCAATATCGTGTCGCTGGCAAGCGGTGAAACACTGCTCGTCGAAAACGATTCACAGGCTTACACCCTCAGCGAACCCAGTATCGTCACCTTACAGGGCGCGCCTTCTCAGGTTTCTGCCTGGCAGAGGCAGGGCAGCGATTTGATCCTGCATCAGGATGGCGGCGTCTCGCGTTTTCAGCAGTTTTTTAGTACCGATCCACAATCGCAAAGCCAGCTGATTTTTCAGGATGGCGCTACGCAGCAGCAGGCGCTGTTCGCAAACGAAGCAGATGAGGCTGAAACAACCGTCACACTGACGCCGACGCTGGCTGCGGTGCCGGCAGCCGTCGAAACAGTGGATTCCACGCTGATTGTTAACAATATGGCCGTGCCTGTTGATAGCGTAGCAGCGGCCGTCACCACCACTCCCACAACGCCAACGCCAACGCCAACGCCTGGCACCGGCGCTGTTACCGCAGAAGCCTCGACCACACTGCCGACGCTGACCATCAATCCGGTTTCTGGCGATGACGCGGTTAACTATAAAGAGGGCGTTTACGGCGTCGAAATTACCGGCACCAGCACGCAGCTGGCCTCCGGCACGCGGGTAGAGCTGACGCTGGATGGTAAAACCTGGTCCGGCTACGTCAATAACAACGTCTGGTCGGTGCAGGTTGGCGACAGCGATCTGGCGGCGATCAAAGACGGCAGCTACACCTTTTCCGTCAGCGCCACCGACGCCAGCGGCAACAGCGTCAGCGCCACGCGCGATCTGCTGCTTATCAGCCACTACAACAGCAGCATCCCGCTGGTCACCACCGATGAGCTGACGCTGGCCGACGTGACTTATCAAAACGGCGAGCCGATCTACACCGTGACCGGTACGATGCAAACGCCTTTTCCGCTGACCATGTTTGCCGTTAAAGGCGAGATCGAGAGCTATCGTACCGGCACGCTGAATGCGGACGGCAGCTGGAGCGTGCAGCTCACTTCCCAGGATATCCATACTCAGCATGGGCAAAACGCGCTGGTGCTGGGCGTGCAGGACGGCGCGGGCAACTGGTTCGAGCAGCAGATTTATGTTACCACCGATTTGGAGACGCCGGTCGGCACGGGCGGCGGTGGCGCGGAAGTGCCGGTTCCTGTTCCGCCGGTAGAAAACCCAACGGACGGTACGCCGCCGGATAACCCAGGCACCACGCCGCCGGAAACGGGCGGCGGCGCGACCGCTACGCCGAAGCCAACTATTGCCGTACCTTTCGGCGATGGCTGGCTGAATCACGATGAGAAAACCCATAGCGAAACGCTGAGCGGCACCACGGGCGTGACGGGCAGCGGTCAACAGGTAGCGATCAATATCAGCGGCAGCCGCTATCAGGCAACGGTGGCGGACGACGGTAAATGGAGCCTGGCGCTGACCTCCGCCCAGCTGATGGGCACTGATTTCTCTACCGGCAAGCACTGGATTAACGTCTACGCCACTAATGCCGAAGGCGAAAGCGGGAAGACCGGCGCCTACTTCTTTACCGATATCAGTACGCCGCATGTCAGCGTCGATACGCTGTCGAACACGGATATCAACCTGAATAGCGCCCGGCAAAACGGCCTGGCCTTTACCGGCACGGGCGATGCGGGCGACGGACTGACGCTGACGCTGGGCACCCAGACCTGGCAGACCCTGGTCGGCTTCGACGGCACCTGGCGGGTAGACATCACGCCGCAGCAGGCGCAGCAGCTGCAATTGGGCAACTATACGCTGAAAGCCAGCGTGACCGATCCGGCGAAAAACGTTGGCACGGAGACACAGGATATTACGTTTTACAACGGCGCGGTGACGCCCGCTGCGGCTGTTGACAGTGTTTCCGCCGACGATGCCGCCGCAGCCGCAGCCGCAGCCGCGACCGCCGGGCAGGCGATCCCCGCTGCCCAGCCTGAAGCAGACAGTAGCGGCGTGCTGCTGGCCGCCACCGCCGTGCCGCATCCCACTATCAATACGCCTTTTGGCGATGGCTGGCTGAATCGCAGTGAAAAGCTTGACGGTCAGGCCCTGGTCGGCACGACCGGCGCGATCGGCAGCGGCCAGACGGTTACGGTGAATATCAACGGCGTGGACTACCAGGCCGCGGTGACCAACGATGGGAACTGGCGTCTGGATCTGAATACCGAAACGCTGCTGCACAGCGAATTTAATACCGGCAAGCGCTGGATCACCGTGACCGCCAGCAACGCGGAAGGCGAAACGGGTAGCACCCAGGCTTACTTCTTTACCGACGTCAGCACGCCGCAAACGGCTATCGACACCCCTGCTGACGGGACGCACATCAATCTCAACCAGATCGCCGAAAATTATCTCTTTACCGGCACGGGCGATGCGGGCGATGCGCTGACCCTGACGCTGGGCGCGCTGACCTGGCACACCACGGTCGGCTTTGACGGAACCTGGCAGGCGGCGCTGACGCCGCAGCAGGCGCAGCAGCTGACCGCGGGCGACTACACGCTACAGGCCACGATTTCGGACATGGCGAAAAACGTTGGCTCCAGTTCGCTGGCGCTGGACTTTTACAGCGGCAGCACGTCGCCGACCGTCACCATTAACAGCCTCTCCGACGACAACCGCGTCAATCTCAACATCCTTACCGATGATTACGCCATCAGGGGAACCGGCGAGGTGGGGGCCAGGGTTACCGTGTCCATCGGCTCGCTTGCACTCGGCTCGGTTATCGTAGGGCAGAACGGCGAATGGACAACCTGGCTGTACGAGAACGACGCTAAGCAGCTGACCGCCGGTAATACCACGATACTCGCCAGCGTGCAGGATTCGGCCGGGCATGAACACAGCGCGTCGCTAAGTGTGGAGCTTTATGCGGCGGACGTGCAGCCAACGCTGACCATGGATACGGTGGAAATCAACGATATCGTTGATTACGCCAACTATCAGAATGATGTCCAGCTGCACGGCGACAGCTGGGGTCTGCATACGGACACCGAAGTTACCATTACCCTGGCCGACAAAACCTATACTGGCTATGTCTACGCCAATCACTGGATGGCCACGATCCCTTCAGCGGATATAGAGGCGACGGCGGACGGCTACTATAACCTTAAGGTCAGCGTTGAAAGCGCGGGCGGCAATGCCAGCGCCAGCCGCGACGTCCTGCTGCTGTCGCATTTTCACAGTAGCGATCCCGTGCTGACGTTTAACGCGCTGACGCCAGAAGATGTTGTTTATCACGACGATAATGCTTACTACCTTATCAGCGGCACGGTGACCGAACCGCTCCCCGTAGACAAGCTGTCGTTTTATGGCGGCGAGCTGCTTAATTACTATGATATCAACGTGGCGGCGGACGGCACTTTCACATCCGAGGTGCCGGTAAGCGAATACACCTCCATTTCTTCTACGCCTGGCTTCTACGTCTCCTATCAGGACGCGGCGGGCCATTGGTATGAGACGCGGGATAGCGTCACTCTGCCGGATGCGCCAGCCACAGTAGAAACGGCCGATCAAAGTACGTTTAGCCTGCTTGCGGAGGCTAATCCCCTGGATGACGTTAGTCACGCCAGCGCCACGGATGCGCACGAGAGCAGCGCGGCAGCCGTAACGGAAAGCGGCGCTACCGGCGGCGAACCGGCCGTAGCCAGCCACGTCGAAAGCGTTGCTCCCACCGCTGGCACCGAGGGCAATGACACCTTTACGCTCTCCACGTTGAATCTGCTCAGCAATCTGAACGGCGGCGCCGGTCACGACACGCTGGTGCTGGGCGGTGCGCACGAAGCGCTGGATTTCGCCTCGCTGGGCCTGAAGATTGGCAGCGTTGAAACGATCGACCTCGGCACCTCCGGCAGCAACAGCCTTACGCTGGGGCAAAAGGATCTGCTGGCGCTGACCGACAACGCCAGCGAGGCGCTGACCATCAAAGGCGCGGACGGCAGCGCGGTGACGCTGAGCACCGCCGAAGGCGGCGTCTGGAACGAGGCCGGTATGCAGACGATCGCCGGTCAGCAGTTTGATCTCTATCACAATTCCTCCGCAAGCCATGAAGGCACGCTGGCGGATGTCTTAATTCAACATAATCTACAGGTACAGACTGCCTGACGTAACAGGCCGGCGCGGGGTTGCCGCACCGGCCGTTTTTTCACCAAAAAGGAAGAAGGAAGAGAGGACCAGGATGAAGAAAGTGTGGGTATCTTTGTGCCTGGCCGCGCTGTGCGGCACCGTGGGACAGAATGCGCTGGCAGCAAAGCAGCAGAAAGTGGAATTTAACTGGCGTGCCGCTCCCACCGAGGAGCAAATCTCAACGCTGACGCTACGTGAAGCTATCCTCCGGGCCTTTGCCCGCAACCCAAAAATCTCCGAGGCCGCCGCGCAAATCCGCGTGGGCGAGGCCGATCTGGATGCCGCCGAAAGCGCCTGGTATCCGCAAATTTCCCTGGCGGCGACCGGTGGACGATCGCACACCACCGACTCCTCCGGCAGCCTCAACAACAACGGCTCTGGCGGCATTACCCTCAGCCAGCTGCTGTATGACTTTGGCCGCACCGGCGGCGCTATTGACGAACAGCATCACCTCTCTGAAGCCTATCGCTTCGCCCTTTACGACACCATGACCACGGTGGCGCAGGATACGCTACAGGCCTATTTGCAGGTCAAACGCTACCGGGCGCTGGTGGAGGCGGCCAAAAACAACGTCGCCTCGCTGGAACATGTCAAGGACATCGCCCATATGCGCGCCGACGCGGGGTTAAGCTCGCAGTCGGACGTGCTACAGGCGGAAACCCGCATCGCCGGGATGCACGCGACGATGGAGCAGTACCGCGCTTCAGAACGCTCTGCGCTGGCGCAGCTGACGGTGCTGACCGGCGTGGTGCCCAGCGCGCTGCCGGAGCTGCCGCAGTCGCTGTTGAATCAGCAGATCACGCTGGACAGGATCGCCTACGAAAAAAGCGCGGCGGTGCGCAGCGCGCAGGCCAAACAGGAAGCGGCGATCGAACGCGTTCGCCAGGCGTCCTCTAACCACTGGCCGACCATCAAAGTGCAGGCGGGCCGCACGCGTTATGAAAACGCCACCCGATCCTATTGGGACGATGAGCTACAGCTTCAGGTAGAAGCGCCGCTTTATCAGGGCGGTCTGGTCAACGCCAGAACCCGCGCGGCGGAAGGCGACCGCGAAGCGGCCCAGGCCGCCGTCGAACAGTCCAAGTTGGATATCAATCAGAGCGCCTCCACCGCCTATGCCGACATGATTGGCGCGCAGCAGCGCCAGACGGCAGGCGAGCAGCAGCTGAGCAGCGCCGCTCACACCCGCTCGGTTTACGCCGACGAATACAAATTAAATAAGCGCAGCCTCAACGATTTACTGAGCGTTGAGCAGGATGTCTTTCAGGCTGACAGCAGCCGTCTGACCGCGCTTTACGACGGCTGGGACGCCACCGTGCGCTACGCTTCCGCCGTCGACAACCTGCTGGATATTATGGGCATCGATCGTGAAGCCACCAGCGGACAAACCCTGCCATCGCTCTGATGCCAAACAAGATAAGGCCGTACTTATGACCAAAACCGCTAGTACTGAAAACTGGATTGACGCGATGCTGCGCGTGGCGGCGCGCTTTGGCAAACCGGCGGATGGCTCCACGCTGCGTCAGCAGATGCGCTGGTTCGAGCATCTGACGCCCGCGCAGCAGCTGGAACGGCTGGCGGGCCTGCTGGGCCTGCATCTGACCATGATGCCGCGCGATAAAATTCGCTGGCGGCAGGAGGTGACGCCGGTGGTGCTGATTATGGAAAACGGCAGCGTGGTGGTGGTGGAAACCATCGATACGGAGGGCAAAGCGCGCTACTGGCTGAGCGACGGCGGCGACGTGGTGCGGGAAAGCGAGCTGGCGCTGCTGCTGGCGCAAAGCCAGGAGCAGGTCGGCATTGTCGGCGTGGCGGCGCGCGGACGCGACGCGCGCATCGACGAATTTGTGCAGCCGTACAAAAAGCACTGGTTCTGGGAAAACTTTCGCGGCATGGGCCGCCGCATCATGGAGATTTCGCTGGCTTCGGTGGTCGGCAACGTGCTGGCGCTGGCCGGCATCCTTTTCTCCATGCAGGTTTATGACCGCGTGATCCCGGCGCAGTCGGAGCCGACGCTGTGGGTACTGTTCGCCGGCGTGCTGATTGCCGCCGCCATCGAATATGTGATTCGTTTGATGCGCACCCAGGTTTCGGATCTGATGGGAAAGCGCATCGATCTGAAAGTTTCCTCCATGCTGTTCGCGCGTGCGATGAATATTCGCAACGAAGCGCGGCCAAAATCCACCGGGTCTTTTATCTCGCAGCTGCGTGAAATCGATCAGGTTCGCGAGCTGCTGACCTCGACTACCGTGGGCGCGGCGGCGGATATGCCTTTTGTGATCCTGTTTTTATGCCTGATGGGCTTTATCGGCGGCCCGCTGGTGATTATTCCTCTGCTGGCGATCCCGCTGATCGTTATTCCGGGGCTGCTGGTACAGTTCCCGATGGCGAAGCTGGCGAAAGAGGGGCTACGCGAGGGCGCGCTGCGCAACGCGGTGCTGGTGGAAACCATCGAAGGCATCGAGGACATCAAATCCTTACAGGCGGAACCCTATTTCCAGCGGCAGTGGGAGCAGACGCATGAGGTCAGCGCCACCATCGGCATGCAGCAAAGGCTGTGGGGCGCGAGGCTGACCGGCTGGGCCTCGACGGTGCAGCAGCTGACCTATGCCAGCATGTTGGTGTTCGGCGTTTACCTGGTGCTGAACGGCGATATCACCACCGGGACGCTGGTCGCCAGCAGTCTGCTCTCGTCGCGCACTATCGCGCCGCTGATGCAGCTGACCATGGTGTTTTCGCGCTGGCAACATGCCAAAACCGCGATGGCGGGTCTGGATGAGCTGCTGAAAAAACCGCTGGATCAGCCGGAAGAGGGCGAAATGGCGCACTGTCCGACGCTGACCGGCCATTACGATCTGCGCGGCGTGCAATACAGCTACGATGAGGAAAACGTCAAAAACGTGGTGACCATCAACCAGCTGCAAATCAAGCCGGGCGAGCGCGTGGCGATCCTCGGCAAGGTCGGCGCGGGGAAATCCACGCTGCTGAAGCTGCTGGCCGGGCAGGCGCGGGCAACGCAGGGCAAAGTGATCGTCGACGGCGTGGACGTTCAGCGCATCGATCCGGTAGATCTGCGTCGTCAGCTGGGCTGGCTGTCGCAGGACTCGCGCCTGTTTTTCGGCACGCTGCGGCAAAACCTGATGCTGGGCAATCCGCACGCCAGCGAGCAGGAAATGCTCCAGGCCCTGAAGGTCAGCGGCGCGCTGAGCCTGGTGCAGCAGGATGCGTCCAGCCTTGACCGTATTATCAACGAGGGCGGGCGCGGCCTGTCCGGCGGGCAGCGGCAAATGGTGATGCTCAGCCGCATGATCCTGCGGCAGCCGCAGGTGGTGCTGATGGACGAGCCGACCGCCTCGATGGATGAAGCGCTGGAAGAGTATGTGATCCGGCAGATGCAGGGCTGGCTGTCGGGCCGCACGCTGGTGCTGGTCACGCACCGTCCGGCGCTGCTGAAACTGGTGGACAGAATTATCGTTATGGATAACGGGCGCATCGTGGCGGACGGCCCGCGCGATGATATTTTACGCGCCGCCGCCGCGCAGACGGCGAAGCAAACCGGCGGACAGGGGGACGCAGCATGAGCCTGATACTGATCGACCGCAGCCTGAAACGTAACGAAAAGCGCACCTCGGCTATTATCTGGCTCTGTACCGCCGCGCTGGTGATCTTTTTTGTCTGGGCGCACTTCGCCATTCTGGACGAGGTCACGGTCGGCACCGGTAAAGTCACGCCGTCCAGCCGCGCGCAGATTATCGACAGCCTGGACGGCGGCATCGTCAATCAGCTGAACGTGCATGAAGGCGATATCGTCGAAAAGGGCCAGGTGCTGGGCCGTCTCGACCCCACGCGCTTTCAGTCCAATTTTGGCGAGGCGGCAGCTAAAGCCCGTACGCTGCGCGCCTCGGCGGAACGACTGCGTGCTGAACTGACCGGCGCGCCGCTGGCGTTCAGCGCTGAAACGCTCAAGGAGCCGGAGCTGGTGGCGCGCGAGACGCAGCTTTTCCAGTCGCGTCGGCGCAACCTCACGGAAACGGTCAGCAACCTTACCCAGTCGATGAAGCTGGTGCAGGACGAGCTGCGCATGACCGAGCCGCTGGTGGCGAAAGGCGCGGCGGGGCAGGTGGAGGTGATCCGGCTGCGTCGGCAGATTAGCGATCTGCGCGGTAAGATCGACGAGGCAAAAAATGATTACGCGGTACGCGCGCGCGAGGAACAGGTTAAAAACAATGCCGATCTGGATGCTCAGCTCCAGGTACTGACCGGTAAAGAGGATCAGCTGACGCGCGCCACGCTCTATTCGCCGGTGCGCGGCATCGTCAAAGATATCCAGGTCACCACCGTCGGCGGGGTGCTGCAACCGGGCGGTAAGCTGATGGAGATTGTTCCGCTGGAGGATCAGCTGCTGATTGAAACTCGCATCAACCCGCGCGATATCGCCTATATCCGTCCGGGATTGCCTGCGGTGGTCAAAATCACCGCCTACGACTCTTCTATCTACGGCAATCTGGATGGCGAAGTGGAGACGGTTTCGCCGGATACGCTGCAGGACGAGGTTAAACGCGACCAGTATTACTATCGCGTTTACGTACGTACGCAGAAAGCGGAGCTGGTCAATAAGGCCGGCAGAAAATTCCCTATCGTGCCCGGCATGGTGGCAAACGTTGAAATTAAAACCGGCCAGAAATCCGTCATGGATTACCTGGTTAAGCCGCTGAATAAGGTTAAAGAGTCGCTGCGCGAAAGATAATTACTTACGCCGCTGAATAGTGAATGAAATAAACTTTTATCATTCGCCGTTCAGCGGTTTTTTTTGGCCTTAATTATAACCGTAGAAACAGCGAGGCGTTCTGCAGATAGCGGCCATAAAAAAAGCCGAACACAAGGTTCGGCCGAAAAATAGGGTAAAACAAAACATTCGGGGTGAATGAAGGTAATAATGAAATAAAATGATGATAGCCCGGTTATTATAAACCAAAATGCTACGCCTTTTTATCATTCAGTGCTCACACAAGTAACATTACATAACCATATGAATCTTCAAAGATTAGCTATTACTTGACATTACGTGCGTTATTTTTTATCACTGCGTGCGGCCGTAAAGTTCCCGGTTATTATCATTTTGTAATATTTGAATTACAAAATGAAACACATTCGGAAATTTAGTAGCATTTTCTTTATAGATTATTACTGTCCGCGCTCTACCATGAGGGTGCCGACTGAATTTTCGACGTTCAGCACGCAGTGGTAAATAAGGCATATAACAAGAGGGTAATACAAAATGAAACTTCGCGTTCTCTCCCTGGTCGTTCCGGCCATGCTGATCGCAGGTTCTGCCGGCGCGGCAGAAATCTACAATAAAGACGGGAACAAGCTCGACCTGTTTGGCAAAGTAGACGGCCTGCACTATTTCTCTGATAACGATGGCTCCGATGGCGACCAGTCTTATCTGCGCTTCGGCTTCAAGGGCGAAACCCAAATCAGCAACGAGCTGACCGGTTACGGCCAGTGGGAATACCAGGCGGCGCTGAACACCACGGAAAATGAAGGCACCGCAGACAGCTACACGCGTGTTGGCTTTGCCGGTCTGAAATTCGGCGATGCGGGCTCTCTGGACTATGGTCGTAATTACGGCGTGGCTTACGATATCGGCGCATGGACCGACGTGCTGCCGGAGTTCGGCGGCGACACCTACGGCGCGGACAACTTTATGTTCCAGCGCTCCAGCGGCCTGGCGACCTACCGCAACAACAACTTCTTCGGTGCGGTTGAAGGCCTGAACTTCGCTATCCAGTATCAGGGCAAAAACAACAGCGGCACCGAGCTGGACGGACGTGACGTGCTGGCGCGCAACGGCGACGGCTGGGGTTTGTCCACCACTTACGATCTGGGTTCCGGCTTCGGTATCGGCGCGGCGATGTTCAGCTCTGACCGCACCAACGAACAGAACAATAACACCAACGGCATTCTGGGTAACGGCGACAAGGCAACAGCCTATACCGGCGGTCTGAAATATGATGCTAACAACATCTACCTGGCGGCGATGTATACCCGTTCTTACAACGCAACCCGCTTTGGCGACAGCAGAAGCGACGACAGCATCTACGGTTACGCCAACACGGCGGATAACTGGGAAGTGGTGGCGCAGTATCAGTTCGACTTCGGCCTGCGTCCGTCTTTGGCGTTCGTCAGCTCTCGCGGCTCCGATATCGAAGGATACGGCACGCAGAACCTGAAAAAATATGTGGATGTAGGCGCGACTTACTACTTTAACAAAAACATGTCTACCTACGTTGACTACCAGATCAACCTGCTTGATGACAACAACTTTACCGACGCTGCCGGCATCAACACCGATGACGTAGTAGCGCTGGGCTTAGTATACCAGTTCTGATTTACGCGGGAGCGCGCCATGCGCTCCCGCTTCTTAACTCTTCGCCGTTTCCCTGCGCTTAGCGTACCTCCCTGACCACTTTCTCAGCGAAAACGTGGACGATTGAGCTGTCTGGTATGCGTCTGCTTGTAATGCTTGTAGCCTGAAAAGATAATCAGCGCGAGACAGACGAAAGGCAGCAGAAAGTAGATCATAAAGACCTCCATTATTGCGGCAAAGCGCCGCGGTAAAGTGGGTTCAATGGGTATACTGAGTAGCATCCGTCAGAAGATCAACCCCGCCTGGTCCGGCGCCATGCTGCATTTTCACGCTTTCAGGACCAAAACTATTGCAGGGAAATTTGCGTAATATGAAGAAGAAATGGCTGTACTATCCTGTTATGGCAGCATTTATCCTGCTTTCCGGCTGTGACCGTCATCGTGAAACCGTTGGTGCGTCAGCCATGGTGCTGGAAGGACGCACTATGGGAACATTCTGGAGGGTTAGCCTCGCCAACGTTGACCCCGGCCTGAAAGAAAATCTGCAAAAAGCGGTACAGCAGCAGCTGGATAATGACGATCGGGAGCTGTCGACCTGGAAAGCCGATTCGGTGCTTTCGCGCTTTAATCAGTATCGCGGCAGCGACCCGCAGCCGGTCAGCGACAACATGGCGGACATCGTCACTCTGGCGCTGCGCATCGGCCAGAAAACGCACGGCAAAATGGACATCACCGTCGGGCCGCTGGTCAATTTGTGGGGATTTGGGCCGGTTAAGCAGCCTGCCACCGTGCCGACGCAGGCGCAGATTGCGGCGGCGCGCGCGCTGACCGGCCTGCAACATCTGCGCGTTATCCAGCGCAGCGAAGGGGCTTATCTGCAAAAGGATCTGCCGAATCTTTATGTCGATCTGTCCACCATGGGAGAAGGGTTCGCCACCGATCATCTGGCGCGCCTGCTGGAAAAAGAAGGGATTAACAACTATCTGGTTTCCGTCGGCGGCGCGGTGCTGACGCGCGGCAAAAACGCCGAGGGCAAGGCGTGGAAAGTAGCGATCCAGAAGCCTACCGATAAAGAAAACGCGGTGCAGGCAGTAGTGGATCTGCAGGGGCACGGTATCAGCACCTCCGGCAGCTATCGCAACTATTATGAGCTGAACGGCAAACGCATTTCGCATGTGATCGATCCGACCACCGGCGAGCCGATCCAGCACAAGCTGGTTTCCGCAACGGTGATCGCGACCACCGCGCTGGAAGCAGACGGTTGGGATACCGGCCTGATGGTGCTTGGCGAAGAGCAGGCGAAGGCGCTGGCGCTGCGCGAACAGCTGGCGGTTTATCTGATCGTGAAGCAGGGCAACGGCTTTAGCAGCTGGATGTCGCCGCAGTTCAGCGCCTTTCTGCTGCCGGAAGCGCAGTAGCGGCATTTACTCACGGGCAACGGCCCGCTAAGGAGCCATTATGCTGGACTTATTTAGTGAAGAAGCGCCCTGGCTGGAGCCGCTGGCGGAAGGCGCGGCTATCCTGCGTCGACGCGCGCGGGACGAGGCGGCAGCGCTGCTGGCGCTGGTTGACGATATCGCCGCGCAGAATCCTTTTCATCACCGCATTACGCCGGGCGGACACCGCATGTCGGTGGCGATGACCAACTGCGGCGATTTCGGCTGGTCGACGGACGCGCGCGGCTATCAGTACAGCGAATACGACAGCGTTAGCGGCCAGCGCTGGCCGGCGATGCCGGATCGCTTCCATCAGCTGGCGGTGGCCTGCGCGGAAGAGGCCGGTTTTCCCCATTTTCAGCCCGATGCCTGCCTGATTAACCGCTATGCGCCGGAGGCGAAGCTCAGCCTGCATCAGGACAAGGACGAACAGGATATGCGCCAGCCTATCGTCTCTGTTTCGCTGGGCCTGCCCGCCGTGTTTCAGTTTGGCGGCTTCGAGCGAGGCGACGCGGTGCAGCGCGTGCTGCTGGAGCATGGCGACGTGGTGGTATGGGGCGGGCCGTCGCGCCTGCGCTATCACGGCATCCTGCCGTTAAAAGCGGGCAGCCATCCGGCCACCGGCGCATTTCGCTATAATCTGACCTTCCGGCGCGCTTTTCGGTAAACGAGAATTATTATTGCTATCGTCCCGCTTCTCATTAAACTGCAGGCTGCTCAGAATAATGGGATAGTGTCATGGAGTTGCTTCGCGTCGTTTACCGCCAGTATCGCTGGCCTTTTGTGCTGGTTATTGGCCTCAGTTTGCTGAGCGCCGCGCTCGGTATCGGGCTGATCGCTTTTATCAACCGCGAGCTGATTGTTTCGCTGAACGCCGGTACCTGGCTGCTGCCTTCTTTCCTTGGGCTGCTGCTGCTGCTGATGGCGGTGACCCTGGCCTCGCAGCTGGCGCTGACGCTGCTTGGCCACCATTTTGTTTATCGGCTGCGCGGTGAGTTTATTCGACGCATTCTGGATACGCAGATCGAACGTATCGAACAGATCGGCAGCGCCCAGCTGCTGGCCGCGCTGACCAGCGACGTCCGCAGCATTACCCTTGCCTTTGTGCGCCTGCCCGAGCTGATCCAGGGCGTGATCCTGACTTTAGGTTCGGCCGCTTACCTGGCGTGGCTGTCGCCGAAAATGCTGCTGATCACTACCCTCTGGCTGACCATCACCATCGTCGGCGGCTGGCTGCTGGTCTCCAGAGTCTATCGCCATCTGGCGAAGCTGCGCGAGCTTGAAGACGCGCTTTACGCCGACTATCAAACCATTATCGAAGGGCGCAAAGAGCTGGCGCTTAACCGCCAGCGCGCGCAGCAAATTTACGAGACGGTTTATCAGGAAGACGCTCGAGCATATCGTCACCATATTGTGCGCGCCGATACTTTCCATCTCAGCGCGGTGAACTGGTCGAATATCATGATGCTGGGCGCCATCGGGCTGGTCTTCTTTATGGCTAACGGTCTGGGCTGGGCGAATACGGCGGTAGCGGCGACCTATTCGCTGACGCTGCTGTTCCTGCGCACGCCGCTGCTTTCCGCCGTCGGCGCGCTGCCTACGCTGCTGAGCGCTCAGGTTGCCTTTAACAAGCTCCACACCTTCAGGCTGGCGGCTTACCAGGAAAGCTTTGCGCAGCCCGCCGCCGCGCGTGCGTGGCAAACGCTGGAGCTGCGTGACGTGGTGTTTCATTATGGCGACGGCGGCTTTGCCGTCGGCCCGATCGACATGACGCTGAAACGCGGCGAGCTGGTCTTTCTGATCGGCGGCAACGGCAGCGGTAAATCCACGCTGGCGATGCTGCTGACCGGCCTTTATCAGCCGGTATCCGGGCAGATCCTGCTGGACGGCGTGCCGGTGGCGGCAACGGAGATGGCGGACTATCGACGCCTTTTCTCCGCCGTCTTTACCGATGTTCACCTGTTTGACCGCCTGATCGACGCCAGCGGCGAACCGGCCGATCCGGCTCAGGTACAGCTGTGGCTGGAGCGCCTGCATATGCAGGATAAACTCAAGCTTGAAGGCAACCGGGTGCTGAACCTTAAACTGTCGAAAGGGCAGAGCAAGCGTCTGGCGATGCTGCTTGCTACGGCGGAGCAGCGCGACATTCTGCTGCTGGACGAATGGGCCGCCGATCAGGATCCGCATTTCCGCCGCATCTTCTACCGCGAGCTGCTGCCGTGGCTGAAAGAGATGGGCAAAACCGTTGTTGCCATCAGCCATGACGACCACTATTTTCTGCACGCCGACAGGCTGCTGGAAATGCGTGAAGGCAAACTAAGCGAGCTGATCGGCGAAGCGCGCGATCAGGCTACGCTGGATGCGGTAAAACGCACCGGCACCGACTAGCCTGCCGACGCCGGCTTGCCGTCACTCAGGCTGGCTAAAAAATGGATAAGCCAGCCTGAGGCTATGGCTTAATAAGGGCCAGTGGGCGTATTGGCCGCCTGCGTGACGATGACCCAGCTGGTCAGCTGCCCTTCAGCCAGCGCCACGCGGCCGGTAAACAGCGTGCCGACGGGAAAGCCTGGCGATAAGGCCCGGTTCAACCGCAGCGTGACGTTGGTCAGTCCGGCCCGGCAAGCGATGATTTCCGCCTCGTTGAAATGCATAAACTGGCGGAAAAGCGGGAACAGCGCCTTATACAGACTCTCCTTGAGGGAAAAAGCGGCGGTGAGCGCGGTCGCGAACGGCACGCCGCTGCTCTGTAAAATGCCGTGTTCGCGCTCGTTAATAATCATCTCACGCATCTCTTCCGCCGCTTCGGGCCGCATAATCTCTTCGCAATCCACGCCGGGCTGCTTTCCCGTCACCTTATCGGCCAGCAGGAGGCTGATGCAGGCGCGGGTATGCGAAAGGGAACCCGCTATTCCTTCTGGCCAGACCGGCGCGCGGTCGGCATCGTTAGTCAACAGGAAGTCGTCAAAGCCAAACTGACGCAGCGCTGCACGCACGCACAAGCGGCTGGCAAGGTATTCCGCCCGGCGTTTCGCCACGGCTTTATTCAGGTGAGCAGGGAAGGGCAGGCGATAGTCGGTGAACAGTTGGTCGCTGTAATAAGCCAGATCGTAGCGGGCCTGTACCAGCAGAACATCAGGATGTTCTGCCAGTCGGGAACTGACGGGCGCGGCTAAAAACCGATCTTTGGGTAAGGTGGCGCCCGACAAAATCGCCGGTTCGCTCTGTGCCGGTCTGTTGAGCCAATCAGAACGCATTTCTTCTGCCTGTTAATCAAAAAGAGGATTTAAGCAGGTTAGCGTACCGAGAGTAAAGCGCGGCGCAGGTTACTTGTTGGGAGGAATGTGCAGCCCTTTCAGTGAAACGACAAAGTGCTTATTGCCGCGGGAAATCTTCGCGCCGCGATCGCACCAGTGGCTGGCGAATCGAAAAAAATCATCGCTGTCAATGTCATAGGCCAGTTCAACCTTGCTGATACCGGACTGCAGCATCTCTTCAGCGTCCCTGTAATTTCTTGCCTTAATGATTGCCATTGGGTTACCTGTTACTGCCTCAAAAAGTGTAGGGTCAGCCTATGTCAAGAAGATGACAGTTTTGTTGCAGCGTCTGGCTTTAAGATTAAGGCTAATGCCAACCGGGCCGGCAAGAAGTGTGCTTTATGACGGAAGCACTTTCGTAGAGGCTTTCTGGTCAACGCATTGAAGATAAATTAGCGACTTTTTAATGATTTATAATTGGCCTCAGGATCGCAGCGCGCTGAAAATGCTGGCCTGACACCTGACACCTGACACCTGACACCTGACACCTGACACCTGACACCTGACACCTGA
>NZ_JBGFFX010000013.1:0-152523 GCF_041224955.1 Erwinia aeris | reverse complement strand
CGCTTACCTATAGCAGCAAAGAGATTATCCTCCAGACTTTTCAAAACACGAGCGCTATGTGATGCAGACCACTTCTGATTGCTGGCGTGCCAGTCTCTGGCAACCACTTCAAACGTTATCGCTTCTTGCTCTTGTTCTACCTTAACAGTTTTCTTGTTCTCACTAGGATCGACGCCATTAGCTAATAGCCTGCGGGCTTCATCCCTTCGTGCCCTGGCATCCGCCAGCGAAACTTCAGGGTATTTCCCAAGCGCCAGCATCTTCTCCTTACCGCCAAAACGATAACGCAGCCGCCAGTATTTGGAACCGTTCGGGTGAACCAGCAAAACCATGCCGTCGCCATCAGTAAGCTTATATGCTTTTTCTTCAGGCTTAGCCGTACGAACCTTCACATCACTCAGAGCCATGTTGAGTATCCTTTCAAGGGTTCTGTGTGGGTACAAACATTATCGAACCGGGATATACCCGCAGTTGTACCCGCATCAGTAAGTTGATGTAGATTGAATCAGGTTGACTTAGGTTGAGTGAAAAAGCGAGGAAAGCCTTGCGAATACTGGATTTCAGGCACAAAAAAAGACGTCCGTTGACGTCTATTGATGTTCCGATGGTGCGAAGGCCGGACTCAAATATCCACGCAATAAGATGTTTTAATTGGTTTTTTTATGAATCAATACTGAAAGTGCCCCCTTTTGTGCCCCCACAATAATTTATGGCCATGTGTTTAAAAACAAACAGTTATGGAACTGATTGAAAGTCACTCATTACTTTTTTAATAAATTTATTCTCTCGGTTCGGTTCCGTCCTGTAGACCCCTACCGGCGCTACCGCCCCTAAAATTTTAATATCCACTCAGAAAAAAAGATTTTAATAAAAAGTGTTCACCCTGTTCACCTTACATTTTTATCCTTTATTATCATATTGTTAAATGGTGATCACTTGCATTTGTACTATTCATCACTCTTCACCGGAGGGTGAACACTACTCACTTTCAGGCATAAAATCCGGTCTGGCCGGTATGGATTTTTCAGATAGCTATCTATCTCACTGAAGCCAGTGGCTAGCTTTACGGCCTGGCAAATCGAAGTCAGCCTCAGTTTATGGCAGAATGTTACTAATTAACTCAACGCTCATTGTCTAAGGTTAAAGGCTGCTATGAGCGAACAGCGGACATCAGAACCTCGTTTAGAAACGTGTCCACATTAAGCTAGTAAGTTCACTTAAGGGTATGTAACAAACTGCTATTTGTGACTGAAAGATTCAAATTTAGCGATTAATTAATTGATTAGGAAGGATGATATTAAGTAAAAGTGTTACTCATCATAATGGGTTGGGGCTGAATTTAATATTTATTTATCAGCCCCTTAATATTATATCTTATAAGGGGACTTTGAATTAACCCAATCAATGCAGTATTTTTCAATCCTCCATTTATCCATTTCATTAATGCCGTTTTCTACGAACATGCCAATTACTTTTTTATACGGATCACAGGCTGCTGTTTGACCATAATAATATGGTGAGGTCGACTCCCAAGAATCAAGAGCCAACTTTAAAAAATAACAACTTGCGAGCTTTTCACCCAATGCATGTAAACTTTCAAATATCCATTTTGAAACATGCCCGAAATTTATAAGACGATTTGCATCATTTTCTTGCATCACACAATAAAATGATTTGTAGTAACAAGTCAATGCATCGGTATGATTATTATTTAATGCTAAGCATTTCCCTATATTGCCATAAGTTGATGCACTAAACTTATCAGTTATAATCTCGCTTTGATCAAGTACTGTTTCAAGAGAAATATTCTCGGTGAACAGTTTTAGCGCTTTTGAAATACTCTTAGGTTCACCACTATCTCTTAGGCTAAGTGCGTGTGTATGTCCGATATCATATTTATCTGGCTGATTGGTTCTGTCCAGCAAGTAAAGAGCCTCTTCGCATATATTAATTGCAGTATCGTATTTCTTCTCAGTCCATGAAGAAAATGCTTTCATTTTACATAGTTGTATATATTTTTCGTCTTTCCCTTCAACCACGCTTTCAAATTTTTCGATGCAAAGATTACAGGTGGCCATATCTCCATATTCGGCAGCCATAGATGATGCATCATTAAGGAATACATCTAAATTCACAATTTTTGATGTACTGTTTTTTGACCATGAAAAGGAATTTAGGAAAATTTTACATACGCGAAGGTATTCTTCAGTATAACCAGCGGCATTAATTGCTGAGTAAACCTCTTTTAAAGAGTTAATAGCTTCTTGATAATCTGCTGCGTTTATAGCAAGCTCTGCCTTATTTGTGAAGCTAGATAATTCCTTGAAGTTGAGTTTATGGCTCAACTTCTCCTTTAATACAACCAGGAATTTGTCATAATATTTTATTAGTAAATATATATACTTACTGCGTTCACCAACATAATGATTTTTTCGGACGAATTCTTTTACTAATGGATGTAGCTCAATATAATCGCTATTTATTTTTTTTATGATTAGGTTTAAGTTAGATAGTGTTTTCAATGACTTACTAAATTTATTGTAATTCAATTCATCACGAAGTATTTCTGCATAATCATCAGCAGTTTCCGAACGAATAGCTTCTGCAAGTGTTTTTAATAGCTTTTGGTCTCGTTCATTTAATATACTCCAAACTTTATTAAGAATCGTTTCTGCTAGTAATGCTGAATCTGTGGAGTCGCTAGAAATAGACGAGCCGATATTGCTTAAAAAATGCTGCAAGCTGCTTTCTCCACGCAAAGCCTGAGCCATTATTAGGTTTAACCAAAGAGCATGGCCTTTAGTCAAATTATGCGCAACTTTCGCATAATGCAAACGTTTTTCCTTGCTTAAAGGTATTTCAGGTTTATTAAACAGCTCTATTGTATTAACTTCCGTTAATCCTTTTAAAGAAAGCTGGATGAAATCAACCGTTGCATATTGAATAAATGGACGACAAGTAAATATAAATGTAGATTGATGTTCGAATTTCATTGCTGATTTGAAAAACTTACCGATCTCATTAATCGGCTCAAGGGTTTCCATATCGATATAGCGGTCTACATTATCTAATATAAAAATACCTTTCTTACTTGATAATTTATTGAAGAATATCTGAATAAGGGTTTCATCATCCAAACCACTTAGGCTATTTAAATTAAAATCAGAAGAAACAAGACGGATCATGGATAATATTTTATAATGAAAGTTATGTTCCTCTTCCTTAAAATCTCTCCAGTCATAAATGGAATAATCACCAGCGATTTGCAGCATTGAAAAAGCTTGAGAAGCTAAAGCTGATTTACCTTCACCGCCGAACCCGGTTATAAAAATTACTTTGTAATATTGTCTTTGGATTGCTTGCAACTCTCTTTCTCTTCCAACCCAAGTCGATACTAATGGAGGAATGTCACTTCCATCCATCTCTGCGGAAAACAATCTATTATTTAAAAATGGTGCTTTTTTTTCTATAACCTCTTTTATTTTTTCTAATGAGTATGGGGAAAAAGACAGTAACTTATTAAAATAATCGGGTAGCTCATCGTAATTGGATAGCTTGATGGTTGTAATTCCGGGGATTTGCATTTCACTAGTAGAAATGATAAAGTTTTTTTTACCAAATCCATTATATTTTTCTTGGATATATTCAAACAGTTCTTTAACATAGGGGTCTTGAAACGAAAACCCCACAAATAAACATGTGTTTTCTGAAAGTAACTTTTGAAGTTGAAATACCCCGAGTGATTCATTTTTATAAAGTTCATCAAACTGATTGGTGAAAATTATGCATTTATCGGCTTGATTGATATCCCCATGAATTTTTAGTATGAATTCGTCATGATCATCTATTTTGGATAAATTATATTGACTATCATGAGTAATGATATTTTCAATTGAACTATTACTTTCGATGAGCCTATCGAAGTTGGTGGTTATTATTTTCCGACTAATTTCACTTATGGTTCTATGTATTTTACTTTCATTGTCCTTTATTTTTAATTTCCGCTCAAACCCTTCAAGGATTGTTTTTTTATCGTTCTGTATTTTGTCAAGGACCTCTAGCGGGGTCATTACATCGTTTTCTAATGCCGAATAAAACCCGGTTGCTTTTGATATTGTCTTTATGTTTTCAGCAAGTATCTCCATTGTTATTTTTTTCCAATCAGGTAAACCTGCCGATCGGGAAAGACCTGCACCAACAAAGATGACAAGCTTTTTTTCATTGATTGAATTTTTAAGAAACTCAGGGATGAGGTCTTGATCCTTGTCGAAATCCATTTTTCACCTAAAAGAATATGTCACGTGGTAGATATTTTATATCATAAGTATTTTTCATTATGCACGCAATGCTTTAACCGCTATGCCAGCCCGCTTTATGCGGCGCTTTGAATGCAACTGCTATAATTATCTAGTTCCGCACCTGATGGTCCGGTAAAATCGTGCCTGCAATGCCATCACGGATAGCGCCAACATACAGATCCCGGCGTTTACGCTTTCAAACACGCTGTGCTTACTAGCCGGTTTCAGGCGTTAAACCAATATCACACCTCTCCTTACTTTTGTCGTTTTTTTCTGTGGGCAACTGTTTTAATCGCTAAAAGTGCTATCCTATTCCACTATAATTTTCATTAGTTAACTATCAGAAATAGATATCATCTACATATTAATTAGTGTGTTTATTTCAATTAGAAACCGTGGGGCAATGACGTGATCCACACAGGCTAACAGACCATGATGCAGGCAACGTCCGCTGTTGGCACAAACCGGCCGGAGCCGGTTTGGTGTTATCGGGTTGCCTAACTCTCGCAGCGCGGCAGCCAGTCGGCCTCGCAGTCTTCACTCAGCTCCAGGCTGGTCTGGATGCCGTTTTTTGTCTTGCGCTTCAGCAGTTCTATCTCGTATTCCTTCAGCGTCTGAGGCACCGCCTGGCCGAACGCTGTCAGGCTCATGGGGTGCTGATGGCCTCTTGCCTCCATAAAAGACAGGTAGGCGTGATACAGATAGCGGCGCGGGTTCATGGGCCGGATATTGGCGTTGCCGATAAACAGCCCGGTCGGCGTGCTGAGCGGCGTCAGGTAGCCACAGAAGTCAACCAGCGGGTCGGCGCTGCGCTTGATTTCCAGCGCCTCCTCCGACGACTGCTGCGCCTGCAACAGTTCGCGGGCGTCGTCCGGGCGGCTGAAGTGCTGCATCAGGTGGCGCACGATAACCGCCAGCTCACCGGTAATCTTCTCCAGCAGCTTTGGATCACGTTCGTTCGCCGGTATCACGTCCGGGAACGGCAGGATAACCCGACGACGCGACACGCCGCCGCTGCGGTCGCTGAAGCGCATCGGGTTGTTGTTCACGGCCAGTATCACCGCCGGAATGTGCGTTGAATAAGCGTCGCGGTATTTCGGGTCAATCGCCACGGCGTCACCGCCGGTAATCGCCTTGATGCCCGCGCCATCGCCGCTCCATTTCTCCTGGTCAGGCAGGATAATTAAGGAGTAGCCAACCACGCTTGCACGTTCCCGTGACGACTCCAGCGTGTCGATGGTTGCCGCCGTGGTGTTGTCCTCGCCTGCCAGCAGGCGGGCTATGGATGCCATCACGCTTTTCCCGCTGCCGCCGGGGCCGGTGACCTCAAGGAACAGCTGCCAGTCGTAGCGGTTTGCCAGCACCATAAATAACGCCGCGAGGATACGCTCCTGCTTCGCCTCATTGCGTCCGGCCGCCCGCGTCAGCCACTGCCAGAAGTGCGGCGCATCATCCGCCAGATTCTCGCCCGCTTTGGGCGTGGTGTAGTCCACGCTGTTAACGGTGCGGAGCCAGTTCTCTTTTTTATGCGGCCCAAAGGTGCCGGTTGCGGTATCAAATACCCCGTTACGAAAGCCAATCAGCCGCCGGGCCGGTGCGCCCATCTGCGGCACCATCAGCTTGAGCGTGTCCACGATGCCGCCTATACCGGTTGCCGAGAACGGCGCGCGCACCCTCTGAAACAGCGCGGCGATTTCCCGGCTGAGCACGCGGTACGGCAGCACCTGCCACGCGCCGCCCTCATACCGGCACAGGTCTTCCCCCACCACCGGCACGGCCAGCGTGTTGAGGTAGTGCGCGGCCAGCAGTTCGGCCTTCTGGCTGGCGCTCATGGCCTTCAGGTCGGCCTCGCTCACCGACTCAAACGGACTGAGCGCTTTCGGCTGCGTAAAGGCGGTCAGCATTGCCTGTGTAGCGACTTCCCCCTCTGCCTGAAAGACGTCGTTCCAGTCGCCGGTGACGGCTGGCAGTGCGGGTTTACCGTTACAGCGTTTTGCCGCCGCTTCGGCGCGCAGCTGGCCGGTGCCGTTCTCGTCATTATCAGCGGCAATCAGTATCAGCGTCTCCGGGTATTCCGCGTGCAGGCGTTCCGCCAGCGCGGGCAGGTTGTTGGCGCTCAGGGCGACGTAAACAGCCTGGCCGGTGAGCCGGTGCACGGTCAGGCCGGTGGCATACCCTTCGGTCAGCCAGAGCGTGTCGCCGGGTTCACCCAGGCGGTGGAAAGCCTCTTTCACCTGACCGCCCGCAAGGGTACGTTTGGTGCCGTCAGCATTAATCAGCTGGGCGTTAACCGTGTCGCCGGTAAAGTCCGTCAGCGGGACAAGCAGGTCGCCGGGCTGATAGGTGGTGTCGCTGATGCGTTTTGAAGTGGTCAGCGTCAGAACGGACGTTTCAGCCAGCCCCTTGCCCGTCAGGTAGACGTTACCGGTATTCGCTTTCGCTCCGGCAACAAGCCGGGCGGCTTCCTTTGCCGCCTTAAGGCGAGCCTGCGCCTTTTTCTCGTCCGTTTTCTCCGTGGGTGCCTGAACCGGCTTAACCGGCAGCGTGCCAATCAGCACGGCCACCCGGCAGGCGGCCTCCTTTGTGTTCACGTCCAGCGCCTTTTCAACCAGCGCCAGCCCGTCGCCCGCGCCGCACTGGTTGCAGACCCACGTTCCGCGCCCGGCCTGATTGTCAAAGCGAAAGCGGTCTTTGCCGCCGCAGACCGGGCACGGCGAGTGCTGCCCGACGGCGTTGATGCTGATACCCAGCGCGGGTAAAAGCTGCGGCCAGTGACCGGCGGCGGCGCGCACAGTATCGGTGACGATATGTTTCATGCGGCCTCCTTAATGCAGCGTGGTTTTTGAGGCGGCCAGGCGGCCGCACAGCAGTTCATCCATCATGGTTTCACCCATGCGCGTCAGGCGCGGCGCGGCGACCAACACGTCGGGCTGTACCATTTCGCTGAGCATGGTGCAGGCCATGTCCATGCCGTTTTCCGGGCCGTACTTACGCACGTAATAGCCCTCAAGCTCCAGCGCGATGGTCATCTGCACCTCGTCCAGCGAGGCGGCAACGTCGAGGCCGTAGCGCTCGCAGGCGGTCAGGTAGCCCTGGGCCACGGCGCGGCGATAGACGGCGGTGCGTACCTCAACGGGCAGGCAGGACTGATTATTAGTTGTCACGGGAGACCTCCATATCGTTAAGCATGACGGATTCGCAGGTGCTGACCACTTTCCCCAGCTGGTCGGTAAGCAGCGCCACCACGGATGCCAGCGCGTTGCCGTCCGGGCCGTCCTTACGGTTGCCGGAGCATTCGATAACGTCGAGCATATCGAGCACGGTCACGCCCACGCTGTGGGCATGCTGAAGGCGCAGAAAATCGGCGTGCGGAATGGGGTAGCTGTCGTGGTTGTTGAGTCGGGCTGACAGGGTATTCATGCGGCCACCTCACAGAGCGGCAGGCGGCCGGCAAAGGACAGCACGTAATCGCGGGCCAGCAGTCGGCGGGCGGCGGATTCAGTTTCGGCGGTGGTGCGCAGCATGCAGGGACGGGCGGCGGTATCGGCGCGGCGCACGGCGGCAAATAAAAAGGTGAACTGCATGCGTGCAGAAATAAGGGTTGCGGCCATAATGGCTTTCTCCAGGGTTAGCTTAAGAAAGCTACCACCAGAGTTCCTACACTCGGGGGTGGTAGCCCAGACGGGGGTAGGAATACCGGCAACCTTGGAAACCGGCCAGCCCGAAGGCTGCCCCGCCTGAGCCACCATTGTTTTACAGGCGCAACGGCATAAGAACCGCTGCGCTAAAAAATGGCGCACTGAGGCAACGACGTAAAAAAACACGCGTGGCGCGTGCTGTGTCGCCAAGGTTAAGCTCGGGTTCCTACGCCCGGCTGCCGATTTTGCGGCAGCGGGAAAACAGTACACCGACGGCTCGCCAGAAAAAAGCCTTTTTTTACGCATCGGGCCTTTTTCCTCAGCAATCGGTCAGGACGTGATCGGATTGCGGCGGATTTGATCGGAAGTTTTCGTTTTTCTCCCTCTTGCTCCCCTTTGCGGGCTTCGGCTTTTCGGAAAGCACGGAAATATGGCCGTGGCGGCCGCTGTTGAATGCGGGCAGCGTGGATTTTTTGCCAGCAATGGCGGAAAGCAGGCTTTCGGCCACGTACACCGCCTCTTCCTGGCTGAGCGGATAGCTGCGGGTGCCGAAGTTAAGCTTAATCATGCCGCACCTCCGGCACGCTGCGCGATGCGGACCTGCATCCAGTCGTCAATCTCCGACGCCAGCCAGGCGACGTTCTTGCCGCCGAGCGAAATCTGCGAGGGAAACTGCTCCCGGCAAATCAGGTCGTAAATAGTGGAGCGCGACAGGCCGCAGGTGCTGATAACTTCCGGCAGGCGCATAAAGCGGTCGCGGGGGTACTGCAGGTCGTTTACGGTCGGCGTCGCCGGGGCAGATGGTGAAGCGGTGGAAAGCATGGTGTTACCTCATTTTGTATCCGGGCGGCGCTGGCCGGTTCCGGTCGTGTTGTGCTGGTAACCCCCTATTTTGATAATATTTTTCCCCGTGTAAACAAGCCTTTTTTTGTTGATAAGCCAGTAAAAAAGTTGATTTGTCGGTGCTGGTCGATATTGGTCGTTATTGGCCTATATTGGCCGGAACGAAAAAAAATTAATGAATTTAAGTTATATAAATTATTTTTTAATTGCATAAGTTTCTAAGCAGTACAGCCGAAAGTTGCTCCTTATCACAAATTAAATCCTTAAACCTTGCTCGCCAAGAAAAGGTCGATTTAAAAGCGGGTGAACAGTGGTGAACACCCGGTGAACAGTTCATTCTCAGGTGTTCACCCCTTTACTTACTGTATTTATTATCTTTTTTACAAGAGTGAAGAGTAGTGAACAGTTTTATACAAAACTAAAAGCTCAGAGAGGGTTTCCGGTGAAGATTTGGCCGTGTTTGCTCAGCGACAGGCAGACAGCAATGAAATGATTTGTCCGGTGGTGAACAGCAGAATAGCGACATCCTTTACAGATGAAGAGACAACGCTATGAGCACCCCGGAAAAGAGCACCGCCCTGAAAAACTTTGAGCACGCCCGTACCGCGCACCTTGAGAAGATGAAACAGTACAACAACACCTGCGCCGACATTACCCGCTGCGAGAAGGAGCGTGAGGCGGCCATCGAGGCGGGAAAGGAAGCCGAAACGAACTGGCGTACCCGCTTTCGCAACCTGCGCGGCAACCTGACCGACGAGCTGAAGGCGGAGCACAGCCAGCGCATTGCCAGCCGGGAGCTGGCGGAAGAGTTTACCGGGCTGATTGCCGAGCTGGAGCTGGATAAGCAGGTCTTCATGCTTAACGCCTGTGGCACGGGCAGAGAATATGTATACGCACACAAGCTGGCCTTCAACGAGTTTGCCGACGCGACCTGGCAGTCGGCGCTGCGCAACGTCAGCCCTTCGCTGTTGTGGGCCATCCGCCTGCGGCTCCAGCGTGAAAAGGTCAATCCACGCGACGACGACGAGCGCAGCGATATGCAGGTCGTGGCGGAGCTGATTGGTAACGCGCTGACCCGCGCGGCGGCCGCGCTGCCGGAGAAGGTACTCACCGAAGCGCCGGTGCTGGAGAATATCGGCCTGTGGCGTCCGGCGCTCACCGGCGTGGATATGGTCCTGTATGCCAATCCGATTAAGCGCAACAGGGCGTGGGATGCCATCCACGTACACCGTCCGTGGATAAGGGAAGGTAAAAAGAAATGATGCACTGCCCGTACTGCAAAAGCCCGGCGCATGCCAAATCGAGCCGCTATATGTCGGAACAGGTGAAGGAGCGCTATCACCAGTGCACCAATCTCGACTGCTCCTGCACGTTCAAAACCAGCGAGAGCATCACGAAGGTCATTACCGCACCGCCGCAGCCCGAACCGCTTCCCGCAGTCGCCCCGGAGCCGATGAAAGAACGGCAGACGCTCGGGCGCTACGGCTCGTCCTTCCGCACCCTCCACTGACCATAACGGCCGCTGAAACCAGCGGCTTTTTTGTCTCCGCTTTTTATCCTTTCAACGCCCTTTTTCTGGCCAGCCGGGTTTGTAAAGAGCTGTGAATGCATAACGTGCATGATTTTGCATGCAGAATGCAGCAACTCAGAGACCCCGTCAGCCCGTGCCCGGCGGGGCTTCGCCCGGTTCATGCAGCTGCATAAAAATCGATGCATAAAGCGGGCAGGCGAGGCGGGGGTAGCATTGCGCGCTGAGGGGAAAAGCAATATAGCTTCGTGCCAAACACGCTTTTGTTTTGGAGTGGCTAAATTGCGCATCGCAATGCCTCACTTACGTTTTGCATAATCGTAAGGAGAGACGTACTCACTACTGTTCGCATAAAGAAAATCCGCCCACCATTGCACCATCAATCTGCGTTCATCTAAATGCTCAGAAGTATGAATGTAAGCAGCGCGTACATTGTTACGCTCGGAGTGGCTCAACTGCCGTTCTATCGCATCATCACTCCATAATCCCGACTCACCCAGCGCACCCCGTGCCATTGTCCTGAAGCCATGCCCGCAAACTTCGGTTTTTGTGTCATACCCCATAGCGCGCAGAGCATTGTTAACCGTGTTTTCGCTCATGACTTTCTTAGGGTCGTGATCGCCGGGAAAGAGCCTCTCGTTGTCACCGCTTAATTGCTTCAACTTTTCCAGGAGGGCTAAAACCTGACGGCTTAGCGGTACAAGATGCTCCTCTTTCATTTTCATACCACGGTGAGAGTAACGAACTCCTTCTATCTCTTTGCGTTGTGCAGGAATTTTCCATAAAGCCCTTTTGAAATCGAACTCATCCCAACGGGCAAAACGCAGCTCACTAGAACGGACGAAAGTTAGCAATGAAAGCTCTACAGCAATACGGGTCATGATACGCCCACGGTATGCGGCCAGGCGCTCAAGAAATTCAGGGAAACGGCTGAATGGTAATGCGGGGTAATGGCGAGCCTTGACGGTAGAAAGTGCCCCGGCCATATCAACAGCGGGATTAGATTCAATGTAATCGTTCTGTACGGCATAGCGCATTATCGCCGTAACACGCTGCTGAAGGCGCTGAGCGACATCATGCCTGCCACTGGCATCAACAGCTTTAATAGGTGCTAACAGCTGACTGGTTTTCAGCTTACGAACGTCCGCCAAACCAATATGAGGGAAAATATACAGTTCGAGATAGCGCCGGATCCGTGAACGATGGTCATCACTCCAGCGCTTATTACTGGCATGCCATTCGCGGGCGATCGTTTCAAAGGTGTAAGCCCCCGCATTTTCAGCCTGGGCTTCTTTCTGTTCAGCCTTGGGGTCAATCCCCTGCCCTAACATCTTTTTAGCTTCATCGCGCTTAGCACGTGCCTCAGCAAGCGTAACTGTCGGCCAGACGCCAAAGGCAAGCCGGTCTTCTTTTTTGTCGGCTGGCCGTCGGTACTTCATACGCCAGTATTTTGATCCTTTAGTCGTGACCTCAAGATACAAACCGCCACCGTCAGCCATTTTATAAGTTTTTTCTTTAGGCTTTGCAGTGTCGACCTGGCGGGCATTCAGCTTCATTTTGGGGGCACATTTTTTATCGAAGTGGGGATGCCCCCAATTATGCCCCCAGTGGGGTCTGGATTGCAACGGATGTGCTCGGACGATGCCGGATGATAAAATCAGCCTGCATGTTGATTTTAAAAGGTTTTTTGGACTTCCTCGGACGAGGATGGACAGGATACTGGTGCCGAAGGCCGGAATCGAACCGGCACGCCTTGCGGCGGTTGATTTTGAATCAACTGCGTCTACCGATTTCGCCACTTCGGCACTGAAGGGTATGCGGAAAACGTTGTGGATTATACCTTTACCCCCTGTTTCCGCAACCCCTATCAGCAGGCAAACGCGCAACTGCTTAAAAAAACGTCGCGCTACCCTTTCCTTGCCGTTCAAGCAACGTTCAGGCTATATCACGTATTTTGCCACAACTGCTCATTTACTCACCACGGCACAATAAATACACTCTCCTTATGATTTTAACCGCACGTTCATACAAGGAAACGGGACTACCCGCCCCGCCCTATACGGCGAAGCCCCAGGATCAAACATGGATAAGAGCAGGGATAGACTATGCGAAGCGCACGGGATTTTAAGAAGCGGTATGTTATAGCGGTATTACTACTGGCGATCGTCGCATACGGCATTCTGAAGGTAGCGAATTTTTCGCCTTTCGAAGAGTCGGTTATACAGCGACAACAGATCAACTCCTCTACTACACTGTACGTAACGGAAGGCAGCGCTGGCGCTACTACAAAAAACGTTTATCAATATTATCTCGTTCCTTCTGAGGTAGCGGAAAGCGATTTCTTAAAACAGGCTGGCGATAAATATAAGTCATTTTTGTCTACCTCTGACGAAAACGTCAAAATGCAGATAAACAGCAGCGCCATCCATCTCTCCGTTAAGGGAGACGTCTATCATTTCACTAACGCGGCCAGCTACTCGACTACTATTTATCTGACATCCTCACCTTTCTGAAAGCGGCTTGTCGTTCTTAACGTCTACCCTGACCTTTATCATCAGCCACAAAGAAACCTTATGACCGCCGCTCCCAAATCTTCCGACCTCACGACTCCTCCTTTCTTAGCCTACCCACAGCTGTCACCGCAGCAGAAGCCACTGCCGTAACCAGCCCTTCACTCTTTTGCGGCACTTGCCGACCAACACATCAAGCATCGCCCTGGCGATTGGCCTCAGCAACTTTGGCGTTAACCTTACGCGCATTTTGCCTGGCGGCAGTTCGGCGCTGCGGCATTCGCATACAAAGCAGGATGAGTTTATCTATATCCTTTCCGGGCACCCGGTGCCGATCGCTGGCGAAACGAAACTGGCACCCGGTATGTGTACTGTTTTAAAGCGGGAACGGGCAATGCGCATCAGATGATGAATCCGGACAGCGAGGAAGTACATTATCTGGAGGTTCCGCTGGCGACAGCGTCAGCTATCCTGATGACGACCTACAGTTAGTCATGACAGAAGATAGCAAGCCGCAGTTTCAACATAAAGATGAAACGCCTTACTGAATAAGCAGTTCCAGGACTACTCTTAAAGCCGGGTTTGCCGAGCCGGGCTGTCGCCCCATACGGAACTCCAGGCTAATCCCGCAGTCCCACTGTGGAGATCGGTGCGCGCCGGGAACAGGTCGTGCCGGACAATTTAAAGAAGGTATAAAAATGAAAGCAACAACCAAGATAGCGTTGGCATTAACGGTTTCATCTTCCCTGTTCGCTGGCGTGGCTTCGGCCGCAAGCTGGCAGGATCAGCTCAGCAATGCTGCCAACACGCTGAGCCAGAACAATGCTAACTCTGCATCAACTACCACGCAGAATAACGGTATGTCGCTGGGTGCACTGGCCGGCCTGCTGAACGGCGGCAATCAGCAGCTCAGCGCTAACAGCATGACCAATGCCGCAGGCGTGTTGCAGTACTGCGTGCAGAACAACGTGGTAAATAACAATGTGAGTTCCGTAAAGGATCAGCTGCTGAGCAAGCTGGGCCTGACCGACACGGCGAAAGCACAGGAAACCACCGACTATAAACAAGGTCTGATGGGCTTGCTGAATACCGGCAGCGATCAGCAGGTAAACCTGAAAAGCCTGGGTAACACCGAATTAGGCAAGAAGGTGAAAACCAAAGCCTGCGATCTGGTGTTGAAACAAAGCAAGCAGTTTATCTCCTAGGCCATTATCACCAAGCCTCTGCGCCAAGGACGGTGCAGATGCCTCCACTCTCTGCACAGACAGATCAACCGATTAGCGAAAGCGTCCTGTCGTGCTCAAAGCAGAAGCTGCTCCTTACTTCAGCCCAAAAGCTACAGCGACTCATTCACCACGCCAAAATCACAGCCGTCCCCTGGTTACGCTCGTAAACCAGACCGAAGCTACAGCAGAACACTAGCTACCCTTGCAGACAATGCCGAACGTTCCCGCTTGCAGACAATGCCAAAAGCCAAAGCGGCCTCACTTATAAACCACATCAAACCCACAACCGTTCACCAGCCAGACTTTCAGGCCGCGTCAAAGTCACAATAGCCCAAAGACCAGGCTTATAAACCACGTCAAAGCCACAACAGCCCACTGACCAAACTTATAAACCACACCAAAGCCACAGCCGTCCCCCGATCAATCCTACAGGCCACGCTAAAACCTGAAGTGGCGGGAACACGAGCGGGTTAGTAAAGCGTCCTGCGCCATGGACGGCGCAGGCCGAGCTGTCAGGGACGACGCTTTTTGCGTCTTTACGATCCGATCGGGTTCCCGGCACATTCCCCGATTTCACAGAAAACAGGCTCTTTTCTTACAGAGCGCTCCATACACCGCAGAAAGCAGGCCCTTTTCTTACAGAGCGCTCTGTGCACTACAGAAATCCGCCCCTTTTCCTGACGCACTCTCCGCGCCACAAAAATTCGCCCCGTCTCCGTTTCTAAACACGCTCCCCACACAAACTCCTCACACAAAAACGCGGCCCACAGCAAACCGCTTCTTCCATACACGCCTCCGGCCTTCGAAGTCCCCGCCTTGCCTATTTCACTATCAGCTTAATGCCCAGCGCGGCCATCACGCTGCCGCCGATACGGTCGAACGTCGCCTTATAGCGCAAACAGGTATTACGCGGCCCGCTGGAGGACAGCGCCCAGGCCACAAAGGCATACCACAGGCCATCCACCAGCATCGACACCACCGGCAGCGCCACGTACATCGCTGGCGTAATGTGGCTCGGCAGCAGCGCGGCAAAAATCCCGGCAAACACCACCGCCGTTTTAGGGTTACTGATTTGCGTAATAAAAGCAGTTAAAAAGGCACGGCGAAAGCTTTTCCCCATGTTGCCGCTGTTCTCCATATGCAGCGGCTCACGCGCGTGGCGGAACATCTTAAACGCCATCCACAGTAGATAAAGCCCTCCGCCGGTCTTCAGCACCAGCCACAGCCACGGCACCGCCGCCAGCAGCGTATGCAGGCCCATTAGCGCAATTAATGAAATCACTATCGAGCCGATGCCCATTCCCAGCGCTGCGCCCATACCTGCCCGTCGCGAAGAAGCCACCGCCGTACGCGCCACCATAATAAAACTCGGGCCAGGGCTCATGGCACCCAGCGCCAGCGCGCCGCCAATCGTGGCTACTGCAATAATGTCCGCATCCATCTTTTTTCCTCGCCGCAAAATTAATAAATTACAGAAGTTTGCTGCGGTTGCCACCTTCGCTATGTACTTTTCTCCACAGCGCGACGGTTTGCATCTCCGGGCACCAGCCTGCATTATCGTTAACCGCCAACAGTTAACTTTTTCTGTAGTGAGAAAACGATGCATGATCTAACGAAGCTGCTGATAGAGCGGGATACGCAGCAGCACAAGGCCGAGCTGGAAAAGCTGCGCGAGGAAAATCTTCGCCTGCTGCAACAGGTCAGCGACAAAATTGATAACGCTGAAGCAAAAATCACCGAAAGTGCCATCAACAAAACCCTGTCGGTGCTGGATAACACCCGCAAATGGATTTTGGGCATGTTCGCCGTTTTCGCTACCGTGCTGACGCTGGCGGGCTTTGTCGGTATCTCCGGCGTAAGCAGCAAAATGACGGCTATCGTTACCGATAAAGTGAACGGCTGGCTGCGCTTTGACGATGAAAACAGCGGCGGTTATCGGGTTATGGATGAGCTGCGCACCAGCGCCCTGCTCGACTCGCTGACGCTGCGCTTTGCCAGAGACAACGCCCGTGGCGGCGGCAGCCAGCCCCATCTTAACGCGGCTGAAACACAGCGCCTGATGGCAATCATCCTCAATCCCGCTTCCGACGACTATCAGTTCAGAGACGCGCTGCATCTGATTATCGCCAGCCGGGGCATATTTGGTCGGGTAATGGCGGATGACACGGGCAAAAAGATTGCCGATATCCTCGGTAACAATGCATTCAACAATGATAAAAAAGTGGCCGTGCTGGAGGCGATGAAAGCGGAACGCTCGCTTTATCCGTTGACGCTGCAAATGCTGGACGATCGCAGTGGCCGCTATGACGAAAGTATTCTGACCGATGCTTTCACCAACGTGCGGCAGTTTGACGAGCAACGCGCGCGCCAGTTTGCCGAAGCGAACCTGAACACCTTTAAGTCACCTCGTAACCGTGTTGAGCTGGCCAGCTACCTCATTGATATCGGTGCCGACGGCCCTGAGATCGATAAGCTGATCGCCGAGCTGCGTCGGCAGCAGCAGGCACAGCAGCAGCAGGAAAGCTATGTCTGGTCTGGTTATTATCCTTCGCTGATCTTCGCCCGCATCGAACACGGGCTGAAAGCTGCCGCGCCGGATGTTCCCGCGCTGGCGCGATTTATCTCCACGCAAATGGATAAGGGTTTGCAGCTGGCCCTTTCCGATTTTAGCAACGGCAAACCCTATCTCCACTTCTCTCTGGATAAAACCAGCAGCGCCGTTAAGCAGCCGGAAAGTCTGTTCGGCAACGCTGCGCTGGTGGACGCCATCGTCAAAGCGCAGCCGCTGACCGCGGGCCGCCTGCAAAAAGTCAGTGATTTTTTCCAGACAACCGATCGCGGCCTGTGGGTAACCACGCTGATGATGACGCCAGCGGCCACCACCCAACTGATCCTCGCCGACGGCCGGAAAGCGCAGGGTGATGAGATTCTGGATCGCGTCTGGCTGCGCGTGGAGGAAAAAGCGGGCCAGCCGGCGCTGATTGCCAGCTGGCGGGAGAAAACCGGCAGCGTACACGAAGGCATCGTCACCGATATCGTCAACGGCGAACAGGCGCATTTCCTTGTCGATTTTAACAGCTGGCAGTTAAGCAACTACACCTGGAAAACCGATCCCATTGAAGAGCTATACTGAGGCCCGACCAGAACCGCCTCGTTTAATTTTTGCTAAATCCGCCCGGGAGCAGGCAAGCTTTTATGAATAAAGAAACCGAACTGGCGCAAGCCAAACGTCTGCCGCTGCTGCTGTTATGCTTCGCGGCGCTGCTGTTTATCGCCACCGTGCTTTATCCCCTCTGGCGGTCGACGAACCTGTGGATCGGCGCTTTAAAAGCCGTGTCGGAAGCGGCGATGGTCGGCGCGCTGGCGGACTGGTTCGCGGTCAGTGCGCTGTTCAGGCGCGTGCCGATCCCGCTGGTTGGCCGCCATACCGCGATTGTGCCGCGCAACAAGGATCGCATTGCCGATAACCTGGCGCTGTTCGTGCAGGATAAGTTCCTGAACACCGATTCGCTGTTGACGTTAATCCGCCGTCACGATCCGGCGCAGATCATCGCCCGCTGGCTGAGTGAACCGGCTAACGCCGCCCGCATCAGCGGCTATCTGCTGAAAGTCGTGCGCGGCTTTCTCGATCTGGCTGACGACTCGCGTATCCAGGCGTTTATGCGGCGCGCTATCCACAAGGCTATTGATAAGGTCGATCTGACGCAGTCGGCAGCGCTGGTGCTGGAGAGCCTGACCAAAAACAATCGTCATCAGGCGCTGCTGGACGACGCCATCAGCCAGCTGCTGCATCTGATCAACAAGCCAGGCACGCACGAGTTTATTGCGCAGCAGGTGATGCGCTGGCTGAAGCGCGAGCATCCTATTAAAGAGAAAATGCTGCCGACAGAATGGGTAGGTGAAAAAAGTGCCGAGCTGGCGGCCAACGCGGTGAAATCGATCCTTAACGATATCGAGCAGGACGGCGCGCACGAGCTGCGTCAGGGCTTCAATCGTGCGGTACAGCGTCTGATCGAGCGGTTGCGCAGCGATCCGGAGATGCAGCTGAAAGCGGAAGAGATCAAAACCTATCTGAAGCAGGACGAGACGCTGAACAGCTATATCGCGCAGCTGTGGGGCGATTTACGCAGCTGGCTGAAGCAGGATCTGGATAAAGAAGACTCGGTGCTGCACGGCAAAGTCAGCGCTTCCGCACAGTGGCTGGGCGAAACCTTAACCCAGGATGCGCAGCTGCGGGCGTCGCTGAATCAGCATATGGAAGAGGCGGCGATAAGCGTTGCACCAGAGTTCTCGGACTTTTTAAGCCGTCATATCAGCGATACGGTGAAAAGCTGGGATGCGAAGGATATGTCGCACCAGGTGGAGTTAAATATCGGCAAGGATCTGCAGCGCATCCGTATCAACGGCACGGTGGTGGGCGGCGTAATTGGCCTGCTGCTGTGGCTGCTGTCGCAGCTTCCGGCGCTGCTATAACGACAAAGCCCGCGTCTTTCGACGCGGGCTTACATGCCTTTCACTAAAACGTTGTCAGTTTAGCGATTAGTACTTCTTGTCGGCATCGGTCAGTTTATTCGGTGCCAGCTTGTCGTCGGTCAGCTCGTTTTCCCGCAGGTTGGTCTCGGTGCGGGTTACGTCGTTTTTAAGGGCGTTGGTGTTGTGCGTACGATTTTCATTGGTATGCTCAACCTCCACTTCCTGACGACGCACGCTGTCTTTCACGGTTTCGACGCGAGCGGTCTCTTCGCCGCGCAGGCCCACTTCTTCTTTAATACGCGCGGTTTTCGCAACGGTTGGGATCTCATGAGATTCCTCAACTTCGATGGTTTTTTCTGACCAGTCCACGTCGTTCAGATAGGCTGGCTCATCCACCGCGTGACGGAAGACTTCTGCGTGCTGGTCGTACAGCGAAACATCTTCCGAGACTTCATCTTCTACGGTGAAGCGACGCAGGCGTACGGAACCATCATTAATCTGGCGTTTGCCGATATCCACCTGCTCTTCCGCCAGCTTCAGCGAATCGCGGTCGGTTTCAGAAACGGCAAGGTCGGTACGGTCACGGTTAAGCAGTGAATCCTGTTCGTTACGCAGCGAATCGCGTTCGTTAAGCAGCGTATCGTCTGCCAGCGTGCCGGTGGTGCCGGTATTGGACAGCGGCGCGGTAGTGGTATTCAGCGCACCCGTCTGGTCACCGGTAAGCAGGCCGCGATCGTTGGTTTCACCCGCATAGTTACGGTTAACCGGGTCGCGATCCGTATGGCTCAGTGAAGAGTAGTCGGCGGCAAAGGCGCTCAACTCCTGTTCAATGTGGTCAGCTTCATCTTTCGGAGCGCGAACCGTCAGCAGCACACCGCCTGAACGGATAGCCTTGCTGTATTCGCTTGCGTAATCATCATCAACGTCATCGCCAAACAGGCGCTGCCAGAAGCTTGGATGACGGATTTCTTTATCTTCTACGCGTAATCTTTCCCCGGAGATGATATCGATGTTTTTCTCTGCAATACCTTCGACGATCAATTTCTGTTTTGCCGCTTCCGCCTGTGAAACTTCATTAAATGCGGTGACGATTTTTTCATGTGACATAAATAGATCCTCGTTAATAGGTTTAAAGTTTCTGCTTCGTAATTTTTACTTCCTGGTTACGCAGAGTGACTTTCTGCTGAAACTCTTCTTTACTGGTATGCTTATGAATATGAATTTCTTCCTTAAGCACCCGCTTAGTGATTATTTCTACCTGCTCTTCAATCACGGGAATAATAAAAACATCCCCTTCCTGACGGATCTCAGCAGAATAATCATCGGCAACCTGATAATTCATAGGAACGTGCTCGATTTCAACATGCTCATGCGTTAGCTCGGTTTCCAGTAATTTCTCTACCTGTTGCGTAGAGCGCGTCAGACTAATCCGACTGTGAACCTTGCGCTGCTTAGAGATGGTAGCCTGCTCTTCAGCAAGCGGCATCGAGACGGCCTCTTTGACTTTTCCAGTAAGCGGCGCGTTTTTATTTCCCATAAAATTAACTCCTGAGATTTAAAGCCCCACAGACTAAAAAATCTTTTTATCCGGCGCCACGTTTTGTTGCACACGCCATTAATAGTAGTAGACTGTTTCGAGACTGCCTCCCCAATTAAGCGGCAAAATGTAACAGATTTTGTAAGCGATTTAATTATATATACATTAACTATTTTTAAATATTGATTGAACTTTTTCTGCTTTATATTGCCTTGCGCGCACGCTACTTATATAAGTGGTTGCCACTTCTTTCTAACAGCATAAAAATACTGGTAAATAATGCGTACGCCTCTCTTTTGCGGTGCCGGCACTGAAGGCTGCTGCACGCCGCTGTTTGGGCAATACTTATGAACCACGGGCCGCGCAGAGATGACAAAACTGACGAAAGACGCAGCAGGCTGCCAGCAGAAAGCGCAAAACGGCAGGCAGAAAGCAGTCGGGAAAGCGTTAAGGCCAGCGAAAGCGAGCAGCGGCGGCGCCCGTTGAAAGGAAAGAACAGCCACAAAGCCACAACGGCTGACGCACTGAAAAAGCGGCTGAACAGCCACGACGGCTGGTGTGAAAAAAATCGCCAGGAAAGATGCGACAGCTGACAGAAAGGATAAAGCGGCCGAAGAGCCACGACGGCTGCTGTGAAGAAAAACCGCCAGGAAAGCTACGACGGCTGCCAGAAAGGATAAGGCGGCGGAAGAGCCAGGATGTCTGTCGTGCAGATAAAAGAGGCTAAAAGGCTACGACGGCTGGTGCAAAGAAAAGTCCACTGGATAGCTACGACGGCTGGCAGGCAGAAAGCGGATAAAAAGCGGGGCTGAACCGTGGCCGCAGGCGGAGCACCTGCGGCCGGGAGCGTTAACGGCGCTTCAGCAGCATATAGACGCTGATAGCCATAAAGGCGGCGCTTGGCAGCAGCGCGCCAAGCACTGGCGGAATGTTATATACCAGGCTGAGCGGCCCGAAGATCTGATCCAGCACGTAAAACAGGAAGCCGAAGCTGATGCCCGTGACCACGCGCATCCCCATCGAGACGCTGCGCAGCGGCCCAAAAATAAACGACAGCGCCATCAGCATCATCACCGCCACCGACAGCGGCTGGAAGATCTTGCTCCACATATTCAGCTGATAGCGGCCCGCAACCTGTCCGCTCTGCTTAAGGTATTTGGTGTAGTTATACAGCCCGCTAATCGATAACGCGTCCGGATCCAGCGCCACCACGCCCAGTTTATCCGGCGTCAGCGAGGTTTTCCATTCGCCGGTCAGGGTCTGGCTGCCCGTAACCTGCTGCGGATTGGTCAGATTAGACTCGTCCACTTCCGACAGATCCCACTGCTTTTTGTCCGTGTTGTATTTGGCAGAAGCCGCATAGCGCACCGTCTGTAAACGGCGCTCCTTGTTAAAGTTGTAGATACTGACGCCGCCCAGCTCGCTGTTGTCCTTCAGGCGTTCGATAAAGATAAAGTTATCGCCATCCTTCGCCCACAGCCCGTTCTGCGTGGAGAGCAGCGAACCGCCCAGCAGCTGCTGCGCACGATAGTTACGCGCCATCTGCTCGCCCTGCGGCGCCACGAACTCGCCGATAGCCATGGTCAGCAGCACCAGCGGGATCGCCGTTTTCATCACCGAAGCGGCAATCTGCATCCGGGTGAAGCCGGAAGCCTGCATCACCACCAGCTCGCTGCGCTGCGCCAGCGCGCCCAGGCCCAGCAGCGCGCCCAGCAGCGCGGCCATAGGGAAGAAGATCTCAATATCTTTTGGCACGCTGAGGATGGTGTAAAGCCCGGCGCCGACCACGGTGTAGTCGCCCTGTCCGGTTTTGCGCAGCTGATCGACAAACTTAATGATGCCGGAGAGCGACACCAGCATAAACAGCGTCGCCATAATGGTGTTGAAAATCGTTTTACCGATATATCTGTCGAGAACGCCAAACATCAGACCGATCCTCCCCGGGTGAAGCGGGCGCGCAGACGGCGCATCGGCACCGTATCCCACAGGTTAAGAAGGATCGCCAGCGCCAGATAGGAGAGGTTCACCACCCACATCCAGATAGCCGGATCGAGACGTCCTTTCGAGCCGCTGGAGCGCAGCGAGCTTTGCAGCAGGAAGAACACCAGATACAGCAGCATCGCGGGGAGCATAGAAAGCACGCGGCCCTGGCGCGGGTTCACCACGCTGAGCGGCACCACCATCAGCGCCATCACCAGCACCGAGAACACCAGCGTAAAGCGCCAGTGCAGCTCGCTGCGGAACTCCGGCCTGTCGGAATGGCGCAGCGCGCTGAAGTTCATCTGCTCGGCGTCGTTGGGATCCAGCAGCACTTCCTGATGCCCGACGATGGCCTGATAGTTCTGGAAATCGGTAATGCGGAAATCACGCAGCAGCGCCGTGCCTTCAAAGCGCGTGCCTTTATCCAGCGTCACTATCTGCGAGCCGTCGGCGCGCTGCGTCATATGGCCTTTATCCGCCATCACGACCGAAGGACGCGCGTTGCCTTTAGGCCGCAGCTGCGCCAGGAAGACGTTACCGAAATTGTTGCCCTTCACGTTTTCGATAAACAGCACCGACTGACCGTCGCCCGACTGCTGGAACTGCCCGGCAGCCAGCGCCGCCGCGCCAGGGTTAGCCTTAGCGTTCTTCGTCACCTCATTCTGATAGCGCGCCGACCACGGGCCAAGCCAGGCGACGTTCGCCGCGGCGACCACTGCGGTAAACAGCATCAGCACCATCGCCGCCTTCACCAATACGGCCTTGCTCAGGCCGCAGGCGTGCATCACGGTGATTTCACTCTCGCTGTACAGACGGCCAAGCGTCATCAAGATGGCTAAAAAGAGGCTTAACGGCAAAATGAGCTGCGCCATCTCTGAAACGCCAAGACCTAACAGTGTCAGAACTAAATTTGTGGGAATTTCGCCATCCGCCGCGGCTCCCAGGATCCTGACTAACTTCTGACAAAAGAAGATCAGTAGCAGAATAAAGAGGATAGCCAGCTGGCTTTTGAGCGTCTCTCTTACCAGATATCTAATGATAATCACGCTGAATACGCCTGTGAAAACTTGTCTTTTTGCAGGAAAATCGATAGTTTCATCGCTTATACGCCATTTTTTCTCATCAATGGCCTCGGTCGTAGCTAAACTAGTATGACAATAATCGCGTTCCGGTGATGCAAAAAAAAACGTTTACCCGATTATTCCTAAGGGGCATCACCCGAACAAAATCTGACGCCCGTAACGCTACACGGCGCGTTGCCCCGGCATTATGCGGTTAACAAGCGCTATATTCTAGCCGCAGCAAGCGCCGTTGTCTTTAAGATTCAGGAGAGTGCATGGAGTTCAGTGTAAAAAGCGGTAGCCCGGAAAAGCAGCGCAGTGCCTGCATTGTGGTAGGCGTGTTTGAGCCGCGCAGGCTGTCACCCATTGCTGAACAGCTGGATAAAATCAGCGACGGCTACATCAGCGCCCTGCTGCGTCGCGGCGAGCTGGAAGGAAAAGTCGGCCAGACGCTGCTGCTGCATCATGTGCCGAATATTCTCTCCGAGCGCATTTTACTGATCGGCTGCGGCAAAGAGCGCGAGCTGGACGAACGTCAGTACAAGCAGGTGATCCAGAAGACAATTAACACCCTGAACGATACCGGCTCGATGGAAGCGGTCTGCTTCCTGACTGAACTGCACGTGAAAGGCCGCAACACTTACTGGAAAGTCCGCCAGGCGGTGGAAACCTCGAAAGAGACGCTTTACAGCTTCGATCAGCTGAAAAGCAACAAAGTCGAACCGCGTCGCCCGCTGCGTAAAATGGTGTTTAATGTGCCGACCCGTCGCGAGCTGACCAGCGGCGAGCGCGCCATCCAGCACGGCCTGGCCGTGGCCGCCGGCGTCAAAGCCGCCAAGGATCTCGGCAATATGCCGCCGAACATCTGCAACGCCGCCTATCTTGCCTCTCAGGCGCGCCAGCTGGCGGACGGCTGGAGCAACGTCACCACGCGCGTGATTGGCGAACAGCAAATGAAAGAGCTGGGCATGAATGCCTATCTCGCCGTCGGCGCCGGTTCGCAGAACGAATCGCTGATGTCGGTGATCGAATACAAAGGTAACCCGGACGCGGACAGCCGTCCTATCGTGCTGGTCGGCAAAGGCGTGACCTTTGACTCCGGCGGCATCTCGATTAAGCCTGGCGAAGCCATGGACGAGATGAAATATGATATGTGCGGCGCGGCCTCCGTTTACGGCGTGATGCGCATGGTGGCCGAGCTGAAACTACCGCTGAACGTGGTTGGCGTGCTGGCGGGCTGTGAAAACATGCCTGGCGGCCGCGCCTATCGTCCCGGCGACGTGCTGACCACTATGTCCGGCCAGACCGTTGAAGTGCTGAATACCGATGCGGAAGGCCGTCTGGTGCTGTGCGACGCGCTGACCTACGTCGAACGTTTCGATCCGGACGTGGTTATCGACGTGGCGACGCTGACCGGCGCCTGCGTGATTGCGCTGGGCCATCACGTCAGCGGCCTGCTGTCGAACCATAACCCGCTGGCGCACGAGCTGATCGGCGCTTCTGAACAGGCGGGCGACCGCGCCTGGCGTCTGCCGATGGCCGACGAATATCAGGAGCAGCTGGATTCTAACTTTGCGGATATGGCAAACATCGGCGGCCGTCCCGGCGGCGCAATCACCGCAGCCTGCTTCCTGGCTCGCTTTACGCGCAAATATAACTGGGCACATCTGGATATCGCCGGTACGGCGTGGCGCTCCGGCAAGGCCAAAGGCGCTACCGGTCGTCCGGTCGCCCTGCTGTCGCAGTTCCTGCTGAACCGCGCCGGTCTGAACGGCGACGACTAAATCATGAAAAACGCCACCTTCTATTTGCTGGAAAGCGACACGCCGGTTGACGGGCTCAGCGCGCTGGAAGCGCTGGTCTGCGAGCTGGCGGAAACGCGCTGGCGCGAGGGAAAGCGCGTGCTGGTCGCCTGCGAAGATGAAGCGCAGGCGATCCGCCTGGATGAAGCGCTGTGGCGCCGTCCGGCCAGCGCCTTTGTGCCGCACAATCTGGCGGGCGAAGGGCCGAAATACGGCGCGCCGGTCGAGCTGGCCTGGCCGCAGCGCCGCGGCAACGCGCCAAGAGATCTGCTGATCAGCCTGCTGCCGCAGTTCGCAGATTTTGCCACCGCTTTCCAGGAAGTGATAGACTTCGTGCCTTACGAAGAAGAATTGAAACAGCTGGCGCGCGATCGCTATAAAGCCTATCGCAGCGTCGGATTCCACTTGAATACGGCCACGCCGCCCGTGCCCCCAACGACATAGCAGAAATGGAAAAGACATATAACCCGCAAGATATCGAACAGCCGCTCTACGAGCACTGGGAACAGCAGGGCTACTTTAAGCCAAACGGCGACACCAGCCAGGAAAGCTTCTGCATCATGATCCCGCCGCCGAACGTCACCGGTAGCTTGCATATGGGTCATGCGTTTCAGCAAACCATCATGGATACCATGATCCGCTACCAGCGTATGCAGGGAAAAAACACCCTGTGGCAGGCGGGCACGGACCACGCGGGCATCGCCACGCAGATGGTAGTGGAGCGCAAAATTGCCGCTGAAGAAGGGAAAACGCGTAAAGACTACGGTCGCGACGCCTTTATCGAAAAAATCTGGCAGTGGAAGGCGGAATCCGGCGGCACCATTACCCGTCAGATGCGCCGTCTGGGCAACTCCGTGGACTGGGAGCGCGAGCGCTTCACCATGGACGACGGCCTTTCCAACGCGGTCAAAGAAGTGTTTGTGCGCCTCTACAAAGAGAACCTGATTTACCGTGGCAAACGCCTGGTGAACTGGGATCCGAAACTGCGCACCGCTATCTCCGATCTGGAAGTGGAAAACCGCGAGTCCAAAGGCTCTATGTGGCATATCCGCTATCCGCTGGCGGACGGCGCGAAAACCGCTGACGGCAAAGATTACCTGGTGGTGGCCACGACCCGTCCTGAAACGGTGCTGGGCGATACCGGCGTAGCCGTTAACCCGGAAGATCCACGCTATAAAGATCTGATTGGTAAATTTGTCGTGCTGCCGCTGGTCAACCGCCGCATTCCGATCGTGGGCGACGAGCACGCCGACATGGAAAAAGGCACCGGCTGCGTGAAAATCACGCCAGCGCACGATTTCAACGACTATGAAGTGGGCCGTCGTCACCAGCTGCCGATGATCAACATCCTGACCTTTGATGGCGACATCCGTGAAGCCGCTCAGGTTTATGACACCAACGGCGAAGAGTCTGACGTTTACAGCAGCGACATTCCGGCAGAGTTCCAGAAGCTGGAGCGTTTTGCCGCGCGTAAAGCCATTGTTGCCGCCGTAGATGCGCTTGGCCTGCTCGAAGAAATCAAACCGCACGACCTGACCGTGCCTTACGGCGATCGCGGCGGCGTGGTGATCGAGCCAATGCTGACCGACCAGTGGTACGTGCGTACCGCGCCGCTGGCAAAAGTCGCGGTGGAAGCCGTTGAGCAGGGCGATATTCAGTTTGTGCCTAAGCAGTACGAGAACATGTACTTCTCCTGGATGCGTGATATTCAGGACTGGTGTATTTCCCGTCAGCTGTGGTGGGGACACCGTATTCCGGCCTGGTACGATGCCGAAGGCAACGTCTACGTCGGCCGCACCGAAGAAGAAGTGCGCGCGGAAAACAACCTGGGCGCGGATGTAGCGCTGAACCAGGACGAAGACGTGCTGGATACCTGGTTCTCATCCGGGCTGTGGACGTTCTCCACGCTGGGCTGGCCGGAAAAAACGCCGGATCTGAGCACCTTCCATCCGACCAGCGTGCTGGTCAGCGGCTTCGACATCATCTTCTTCTGGATTGCCCGCATGATCATGCTGACCATGCACTTTATCAAAGATGAAGACGGCAAGCCGCAGGTGCCGTTCAAGACCGTTTATATGACGGGTCTGATCCGCGACGAAGAAGGCCAGAAGATGTCCAAGTCGAAAGGCAACGTCATCGATCCGCTGGATATGGTTGACGGCATTTCGCTGGAAGATCTGCTGGAGAAACGCACCGGCAATATGATGCAGCCGCAGCTGGCGGAGAAAATCCGCAAGCGCACCGAGAAGCAGTTCCCGAACGGTATCGAACCGCACGGCACCGACGCGTTGCGCTTTACGCTGGCGGCGCTGGCCTCTACCGGTCGTGATATCAACTGGGATATGAAGCGCCTGGAAGGCTACCGCAACTTCTGTAACAAGCTGTGGAACGCCAGCCGTTTTGTGCTGATGAACACTCAGGAGCAGGACTGCGGCTTTAACGGCGGCGAGCTGGAGCTGTCGCTGGCGGATCGCTGGATCCTTGCCGAATTCAACCAGACGGTGAAGGCTTACCGTGGCGCGCTGGACAGCTACCGCTTCGATATCGCCGCCAACATCCTGTATGAGTTCACCTGGAACCAGTTCTGCGACTGGTATCTGGAGCTGACCAAGCCGGTGATGAACGGCGGTTCTGAAGCCCAGCTGCGCGGCACCCGCAATACGCTGGTGGTGGTTCTGGAAGCGCTGCTGCGCCTGGCGCACCCGATTATTCCGTTTATTACCGAAACCATCTGGCAGCAGGTGAAAGTGCTGAAGAACATCAGCGACGACACTATCATGCTGCAACCGATGCCGGAATTTGAAGAGGCGAAGGTGGATGAGGCGGCGCTGAGCGATACCGAATGGCTGAAGCAGGCGATTGTCGCGGTGCGTAATATTCGCGCCGAGATGAACCTGTCGCCGTCCAAACCGCTGGATGTGCTGCTGCGCGGCGCAAGCGCTGACGTGGTACGTCGCGTGACCGACAACCATAACTTCCTGAAATCGCTGGCGCGTCTGGACAGCCTGACCTGCCTGGCCGCCGGCGAGAAAGGCCCGGTATCGGTCACCAAGATCATCGACGGCGCGGAGCTGCTGATCCCAATGGCTGGCCTGGTGGATAAAACCGCCGAGCTGGAGCGTCTGGCGAAAGAAGTCAGCAAGCTGGAAGTGGAAATCGGCAAGATCGAAGGCAAGCTTTCCAACGAAGGCTTTGTCTCGCGCGCGCCGGAAGCCGTGGTGGCGAAAGAGCGCGAGCGCATGGCCGAGTTCGAGCAGGCTAAGCTCAAGCTGATCGAGCAGCAGGCCGTTATCGCCGCGCTGTAACCATGCCAGCCGGACGGCGTTAACCGCGCCGTTAATACTGAACGCTCCGTAACCTGTTTGCGGAGCGTTTTTTTATGCGTTAAAAAACGCAGCCAAACAAATCTTTAAGAAAGCGGTGATACATTAACGGTCTGTTATTTTTTACGGATAAAACAATGTCTGACAACTACGCCAGGCCGCAGATCGCGCTCCACTGGCTGACCGTGCTCCTGCTCACCGTTGCCTACGCCACCATTGAACTGCGGGGCTTTGCCCAGCGCGGTTCCTGGCAAGGGTTCGCCATGATCATTACGCACTTCAGCGCAGGGTTTGGCGTACTGCTGGTGATGCTGGCACGTATCTTTCTGCGCTTTCGCCATCGCAGCCCGGCTATTGCGCCGCCGATAGCGAGCTGGCAAAAAGGGCTTTCACACCTGGTGCACGCCACGCTGTACGCCTTGTTTATCGTGCTGCCGCTGCTGGGCCTCTCTTCGCGCTATCTCTCCGGACGGCAGTGGTGGCTGTTTGGCGCGACTATGCCGGTATCTGCAAATCCCGATCCGGCGCTGGCGCGAACGCTTATCCACTGGCACGAGACGCTGGCGCCGCTTGGCTACTGGCTAATTGGCCTGCACGCGCTGGCCGCCCTCTTCCATCACTATTTTCTGAAAGATGATACGCTGGCGCGCATGATGCCCGCGCGGCGCGCCACAAAGCCGTAAAGGCGGCTTTGGCCTGCGCTGCCGCCATCACCGCCTGCTTTCCCACTCTTATTTTCCCGGCCAGGTTTCCCTTTTGCATGGAAGCGGAAGATTGCATCCTCGGCCAACGGATGGTATTACACTGCCAAACTATCTAAAAAACGGCCCCAGGTTATGACCAGCACCTCTTCAGCCGATATCCGGGTTCGGCTTATTCAACCCGCTGATAATCCGCATATCGCTCACGTTATCCGTCAGGTTTCGGCGGAATTTGGCCTGACCGCCGACAAAGGCTTTACGGTCGCCGATCCCAATCTTGACCAGCTTTGCGAACTCTATCGCCAGCCCAACAGCGCCTACTGGGTGATTGAGCTGGACGGAAAAATTATGGGCGGCGGCGGCGTGGCTCCCCTCCAGGGTAGCGAAGCGGACGTTTGCGAGCTGCAAAAAATGTATTTTATGCCCGAGCTGCGCGGTCTGGGCGTGGCGAAAGCGTTGGCGCTGCGGGCCATGGAACATGCGCGTGATCTGGGCTTTAAGCGCTGCTACCTGGAGACTACCGCGTCGCTGACCCGCGCCGTGCGCCTTTATGAGTACCTGGGCTTTCAGCATATTGACGGGCCGATGGGCAACACCGGCCACGTGGACTGCGAAGTTACTATGCTGCGTTCGCTGTAGCATAGTGGATCCAGGCTACTGCGTTCGCTGTATCGCTGTATCGCTGTATCACAGCGGACGCAGGCTATTCGTTCGCGGCATCGCTGTATCACACCAGATGTAGGCTATTCGTTCGCTGTAGCACAGCGGACGCAGACTACTGCGTCACGGCCAGCTGCGAGCCTTTTTTCACGTAGCTTAGGTCGTCGATCGCTTCAATAATAAACTTCCCGGCATCGGTATAGCGGATACGGGTGACGCTGGCATTGCTGAGCGAGTGCGTCTTCGCTTTATCGCCCAGCTCGTGCAGCAGCGTCATGATGGTCATACCGTGCGTGACGATCAGCACGTTGCCGCCGCCCTGCTGCTGCGCCTGTCGGGCAATTTCCTTAATTACCTTGTTAACCCGCTGCGCCACCTGCTGATAGCTTTCTGCCTGACCGGAAGGATCGGCCGCGTGGATCATCTGCACGATCTCCACAATGTCGACTTTCTTGCTGTTGAAAGCCGTCATCAGCTGGGCTGACGAGGCGTAACCGCTCTTTTTCCCCGCCACCGTCAGCATATTTTCATTGGTGTCGCCTTCAAAAGAGCCAAAAAAGACTTCTCTTAACGCCTCACGCTCCTGAAGAGGTAACGACTTATCACGCTCTGCCAGAATCAGCTTTGCGGTTTCCCTGGCCCGGCCCGAATCGCTGCTCCATGCGGCAATAAAGTCTACCGGCTTCAGCCCGCGCCCCGCTTTTTTGGCTACCTCCACGCCTTCCGCCGTTAAGGGCGTATCGCTCCAGCCCTGCGCGCGATGTACGGTGTTAAACAAGGTTTTGCCGTGGCGCACCACATAAAGCTCCACGTCAGCAGCAAAGCTGGCCCAGCTGCTTAACAGTAAAAAAGCAAAGAGCAGCGCCTGTGTTATTCCTTTCATATTTCCCCCTGATTATAAAAGACCGAACTTCCAGGTCACGCCGACTTCAGCAGAAAGGCTCGGCGAACGCTGATACTCGCCCGCAGAATTAAGGATCGGCGTGGCGTTAATATTTTTATATGACCAGCCATAGCCTAACTGTGCGGCCAGCGTTAAATCTTTTAGCTGACCCTCACGTGGCTGCCAGCGATTCAGCCAGGTAATTTCCCCGGTGCGAATTTTATTATTTTTATAAGAAAACTGGCCGTAGTTAACCTGAATACCGCTGGCTAAACTTTCAGTAAACTGATATTCGGTAAAGGAGGTCAGCGCCAGTTCGCCGTCGCGCAGATAATCTTTTCCGGCAGACGTTAAGGCATTAAACCGGCCACGGGTATTTTTACCTATATAGCGATCGTAATAGCCCACCCCGTTGCGCTTTTCTGCCCGCGTCCAGGCAACACCGATTTTCTGTATCCAGCTGTCATCCTGCCAGCGTACTTCTCCGGCATAGTGCCAGGCGCTGTCGTTAAACTGTTTTTTACTTTGCGGCATCGCTTTATATTTTTCCAGCGCCTGGCTGCCGTAAATCTGTGACGCCAGCGCCCATTTCGGCGTCAGCGGATACGTAATTTCCAGCAGGTGACGACGCAGATAATCCTTCGACTCGCCCCATGCCCAGGAGAACACAGCATTTTGTTTTTCCCAGCTCAGGCCGCCGGTCAGGATACTGTCGATCTCTTTGCCATCAAGGGTAAGAAAATGCACGCTATCGGGTGAATCATACATGATGGAGCGCGTTACCCAGGCCATATCCAGCTGCAGGTTCTGCCAGCGCAGCGAGCCGCTGTAGCCCTGATAGCTGTTGCGCGACAGGCGGTAAGTGTTGGTCAGCACGCCCACGTTTTTCAACTGGTGCCAGCCGCCTTTTGCTTTCAGCCCGAACGCGTCGTCACCCAGCTTTAGCTTAAGGTAGCGCTGCCCGAAGCGGCTGAAGCCGCCGGCGTTGCTTTTATCGAAGCCCGCGCCGTGATTGTAAAGGATGCCGCGCGTGGCGAAGTAGTCGCTGGCCGCCAGCTTAGCGGCTCTGGTGTAGCTGGCGTCGAAGCCCAGGGTATCACCCAGCCAGCCGGAGCGGAAATCCAGCGTGGTTGCGGCCCCCCAGGCGTTGTGCACCGCTTTGGGCTGCGCCTCATTCTCTTTCAGGTATTTCCAGTGGCTGCGCAACGTAAGATCGAGCTGCGTCTCCTTTAAAAATCGCTGGAAATCGCCGCCGCTTTCTTCAGCATGGGCGGCCACGGCGGCGAGCAGCGCCAGTAAAAAAACGTTCCTGTTTTTCATTATAGCCTTCCTTGTCAGCCGTTAAATAAATGACTCCATCTAAAAGAAACAAAAAAACCCGATCCCGTTGCGGTAATAATATCGCAAGTGGGATCAGGTTTTGCCGGTTGGTAACAATCCTGATAATGGCAGGAATATACGCCTGAAAATATTTTCAGCCATAATAAAAATCAGGTTATGTGAAGCGCGCCGCAAAATAAAAAAGAGGGGAGATTGAAAAAAAACAGGTTACGCGTAGGCGTTATTATTCCCTTTAAACCATTAGCGCCATTAATATTATTTATTAAAGGTGGCAACGCTAATAAACGGCTTCCTGAAATAATAACGCCAGAATAAAGCTGTCAATATTATCACCAGGCAGGCAGCCCGCTGTGAAAACGCAGCTCGCTATCCGGTTCGCTAATTAGCTTTGCTTCCGTTTCGCCTATTTTACGCACGCGGGAAGTAATATCCGTGGCTGATATCTCGGCGGCCAGCGCCAGATAGTCCTGATAATGGCGCGCTTCCGAACGCAGCAGCGAAAGATAGAACGCGGCCAGCTCCTTATCCAGATAAGGCGCCAGGCTGGCAAAGCGTTCGCAGGAGCGCGCTTCGATATAGGCGCCGCAAATCAGCTTGTCCACCAGCGTCTGCGGCTCGTGCGTGGTCACCTCTCGCAGCAACCCTTTGGCATAGCGACTGGCGGTAATTTTGACGTAGGGAATGGCGCGCGCCTGCATAATTTCCAGTACCTGATAAAAATGATGCAGCTCTTCTTTAATCAGCAGCACCATTTTGTCTACCAGCGTATCACCGTAGGGCACATCCGTACGGCTGATAATCGTTTTCGACAGCCCTTTATGCTGTTCCAGAAAGGCTAAATCCGCGTTTTCGCTGTGCACAAACTGCTCCCACGGTTTCAGCCAGGCCAGCAGCGCGTCGCCGCTCTCTTTATCCGCCACGTATTTGCGGATCAGCCACATGGCGGTCTGGGCGGCCTTCAGCTCGCAAACAAGATGGTCGGTGAGCAGCAGCGGCAGGTTTTCCGGCTTGCGGGCTTCGTCGATCCACTTTTGCGGCGTGCGGCAGTGCAGAAAAGCGTGAACGGGAGCAAGGAGGTCTTCGGTGATCATGCGGGCAAACAATCCGTAAAAATCAGGTTAAAAACATTGCGCCGCTCTGCGGGGAGCAGACCGGCGCAAACGGGCGGAACGGCGTCCGCCCACGGGCATCAGTGACGCGTGCCGTTGTCTTCTTCGTCGATAAGGTCGTCGTCGTCGCCTTCGTCTTCGTCCTCGGCGTCCGGATCCTCAAAGTAGGTGCCCCAGCCGTCGTAGTCCACGTTGTACTTCGCGGCCAGATCGATCAGCTGTTCGACCTGGGCGTCGATCAGTTCGGCATTCAACGCGCCTTCGCTCAGAATATCGCAGCACATCACTTTCGTGCCGTCCTCCAGCTCCAGTTCTTCCGGCTCGGTAACTTCGTAGCCCAGCTTAAACGCATCAACCGCCGCCTTTTCCAGCGCGTCGAAGCTGTCGCAGGAGAGGTGGTGTTCGATGGTGTAGAGCGCATCCGGGTCGCTGCCATCATCCAACAGCTCTTCAATAATCAGCCGCGTCTCTTCACGCTGCTCTTCCAGCAATGCTTCATTTGCCATGATCCGTTCCTCTGTGTGTGGCATATCTGTTAAGTATTTTCCCACACTGTCCTCTGCGCCACTACCTTTATACAAAAGTTTCTGCACGCCAGGGTTGAAAATGCATATTAATACAGTTAAGTTGAATTTAAATTCATTAAATATCCTCTGGAGCGCTTTATGAGTCAGTTATATCAACGCCACTTTCTCAGGCTGCTTGATTTTACGCAGGCTGAAATTACCGCTTTACTCGCGCTGGCCGCACGGCTTAAAACCGATAAGAAAAATGGCGAGGAAGTGCAGCACCTGAAAGGCAAAAACATCGCGCTCATCTTCGAAAAAGACTCGACCCGTACCCGATGCTCTTTCGAAGTTGCCGCTTACGATCAGGGCGCCAACGTCACTTATCTTGGCCCAAGCGGCAGCCAGATCGGCCATAAAGAATCAATGAAGGATACCGCGCGCGTGCTGGGACGCATGTATGACGGCATTCAGTATCGCGGTCACGGGCAGTCGCTGGTGGAATCGCTGGCGGAACATGCGGGCGTGCCGGTGTGGAACGGCCTGACCGACGAGTTCCACCCGACGCAGCTGCTGGCGGATTTGCTGACTATGGAAGAACATCTGCCGGAAAAACCCTTCAGCGGGATGGTTTTCGCCTACGTGGGCGACGCGCGTAATAATATGGGTAATAGCATGATGGAGGCCGCCGCGCTGACGGGCCTGGATCTGCGCCTGGTCGCGCCGAAAGGCTGCTGGCCGGACGAAGCGCTGGTAAGCGAGTGCCGCCAGGCCGCGCAGGCAAGCGGCGGAAAAATCACCCTGACGGAAGATATTGCCGAAGGCGTGAACGGTGCGGATTTTATCTATACTGACGTCTGGGTGTCGATGGGCGAACCGAAAGCGGTGTGGGAAGAGCGTATCGCCCTGCTGCGGGATTACCAGGTCAACAGCGCGATGCTGGCGCTTACCGGCAATCCAGAGGTGAAATTCCTGCATTGCCTGCCCGCTTTTCACGACGATCAAACCACGCTGGGCCGGCAGATGGCTGAGCAATACGATCTGCACGGCGGCATGGAAGTCACCAATGAGGTGTTTGAATCCAGGCACAGCGTGGTGTTCGACCAGGCGGAAAACCGGCTGCATACTATCAAGGCGGTGATGGTGGCCACGCTGGCCCGGCTACCCTGAATCAGCGCCAGGCAATCGATTACTTTTGCTTGCCGCCGCTGACCGAATGCGTATAATGCCCCCCGTTTGTCTGGAGGATGCATGAAACTGACCACTGCTGACAGAGTAAAAATGACGCGCCTGAATGCAGGCCGGCAGTGCCGTTTTTCCTCCTTCCCGATCTGTAGAAAAAGCCCCTCATTGAGGGGCTTTTTTTTGCCCGTTTTTCCGCTTATCGGCACGCGTAGAGGAGAATGAACATGGCTAACCCGCTGTATCATAAACATATCATTTCAATTAACGATCTCAGTCGTGAAGAGCTGGAGCTGGTGCTGCGTACCGCCGCCAGCCTGAAGGCGAAGCCGCAGCCGGAGCTGCTGAAGCATAAGGTTATCGCCAGCTGCTTTTTCGAGGCCTCTACCCGCACGCGCCTGTCGTTTGAAAGCGCCATGCATCGTCTGGGCGCGTCCGTGGTGGGGTTTGCCGACGGCAGCAATACCTCGCTGGGTAAAAAAGGCGAAACGCTGGCGGATACGCTTTCCGTTATCAGCACCTACGTGGATGCCATTGTCATGCGGCATCCGCAGGAAGGCGCGGCGCGTCTGGGCACGGAGTTTTCCGGCGGCGTACCGATCCTCAACGCGGGCGACGGCGCTAACCAGCATCCAACGCAAACGCTGCTGGATCTCTTTACTATTCAGGAAACTCAGGGCCGCCTGAGCAATCTGAATGTCGCCATGGTCGGCGACCTGAAATATGGCCGCACCGTGCATTCACTGACGCAGGCGCTGGCGAAGTTCGAAGGCAATCGCTTTTTGTTTATCGCACCCGACGCGCTGGCGATGCCCGCCTATATCACCGATATGCTGGATGAGAAAGGCATTGCGTGGAGCCGCCACGACAGCATTGAGGAAGTGGTGCCGCAGGTGGATATTCTGTATATGACGCGCGTGCAGAAAGAGCGTCTGGATCCGTCAGAGTACGCCAACGTCAAAGCGCAGTTCGTGCTGCGGGCTTCCGACCTGGTCGGCGCGCGCGAAACCATGAAGGTGCTGCACCCGCTGCCGCGTATTGATGAGATTACGACGGATGTCGATGCCACGCCGCACGCCTGGTATTTCCAACAGGCGGGCAACGGTATTTTTGCCCGCCAGGCGCTGCTGGCGCTGGTGTTGAACAGCGAACTGGCTCTGTAAGAGGAACTGACGATGACACAAGATAATAAATTACAGGTTGAAGCAATTAAGCGCGGCACGGTAATCGATCATATCCCGGCGCAGATTGGTTTTAAGCTGCTGTCGCTGTTTCGCCTGACGGAAACCGATCAGCGCATCACCATCGGCCTGAACCTGCCCTCCGGCGAGATGGGCCGCAAAGATCTGATCAAAATTGAAAACACGTTTCTGACGGATGATCAAATCAACCAGCTGGCGGTTTACGCGCCGCATGCCACGGTGAACCGCATCGATAACTACGACGTGGTCGGCAAAATTTCGCCGACGCTGCCGGACACCATCGAACGCGTGCTGATCTGCCCCAACAGCAACTGCATCAGCCGCAGCGAGCCGGTCAACTCCAGCTTTGCGGTGAAAAAACGTAACGATAACGTGCAGTTAAAGTGCAAATACTGCGAGAAAGAGTTCGCGCGTCACGTGGTCATGGCGAACTGGTAATCAGTTTCGGGCGGCTTATAATGGGGCGGATCCGGGCTTTTACCGGCCTCATTTAATATGGAGAAATTATGTCTCGCGAAATCAGCACCGAAAACGCACCGGCGGCTATCGGCCCCTACGTGCAGGGCGTCGATCTGGGCAGCATGATCATCACTTCTGGCCAGATCCCGGTCGATCCTAAAACCGGCAGCGTGGCAGAAGACGTTGCCGCGCAGGCTCGTCAGTCGTTGGAGAACGTCAAGGCCATCGTGGAAGCGGCGGGCCTGAAGGTAGGCGACATCGTTAAAACCACGGTATTCGTGAAGGATCTTAACGATTTTGCTACCGTGAACGCGGCCTATGAAGCTTTCTTTACCGAGCACCAGGCCAGCTTCCCGGCACGCTCCTGCGTAGAAGTGGCCCGCCTGCCAAAAGATGTCAAAATCGAGATCGAAGCGATCGCCGTACGTCGCTAAAGCCTTCTCCTCTCCCGTCGGGAGAGGAAAGTTTTCCCCGGCCGTCAGTTTTTATTCTCTCTTTGTGCGCCTTTCGGCCTCGCCTAAAAAATTTTCACTGCGCCCGTATCTCCACTTGCCAGTTAATAGCTAACCTTAGGAAAGAACAAAAAGGCGATAACAGCGCAAACGGACCTTTTATATCGGGATTGAGCAATGACTAAAAATCCACCGTGGTGGCAGAACGGCGTTATCTATCAAATTTATCCCAAGAGTTTCCAGGACACTACCGGCAGCGGAACGGGCGATCTGGCCGGCGTGATCCAACATCTGGACTACCTGAAAAAGCTGGGCGTGGACGCCATCTGGCTGACGCCGTTTTATATCTCGCCGCAGGTAGACAACGGCTACGACGTGGCGAACTACACCGCCATCGATCCGTTATTTGGCACGCTTAACGACTTCGATAACCTGGTGGAAGAAACCCACCGGCGCGGGATGCGGCTGATCCTGGATATGGTGTTTAACCACAGCTCCACCCAGCACCACTGGTTTCACGAAGCGCTGGATCCCGAAAGCCCCTATCGCTCCTACTACATCTGGCGCGACGGCACGCCGGCCGAGCCGCCAAACAACTGGCAGTCGAAGTTTGGCGGCCATGCCTGGCGCTGGCACCCGGAGAGCAACCAGTACTATATGCACCTGTGGGCGCCGGAACAGGCCGATCTCAACTGGGAAAACGATAATCTGCGCGCCGAGCTGAAGCAGATCGTTAATTTCTGGGCCGATCGCGGCATCGACGGGCTGCGGCTGGACGTGGTGAACCTGGTTTCCAAGGACCAGGATTTTCCCAACGATCCCAACGGCGACGGGCTGCGGTTCTATACCGACGGGCCGCGCATCCACGAATATATGCGCGAAATGAGCCGCGACGTGTTCCGTCCGCGTGAATTGATGACGGTAGGCGAAATGTCTTCCGCCACGCTGGAGCACTGCCAGCAGTACGGTTCGCTGGAGGGCGAAGAGCTGTCGATGGTGTTCAGCTTCGATCACGTCGAGGTCGATTTCTTTAACGGCCAGAAATGGACGCTGACGCCGCTGGATCTGGTGGCGCAGAAGGCTATCTTCACCCACTGGCAGCATGGCATGCATAACAAGGCCTGGAACGCGCTGTTCTGGTGTAATCATGACCAGCCGCGCGTGGTTTCGCGCTGGGGCGACGAGGGGCAATATCGCGTTCAGTCGGCGAAGATGCTGGCGCTGGTGCTGCACGGGATGCAGGGCACGCCTTATATTTTCCAGGGCGAAGAGCTGGGTATGACCAACCCGCATTTCACCCGCATCCTGGACTATCGCGATATCGAAAGCCACAACATGTACGCCGAACTGCGCTCGCAGGGACGCGACAGCGATAACCTGCTGGAGATCCTCGCCAGCAAATCGCGCGACAACGGCAGAACGCCGATCCCGTGGCACGCGGGAGAAAACGGCGGCTTCACCAGCGGCACGCCGTGGATCGGCATGTGTGACAATATGGAAACGATAAACGCAGAAGCGGCGCTGGCTGATGAAAACTCGGTGTTTTACGCCTATCAGAAGCTGATCCAACTCAGGAAAGCCTATCCGATCCTGACCTGGGGCGATTACCTCGATCTGCTGCCGGATCACGCTTATCTGTGGTGCTACTGCCGCCGCTTCGAGAAAGAGGTGCTGGTGGTGGCTGCTAACTTCAGCGGCGAAACGCAGGTCTGGCACCCGCCGGCCTACAGCGGTCACTGGGATGTGCTAATCAGTAACTATCCTGATACGCATGTTACCCCTGGTGAGGTGATGCTGCGTCCGTGGGAAGCGGTCTGGTGGTATCAGAAGCGCTGGGACGGCGGCGCCAACAAGGCGTAAACCGCTTCGGTGGCAAGCAGGCTGCGGCGACTACATACGTAGCGCCGCGTTCGGCACAGTCATGGCTGACGTTATCGGACATGGCATCTACAAACGTAACGCCACGTTCAGATCAGGCACGGCTGACGTTATCAGGCGCGGCGACCACAACCGTAACGCCACGTTCAGGTGTCACGGCTGATGTTATCAGGCGCGGCGACCACAGCCGTAACGCCACGTTCAGGTGTCACGGCTGACGTTAGCAGATGCCGCATTTACAGCGGCGCGAACAGCGCGGTCAGGTCTTCGCTGGTAAAACTTGTTGTTTCGCTCAGGTCGTTTTCCAAAATCCCTTCGGCCAGCTCCGCTTTACGCTGCTGTAGCGCAACGATCTTTTCTTCAATACTGCCTGCGGCGATCAGCTTATAGACAAATACCGGCTTGTCCTGGCCCAGACGATAGGCGCGATCCGTAGCCTGATTCTCCGCCGCCGGATTCCACCAGGGATCGTAATGGATCACCGTATCGGCCGCCGTCAGGTTCAGGCCCACGCCGCCCGCCTTCAGGCTGATTAAAAACACCGGGACTTCGCCGTTCTGGAAGCGGCGTACCGGCTCGCTGCGATCGCGCGTGCTGCCGGTCAGGATCACGTAGGGAATACGCGCCTTCTGTAACTCTTCCGCAATCAGCGACAGCATGGTGGTGAACTGAGAGAAGATCAGGATACGGCGATCTTCCGCCAGCAGATCGCTGAGCATCTCCCGCAGCAGCGCCAGCTTGGCCGACTGTTTAACTCTGGTCGTTTTGTCGCTGTCGATCAGCCGTGGATCGCAGCAGATCTGCCGTAGCTTCAGCAGCGCATCCAGCACCAGCAGATGGCTGCGTCCCGCGCCCTGCTGCTCTACCGCCAGCTTTACGCGATCCTGCATTGCGCCGCGTACTTTTTCGTAAAGCTCGCGCTGCGCGCCTTCCAGCTCTACCGAACGCACAATGGTGTTCTTCGGCGGCAGCTCTTTCGCCACTTCCTGCTTGCGACGACGCAGCATAAAAGGCCGCACGCGCTTAGCCAGCAGCTCGCGCCTGACCCGATCGCCGTCGCGCTCAATGGGAATACGCCACTCCTGGGTAAAAGCTTTTTCGCTGCCCAGAAAACCGGGCAGCAGGAAATCAAACTGCGACCAAAGTTCACCCAGGTGGTTTTCCAGCGGCGTGCCGGTCAGGCAAAGCCGGTAGCGCGACTTTAACGTGCGGATCACCGAGGCGGCCCGCGACGCGCTGTTTTTCACGTACTGCGCCTCGTCCAGGATCAGCAGATGATAGCTGTGGCCCAGCAGCTGCGGCTGATCGCGCCACAGCAGCGAATAGGTGGTCAGCACCACGTCATAGTGCTCAATGCGATCGTAAAAGGATTTTCGCTGCGGCCCGGTCAGCGCCAGCATTTTTAACGTCGGCGCAAAGCGGCTGGCTTCCTGCATCCAGTTATACACCAGCGTGGTCGGCACCACGATCAGCGCCGGACGATCCAGCCTGCCCGCTTCTTTCTCCAGCAGCAGGTGCGCCAGCGTCTGAATGGTTTTTCCCAGCCCCATATCGTCGGCCAGCACGCCGGACAGATTATTGGCGCGCAGGAACTGCATCCAGCTGATGCCCTGGAGCTGATAGTCGCGCAGCCGGGCCTCAAGACCGGCAGGCGGCGCAACGGGCTGGATCCCTTTGCCCGCCCTCAGGCTCTCCGCCAGCTGCAGGACGCCGTTGTCGCCGTTAAACTGCCAGCGGCCCGTTTCGCTTAGCGCCGTCAGCCTGCCGGCCTCGTAAGGCGCGATACGCAGCGGTGCGGCTTCATCCTGCGCCAGCAGATCGGCCAGGCTGCCCACCAGCGTTTTCAGGCGACCGGCGCCAATATGCAGTCGTTCGTTACGCTCGCTGCGCAGCTCTACCGTCTCGTCATCGGCTATCACCGAGAGGTCGCTCGACAGCCAGCGGCGATCCTGACGGAACAGCCCCGCCAGCAGCGGCCGCATATTCACCTTATACGCACCGGTGTTGGCCTCTATCTCCAGCGCATACCAGCCATCCTGCTGCTGCACGGCGCGGCCATCGATGGCCGCAATTTCCGTAATGTTCCAGGTAAAATCATCGTCCACGCTGGTTTGCCAGCCGCGCTTGCGCAGGTCGGGAAGCACATGATGGATAACATCGCGCCACTGTTCGGGCATGTCCGGGGCGAAAATAGCAGGCGGCAGCGGCGCTGAATGCGGCGTATAGATATGGCCAGAAGGAATGGTCTGCAGCCCGGCAGCGTTAAGCTCGCTTAGCCAGCGCTGCTCCTGCTCCATCCGGCGGCTGACGCGGAAAAGCCTGCCGTGACGATCGGGAAAGTCTTCGCCGCTGCTGCCAGCTGGCACAAGAATGCCGGCGTAGTCAAAATGCACCGCGGCAAAATCGAGCCGTTTCTGTCGATGTCCGTAACGGCCAAAACCGCTAATAAATTTCGCGCGCGATTCCAGCCGTAGCATGGGCTGCGGCTCGGCAGTCACCAGCGCGGGCGCGGAAGCGGCCTTGTTGACGGGCTGACGTTGCAGCCAGGCCAGCATGACCGCAGCGGCATGACGACAGTTGTTTTTAACCGGACAGGTGCATTCGCCGCTGGCGTGCAGTTTGCCCTGTGGCCGGCTGAAATGCACCATAACCTGGAAAGGTTCGATTTTTCTGCCGGGCACCTCGCCGGTCAACAGATTGTTCTGCCATTGCAGGTGCTGCGCTTTATCCACCAGCTCTTTTGCTCTGGCCACGGTGCGCGCGCCCAGCCAGCGGCTCACCTGTTTTTCGTTGTACGTTACAGAAGACATCAGTCTGTATCCCGGAATGGCCTGAGCAGATAACCGCTTTGCGTAACAGGCAATAATATGAAGTCCGGGCGGGTGATTGCAACTCCGGAAAGGCGCTGAACGTGCGAAAATCGATTAATCACGCTGCCTTCATCCTGCACAGAACGATTTTTGCGCGTTCGGAAAAATGGCCAGCGGCTTAAGTGTCTGACATTGCGTCACCCTTTTGCGATCTTTGTTCCAAATCAAAAACCAGGCGGTTAAATCGCAGGAAAGCACAACATATAGATACTATCATGCCACGCTATACCTATATGTAGATATTGAAACAGGGATACGCTATGGCTTCATTAGTGATTAAACGGGACGGCTGCCGCGCGCCTTTTGAGCAAGCACGCATTCTGGAGGCGATAAAAGGCGCGGCCAGCGCGGCGGCTATTCATGATGATGATTACTGCGCGCAGGTGACCGAACACATCTGTCGGCAGCTGACGCAGGAAGAAGTGGATATCCATGTTATTCAGAACGCCGTTGAAAACGCGCTGATGGCCGGCCCCTATCCCGCGCTGGCCCGAACCTATATAGAATATCGTCACGACCGCGATATTGCCCGCGAGCTGCGCGGCAAGCTGAATAAGGAGATCCGTGGGCTGGTCGAGCAAAGCAACCCGGCGCTGCTGAACGAAAACGCCAATAAAGACAGTAAAGTGATCCCCACGCAGCGCGATCTGCTGGCCGGTATCGTAGCCAAACACTATGCCACCCAGCATATCCTGCCGCGCGACGTGGTGTTGGCTCACGAGCGCGGCGAAATTCACTATCACGACCTGGACTACTCGCCCTTCTTCCCGATGTTCAACTGCATGCTGATCGATCTTAAAGGCATGCTGACCCAGGGCTTTAAGATGGGCAACGCCGAGATAGAGCCGCCTAAATCGATCTCGACCGCTACCGCCGTGACCGCGCAGATTATCGCTCAGGTCGCCAGCCATATTTATGGCGGCACCACTATTAACCGGATTGACGAGGTGCTGGCGCCTTTTGTCGAGGCAAGCCGGGAAAAACATCGGCAGGCGGCGCGTAAATGGCAAATTGCCGATGTGGAAGCCTACGCGCAGAGCTGCACGGAGAAGGAGTGCTTCGACGCCTTCCAGTCGCTGGAGTATGAGGTGAATACGCTGCATACCGCCAACGGCCAGACGCCTTTTGTGACCTTTGGCTTCGGCCTTGGCACCAGCTGGGCGGCGCGGCTGGTGCAGCAGTCCATTCTGCGCAACCGCATTGCCGGGCTGGGGAAAAACCATAAAACGGCGGTGTTCCCCAAGCTGGTCTTCGCCATCAAAGAGGGGCTGAACCGCTCGCCGGGCGACGCCAATTACGATATCAAACAGCTGGCGCTGGAGTGCGCCAGCAAGCGCATGTATCCCGATATCCTTAATTATGAGCAGGTGGTGAAAGTGACCGGCTCGTTTAAAACGCCGATGGGCTGCCGCAGCTTCCTGGGCGTATGGGAAAAGAACGGCGAGCAGGTGCATGAAGGACGGAATAATATCGGCGTGATTAGCCTGAATCTGCCGCGCATCGCGCTGGAGGCGGCAGGTGATGAAGCTCGCTTTTGGGATCTGCTGGACAGCCGTCTGCGGCTGGCGAAAAAAGCGCTGATGACCCGTATCGCCAGGCTGGAAAACGTCAAAGCGCGCGTGGCACCGATCCTCTATATGGAAGGCGCCTGCGGCGTGCGGCTGAAGGCAGACGATAACGTGGCGGAAATTTTCAGACACGGACGCGCTTCGATCTCGCTGGGCTATATCGGCATTCATGAAACCATTAACGCCCTGAGCGGCGGCAAAACCCATCTTTACGATGATGCGGAGCTGCGGCGCAAGGCGCTGGCTATCGTCAGCCGCCTGCGCGAAACGGTCGAGGCCTGGAAAGAGGAAACCGGCTACGGCTTCAGCCTTTACAGCACGCCAAGCGAGAACCTGTGCGACCGCTTCTGCCGTCTGGATCGCGCGCAGTTCGGCATCGTCAAAGGCGTGACCGACAAAGGCTACTACACCAACAGCTTTCATCTTGACGTCGAGAAGAAGGTTAACCCCTACGACAAAATCGATTTCGAAGCGGCCTATCCGCCGCTCGCCAACGGCGGTTTTATCTGTTACGGCGAATATCCCAATATCCAGCATAACCTGAAGGCGCTGGAGGATGTCTGGGACTACAGCTACAGCCGCGTGCCCTATTACGGCACCAATACCCCGATCGACGAATGCTACGAGTGCGGCTTTACCGGAGAGTTTGACTGCACCAGCAAGGGCTTTACCTGCCCCAAATGCGGCAACCACGATCCTGAACGCGTTTCCGTCACCCGGCGCGTCTGCGGCTATCTGGGCAGCCCGGACGCGCGGCCGTTCAACGCCGGCAAGCAGGAGGAAGTGAAGCGCCGCGTTAAGCATCTGGCCGCAGGCCAGCTGGGGTGAATATTCATCAATATTACCCGGTCGATATCGTTAACGGGCCGGGTACGCGCTGCACGCTGTTCGTGGCCGGCTGCGAGCACCAGTGCGTCGGCTGCTATAACAAAAGCACCTGGCGGCTCTATTCCGGCTATCCCTTTACCGTGCAAATGGAAGAGCAGCTGATTGCCGATCTGAACGATACGCGCATCCCGCGCCAGGGTCTGTCGCTGTCGGGCGGCGATCCGCTGCATCCGGCTAACGTGGCCGATATTTACCGGCTGGTACAACGGGTGCGTCGCGACTGTGCGGGAAAAGATATCTGGCTGTGGACGGGCTACTGTCTGGCGGAGCTGAGCGCAGAGCAGCGCCGTGTGGTAGAGCTGCTCGACGTGCTGGTGGACGGTAAATTTATTGAGGCGCTGCGCGATCCGGCGCTGCGCTGGCGAGGCAGCAGCAATCAGGTTATCCACTATCTGCGCTAAGGACGGCGCGGCTTGCTTATCCCGTTCGCCTTTCCCGGCACGGCTAAATCTTATTTACCGACGCGGGCGGGACGCTGTAAATATCGAACTGACCGCTCCATGCGGAGCAGCTACTCACAGTGTTTGCAGATCGCTGACGCAGCGGTCACATTACTATGCCGTTTCGGTCGCGCTTACCGCGCGTGCGGGATCGCTGACGACTCGATGACGGTGACCTCCTGCCGTGCTGGCGCAAAAGCTTCGCGCAGCATCACGGCGGCGACGTCTCTGGCGGCAACGGCGCGCCAGTTGCCCGGCAGCAGACGAAACAGCGGCGCCATCAGCGACTCGCCCGCGCGGCTGTTTTCTCTTTCGCCCAGCAGCAGCGACGGCCGGATTAAGGTCAGGCGCGGCCAGCCCTGCTTTTGCAGCGCGTTCTCCATCTCGCCCTTCACCCGATTGTAGAAGAAAGGCGAATGCATATTTGCGCCATGCGCGCTGACCACCAGCAGATGTTTGGCGCCGAGCCGCTGACCGGCAATGGCCGTATCCACCACCAGCGCATAGTCGACGTGGATAAAGGCCGCCTTGCTGCCCGCCTCGCGCCGCGTGGTGCCCAGACAGCAAAAGACAATATCCAGCGGCGTTTGCAGCGGGCCCAGCACGTCGGTGAGATCGGCCTCCACCAGGTTAGTTACCTTGTTCATCTCCGGCAGCTTACGTCTTGTTGGCGCCACGATCTCGCTGACGCGCGGATCGTCAATCAGCAGGCGCAGAAGATGTTGTCCCACCAGGCCGGTCGCACCGGTAATCAGTACTCTCATCCGTTTCTCCTTTTTACTGAGTGTAGCCTTCGCCTCCCAAAGCGGTTAGCGGCAGCTAACTCCCCCCTGTAATCAGTAACATGCAGCGCATTACTTCGACGCGGCTTGATTTTTCAGTGTTTTCAACCAGGCTTAACTGACTTCACAATAATAACCGGAGGAAAAGATGAGCAAGAAGATTGCTGTCCTGATCACTGATGAATTCGAAGACTCCGAATTTACTTCGCCAGCCGAAGCCTATACCAAAGCTGGCCACCAGGTTGTGACTATTGATAAAAAAGCGGGCGTCACCGTCACCGGCAAGCAGGGTAAAGCCCAGGTGAAGATCGATAAAGATATCGACCATGTAAACGTGGACGACTTCGACGCGCTGCTGCTGCCGGGCGGTCATTCGCCGGATAGCCTGCGCGGCGACGATCGCTTTGTAAACTTCACCAAAGCCTTTGTGGATGCCGGTAAGCCGATCTTCGCTATCTGCCACGGCCCACAGCTGCTGATTAGCGCCAACGCCACGCGAGGCCGCAAAATGACCTCGGTGAAGGCTATCGCTATCGATCTGAAAAATGCCGGTGCCGACTTCTACGACAAAGAAGTGGTGGTGGACAACGACAAGCTGGTCACCAGCCGTACGCCGGACGATCTGCCTGCGTTCAACCGTGAATCGCTGCGCATTCTCGAAACCGTTTGAGAGTAGCGGCCAGGTTCGCCTGGCCGTTCTTTTATTCCCGCCGCCAGCTCAGCTTTTTGCCAAATCCCAACGCGTTATCCACCATTTTCAGCTCGCTGACGGCAATTTCCCAAAGGGGCGCTGAAGCTGCCGCCGCGACCGGAAATCGTTTGATATAGGCCCTACGTGCTTTCTCTTCTGCCGCCCCCGTCAACAGGCTGACCTGCCCCGTATACTGCACGCCTTTGATTAACATCACCGACTTCGGCTGGCCGTTAATCGTGCCTGCAACCTGCGGATCGCGGACAAACTGGCTGCCGTGACGCGTTTTCTCCTCCGTCATCAGCCAGAACGCAACGTTCTCTGCATCAAAGACATAAAAACAGTTGGCGCACCAGACGGGGCTACCGCCGCACACCGACAGCACATGCTGCTTTTGTAAATAGCGGGTGATGGCCTGTAACGGCTCTGGTTCGGACATGATGACTCCCTGAAAACTACGCAAAAAACCTTTCGCGCCGTGCGCGAGCTGATAAACTTTCGGCCACGACTGGCGACGGGCAATAACGGATGGCAACACAGGCAACAGCGCCATGGCACCTTTATATCGTGCAGACAGCAGGCGGCGCGCTCTATACCGGCATTACTAATGATGTGCCGCGACGCTTTAAGCAGCATCAGGCGGGCACGGGCGCGAAGGCGCTGCGCGGCAAAGGGCCGCTGACGCTGCTGTTTCACTGCGAAGCGGGCGACCGCGCCAGCGCCTCCAGGCTGGAATACCGGATAAAGCAGCTGAAACGGCAGGAAAAAATCAGGCTGGTGACGCACCAGCCTGTTTCACTTGAAGCCTGGCTGACCGATCTTACTGGCGGTTAAACGGCGCCGCGAAATCGATCTGGCCTTCCACGCCGCTAAAAGCATCATCCGCCAGCTTGTAGACCTGGAAAGCGGCTTCACCGCCCTGCCAGCGGCAGCGTAGCTGATGGCGGGCGGCCGGTTCAAAACCGTAGCGCCCGTAATAGTCGGGATCGCCCACCACCACTACGGCGGCGTAGCCGAACTCGTTAAGCGTATCCAGCCCCTCGTAAATCAGCTGCTTGTCTAACGGCTGGTCGCGTACGCTTTCATCCACCACCAGCGGCGCCAGGCCTACCCACTGCTTGTCTTCGCCATTCAGGGTGACCGGGCTGAAGGCTGCATAGCCCAGCACCTGTCCTTCATCATCGGTCGCCACAATGCCCAGCGTCAGTAAGCCATCTTCACGCAGCTGCTGTACCAGCTCCGCCTCTGCGGAGGTGGGAAAGCTGCGGCGCAACAAACTGTCTATGCTGGCCGCATCGACGCCGATTTCCGTACGAATTAACATGTTACACCTGCGCGATCTGCTGTCGCAGCCGCGTCCTCAGTCAGTCCTGCCTCAATAAAATCAGCCAGCTGCATCAATCCGATTCGCAGCGGCTTCGGCATAGTCTCAAGCTCGATAGCATCCATCAGATTTTTGACTTCCAGCCCCAGCTCGGTATCGCCTTCAATCACCAGCCGACGCTGAAAAAATAGCGTATCCGGATCGCGCCGACGCGCCGCCACCAGCAGCAGGTCGTTGACGTCGCCGCGAAACCACACATCCGCCTCGGCCCGATCGGCCACCCGTAACGCGCCCTGCTCAACGGTGGTTGCCCAACTCAGCCCCAGATCGCGGATTTCAACACCTAACCAGTGCCCCTGCAAAAAGTTTAACTCACCTTCCGCCAGTGCATAGTGAAATTGCCAGCTCAGCAGCTGCTGCAAAAAATGTTTTTTAGCGGCAAAGGGGGCAAATTGTAGCGGCAGACGCAGCCACTGCGGGCCTTTGCGAACCAGCTGCGCGCGTAACGGGTTAAGCACCATTATCACTCCTTCAGATAAAATTTCAGCTATTTTGCCATATTGCAGGATCCTGTAAGGCAGATGGATCAACAAAGTGCGCAAACCTTGCCGGCTTCGTCATAAAAATTATGGCGATCGTTACGCTTTTCACTGCCCTGCATCAAAAAATGGCACGGTGGAGAAGCGTAAACTTCTTTGTTCTCTTGCTTACGGGATCTTATATGGAACTGCTTTGTCCTGCCGGCAATCTACCGGCCCTGAAGGCGGCCATCGCCAGCGGCGCAGATGCTGTCTACGTTGGGCTGAAAGATGATACCAACGCCCGTCATTTCGCCGGCCTTAACTTCACGGCAAAACGGCTGGAAGAGGCCGCTCGCTACGTTCATCAGCATAGACGCAAACTGCATGTTGCGATTAATACTTTCGCCCATCCATCCGGCTATGCCCGCTGGGAAAACGCCATAGACAGCGCGGCCGACGCGGGCGTGGACGCACTGATCCTGGCCGATATCGCCATGCTGGAATACGCAGCAAGCCGCTATCCTCACATCGAGCGACACGTTTCCGTGCAGGCTTCGGCCACCAACAGCGAAGCGATAAAATTCTATCAGCGCCATTTTGACGTTGCGCGCGTAGTGCTGCCGCGCGTGCTTTCCGTGCATCAGGTTCGCCAGCTTGCCCGCACGTCGCCCGTGCCGCTGGAAGTGTTCGCTTTCGGCAGCCTGTGCATTATGGCCGAAGGTCGCTGCTACCTCTCTTCCTGGCTGACCGGCGAGTCGCCTAATACCGTAGGCGCCTGCTCGCCCGCCCGTTTTGTTCGCTGGCAGCAAACGCCAGACGGGCTGGAATCCCGCCTGAATAACGTGCTGATTGACCGCTACGGCGCTCAGGAAAACGCCGGCTACCCTACCCTGTGTAAAGGCCGTTATAAGGTGGAGCAGACGGCTTACCACACGCTGGAGGAGCCGACCAGCCTGAACACGCTTGAGCTGCTTCCCACGCTGCTGGGCATGAATATCGCCTCGGTGAAAATCGAAGGCCGTCAGCGCAGCCCGGCCTATGTGCAGCAGGTGACGCAAATCTGGCGACAGGCTATCGATCGCTGCAAGGCCGATCCGCAGAATTTTGCCGTGCAGCAGCACTGGATGGCCGCGCTCAGCGCCCTGAGCGAAGGGACGCAAACCACGCTGGGTGCTTATCATCGTCAATGGCAGTAGGAAAAATCATGAAGTATGCGTTAGGGCCGGTGCTTTGGTACTGGCCGAAAGAAAATCTGTACGCTTTCTACCAGGCCGCCGCCGCCAGCCAGGCGGACATTATCTATCTGGGCGAGGCGGTGTGCAGCAAACGCCGCGCCGTTAAATTTGCCGACTGGATGGCGCTGGCAAAAGAACTGGTCGGCGCGGGCAAGCAGGTTGCGCTAAGCACGCTGGCGCTGGTTGAGTCGCCTTCCGAGCTGACCGAGCTGAAGCGCTATGTCGATAACGGCGAATTTCTGATTGAAGCCAACGATATGGGCACGGTGCATATGGCCGCGGAAGCGGGCCTGCCTTTTGTCGCCGGTCATGCGCTGAACTGTTATAACGCCATGACGCTGCGCCTGCTGCATAAGCTGGGTATGGTGCGCTGGTGTATGCCGGTCGAGCTTTCGCGCGACTGGCTCTGCGCGCTGTTAGCCCAGTGCGAAGAGCTGGGGATCCGCGGCCGGTTCGACGTAGAGGTGCTGGGGTACGGCTATCTGCCGCTGGCGCTCTCCGCCCGCTGCTTTACCGCCCGCGCCGAAGATCGCAGCAAAGACGATTGCCAGACCTGTTGTATTAACTACCCTCACGGCAGAGCGGTGCGCTCTCAGGAAGATCAGCAGGTGTTTGTGCTGAACGGTATCCAGACCATGAGCGGCTACTGCTATAATTTGGGGAACGATCTGGTTTCCATGCAGGGATTGGTGGACATTGTCCGTTTCTCACCGCAGGGAACCGACACGCTGGAAGTGATAAATGCCTTTCACGCTAATGAAACGGGCCATGCGCCGTTAACGCTGATTGACCAGCAGCACTGCAACGGCTACTGGCGGCAAATGGCCGGTCTGACGCTGGTGGAGTAACGCGCCGTCGGCCAGCCGCCATTTCGTTTAGCGCGGTAGAGGCACACTTATCTTTCTTCACGTCCCGGGCTCGCGTAAAGTGCTGCAAATTGCCAATCCGCTTCCCTGAAGATCGCTTAGGCTGTGTATTTGCGCAGGCGCGTAGCCTGGAAATAAAGTGAGCGATTATGTCTGATAAAAAAACTGCCTCTCTGTCCGTGCTCGATCTGGCCCCGATCCCTCAGGGCGCGACCGCGCGTGACGCTTTTCATACCTCGCTGGCGATGGCGCAGCAGGCGGAACAACTGGGTTTCAACCGCTACTGGCTGGCTGAACACCACAATATGACCGGCATCGCCAGCGCGGCGACGTCGGTGCTGATCGGCTATCTTGCCGCTAATACCAGCACGCTACGGCTCGGCTCCGGCGGCGTGATGCTGCCAAACCACGCGCCGCTGGTGATTGCCGAGCAGTTCGGTACGCTGGAATCTCTCTATCCGGGACGCATTGATTTAGGCCTGGGACGCGCGCCCGGCTCCGATCAGCGCACCATGATGGCGCTGCGTCGGCATATGGGCGGTCACGTGGATAACTTCCCGGCCGACGTGGCGGAGATAGTCGGCTGGTTCGACGCTGAACAGGGCGAGGCGCCTGCCGTTCAGCCGGTGCCGGGCCTGGGCCTGAAAATCCCCGTCTGGCTGCTTGGCTCCAGCCTTTACAGCGCCCAACTCGCGGCGAAGCTGGGCCTGCCGTTCGCTTTCGCCTCGCATTTTGCGCCCGAGATGCTGTTCCAGGCGCTTCACCTTTATCGCGAAAACTTTAAGCCTTCGGCTCGCCTGGCGCAGCCGCACGCGATGGTTTGCGTTAACGTGGTCGCCGCCGACAGCGAGGGCGATGCCCGTTTCCTGTTTACCTCCATGCAGCAGCAGTTCGTCAATCTGCGTCGCGGTCAGCCGGGCCCGCTGCCTGCGCCGGTGGAAAATATGGATAACCTGTGGTCGCCTTCCGAGCAGTATGGCGTGCAGCAGGCGTTAAGCATGTCGATTGTCGGCGATCTGGATAAAGTGCGTCACGGCCTGTCTGCACTGATGCGGGAAACCCAGGCGGATGAAATCATGGTAAACGGCCAGATTTTTGATAAAGAGGCGCGGCTGCGCTCGTTTGCGCTGGCCATGGAAGCCTACCGCTCGCTGTAACAAAAATGGCGGGGGAAGCCATTCCCTCGCCCGCTGTTAAAACGATTCCCGCCTGACGTACTCGCCCCGCTGCAACTATTCGCTTTCTTAAAGGCAAAAAAAATGCCGGTCACTTTTCAGTGACCGGCATCAGACTGGCTAGCAGTGATTAGGCATCACGACGACGAGTCGGCGCTGCGCCGTCTTCACGACGTGGTGCACGACCGTCACGGCTGAAGCCGCCCGGACGACGCTCGCCGCTACCGCTGCGCTCGTTGCTGAAACGACGACCGCCTTCGCTACGTCCGCCTTCGCTACGCGCGCCGCCGAAACCGCCGCGACCTGGCGCACCGCTACCGCGACGCTCACCGCCACGATCGTTGCTGCGAGGCTGCGCATCACCAATCAGCTGCATATTCATCGGCTTGTTCAGAATACGCGTGCGGGTGAAATGAGACAGAATGTCGCCCGGCATGCCTTTTGGCAGTTCGATAGTTGAGTGCGTACCAAACAGCTTGATGTTGCCGATGTAGCGGCTGCTGATATCGCCTTCGTTAGCGATAGCGCCAACGATATGACGAACTTCAACGCCGTCATCACGACCCACTTCGATACGGTAAACTTCCATATCGCCAACGTCACGACGTTCACGACGTGGACGATCGCCATCACGGGCTTCGCGAGGACCACGGTCCGGACGGTCGCCGCGACGATCGTCACGCTCTTTGAACTCACGACGCGGACGTGGAGCCGGATCTGCCGGTACGATCAGCGGACGTTCGCCCTGCGCCATTTTCAGCAGCGCGGCAGCCAGCGTTTCGATATCCAGCTCTTCTTCCGCAGGCTGCATTTTGCTCAGCAGCGCACGGTACTGTTCCAGATCGCTGCTTTCCAGCTGCTGCTGAACTTTAGCGGCAAACTTGGCCAGACGACGCTGACCCAGCAGCTCTGCGTTTGGCAGCTCTACTTCAGGAATAGTCAGCTTCATGGTGCGTTCGATGTTACGCAGCAGACGACGCTCGCGGTTCTCAACGAACAGCAGCGCACGGCCGGCACGACCTGCACGACCGGTACGGCCGATACGGTGAACGTAAGATTCGGCATCCATTGGGATGTCGTAGTTCACAACCAGGCTGATACGCTCAACGTCCAGACCACGTGCCGCTACGTCGGTAGCGATCAGAATATCCAGACGGCCGTCTTTCAGACGCTCCAGGGTCTGCTCACGCAGCGCCTGATTCATATCGCCGTTCAGGGCCGCACTGTTATAACCGCTGCGCTCCAGCGCTTCGGCCACTTCCAGCGTGGCGTTTTTGGTGCGCACGAAGATAATCGCCGCATCAAAATCTTCCGACTCCAGGAAGCGTACCAGCGCGTCGGTCTTACGACCGTAAGCGGTCCAGTAGCTCTGGCTGATATCAGGACGCGTGGTCAGGCTTGACTGAATACGCACTTCCTGTGGATCTTTCATGAAGCGTTTGGTGATACGACGAATCGCTTCTGGCATGGTGGCAGAGAACAGCGCGGTCTGATGATCGGCCGGGATCTGCGCCATAATCGTTTCAACGTCTTCGATGAAGCCCATACGCAGCATTTCATCGGCTTCGTCCAGCACCAGGCCGCGCAGGTTAGAAAGGTCTAACGTGCCGCGTTTCAGGTGGTCCAGCAGACGACCAGGCGTACCCACAACAACCTGTGGACCCTGGCGCAGCGCACGCAGCTGTACGTCGTAACGCTGGCCGCCGTAAAGGGCCACTACGTTAAGACCGCGCATGTGTTTAGAGAATTCAGTTACGGCTTCCGCAACCTGAACCGCCAACTCACGAGTTGGTGCCAGCACCAGGATTTGTGGCGCTTTCAGGTTGCTGTCAATGTTGTGTAGCAGTGGCAGCGAGAACGCTGCGGTTTTGCCGCTACCGGTCTGTGCCATACCCAATACGTCACGGCCCGCCAGCAGATGTGGGATACACTCTGCCTGGATCGGAGATGGCTTAACATAGCCCATGCCGTTAAGTGATTCGAGGATGGATTCGTTCAGACCCAGGTCAGCAAAAGTGGTTTCAATTTCAGTCATGTAGTACACGTGCCTCTTAGATTGCGGCGGCCAGTCTACATAACTCGTCGTGAAAACATTCAGTCATTTTCATCAAAAAGTGTGAACCGGCTCAAATTAGTGGTTTCGACGAACAAGAAAGCCCTCACCCGTGAAGATGATGACATTTCAAAAATCAGGCAAAAAAAGTTCGTCAGCTATTGCTGGTCAGATTCTGATAAATCGTCTTGTGTCTGGCCGAGTAGCGCCAGCTCCAACAATGCATATCGGTGCTCAACAAAGTTATGGACGTTGTTGGCAACCGTCAGCTTGAACAACGCTTCTGCGTTGTCCTTCTCCCCCAGACTTAGGTAGTGCTTACCTAAATAGAAGTTGGTTTCACTGAGATGTTCAGCGAGCGAGGTGTTATCCGTTGCGTCCGCCTTGAGCCTCTCCATCAGCGTTTTTTCGCTGATACGGCCCAGGTAGAACTCGACAATATTCCATCCCCATTGGTCTCTGTCCGCCTTATCGTAACGCTGCTTCAGCGCCACTTCTGCCTTGTCGGCGCTCATCTCACGTTCATCGAGATAGAGCCACAGGCTGCGGAAAGGATCGTTAGGATCGTCTTGATAAAACGCCAGCAGATCATCTTGCGCTAGTTTAAATCTTCCACCGTAGTAGAGTGCGATTCCGCGATTTAAACGCGCGTAATTGTAAGTTGGATCAAGCTCAAGTACAGAATCAAACGCTTCGTAGGCAGCATCAAAATTGCCTGCCTGCGTCAGATATATGCCTAAGTAATTGAATACTTCCGGCATATCCGGTCTGACAGACAGCGCTTGTGAAAAATCATTTCGCGCCAGTGCTCTCAAACCTAAACTATCATACAACACTCCGCGCTCATATAACAGCTGTGCGCGTTCATCATCGGTTAATGCCCGACTGGCAAGTATTTGTTCCATGCGCGCCAGGATCACTTCCTGCTGCAACGTAGGCTGTAGCGGAACAGCCAAAACCTCGTTGTTACGCCAATCCGGGTTGCTGCATCCTGCCAGCGTTAAAGCTGTCGCAACGAAACACCAGCGCAAAAAAGGCTTCATTCACCACTCCCAAATACAAACAATGGGATGATCATCCTTTCATCCGCCTGCCGTGCACAAGGTGTCGTCCTGTCCTCGCGATGGAACAGCTCTTCGCGTCGCCGCGAAGAGCTTAGTGTGCTGCTTATTCTGCTGAAGCTTCTGGCGCAGGCGCCGCAGCCGCTTCCGGCTCGGCCGCTTCCTTGATGCTCAGGCGCACGCGGCCCTGACGATCAACTTCCAGAACTTTCACCGGGACTTCCTGGCCCATCTGCAGATAGTCAGTGACTTTCTCAACGCGCTTGTCGGCGATTTGAGAAATGTGCACCAGACCTTCTTTACCGCCGCCGATAGCGACGAAGGCGCCGAAGTCGACGATGCGGGTCACTTTACCGTTGTAAATGCGGCCCACTTCGATTTCTGCCGTGATCTCTTCGATACGGCGGATAGCGAACTTCGCTTTGTCACCGTCGGTCGCAGCGATTTTCACGGTACCGTCATCTTCGATTTCGATGGTGGTGCCGGTCTCTTCGGTCAGCGCACGAATAACAGAACCGCCTTTACCGATCACGTCTTTGATCTTGTCCGGGCTGATCTTGATGGTATGGATGCGCGGAGCAAACTGCGAGATATCGCCGCGTGGCGTGCTGATAGCCTGTTCCATTACGCCCAGGATATGCAGACGCGCGCCTTTAGCCTGGTTCAGCGCCACCTGCATGATTTCGCGGGTGATGCCTTCGATTTTGATGTCCATCTGCAGCGCGGTGATGCCTTCACGGCTACCGGCTACTTTGAAGTCCATGTCGCCCAGGTGATCTTCATCGCCCAGGATATCTGACAGCACAACAAAGTTATCGTTGTCTTTAACCAGACCCATCGCGATACCGGCTACGGCCGCTTTGATCGGCACGCCCGCGTCCATCAGCGCCAGTGAAGCGCCGCATACGGAAGCCATAGACGATGAACCGTTGGATTCGGTGATTTCTGACACTACACGTACGGTGTACGGGAACGCGTCGCCTTTCGGCATTACGGCCAGCACGCCGCGCTTCGCCAGACGACCGTGACCAATTTCACGACGCTTAGGCGAGCCAACCATACCGGTTTCACCCACGGAGTACGGAGGGAAGTTGTAGTGGAACAGGAAGTTGTCGGTGCGTTCACCCATCAACTCGTCCAGGTTCTGTGCGTCACGCGCGGTGCCCAGCGTCGCCGTTACCAGCGCCTGAGTTTCGCCACGGGTAAACAGCGCGGAGCCGTGAGTACGCGGCAGCACGCCGGTGCGCACGTCCAGACCACGGATCATATCTTTTTCACGACCGTCGATACGCGGCTCACCACGCAGAATGCGGCTACGCACCACGTTCTTTTCCAGACCGTGCAGGATATCGCTGATTTCGCCTTCGTCCAGGCTTGCGTCTTCCGCCAGCAGCGCCGCTGTGGTTTCAGATTTGATCACGTCAACCTGAGCGTAACGCTCCTGTTTTTCGGTGATGCGGTAAGCGTCGCTCAGACGGGATTCGGCCAGCGCGGCGATGCGGCTGTTCAGCGCTTCGTTAACCGCTTCCGGCTGCCATTCCCAGCGAGGTTTGCCCGCTTCGGCAACCAGTGCCTTAATGTTTTCGATAACAACCTGCTGCTGCTCGTGGCCAAATACCACGGCGCCCAGCATCTGATCTTCGCTCAGCAGTTCCGCTTCGGATTCCACCATCAGCACGGCACCTTCGGTACCAGCAACAACCAGATCCAGCTTGCTTTCTTTCAGCTCGTCGGTGGTTGGGTTCAGCACGTACTGGTCGTTGATGTAACCCACGCGGGCAGAGCCGATTGGGCCGTTGAAAGGAATACCGGACAGGCTCAGCGCGGCAGAAGCGCCGATCATCGCTACGATATCAGGGTTAACCTGTGGGTTAACGGAAACCACGGTGGCAATCACCTGGACTTCGTTAACAAAACCTTCCGGGAACAGCGGACGAAGCGGGCGGTCAATCAGACGCGCAATCAGCGTTTCGCCTTCGCTTGGACGGCCTTCACGACGGAAGAAGCTGCCCGGGATACGACCAGCAGCGTAGGTACGCTCCTGATAGTTGATGGTCAGAGGGAAAAAGTCCTGACCCGGCTTGGCTTTTTTCTGGCCAACTACGGTTACAAATACAGCGGTGTCGTCCATGCTGACCATAACGGCAGCGGTGGCCTGACGAGCCATCATACCGGTTTCAAGCGTGACGGTATGCTGACCATACTGGAATTTTTTTACGATCGGATTCAGCAAAATAATGTCCTTAACGTTCCTGGCAAGAGCTTTCTCCTGCCGTGACTCTTAAATCTTCATTGCATCCTCGCGACTAATGACAACCCTAATCCCTTATGGGACAAAGCCTCTCATTAGCCGCGCGAATCTCTGCAACTGAAGATCACACTCAGCAACAATACAATAGTTTGGCCTGGATTGCTGCCGCCCGACTGAAAAAAGGGGCCATAAAGGCCCCTTTTTAGCGAAACTCGCACAAATCTGCCTTTTTCCCCCTTTTCCTTCGTCGGACGACGAAAGCGAGGAGAGCAGACTGTAAGACTTAGCGACGCAGACCCAGACGCTCGATCAGGCTGGTGTAACGTGCAACGTCTTTACGCTTCAGGTAATCCAGCAGCTTACGACGCTGTGAAACCATGCGCAGCAGACCGCGACGGCTGTGGTGGTCTTTTTTGTGCTCAGAGAAGTGACCCTGCAGATGGTTAATCTGAGCGGTCAGCAGAGCAACCTGAACTTCGGTAGAACCACTGTCGTTAGCATCACGGCCGTAATCAGCAACGATCTGCGCTTTGTTTTCTGCACTTAGAGACATTTTACTACTCCAAATTTTAAGATAAATGTACAGGCGCCGATCTCTAATTCAGCCACCCAATGTAAAGCCGCGCCATTCTACTCTGAGCCTGAGGCTTTCGCAAATGATGCATCGGAATATTCTACTACCAGTCGACGCGGCGCAACGCGGCCATCTTCCGCCACTTCCGCCATGCCGATAAACTGACGCGCCTCGCCTTCCGTGACGCGCACCAGCCCCGAGTCCGGCACGTTCGCCGCCTGCACCGGCATGCCCTGTTTGAAGTAAGCCGCCGCGCTGACAGGCAGGTTTACCTCAGGATAAGCCGCCGCCGGGCTGTCCATCGGCATCAGCAACGGGTCGAGCAGCTCTGCCGCCGGACGCTCGTTACGCGCGGCCTCTTCGCTAAGCGCCTGCAGCTGCTCCAGCGTGACCATTGCGTCGATCGGATAGGTCGCGACCTGCAAACGACGCAGGAAAATCACGTGCGCACCGCAGCCCAGCATTTCGCCTAAATCGTCCGTAATGGTGCGGATGTAGGTGCCTTTCGAGCAGTGGATTTCCAGCTCCAGCTCGTCGCCTTCAAGGCGAATAAATTTTAGTTCGTAAACGGTAATGCTGCGTGCTTCACGCGGGACTTCAATGCCTTCACGCGCATATTCATAGAGCTTGCGCCCCTGATACTTGAGCGCCGAATACATTGACGGCACCTGCTGCGTTTCGCCACGAAAGCTATCCAGCGCGGCGTCAAGCTGCGCCTGCGTGAAGTTCACCGGTCGTTCGCTGATGATCTGACCGTCCGCATCCGAAGTATCGGTACGCTGGCCTAACCGCGCGATCACGCGATAGCGCTTGTCGGAATCGAGCAGATAGCGGGAAAACTTCGTCGCTTCGCCCAGGCATATTGGCAGCATACCGGTCGCCAGCGGATCGAGCGCGCCCGTATGGCCCGCGCGGTTGGCGTTAAACAGCCGCTTAACTTTTTGCAGCGCGTCGTTAGACGACAGGCCGCCGGGCTTGTCCAGCAGCAGGACACCGTGAATATCGCGTCCGCGACGACGAGGACGACTCATTACTCCTCCTTGTCGTCTTCCGCAGGGCCACGGCGCTCGGCGTCGTTGCGAACCACGTTAGTGACAAGGTTAGACATGCGCATCCCTTCAACCAGCGAGTTGTCGTAGAAGAAGGTCAGTTCAGGCACGATACGCAGGCGCATCGCTTTGCCCAGCAGGGAGCGGATATAGCCGGAAGCGTCGCCCAGCGCGCGCAGGCCGCCTTTGATGGCGTCTTCGTCTTTATCGTTTAAAAAGGTAACGAACACTTTTGCATAGGCCAGGTCGCGGGAAACTTCCACGCCGGAAACCGTGACCATCATGCCCAGACGCGGATCTTTGATCTCACGCTGTAAAATAATCGCGATCTCTTTCTGCAGTTCCTGGGAGACGCGCTGCGGGCGACCGAATTCTTTCGCCATAATTATTCTCTCCAAATAAATACGGGAGGCGCAAAGGCCTCCCGAACAGGTTGGTCAGGCAACCATTAAGCGATGGTACGCTGGATTTCGATGATCTCGAAGACTTCGATCATATCGCCAACGCGCACATCGTTGTAGTTCTTCACGCCGATACCACATTCCATGCCGTTACGGACTTCGTTAACGTCATCCTTGAAGCGGCGCAGGGATTCCAGCTCGCCTTCATAGATAACCACGTTGTCGCGCAGCACGCGGATTGGGTTGTGACGCTTGATGTTGCCTTCCGTCACCATACAGCCGGCAACCGCGCCAAACTTAGGTGATTTGAACACGTCACGCACTTCGGCCAGGCCGGTGATCTGGTGCTTGTATTCCGGCGCCAGCATACCGCTCATCGCCTGCTTCACTTCGTCAATCAGGTTATAGATGACGGAGTAGTAACGCAGATCCAGGCTTTCTGAATCGATCACGCGGCGCGCGGACGCGTCGGCACGAACGTTAAAGCCTACCAGGATGGCGTTGGAAGCCGCAGCCAGCGTGGCGTCGGTCTCGGTGATACCACCTACGCCGGAGCCAACGATTTTCACTTTCACTTCGTCAGTGGAAAGCTTCATCAGCGAGTCGGCGATAGCTTCGACAGAACCCTGTACGTCCGCTTTCAGCACGATGTTCAGCTCGGAAACTTCGCCTTCGGTCATGTTAGCAAACATGTTCTCCAGCTTGGATTTCTGCTGACGCGCCAGCTTAACTTCACGGAATTTGCCCTGACGATAGAGCGCCACTTCACGCGCTTTCTTCTCGTCACGCACCACGGTCGCTTCATCACCGGCAGCAGGCACGCCTGACAGGCCCAGGATTTCGACCGGGATCGAAGGACCCGCAGTCAGCACTTCGCGGCCCAGCTCGTCACGCATCGCACGCACACGGCCATACTCGAAGCCGCACAGCACGATATCGCCTTTGTTCAGCGTACCTTCACGTACCAGCACGGTAGCAACAGGGCCGCGACCTTTATCCAGGAAGGATTCGATCACGACGCCGCTGGCCATACCCTGACGAACAGCGGTCAGCTCCAGGACTTCAGCCTGCAGCAGGATAGCGTTCAGCAGGTCGTCGATACCGGTTCCGGCTTTCGCGGAAACGTTAACGAACATGTTCTCGCCGCCCCACTCTTCCGGAATGATACCGTACTGAGTCAGTTCGTTTTTAACGCGATCCGGATCGGCTTCTGGCTTATCGCACTTGTTCACCGCAACCACAACCGGCACTTTCGCCGCTTTGGCGTGCTGGATAGCTTCGATGGTCTGTGGCATCACGCCGTCATCGGCGGCGACAACCAGGATAACGATATCCGTTGCCTGAGCACCACGAGCACGCATTGCGGTAAACGCGGCGTGGCCCGGGGTATCCAGGAAGGTCACCATACCGTTGTCGGTTTCGACGTGGTAAGCACCGATGTGCTGGGTAATGCCGCCCGCTTCGCCAGAGGCGACTTTAGTGGAGCGAATGTAGTCCAGCAGTGAGGTTTTACCGTGGTCAACGTGGCCCATGATGGTCACGACCGGCGCACGGGATTCCATGGCCGCATCGGTATCACGATCGCTCATTACCGCTTCTTCCAGCTCGTTCTCGCGGCGCAGCGTCACTTTGTGACCCATCTCTTCCGCGACCATCTGGGCAGTTTCCTGATCGATAACCTGGTTGATGGTGGCCATAGCGCCCATTTTCATCATCGCTTTGATGACCTGGGAGCCTTTCACCGCCATCTTGTTAGCCAGTTCCGCTACGGTGATGGTTTCACCGATAACCACGTCACGGTTAACAGCCTGAGCCGGCTTGTTGAAGCCCTGCTGCAGCGTACTCTTACGCTTGCCGCCTTTACCGCCACGGAATTGCGCACGCGCTTCTTCACGGTCGGTTTTCGCTTCGGAATGCTTGTTGCCTTTCTTACGCTGTGGGGCTTTAGCCGGACGAGCAGCGCGAGTGCGGCGATCGCCTTCAACCTGCGCATCGTTCTCGTCTTCTGCCGCACGGGCGTGGGTAGAGGTGGTCACGTGATAGTCAGAAGTGTCTTCCACTTCTTTCTCCGCTTCCGCCCATTCTGAACCTTTTTCTTCCGCCATTTTACGGGCCTCTTCCGCTACGCGCTTCGCTTCTTCTTCGATCTTGCGACGCGCTTCTTCTTCAGCTTTACGCTTCAGTTCAGCGGCTTCCGCTTCACGACGGGCTTTATCAGACTGTTGATTGCGGGTCATATCGTCGGTTTGTTGGTTGCTCACTTTGTCTTTTTCCGCTGCTTCACGCCTGGCTTTCTCTGCCGCCTCACGTTTAGCCTGCTCCTCGGCTTCACGCTGCGCTTTTTCTTGAGCTTCGCGCTGGGCTTTTTCTTCAGCCTCGCGACGAGCCATTTCTTCCGCTTCGCGCTGTGCCTGCTCTTCTGCTTCTGCCTGAGCGGCTTCTGCAGGATCGCCTTTTACATAGGTGCGTTTTTTGCGGACTTCGATTTGCACCGATTTACTTTTACCGCCGGTGCCCGGAATATTCAAGGTGCTGCGCGTTTTGCGCTGTAAGGTCAGTTTACCAGAACCGCCATTGTTGTCGCGATTCAGGTGCGTCAGGAGCGTCTCTTTTTCCTGCTGGGTCACAGAGTCGGTTTCAGACTTGCGGATCCCTGCATCAGCAAATTGCTGTACCAGGCGTTCTACCGGTGTCTGAATCTCTGCCGCCAGCGATTTTACAGTTACATCTGTCATGCTGTTCCTTCCTGCTACAGTTTATTACGCGTCGTCGCCGAACCAGCAGATATTTCGTGCAGCCATAATCAGCTCGCCGGCCCTTTCGTCGTTCAGGCCTTCAATATCTGTCAGATCGTCAACACCCTGCTCGGCAAGATCTTCCAGCGTGCAAACGCCAATCGCTGCCAGCTTAAATGCCAGCTCACGGTCAAGACCTTCCAGGTTCAGCAGATCTTCTGCCGGCTGTTTGTCGCCCAGACTCTCGGCTTTTTCCAGAGCAAGGGTGGTTAACGCATTTTTCGCACGATCGCGCAGCGCTTCTACTGTCTCTTCATCCAGACCGTCGATTTCCAACAGCTCGTTGATAGGCACGTATGCCAGCTCTTCCAGAGAAGAGAAGCCTTCTTCAACCAGCACGGTTGCGAAATCTTCATCAATATCGAGATGTTTGGTAAAGACGTCGATGGCAGCGTGGGCTTCAGCCTGGTGCTTGGCCTGCAGATCGTCGACCGTCATCACGTTCAGCTCCCAGCCACTCAGCTGCGAAGCCAGACGCACGTTTTGGCCGTTACGGCCAATCGCCTGAGCCAGATTTCCGGCTTCTACGGCGATATCCATGGTGTGATTATCTTCATCCACCACGATAGAGGCGACGTCCGCCGGGGCCATCGCATTGATCACGAACTGCGCAGGATTGTCATCCCACAGCACGATATCAATACGTTCGCCACCCAGCTCGCTGGACACCGCCTGAACTCGCGCACCGCGCATACCCACGCAGGCGCCGACCGGGTCGATACGCTTGTCGTTGGTTTTTACGGCGATCTTGGCACGGGAGCCTGGATCGCGCGCGGCAGCTTTAATCTCAATCACTTCTTCAGCAATTTCCGGCACTTCAATGCGGAACAGTTCGATTAGCATCTCCGGTTTGGAGCGCGTAACGAACAGCTGTGCACCACGCGCTTCCGGCCGTACTGCATAGAGTACGCCGCGGATGCGGTCGCCCGGACGGAAGTTTTCACGCGGCAGCATATCTTCACGAATGATTACCGCTTCCGCATTGGTATTAGAACCATCGGTTGGGCGCACTTCGAGAGAGATGTTGTCGCGGTTCACTTTCTTCACGACGCCGGTGATGATCTCACCTTCCTGCTCGCGGAACTGGTCAACGACCATCGCGCGTTCTGCCTCGCGCACTTTCTGCACGATAACCTGTTTTGCCGTCTGCGTGGTGATACGGTCAAAGGTGACAGATTCGATCTGATCTTCAACATAATCGCCCAGATTCAGCGATTCGTCTTCGAATCGCGCGGCATCCAGGGTGATTTCACGCGTTGGCATGGTGACTTCGTCAACAATGACCCAGCGGCGAAACGTGTCAAAATCGCCGCTTTTGCGATCGATGCTGACGCGGACGTCGATTTCCTGCTCGTACTTTTTCTTGGTAGCCGTGGACAGCGCGCTCTCCAGCGCTTCGAAAATCTTCTCGCGCGGGAGGGATTTCTCGTTCGATACTGCCTCGACTACAGCTAAGATTTCTTTGTTCATCCTGGTATGCCTCAATCCGGACTTTTAAAAGTGGGGAACCAGGTTCGCCTTCTGGATGTTACTCAGCGCGAACACTTCGTCGTTACCCTCAACGGCAACGGTTACCATTTCACCATCTACGGATTTAATGATTCCCTGCCACTTGCGGCGGTTCTGTACGGCCATACGCAGCACCAGGCTTACTTCCTCGCCGGTGAATCGCGCGTAGTGCTCTGCGGTAAAGAGTGGGCGCTCAAGGCCTGGCGAGGAGACTTCAAGGTTATAAGCCACGGTGATGGGATCTTCAACATCAAACACCGCGCTGACCTGGTGGCTGACATCAGCACAATCATCAACATTGATGCCATCTTCACTATCAATATAGATGCGCAGCGTAGATGTGCGACCGCGAACGAACTCAATGCCAACCAGCTCGTAGCCCAGCGCTTCTACCGGTGCCGTAATCAGCTCTGTTAATTTTTGCTCTAATGTGGACAATCCCACCCCCAAGACATAAAAAAAGGGCTTAATAGCCCAGTATGCTGTTTCCTGATAACAAAAAACCCCGATAAATCGGGGCTTTATGCGACTGGACCCTGTACGCCATAAATGGCGGTTCGGCACAATCCATAGAATTTTTTTCAAAATTCGCTGTTAGCGCCGTGCAATGCATACAGTATATTTGAAAAAGAACTCTAAGGGAAAGTGGTTGCGGGGGCCGGATTTGAACCGACGACCTTCGGGTTATGAGCCCGACGAGCTACCAGGCTGCTCCACCCCGCGTCCGAAAACGTGGCAAATACTACGCCGATCTTGCATAAAATGCAAGCAAAACTGAGATTTGGTACCGAGGACGGGACTTGAACCCGTAAGCCCATGCGGGCACTACCACCTCAAGGTAGCGTGTCTACCAATTCCACCACCACGGCACTAAAAGGTTGCGACTTTTTCTTTTCTGTCGCGTCGAAATTTACAGCTTACTGTGGGATATCGCTACCCGGCGCGGCCGGTTTCGCTGGCTGACTCTGCTGCTGTGCAGGCTGAGACAGATTTTCCCACTCGCTTCCTTTCTGCGTTTTGTTGCTGTTCAGGTTGCCCAGGATCAGACTGATTACAAAGAACAGCGTCGCCAGCACTGCGGTCATACGGGTCATAAAGTTGCCAGAACCGTTAGAGCCGAACAGCGTTGCTGAAGAACCTGCACCGAACGATGCGCCCATATCAGCGCCTTTACCTTGCTGCAGCATGATCAGACCTACAAGGCCGATTGCCACAATAAGGAAAACTACCAAAAGAGCTTCGTACATAATCAACCTGTTTCCTTGCGCGTTATCGCGCATTTAAGCTTCAAAACCAGTGAGCAGATAGCGTTGTCGCTACCCATCAGAAGCGGGTGTGAATACTAACCAAAGCGGCCTGATTGCGCAAGGGCAATTTAGCACGGCCACGTCAATTGCAGAAAAAAGCGGCAAAAGCGACGACAAAGCTGAAAAAAGCGCCAACTATCACACGGCTACGACGCTTTCAGCCGGGCACCCTGTCGTGCCCGGCCCGGTTATTATTTGCCTCAGACAGCCTTGACCGCATCGGCAATGCGGTGTGCCAGCGACGTGACCTGCGCTTCGTCTTCGCCTTCCACCATCACGCGGATCAGCGGCTCGGTGCCCGATTTACGCAGCAGGACGCGACCACGCCCTTTCAGTTCTTTTTCCGCTTCGGCCGTCACCGCTTTCACCTGCGCATCTTCCAGCGGATCGGTTGCGCCGCTAAAGCGCACGTTCACCAGGATCTGCGGCAGCAGCTTCATGCCGCTGCACAGGTCGTGCAGGCTCATATGGTTGCGTACCATGGCAGTGAGTACCTGCAAACCTGCCACAATGCCGTCGCCGGTAGTGGTCTTGTCCAGCAGGATAACGTGACCGGAGTTTTCCGCGCCCAGCCGCCAGCCTTTCTCCTGCAGCTTCTCCAGCACGTAGCGGTCGCCCACTTTCGCCCTGGCGAAAGGAATGCCCAGCTGTTTCAGCGCCAGCTCAAGCCCCATATTGCTCATCAGCGTGCCTACCACGCCGCCGCGCAGCTGGCCCTGGCGCAAGCCTTCGCGAGCCACGATATAGAGGATCTGATCGCCGTCGACCTTTTCACCCAGGTGATCGACCATCATGATACGGTCGCCGTCGCCGTCATAGGCCAGCCCGATATCGGCTTTTTCAGCCAGTACGCGAGCCTGCAGCTGGCGAAGATCGGTTGCGCCGCATTCCTTGTTGATGTTCATTCCGTCCGGATTGACGCCAAGGGTAATCACTTCCGCCCCCAGCTCGCGCAGCACGTTTGGCGCAATGTGATAGGTGGCGCCGTTGGCGCAGTCCACCACGATTTTCAGGCCGTTCAGGCTCAGCTCGCTGGGGAAGGTGCCTTTACAGAATTCGATATAGCGGCCTGCGGCATCCACAATACGGCTGGCGCGTCCCAGCTCGGCAGAGTCAACGCAGGTAATGGGCTTTTCCATTTCCGCTTCAATCGCTTCTTCGACCTCATCCGGCAGCTTGGTGCCGTCGATCGAAAAGAATTTGATGCCGTTGTCGTCGAAAGGGTTATGCGACGCGGAAATCACAATACCCGCTTCCGCGCGGAAAGTGCGGGTCAAATAGGCGATAGCGGGTGTCGGCATTGGGCCGGTAAAAGCGGCTGACAAACCTGCCGCCGCCAGGCCTGCTTCCAGCGCGGATTCCAGCATGTAGCCGGAAATACGCGTGTCCTTACCAATAATAATTTTTTTTGAGCCGTTGCGCGCCAGCACTTTGCCTGCCGCCCAGCCCAGCTTCAGAACGAAGTCTGGGGTAATCGGCGTTTCGCCGACCTTGCCACGAATGCCATCTGTACCAAAATATTTACGGTTGCTCATGCTACTTTTCCTTCGCTGACAGTGTCGCCTCGACGACGCGCATCGCCTCAACGGTTTCTTTAACATCGTGAACGCGCAAAATATGCGCGCCCTGCATAGCGGCAATAACCGCGCAGGCCAGGCTGCCCGTCAGCCGCTGCGTCGGCCCGACGTTCAACAGCTGCCCAATCATACTTTTGCGTGACATGCCGACCAGCAGCGGCAGCCCAAAGCGGTGAAAATCGGCCAGGTGCGCTAACAGTTGGTAATTGTGGGAGAGATTCTTACCGAAACCGAATCCCGGATCGAGCAGCAGCTGCGTTTTTTTGATCCCCGCCGCCTCGCAGCGAGCGATCTGCTCCACGAAAAAGGCGTCCACTTCCTGCAACAAATGACGATACTGAGGGGACTGCTGCATCGTTTTAGGATCGCCCTGCATATGCATCAGGCAGACCGGCAGCCCCGTCTCTGCCGCCGCTTCCAGCGCGCCGGGTTTCTGCAGGGAGCGGATATCGTTAATGATATGCGCGCCAGCCTTTGCGGCTTCCCGGATAACCTCCGGGCTGGAGGTATCCACAGAGATCCATACCTCAAAGCGCTGCGAGATAGCTTCCACAACGGGGATAACGCGCGCCAGCTCCTGTTCAACGCTGACCTCATCCGCTCCAGGACGCGTAGATTCGCCGCCGATATCAATGATGGTCGCGCCAGCGTTAATCATGCCGTTAGCGTGCGTCAGGGCCTGCACTAAATCGTTATGCTTGCCGCCGTCCGAAAAAGAGTCCGGCGTCACGTTCAGAATGCCCATAACGTGAGGATGAGTCATATCGAGCACGGAATCTCGGGCGTGAAGCTTCATGGCGGCGGTTCTCCTTCAGTGTGGTGAGATAATCATAAAAAAAAACCCCGGTCATCGCCGGGGTTTGTTGTTGCTCGGTCACGCTTACATGGTGTTACCAGGGTTTGGCGTACGCGGTTCGTCGACCGGACGCGGCGCCTTAGGCGTACCGTTGTCAGAGCTGCTGCTGCCCGGATCTTCCCAACCGGCTGGCGGACGCACTTCGCGGCGAGCCATCAGGTCGTCGATCTGAGGCGCATCAATGGTTTCATACTTCATCAGCGCGTCTTTCATCGCGTGAAGGATGTCCATATTCTCGTTCAGGATACGGCGGGCGCGCTGGTAGTTGCCTTCGATCAGCGCTTTCACTTCCTGATCGATAATGCGTGCCGTTTCATCAGACATATGCTTCGCTTTCGCGACGGAACGTCCCAGGAACACTTCGCCCTCTTCTTCCGCATAAAGCAGCGGACCCAGCTTCTCGGAGAAGCCCCATTGCGTAACCATGTTACGTGCAATGGAGGTCGCTACTTTGATGTCGTTAGACGCGCCGGTAGACACATGCTCTACGCCATAGATGATCTCTTCCGCCAGGCGGCCGCCGTAAAGCGTGGAGATCTGGCTTTCCAGCTTCTGACGGCTGGCGCTGATAGCATCGCCTTCCGGCAGGAAGAAGGTCACGCCCAGCGCACGGCCACGTGGAATAATCGTGACTTTGTGTACCGGATCGTGTTCTGGCACCAGACGGCCGATAATGGCATGGCCCGCTTCGTGATAAGCGGTAGATTCTTTCTGCGCTTCCGTCATCACCATGGAGCGACGTTCCGCACCCATCATGATTTTGTCTTTCGCTTTCTCGAACTCAACCATTGAAACCACGCGCTTGTTGCCGCGGGCGGCAAACAGAGCGGCTTCGTTCACCAGGTTCGCCAGATCGGCACCGGAGAAGCCCGGCGTACCGCGTGCGATAACCAGCGCATCAATGTCGGTAGCCAGCGGCACGCGACGCATATGCACTTTCAGGATCTGCTCACGGCCACGCACGTCTGGCAGACCGACCACAACCTGACGGTCGAAACGGCCCGGACGCAGCAGCGCAGGGTCAAGCACGTCAGGACGGTTAGTTGCCGCGATGACGATAATGCCTTCGTTGCCTTCAAAGCCGTCCATCTCAACCAGCATCTGGTTCAGCGTTTGCTCACGTTCATCGTGACCACCGCCCAGACCCGCGCCGCGCTGACGACCTACCGCATCGATCTCATCGATAAAGATGATGCACGGCGCCGCCTTCTTGGCTTGTTCAAACATATCGCGTACGCGGGATGCGCCCACGCCGACAAACATTTCAACGAAGTCAGAACCGGAGATAGTAAAGAAAGGCACTTTCGCTTCACCCGCGATGGCTTTCGCCAGCAGGGTTTTACCGGTACCCGGAGGACCGACCATCAGCACGCCTTTTGGAATTTTACCGCCCAGCTTCTGGAAACGGCTCGGCTCGCGCAGGTATTCCACCAGCTCGGCGACTTCCTCTTTCGCTTCGTCACAGCCTGCAACGTCCGAAAACGTCGTCTTGATCTGATCTTCCGTCAGCATACGGGCTTTGCTTTTGCCGAAGGACATCGCGCCCTTGCCGCCGCCGCCCTGCATCTGACGCATAAAGAAAATCCACACGCCGATCAATAGCAGCATCGGGAACCATGAAATGAAGATGGAAGCCAGCAGGCTTGGCTCTTCAGGCGGTTCGCCTACCACTTTGACATTTTTGGTCAACAGGTTATCGAGCAACTTAGGATCGTTGACGGGGATGTAGGTGGTGTATTTGTTGCTGTCTTTTTTGACAACGTTGATTTCACGCCCGTTAATACGTGCCTCGCGGACCTGATCCTGGTTCACTTCCGACAGGAAGGTTGAGTAATCAACCCTACGGCCATTTGACTCGCTGGGCCCAAAGCTCTGGAAGACCGACATCAGCACGACTGCGATGACTAGCCAGAGAATCAGGTTTTTCGCCATGTCACTCAAGGGATTAACCTCTTATTACAACTGTGTTAACAGACAGCGTAGGGTACTATAGTTTGCGCCCTGTCGCTACAATGTACACTTCACGTGAACGAGAACGTGAAGCGTCCGGCTTACGAATTTTCACTTTCGTAAACAGGGAGCGAATTTCCCGGAGGTAATCTTCAAAGCCATCTCCCTGAAACACCTTCACTAAAAAACTGCCGCCGGGTGCCAGAACGTCCCGGCACATCTCCAGCGCAAGCTCAACCAGATACATTGACCTTGGAATATCTACCGCCGGCGTTCCCGTCATGTTGGGCGCCATATCGGACATTACTACCTGCACTTTGGTATCGCCAACGCGATCCATAAGCGCTTTCAGCACCAGTTCATCACGAAAATCGCCCTGAAGGAAATCGACGCCGACGATAGGATCCATCGGCAGGATATCACAGGCAATCACGCGACCTTTTGATCCAATTTGCGTCACCACATACTGAGACCATCCGCCTGGCGCCGCACCGAGATCGACAACCGTCATCCCCGGCTTAAACAGCTTGTCACCCTGCTGTATTTCATCAAGTTTAAACCAGGCGCGCGAACGCAGCCCTTTTTTCTGCGCCTGCAGCACATATTTATCGCTAAAGTGTTCCTGTAGCCAGCGGCTGGAACTGGCCGAACGCTTTTTACCAGTCATACAATTTCCAACTATGATTCAACGTATGCGATAAATAAACCGCACAAATCAGCATGCCGATTTGGTGATATACCCGAGATGGCGGTAGAATGACCCGTTTTCAATCCCAATGTAAGTAAAAAATACGATGAATCTGAGTACCAAACAAAAACAGCACCTGAAAGGACTGGCCCATCCGCTGAAGCCTGTCGTGATGTTAGGCAACAACGGTCTGACCGAAGGGGTGCTGGCCGAAATCGAACAGGCACTGGAGCACCATGAGCTCATCAAGGTAAAAATCGCGACGGAAGACCGTGAGACAAAAACCCTGGTGGTAGAGGCTATCGTGCGCGAAACCAAAGCCGCAAACGTGCAGGTTATCGGCAAGACGCTGGTGCTGTACCGTCCGACGAAGGAACGTAAAATCGCTCTTCCTCGCTAAAAGCTAGCCGCAGAAGAAAGTGACACGCTCGTGATGTCAGGAAAAGGCCGCAAAGCGGCCTTTTTCTTTTCTTTACACTATGTCTGAAAAATAGCTTAAGAGTAAATCAGATATACTCTATTTTCAGAATTTCATACTCAACGTCGCCGCCCGGCGTTTTGATGATGGCCACATCATCCACTTCTTTGCCGATCAAACCGCGCGCCATCGGCGAGTTAACAGAAATCAGATTTTGTTTAAAGTCCGCTTCGTCATCGCCCACGATACGGTAGGTCGACTCCTCATCCGTGTCCACGTTCAATACGGTAACGGTAGCACCAAAGATCACGCGACCATTCGCATTCATTTTAGTGACGTCAATCACCTGAGCGTTGGACAGCTTGGCTTCGATTTCCTGAATACGACCTTCACAGAAGCCCTGCTCTTCGCGTGCGGCGTGGTACTCTGCATTTTCTTTCAGGTCGCCATGCTCGCGTGCTTCCGCGATAGAGGCAATAATTCTGGGGCGTTTAACGGTTTTCAGCTCTTCAAGCTCTTCGCGCAGTCTCTCGGCGCCCCTTAGCGTCATCGGAATCTGATTCATCTCAATACCTCGTCAACTGATCCTGTGCAAAATTTTCGTCATCCTGACAGGTAAGTGCAGAAAAAGCGTTCTGCGGCGCTTGCCACTGATTTACAAACGAAAGAAACCTGGCCCGGAGGAAACCCAGGGCCTGGTGGTTTTGCATTTTGATACGTATTTTACCCCAGAGTTCCCTATGGGTCATCGTTTACTTTCCACCATGATGCACCGTAGTATGGCAACATCACCTGCCAGTAAACGCGAGATTATGCGATTTTCACGAATTGTTACCGGCTTAGCTTGCGCATTTATGCTGAATGCCAACGCGGCCACGGTCGAAGACTATATGCAGTATCTGCCCGATGGCGCGAATCTGGCGCTGATTGTGCAAAAAGTCGGCGCGGATACGCCTTCTATTGATTATCACAGCAAGCAGATGGCGCTGCCCGCCAGTACGATGAAAGTCATTACCGCGCTGGCCGCCCTGCTCCAGCTTGGGCCGGAATACCGTTTTCATACGCAGCTGGAAAGTAAAGGCTCCATCAGCAACGGGACGCTAAAAGGCGACCTTGTGGCGCGATTCGGCGGCGATCCGACGTTAACGCGTCAGGATCTGCGCAATATGGTTGCCGTCTTAAAAAAGCAGGGCGTCGACCATATTCAGGGTAACCTGGTGATCGACACCTCGGTGTTCGCCAGCCATGATAAAGCGCCGGGCTGGCCGTGGAACGATATGACGCAGTGCTTCAGCGCGCCGCCCGCAGCCGCTATCGTGGATCGTAACTGTTTCTCCGTTTCGCTCTACAGCGCGCAGACGCCGGGCGAAAAAGCCTTTATTCGCGTGGCTTCGTTCTATCCGGTCAATATGTTCAGCCAGGTACGCACGCTGGCGCGCGGTTCGTCGGAAGCGCAATATTGTGAGCTGGACGTGGTGCCTGGCGAGCTGAACCGCTTTACGCTGACCGGCTGCATGAGCCAGCGCGCTGAACCTCTGCCGCTGGCCTTTGCTATTCAGGATGGTGCCAGCTACGCCGGTGCGATCCTGAAAGGAGAACTGCAACAGGCCGGTATCGACTATTCCGGGCATCTGGTGCGGCAGACGCTGGCGACGCCGCCGGCCACCGTACTGGCTGAGACGCAGTCCGCGCCGCTGCACGATCTGCTGAAGATTATGCTGAAGAAGTCGGACAACATGATTGCCGATACGGTGTTCCGCACCATTGGTCATGAGCGTTTTGGCGTTCCCGGCACGTGGCGAGCCGGTTCTGATGCTATCCGTCAGATCCTGCGGCAAAAAGCCAATATCGATATGGGCAACAGCATTCAGGTGGATGGTTCCGGCCTGTCACGTCACGACCTGATTTCGCCCGATACCATGATGCAGGTGCTGCAATACATTGCGCAAAACGATCAGCAGCTGAACTATATTTCTATGCTGCCGCTGGCAGGCTACGACGGTACGCTGCGCTATCGCGGCGGTCTGCATGAGGCGGGCGTGGACGGCAAAGTCTCGGCGAAAACGGGATCGTTACAGGGCGTGTATAACCTGGCGGGCTTTATTACCACCGCCAGCGGCAAGCGGGTGGCCTTTGTGCAATATCTTTCGGGCTATGCGGTGCCGCCGCAGAATTTCAAGCAGCGTCGCATTCCGCTGGTTCGCTTTGAAAGCCGCCTTTATAAAGATATTTATCAGAATTATTAAGATTAAGGGCGGGATTATCTCCCGCCCTTTTTATCAAAAATGCGTATTCAGACTCATATAATAAGTCCTGCCTGACTCGTTAAAGGTATTGGCGCCTGCGCCATACATATAGGCGCCGGTCGTCGAATTACCCGTGGTTTGCGCATTGCCCTCGCGGAAATGACGCTTATCGAACAGGTTATCGATACCGACGGTCACGCTGGCGTACTTATTCACATCATAGGTGCCGCTAAGTCCCAAAATGGAATACGGGCTGACCGTGGATTTTTCTGTTCCGCTTACCGCTTCTCCCTTGTAGTTATACTTCTTCGGCGTCTGCCGACCGTACCAGGTAAAGGTGGTTTGCAGCGACAGATCCTGCGTCGCCTGCCAGGAAAGCGTCGAATTCAGCGTATATTCCGGGATAACAGACAGGCGATCGCCCGTGGTTTTGTTTTTGCTTTGCAGCATATAGGTCAGGTTATTGTTCCAGCTGATGGCTTCCGTCACCGGCAGGTTCACCGTTCCTTCCAGCCCTTCCACCACGGCTTTTGGCACGTTTTCCCATTTGTAAATGTCGGTGCTGCCGGTAGAGCCTGTCGGCACGTAACCCGATTCGATCTTGTCGCGGTAGTCGTTGCGGAACCAGGTCAAACCGGCCTGATAGCCCTCATGCTTATACTCCACGCCCACTTCTTTATTGATGCTGGTTTCGGCTTTAAGGTCGTCGTTACCCATCAGGTAGCAGGCGCCGGCGCTGTCGGCACAGCCCTGACCACGGCTGTAAAGCACGTAGTTCGGGTTGGTTTGGTAGAGGCTCGGCGCTTTATAGGCTCTGGCGATCCCCAGCTTCAGCGTAAAGTCGTCCGCCAGGATCTGCGAAAGATTCAGCGACGGGCTCCAGTTATTGCCGACGATGCTGTGATGATCGAAGCGCAGCCCCGGCACCAGCGTGGTGCTGTCGGTCAGTTCCATATTGTCTTCCGCAAACAGCGAGAAGATTTCTGCCGAGGAGTAAGGGCTGCGGTTGCTGCTGCTGATGCCGTCGATAGCGCCGCCAGAGAGCGCCTGAGTATTAGAGGCGCCATCCTTCATATGCTGCTGGTTCCATTCGGCGCCAAACGTCGCGGTCTGGTTAACCAGAAACTCAAAGGGCACGCTGACTTCGCTGTGCAGCAGCACGTCGTTGAGCTCGATAGTGGAGAACCCGCTGTCTGAGAAGATCCCTTCCGTACCGCCTGCCAGTCCTTCGTTCATCCGCGAGTTGCGCGTATTCTCATACTGAGCATAGCTGCGCGTGCTGACGCCATTATCCCAGACGCCGGTCCAGGTGACCGCATAGTCCTGACGATAAAGGCGGTTGGTTTCGTCGCCGTATTTGCTCTTCACCAGCGCGCTGGTATTGGTGTTTTGGGTATCGCCTGCATAGAGATTACCCTGACGGCTGTAGCCCGCGCTGAACTCCAGGTTCTGATTGGTCGCAAACTCCCAGCGCAGCTTGCCGTGAATATCTTTGTTGACTACGCCTTCGCGTCCCGCCGGAACGGTATCGGCATAGGTGCCGGTGCGCAGCGACTGATGACCTTCGTTAATAAACTGCGCGTCCGCCTGCGTCTTGCTCAGGTTGCCCCACAGCGAGAAGCTGACATCATCGCCCATCGGGCCGCTCAAAGAGAAGTTAGAGCGTTTGGTGGAGCCTTCGGATTTATGCTCCGGCATATTCAGGTAGGTGTTCCAGCTGCCGTGCCACTCGTTGCCGGTCTGTTTGGTGATGATATTCACCACGCCGCCCGCCGCGCCGTTGCCATAGCGTGCCGCCGCCGGGCCGCGGATCACTTCGATATGGTCAACCATTTCTGGCGGCACCCAGTTGGTATCGCCACGCGTGTCGCGTTCGCCGCGCCAGCCCAGACGTACCGAGTTGCGGCTGGCGACCGGCATTCCGTCGATCAGGATCAGCGTATTTTCTGGCCCCATACCGCGAATGTCGATCTGACGATTATTGCCGCGCTGGCCGCTGGTGGAGTTGCCGGTAAGGTTAACGCCCGGCATGGTACGGATGATTTCAGAAAGATCGCGTGAAGGCGGACGTTTTTTGATTTCGTCGGCGGTGATGGTGGATACGCCCGGCGCCTGCAAGTTCTGCTGCTCCGCCGTGACCATCAGGGTGCCGCCTTCCGCATCGACATGTTCGCCGGAGGCCGCCGCCGCGGGCGCCCCTGCTTCAGCGTTAGTTTGGGTGCTATCGTCCGCCGTTGCGCCTGCCATTGCGCCCAGGCCAAGCAAAATTGCCAGTGAGAGTCTTGATAATGTGTTCAACGTTCTCATTCCCTGTAGATCCGCCTCCGCCAGTCTCTACAGAGGCAAGTAGATAAATAAACAGGCGTTGCTGTCCGCCCACGCCTGGTTTGCGGTACGCACGGGCGTCTCTGACCAGGCGGCCATACATTATTTCAAATGCAAACAATTATCAATTCGATTGTTTGTCGTATTCTTATTAGCGTGATGATTTTGTGAGCAGGCAGGAAAACGCAGCGGAGAGCGGATGCCTTCGCGGACGCGAAGGCATGAAAAACTATTTGCCGGAAAACAGCTGTTCCAGGCGGGTCAGGACATTGTTGGCGCTGTAGTAGTCCAGCCGGAAGCTGTCTTCGCCCAGCGCATAAACCTGCTTGTTTTTTACCGCCGGGGAGTTGGCGACCAGCGGCTCGGCCAGCAGCGCCGCCTGCTCTTTATCACCTGCGGCAAACATCAGCACGGACCGCCCCGTCAGGCCGGTGACCAGATTTTCTCCGCTTATGGGAATAATATCCCGACGCTTAAGGCGCTGGCTGGCCTGACGTACCACGGCCGTCGGCTCAGCCAGGGTAAAGCCCAGCGATCCCAGTAGTTTTCCCTGGGCAGATTCCGGCGTCCAGAGATTGACCAGATGGATATGAGGATTATAAACCAGCGCGGAAACGGGCTGCGGCGGCAGTTGCAGCTTCGCTTTGACCTCTTTCTCCCGCTGCGCGTAGCGTTGAATCGATGCCTCCGCCTCGGTTTCTTTACCTGTGGCCTGCGCCAGCACGCGCTCTACTTCCTGCCAGCTTTTATCGTCGTAGTTAACGACCAGCGTCGGCGCCAGCGCGGCCAGACGATCGTAAAACGGCAGCGCGGAGTCGTTTCCCGTCGCGCTGACGATAATCAGATCCGGATTTTCTGCGGCAATCGCTTCAAGGTTAGGTTCGCCGCTGTAAAGGCGCTTAACGCCCTTCGCCGCCGCCACGTTCCCCCACTGACGGAAAAATCCCTGGCCGTCGGCGATACGATGGCCTGGCATGGTGGCACCGCTGGCGATAACCGGCGCGTCTATCGCCAGCAGCGAGCCGGTCAGCGTCACGCTGGTAGAGACAATCCGTTCAGGCTGCTTCTTTAGCACCATTTCGCCCTTAACGCTGGTGATATGCCGTGGCCAGCCTTCTTCGGCACGCGCTGCACCGCTCGACAGCAGCGAGAGAGCAAAAATTATCAGGGGAAACATTTGGATGGGAGTGCGCATGGATCAACTCATTTAGACGGGGCAAAGCGCGGGGCTTCGCGAAGGATCGGATAGAGCAGATGATAATGATTATCTTTATTAGCGGGAAGAAATAATTACTGCTGCGAAGGTCAACGCTCATGAAGCTGGGTTCCTGCTCAGTGAGGCTGCCATCGGTACTCCGTGCGGTTCCCATAACAGAAAGGGCGCCGATTGGCGCCCTTCAGGGATTAACGCTGGTAGATGATTTCGACGCCTTCGTCGTCTTCGTCATCCCAGTCGTCATCCCAGTCATCGTCTTCTTCCACCGCCGTTTCAGCTTCTTCCAGCTGCTGGCGATGATAGTCGTCCCACATGAACTCCACTTTTTCCGGCTGCTTCTCTTCCACTTCCGCCTCTTTTGGATTGGCGTTCAGGAAGGACATCACGTCCCAGCAAAGCGGCGTTACGCCAACGCGGTTGGCGGCAGAAATCAGATAGTATTTATCCGTCCAGCCCAGCGCATCGGCAATGGATTTCGCACGGGATTCCGCTTCTTCCTGATCCAGCAGGTCGACCTTGTTGAAAACCAGCCAGCGAGGCTTATTAAAAAGCTTCTCGCTGTATTTTTCCAGCTCGCCCAGAATGATGCGGGCGTTTTCTACCGGATCGGTTTCATCAATTGGCGCCAGGTCGATGGTGTGCAGCAGCACGCGGCAGCGCTCAAGGTGCTTAAGGAAACGAATACCCAGACCTGCGCCGTCAGAAGCGCCTTCAATCAGGCCCGGAATGTCGGCGATCACAAAGCTTTGCTCGCTGTCCATACGCACCACGCCCAGGCTAGGTACCAGGGTGGTAAACGGATAGTCGGCTACTTTAGGCTTCGCGGCGGAAACGGCGCGGATAAAGGTGGATTTACCCGCGTTCGGCAGGCCCAGCATTCCGACGTCGGCCAGCAGCATCAGCTCCAGCTGCAGATCGCGCTTCTCGCCCGGCGTTCCCATCGTTTTCTGACGAGGCGTACGGTTAACGGAAGATTTAAAGCGGGTGTTCCCCAGGCCGTGCCAGCCGCCTTTCGCGACCATTTGCAGCTGACCGTGCTTCATCATATCGCCCAGCGTTTCGCCAGTGCCCTGATCGATGATACGGGTGCCGACCGGCACTTTAATAATAATGTCTTTACCGCGTTTACCGGTGCAGTCACGGCTCTGGCCGTTCTGCCCGCGCTCGGCACGGAAAGATTTTTCAAAGCGATAATCGATAAGGGTGTTCAGGTTCTCGTCGGCCTGCATATAGACGTCGCCGCCATCACCACCATCGCCGCCGTCCGGGCCGCCTCTGGGAATATATTTCTCACGACGGAAACTGACGCAGCCATTGCCGCCATCACCCGCAGCAACGAGGATCGTCGCTTCATCAACAAACTTCATGTTACTTCTCCGTAAATCATTTGCCCGCTGCTGGCAGGATGATCCGTCGTGGCTCGCAGGCCTTATGACGGCTGTCCGGGGGCGCAGCCCTCGCGTCATTTCCAGACAGGGGATCCGCCTTAAGACATCATGCAGCTGAATACAAAGTGTACAGCAAAGGGTTTTACTGGCAACCTGATTGGCGCGCCAGATGCAGAATGTAAAAAGCCCCGCAATCATAGCGGGGCTTTTTGATTCGCTGCTGAAAGCGGTATCAGGTACCGCCTTCAGGCACGAAAACCTTACTCAGCAACGATGCTGATGTATTTACGGTTGTTCGGGCCTTTCACTTCAAACAGGACCTTGCCGTTTGCCGTAGCAAACAGGGTGTGGTCACGGCCGCAGCCTACGTTGGTGCCCGCGTGGAATTTGGTGCCACGCTGACGAACGATGATGCTACCTGCCAGAACGCTTTCGCCACCGAAACGCTTAACGCCCAGGCGTTTTGCGTTGGAATCGCGGCCATTTCGAGTGGAACCGCCAGCCTTTTTATGTGCCATTTGTCAGATCTCCTCTTAGGCGCTGATGCCAGTGATCTTCACATCAGTGAACCACTGACGGTGACCCTGCTGCTTACGGTAGTGTTTACGACGACGAAACTTAACAATCTTAATTTTGTCGCCACGACCGTGAGCAATAATTTCTGCTTTGATCACGCCGCCTGAAACTAAAGGTGCGCCGATCGTTACTTCTTCGCCGTTGGCAATCATCAGAACCTGGTCGAATTCAATCGTTTCGCCGGTTGCGATGTCCAGCTTTTCCAGGCGAACGGTCTGACCTTCGCTCACTCGGTGTTGTTTACCACCACTTTGGAAAACCGCGTACATATAAACTCCGCTCTCGCGCTTGCCGTCTTGAGTTCAGGCTGCGCTATAAATATTCACAATAGGGCGCGAATTCTACGCAACTTCCCACGCGATGACAAGTGCCAGGTAGCGGGTATTGCAGAAAAAAAACGCAAAGCACAGCCAAATGTTTCACAGTCGCCATTTTCAAGTACAATCTGTTATACATTACATGCCGCAGGCACGGGTAAAGACGCTTATCATAGCCGCAAAGTGGGCAATAGCTGAAAAGACTGATGAACTTAGAACAGATAAACGAACTCACCGCGCAGGACATGGCGGACGTCAATGCAACCATACTCGAGCAGTTGAATTCTGAGGTTTCCCTCATCAATCAGCTGGGTTACTACATCATCAGCGGTGGAGGCAAACGCATCCGCCCAACGATCGCCGTTTTGGCCGCGCGCGCGCTGAATTACTCCGGTAAACAACATGTTACCGTAGCAGCCCTGATAGAATTCATTCACACTGCCACCCTTCTGCACGATGACGTGGTGGACGAATCGGATATGCGCCGCGGCAAAGCCACCGCCAACGCTGCTTTCGGCAATGCGGCCAGCGTGCTGGTCGGCGATTTTATCTACACGCGTGCTTTTCAGATGATGACCAGCATTGGTTCGCTGCGCGTGCTGGAGCTGATGTCGGAAGCGGTTAACGTGATAGCGGAAGGCGAAGTGCTGCAGCTGATGAACTGTAACGATCCCGATATTACCGAAGAGAGCTATATGCGGGTGATCTACAGTAAAACTGCTCGCCTGTTTGAAGCCGCCGCCCAATCTTCCGCTATCCTGGCCGAGGCCACGCCGGAGCAGGAAAAGGCGTTGCAGGATTATGGCCGCTATATCGGCACCGCTTTCCAGCTTATCGACGATCTTCTTGATTACAGCGCCGACGGTAAAACGCTGGGTAAAAACGTTGGTGACGACCTTAGCGAAGGCAAACCAACCTTACCGCTGCTGCACGCCATGCGTAACGGCACGCCGGAGCAGGCAGCGATGATCCGCAGCGCGATTGAGCAAGGTAACGGTCGCCATCTGCTGGAACCCGTACTGGAAACCATGCAACAGTGCGGCTCGCTGGCCTGGACACGGGAATCGGCAGAACGCGAAGCAGACAAGGCCATCGCCTGTCTGAATGCCCTACCGGAATCGCCGTGGCGCAGCGCGCTGGAAGCGCTGGCGCATATGTCGGTGCAGCGCGAATTTTAATCCCTGAGCGCGGTCAGCCGCGCTTTTTCCCTTCTGTACAACGCCTCCTGGATCCCTTTTTGTAATGTAATGCATCACGCTGTTACGTAACTTTTGCGCATTACGCCTCAAAAACAAAACGCTGCTTAAATTTTATTGGAAATATCTTAGCGATTATTGTTATAAATCTGACTGCGATATTTAAAGGCTAACGCCTTAAATATTCACATCATGTTCGCAATCCCTGCCGTAGAGACGGCAATGTTGCGTCCTGATGTTTCCAGAAATAGCGATGCGTCCATGGAGGAAAAAGCAGATGCTAGAGAAGAAAGCGGACTGGCATAACGCGGATATTATTGCAGGTCTGAAAAAGAAAGGCACCACGCTGGCCGAGGTATCACGAGAGGCCGGATTAAGCTCGTCCACGCTTGCTAACGCGCTGTTCAGGCCGTGGCCTAAAGGCGAATGGATTATCGCCAATGCCCTGAACATCCATCCGGCCGAGATCTGGCCCAGCCGCTATTACGATCCTGTCACCCATGCCCTGCTCGACCGTAAAAAGCTTATTCGCTCATAAAGAAAAGGCGGTAGATTTCTACCGCCCCGTTGCCAGTCAGCTTCAAACGGCGTTATTCGTCGCCGCTTACGCGCTCGATATTAGCGCCTAACGCTTTCAGCTTGTCTTCGATGTGCTCATAACCGCGATCGATATGGTAAATACGATCCACAATCGTGGTGCCTTCCGCGATGCAGCCAGCCAGCACCAGGCTTGCGGAAGCGCGCAGATCGGTGGCCATGACCTGAGCGCCGGACAGTTTCTCCACGCCGTGGCAGATCGCCGTATTGCTTTCAATTTCCGCATGCGCGCCCATACGGATCAGCTCCGGTATGTGCATAAAGCGGTTTTCGAAGATGGTTTCGGTGATCACGCCCGTGCCTTCCGCCACCAGATTCAGCAGGCTGAACTGCGCCTGCATATCGGTTGGGAAGCCAGGATGCGGCGCGGTGCGGAAGTTGACCGCTTTTGGCCGCTTGCCGTGCATATCCAGACTGATCCAGTCCTCGCCGGTTTCGATATCTGCTCCCGCTTCACGCAGCTTGGCCAGCACCGCGTCCAGCGTAGCCGGCTGCGTGTCGCGGCAGACAACTTTACCGCCGGAAATCGCGGCGGCGATCAGGAAGGTGCCGGTTTCAATACGATCCGGCAATACGCGATAAACGCCGCCGCCCAGGCGCTCAACGCCTTCGATAGTAATGCGATCGCTGCCGGCACCGGTGATTTTCGCGCCCAGCGTATTCAGGAAGTTCGCCGTATCGACGATTTCCGGCTCGCGGGCGGCGTTTTCAATCACGGTGGTGCCGGTAGCCAGCGTGGCGGCGCTCATGATGGTGACGGTTGCGCCTACGCTGACCTTATCCATCACGATGTGCGCGCCTTTCAGGCGGCCGTCGACGGACGCTTTAACATAGCCTTCTTCCAGCTTGATCTCGGCACCCAGCTGCTCAAGGCCGGTAATGTGCAGATCGACAGGACGCGCGCCGATAGCGCAGCCGCCAGGCAGAGAAACCTGCCCCTGACCGAAACGCGCCACCAGCGGGCCAAGCGCCCAAATCGAAGCGCGCATGGTCTTTACCAAATCGTAAGGCGCGCAAAAAATATTGACGTTGCTGGCATCCAGGTGCACCGAGCCGTTACGCTCCGCTTTTACGCCCAGCTGGCTCAACAGCTTCATGGTAGTATCGATGTCCTTAAGCTTCGGGACATTCTGAATTTCTACGGGATCGGACGCCAGCAGAGCAGCGAAAAGAATCGGCAGCGCAGCGTTTTTAGCACCGGAAATGGTCACTTCCCCGCTTAAACGGGTCGGGCCCTGCACACGAAATTTATCCATTAAACCTGCTCTCAATTAATCAGCAATAGAGTACGGCCGCTTCACCGCCCGAAGCGATGAAAACGGCGACTTAAAAACCGTTCAGCTTACGGTCACGTGCCCATTCTTCCGGCGTATAGGTTTTGATGGACAGCGCGTGAATACGGTTGTCGGCAAGATAGGCCGCCAGCGGCGCGTAAATCGCCTGCTGCTTTTTCACGCGGCTCAGTTCACCAAACATCTCGCCTACGGCGATCACCTGAAAGTGGCTGCCGTCGCCGGTTACAATGGCTTCCTGCAGCGGCAGCGCGGCCATCAGCACGGATTGGATTTCACTAGTTTCCATGGGATTTTCTAAATTCGGTTGAGGATAAACAGGCCTACATAGTAGTGGAAAGCGGAGCTATCTTAAACAGGCAAAAAAGCCTCCGCGTGTGCAGAGGCTTTTTCATCAGGAACGGGCGCGGGCCGTCAGCGTTCGGCGGTAATAAACTGCTGCAGATTATACAGCGCGATCAGCGAACGCAGTTTGTCGGTAATACCGGTAAATCCCGGCGCTTTCCCCTGCCCCAGCGCGATCTGACGCAGGTGCACCAGCAGCGCCAGCCCGGCTGAATCGACTCTGTCCAGCGCGGAGACATCAATGGTATCAATCTGTTTCATGACCGTTTCGCGCTGCTGCCACAGTGCGGCCAGCGTTTCCCGCTCCAGCTCGCCCGCCAGATGCAGGCGGTTGCCCTCGATGCGCCAGTTAAGCTGATCCATTACTGCTGCTTGTCCAGCGTAATCGGCTGGCTGGCCGCGTTTTTCAGTACGTCAGTCAGGCCGTCGACGCCTTTCTGACGCAGAATGCCCGCCCACTCGTTCTGCTTGGTGGAGATCATGCTGACGCCTTCCGCGATCATATCGTAGGCCTGCCAGTCGCCGGTGCGGCTGTTCTTACGCCACTGGAAGTCCAGGCGAACCGGCGGGCGGCCGTTAGGATCGATGATGGAGACGCGGATGGCAATAATATTGGCATCGCCATAGGGCTGCTCAGGTGCGATCTGGTAAGTCTGACCGTGGTAGAGCGCCAGCGCCTGGCCGTAAGCCTGCGCCAGGTAGTCGCTAAAGGCTTTGAAATAGGCTTCGCGCTGGGCAGGCGTCGCTTCTTTGTAGTAACGTCCCAGCACTAACGCGCCGGCATATTTAATCTGCACATAGGGCAGCAGCTCTTCACGCACGATTTGGCGCAGGTAGTTGGGATCCTGCTTGATTTTAGGCTGCTCGTTTTTAAGACGGGTAAAGGTTTTCTCCGCCGCCTCGTTCATCAGCTTGTAAGGGTTGGTCTGGTCGGCGGCAGCGTTAGCCGCGACCGGGGCGATGATTAACATGGCCACCATCAGGAAACGTTTAAACATTACTGCTCCTCTTAAGGGTTAGTCGCTGCGGCCGGGGCAGGCTCGCCGCCGTTCTCCGGCGCCGCGTTTTTACTCTCGTTACCGTTGCCGCTCTTATACAGGAACTGGCCTATCAGATCTTCCAGCACCATTGCCGACTTGGTGTCCTGAATGGTGCTGCCATCCTTAAGCATAGCCGTTCCCATCTCCGGATCGTCAAAACCGACGTTGAGCGCCAGATACTGTTCGCCCAGCAGGCCAGAGGTTCTGACCGCCAGCGAGCTGGTATCCGGCAGCTGATTATATTTGTCTTCGATATCCATCGAGACGCGCGGCAGATAGGTTTTCTCATCCAGGCCGATATCCGTCACGCGGCCAACTACCACGCCGCCAATTTTCACCGGCGAACCGCTTTTCAGCCCGCCGATATTGTCAAAGGTAGCGTAGAGCCGCCAGGTGGGTTCGCTGCCCAGGGATTTCAGATCCGCCACGCGCAGGCAGAGAAACAGCGCCGCGCAAAGCGCCAGCAGTAAAAAGACCCCTACCCAAATTTCGCTTTTTTTCGTTTGCATCGAATCAGTTCCCAAACATCAGTGCTGTCAGCACAAAATCCAAACCGAGCACAGCCAGAGAAGCATGTACTACAGTACGCGTCGTCGCCCGGCTAATGCCTTCAGAAGTCGGCACGGCATCGTAGCCGTTAAACAGGGCAATCCAGGTGACGGTAAAGGCGAAAACGGCGCTTTTGATCACGCAGTTGACGATATCGGTACGGATATCCACGGCGTTTTGCATCGCCGACCAGAAAAAGCCGCCGTCGATGCCTTTCCAGCTGACGCCCACGATAGCGCCGCCCAGTATACCTACCGCGACGAAAATTAGCGTCAGCAGCGGCATACTGATAAAACCGGCCCAGAAGCGAGGAGAGATAATCCTGCGCAGCGGATCGACCGCCATCATCTCCATGCTGGAGAGCTGCTCGGTCGCCTTCATCAGACCGATTTCCGCCGTAAGCGCCGAGCCTGCCCTGCCGGCAAACAGCAGCGCCGTGACGACCGGCCCCAGTTCGCGCAGCAGCGACAGCGCCACCAGCATCCCCAGGCTGCTGTCGGCCCCGTAGGTATTCAGCACCAGGTAGCCCTGCAAACCCAGCACCATGCCGATAAACAGGCCGGAAACCACGATAATCAGCAGCGACAGCACGCCAATGCTGTACAGCTGCTTGATCACCAGCGGCGCATGTTTGCGGAAGCGGGGAATGCCTATCAGCGCGTGAAAAAGCATCAGCCCGGCGCGGCCAAACGAGGCGCAAATATTGATCCCCTGACGTCCGACGGACGCCAGTGCACGTAGTAACATCAGATTAACTCCCTGAGCCGGTTAGATCCTGCAGATAGTCGCCTGCGGGAAAACGAAAAGGAACCGGGCCGTCGGCGATGCCGTCGATAAACTGGCGAACCCGGGCATCTTCATTTTCATGCAGCGCGCTGGCCGTTCCCTGAGCGATAACTTTCTGTCCGGCGATAATGTAGGCGTAGTCGGCAATGCTCAGCACTTCCGGCACGTCGTGTGAAACCACAATGCAGGTCATGCCCAGCGAGTGGTTCAGCTCGTCAATCAGCTTGACCAGCACGCCCATGGTGATCGGGTCCTGCCCGACGAAAGGTTCGTCGAACATAATCAGATCCGGCTCCAGCGCGATAGCTCTGGCCAGCGCCGCGCGCCGCGCCATGCCGCCGGACAGCTCGGAAGGCTTTAGCTGAGCCGCGCCGCGCAGGCCGACGGCTTCCAGCTTCATCATCACCGTGCTGTGCAGCAGCGCGGGCGGCAGCTGCGTATGTTCGCGCAGCGGCCAGGCGACGTTGTCAAACACCGTCAGATCGGTAAACAACGCGCCGGACTGAAATAACATGCTCATTTTTTTACGCGCTTCGTAGAGACGCGAGCGCGAAAGCGCGGGGATATTTTCCCCGTTAAACCAGATTTCGCCGGCATCGGGACGCAGCTGACCGCCGATCAGACGCAGCAGCGTGGTTTTACCAATGCCTGAAGGGCCCATAATGGCTGTGACTTTCCCTTTCGGCACCGTAAGCGAGATGTTATCGAAAACCGGGCGATCGCCGCGAGCGAAGCTGACGCCCCGAACGTCCACCAAATTCGTCTCCGTCTGGCTCATTGTGACCTCTTATCCTCTTTTCCAGGCATTTCATCCTCTACCGATGGTAACGTATAACCAGCGGAACTGGACACTTTTACAGAAACTTATCCGTCTGACGTAGCGAAAGTTGGCATAAGTTTTACTTTTTGCTTTCAGACCGTCAAAATCAGCGCGTTCGCGGCCATTTTACCGGCCCGTTTTGCTCGTCGTGCAAGGCAAGCCGACGATTATACCCGATCAAAGGACATTTCATGCTTGTAGCTACCGCACTATTGATTATCGGCCTGGTCCTGCTGGTATATGGTGCAGATCGTCTGGTGTTCAGCGCGGCTATCCTGTGCCGCGCAATTGGCGTTCCTCCGCTGATTATCGGCATGACCGTGGTCAGCATAGGCACCTCGCTGCCTGAACTGATCGTCTCTTTCTCCGCTTCCCTGCACGGCCAGATGGATTTAGCGGTTGGCACGGCGGTCGGCTCCAATATCACCAATATTCTGCTGATCCTCGGCGGCGCGGCGCTGCTGCATCCCTTAAGGCTGTATTCCAGGCTGCTGGCGCGCGAGCTGCCGTTGATGCTGCTGATTACATTAATCAGCGGCCTGCTGCTGTTTGATAATATGCTAAGCCGCAATGACGGCCTGATCCTGATTGCCTTTGCGGCAGGCTACCTGTTGTTTATTATCAACATTGCCCGCAAAGCGGAGCGTGGCGATACGGATTCGCTGACGCGCGAACAGCTTGCCGAACTGCCGCGTGACGATACAGGCAACACGGTGGCGTTTCTCTGGCTGGGCGTGGCGCTGATTATTTTACCGATGTCGACCCGTATGGTTATCGACAACGCAACGGTTATCGCCAATTTTTTTGGCGTCAGCCAACTGGTGATCGGCCTGACGGTGATCGCTGTCGGCACCAGCCTGCCGGAGCTGGCTACGGTGATTGCCGGCGCGCTGAAAGGCGAAGATGATATCGCCATCGGCAATCTGATCGGCTCTAACATCTACAATATTGCCATTGTACTTGGCATTCCGGCGCTGCTGCATCCGGGCGCGGTGGATATGCATGCTTTTGCCCGCGACTACTGGATCATGCTGGGCGTCAGCGCGCTGTTTACGCTTATCTGCCTGCGCCGTAGCCGCTGTATCGGCAGAGTGGCGGGCGCGCTGCTGCTGACAGGCTTTGTTGCCTGGGTCGCGTTACTCTACTGGCTTCCTTCGGCCACCTTTTGGTAAAAGGATTAGAACCTATGTCACCTGTTACTCTACGGCCCGACTTTGATTTTCAGCAGGCGGGGAAAGATGTTCTGACGATTGAACGTCAGGGACTGGAACAGCTCGATCGGTACATTAACGAAGACTTTACCGAAGCCTGTAAGCAAATTTACAACTGCCACGGCAAAGTGGTGGTGATGGGCATGGGGAAATCGGGCCACATCGGCAAAAAGATGGCGGCCACCTTCGCCAGCACCGGCACCCCGGCGTTTTTCGTGCATCCGGCAGAGGCCAGCCACGGCGATCTTGGCATGGTCAGCTCGGGCGATATTGTTATCGCCATTTCCAACTCCGGCGAATCCTCCGAGATCCTGGCGCTGATCCCGGTGCTGAAGCGGCTGCGCGTCTCGCTTATCTGTATGACCGGCCGTCCCGACAGCGCGATGGGCCGCGCGGCAGATATCCATCTCTGTGTTAAAGTACCGCAGGAAGCCTGTCCGCTGGGGCTGGCGCCGACCACCAGCACCACGGCAACGCTGGTGATGGGCGACGCGCTGGCGGTAGCGCTGCTGAAGGCGCGCGGCTTTACGGCTGAGGATTTCGCCCTCTCCCATCCGGGTGGCGCACTGGGCCGCAAGCTGCTGCTGACCGTTGACGATATTATGCATAGCGGCGATGAAATTCCTCGCGTCGGCCGTGACGCCTCGCTGCGTGACGCCCTGCTGGAAATCACCCGTAAGAATTTAGGTATGACGGTAATCTGTGACGATTTGATGAAGATCGAAGGGATTTTCACCGATGGCGATCTGCGACGCGTCTTTGATATGGGCATTGATATTCAACATGCCAGTATCGCCAGCGTTATGACCTCGGGCGGCGTACGGGTGCGGCCCCATACGCTGGCGGTCGATGCCCTGAATCTGATGCAGAGCCGTAATATTACCGTTTTAATGGTAGCCGACGGCGATCGGCTGCTTGGCGTAGTGCATATGCACGACATGCTGCGTGCCGGCGTGGTTTAACAAGGAATAAAAAATGGCTGGCGCAAGCTGGATAAGTACCTGTTATGGCGACGTGAGCGAGACCGTGATGGCGCGCGCGCGTGAAATTAAGCTGTTGATTTGTGACGTAGATGGCGTGATGTCCGACGGTGTGATTTACCAGGGCAATAACGGCGAGGAGCTAAAAGCCTTCAACGTGCGGGACGGCTACGGCATTCGCTGCCTGCTGACCTCGGACGTGGAAGTCGCTATTATCACCGGTCGCAAGGCAAAGCTGCTGGAAGATCGCTGCGCCACGCTGGGCATTACGCATCTTTACCAGGGCCAGTCGGATAAGCTTTTGGCCTTCCGCGAACTTCTGGATAAACTGTCGCTGATGCCGGAGCAGGTCGCCTACATTGGCGATGACCTGATTGACTGGCCGGTAATGGCGGAAGTCGGCCTGAGCGTGACCGTAGCCGATGCGCATCCCGTGCTGCTTCCTCGTGCCGACTACGTTACCCGCCTCGCGGGCGGACGCGGCGCCGTACGTGAAATTTGCGATCTGATCCTAATCGCGCAGGATAAGTTTGATAAGGCCAAAGGGCAGTCTGTATGAGTAAAACAAGGCGTTGGATTACGCTCCTGCTGGCGCTGGTAGCGATCGTGCTGATTGGCTGGAACCTGGCCGATACGGATAAGCCTGCGCCCGCGGCCAGCAACGCGCTGGAGCCGACCTATACGAGCCAGTCGTCCAATACGGTGGTGTATAACCCGGAAGGCGGACTGAGCTACAAGCTGGTATCCGAGAAAGTAACCTACTTTTCCGCCGACGCGGTAAGCTGGTTCGATAATCCGGTCATGACCACCTATGACGAAAACAAAGTGCCCACCTGGTCGGTACGGGCAGACAAGGCCAAACTAACCAATGACCGTATGCTCTATCTTTACGGCCACGTCGAGGTCAACAGTCTGGCCCAGGACGCCCAGCTACAACGAATTAAAACCGATAACGCCGTAGTGAACCTTGTCACGCAGGACGTTACCTCAGAAGATCGGGTAACCTTATACGGCAACAGCTTCAGCTCTAGCGGCATGAAGATGCGTGGCAATTTACGGAAGAAAACCGCCGAGTTGATTGAAAAGGTCAAAACCTCCTATGAAATTCAGAATGCGAACCAACCTTAAGTTTTTGACGCTCGGCCTGCTGCTGACTGCCAGCCTGCCCGCTCTTGCCCTGACGGGCGATTCGGATAAGCCGGTCAACGTGGACTCCGAAAATCAGGCGCTGGATATGCAGGGCAACGTGGCGACCTTTACCGGCAACGTCATCGTGACCCAGGGCTCGATCAAAATCACCGCGGATAAGGTTGTGGTCACGCGTCCGAACGGCGACAGCAACAAAACCATCGTGGATGCCTGGGGCAATCCGGCAACGTTTTATCAGATGCAGGACAACGGCAAGCCCGTTAAAGGCCATGCGCAGAAAATGCACTACGAGCTGGCGAAGGATTTCGTCGAGCTGACGGGCAGCGCTTATCTGGAGCAGCTGGACAGCAACGTCAAAGGCGATCGCATCACCTATCTGGTGAAAGAGCAGAAAATGCAGGCCTACGGCAATACCGGCAAGCGCGTCACTACCGTGCTGGTGCCTTCGCAGTTGCAGGATAAAAACGCCTCCTCCCCCAAGAAGAGTAACTAAGCCATGGCGACTTTAATTGCGCAAAATCTGGCGAAGGCCTACAAAGGCCGACGCGTGGTGGAAGATGTCAGCCTGGAGGTAAAATCCGGTGAGATCGTCGGCCTGCTGGGCCCGAACGGCGCCGGTAAGACCACCACGTTTTATATGGTGGTGGGCATTGTGCCGCGCGACGCGGGCCGCATCGTTATCGACGATGAAGATATCAGTATTCTGCCGCTGCACGCGCGCGCGCGTCGGGGCATCGGCTATCTGCCGCAGGAAGCCTCTATTTTCCGCCGCCTGAGCGTGTACGACAACCTGATGGCGGTGCTGCAAATCCGTGAAGATTTAACGGCGGAACAGCGAACCGATCGCGCCAACGAGCTGATGGAGGAGTTCCATATCGCGCACCTGCGCGACAGCATGGGTCAGGCGCTTTCCGGCGGTGAACGCCGTCGCGTAGAGATCGCCCGCGCGCTGGCGGCGAACCCTAAATTCATCCTGCTGGATGAGCCTTTCGCAGGCGTCGATCCGATTTCGGTTATCGATATCAAAAAGATTATCGAACACCTGCGCGACAGCGGCCTGGGCGTGCTTATCACCGATCACAACGTCCGTGAAACGCTGGCCGTCTGCGAACGAGCCTATATCGTCAGTCAGGGACACCTGATCGCTCACGGCTCGCCTGAGCAAATCCTCCAGGATGAACAAGTTAAGCGCGTCTATTTGGGCGAAGAGTTCAGACTCTGATAAGGTGTTCAGACCGGTCAAGATTTTTAAGGAATAAGTATCCTGAATATGAAGCAAGGTTTGCAGCTCAGGCTTAGCCAACAGCTTGCCATGACGCCACAACTGCAGCAGGCGATACGTCTGCTGCAACTCTCTACGCTTGAACTCCAGCAGGAAATTCAGCTGGCGCTGGAAAGCAACCCGCTGCTTGAACAAACCGATCTTCACGAAGAAGTCGACAGCCGCGAATATCAGGAAAAAGAGGCGCTGGATACCCGCGAGGCGCTGGAACAAAAAGATATGCCGGAAGAGCTGCCGCTCGACGCCACCTGGGACGAAATCTACACCGCCGGCACGCCGTCGGGCACCGGCACCGACTACCACGACGACGAGCTGCCTGTTTATCAGGGCGAAACCACCCAGTCGTTGCAGGACTACCTGATGTGGCAGGTAGAGCTGACGCCTTTTACCGATACCGATCGCGCCATCGCCACCGCCATTGTCGACGCCGTGGATCCGACCGGCTATCTGACCGTTTCTCTTCAGGAGATCCAGGAGAGTATCGGCAACGAAGAGCTTTCTGCGGAAGAAGTCGAAGCGGTACTGAAGCGCGTTCAGCGGTTCGATCCGATCGGCGTCTGCGCACGCGATCTGCGCGACTGCCTGCTGGTGCAGCTGTCGCAGTTCGTGGATGACACGCCCTGGCTGAAAGAGGCCAGGCTTATTGTCAGCGACCATCTGGATCTGCTGGCTAACCACGACTTCCGCAGCCTGATGCGCGTCACGCGGCTGAAAGAGGACGTGCTGAAAAACGCCATGCAGCTGATCCAGTCGCTTGACCCGCGTCCCGGCCAGTCGATTAATACCAGCGAACCGGAATATGTCATCCCGGACGTGCTGGTGCGTAAAATCGGCGCCCGCTGGGTGGTGGAACTGAATGCCGACAGCGTGCCGCGCCTGAAGATTAACCAGCACTATGCTTCGCTGGGCGGCAGCTCTCGCAGCGACAGCGACAGCCAGTTTATTCGCAGCAATTTGCAGGAAGCCCGCTGGCTGATAAAAAGTCTGGAGAGCCGCAACGATACGCTACTGAAGGTCACGCGCTGCATCGTCGACCAGCAGCAGGCTTTCTTCGAGCAGGGTGAAGAATTTATGCGTCCTATGGTGCTGGCGGATATCGCCTCCGCCGTAGAGATGCACGAATCGACGATTTCACGCGTTACCACGCAAAAATACCTGCACAGCCCACGCGGTATTTTTGAACTGAAATATTTCTTCTCCAGTCACGTGAACACCGAAAGCGGCGGCGAAGCCTCTTCCACGGCCATTCGCGCGCTGGTGAAGAAATTGATCTCGGCGGAGAATCCCGCCAAGCCTCTTAGCGACAGCAAGCTGACCACCCTGCTCTCCGACCAGGGGATCATCGTGGCCCGCCGCACCGTCGCGAAGTACCGAGAGTCTTTATCCATCCCGCCCTCAAATCAGCGCAAGCAGCTGGTCTGAACGAACAGATAAGGAAGAGCTTATGCAACTCAATATTACCGGGCAGAATGTTGAAATTACCGAGCCTTTACGTGAATTCGTGGTGGCTAAATTCGCCAAGCTGGAGCAATACACTGACCGTATCGGGCAGGTTTATATTGTGCTGAAGGTGGAAAAGGTGACGCAGGTCGCCGATGCGACGCTGCACGTCAGCGGTGGTGAGTTGCACGCCACCTCGGAAGAAAAAGATATGTATGCGGCGATTGACGGCCTGATTGACAAGCTGACACGCCAGCTGAATAAACATAAAGACAAGCTGAAGCAGCATTAATTACCCTTGCAGCATTGATTATTTTTTCGCCACCCTTATCTGATAAGAATGTGGTGTAAACTAACCGGCTCGTCTTCTGATTGCAGAAGGCGGGCCGTTAATCAACGGGCATAATGCATTCGACTGATGGCCTGCCGAACGATCGGGCAGCGCCGTTTTGCCAGGCGGAAGTGAATACCTAAGTGAACCTATGATGAACAATGACCTGACACTGGAACTGAGCTCGGTCCTGAGCCTTTCCTGTACCCGCAACGGCGTGCACTGCCAGAGCAAAAAGCGGGCGCTGGAGATTATCAGCGAGCTGGCGGCCAAACAGCTTAATCTGCCGCATCAGACGATCTTTGAAGCGATCCTGACGCGTGAACGTATGGGCAGTACCGGCATAGGTAACGGCATCGCGATCCCACACGGCAAGCTGGTGGAAGATACGCTGCGCGCGGTAGGCGTGTTTATCCGTCTCGATCAGCCGGTAGCCTTCGACGCTATCGATAATCAACCGGTCGATCTGCTTTTCGCCCTGCTGGTGCCTGCCGATCAGTGTAAAACGCATCTGCACACGCTCTCGCTGGTCGCAAAACGTCTGGCCGATAAAACGGTCTGCCGCCGACTGCGCGCTGCGCAAAGCGATGAAGAGCTGTTTGCTATCATGGCAGAGGAACCACAAGCCGCCTCTTAAGCCTTTAGTGGGCCGGTCTGTCGGCCCGAGCGTATGCACAGGGAAGTTCCCCGTCCCTTTGGAAAGGCTTCAAATCAGGAGAATAAGTCATGGTGCTGATGATCGTCAGCGGGCGTTCTGGTTCCGGTAAGTCCGTCGCGTTGAGGGCGCTGGAGGATATGGGCTTCTACTGCGTGGATAATCTGCCCGTGGTGCTGCTGCCGGAGCTGGCCAGGTCACTGGCGGATCGTAACATCTCGGCGGCCGTCAGTATTGACGTGCGCAATATGCCAGAGTCGCCGGAAATCTTTGAGAAAGCGCTGACCGGCCTGCCCGACAGCTTTTCGCCGCAGCTGTTGTTCCTGGATGCCGATCGCAATACGCTGATCCGGCGCTACAGCGATACCCGACGCCTGCATCCGCTTTCCAGTAAAAATCTTTCGCTGGAAAGCGCCATCGATGAAGAGAGCGATCTGCTGGAGCCGCTGCGCTCGCGTGCGGATCTGATCGTCGATACCTCGGAGATGTCGGTGCACGAGCTGGCCGAAATGCTGCGCACGCGCCTGTTAGGCAAGCGGGAACGTGAACTGACGATGGTGTTTGAATCCTTCGGCTTCAAGCACGGTATTCCGATCGATGCCGATTACGTGTTCGACGTCCGCTTTCTGCCGAACCCGCACTGGGATCCGAAACTGCGGCCGATGACGGGGCTGGATCGTCCGGTGGCCGCTTTCCTGGATCGTCATACCGAAGTGCACAATTTTATCTATCAGACGCGCAGCTATCTTGAACTCTGGCTACCGATGCTGGAAACCAACAACCGCAGCTATCTTACCGTGGCGATTGGCTGTACCGGCGGTAAGCATCGCTCGGTTTATATTGCCGAACAGCTTGCTGACTATTTCCGCTCGCGCGGCAAGAACGTTCAGTCCCGTCATCGTACTCTGGAAAAGCGCAAATCATGACCGTTAAACAAGTGGTTGAGATCAAAAACAAGCTGGGTATGCACGCCAGACCGGCGATGAAGCTGTTTGAACTGGTGCAAAGCTTTGATGCCGAGGTGCTGCTGCGCAACGAGAGCGGCACGGAAGCGGAAGCCAGCAGCGTTATTGCACTGCTGATGCTGGATTCGGCGAAAGGCGGACAGATTGAGATTGAAGCCAGCGGGCCGGAAGAAGAAAAAGCGCTGGCGGCGGTGATCGAACTCTTTAACGCTGGCTTCGACGAGGATTAATCAGCCGCTCAGACGCGCTCAGCGCCCCTGAGCGCGGTTCTTGACCCTCAAGCGTACCGTTCCTCTCGGCGGCGCTTATTACGCCCCTGAGCGCTGTCCTTGCTCGTGATGCTCTGCACACACTTATGCACCTCTAAGCACGGTGCTTTCTCCACAGCGTACCTTTTCCTCTTGGCATGGCTTATTACTCCCCTGAGCGCTGTCCTTGCTCGTGATGCTCTGCACACACTTATGCGCCCCTGAGCATGGTTATTTCTTTCAGGCTACCTTTCTGTCAGCGTAGCTTATGCGCGTTCAGAAAACCTTCTCCGCCCAGCTGGCGCATCTGGCGTAAGATCCACTGCTGCCGCTGGCGCACATAGGCCGACGGCGCGTCGGCGCGAAAACGGATCGGGTTCGGCAACACGGCCGCCAGCAATGCCGCTTCCGCCATTGTCAGGCGACTGGCGGGCTTATGAAAATAGCGTTGCGATGCCGCTTCCACGCCAAATACGCCCTCGCCGAACTCCGCTACGTTCAGATAGACCGTCAAAATGCGCCGTTTTGTCCACACGGTTTCGATCGCAACCGTCAGGCCCGCTTCCAGTCCCTTACGTATCCAGCTGCGCCCGTCCCATAAAAAAACGTTCTTTGCGGTCTGCTGCGATAGCGTAGAAGCGCCGCGCATGCGGGTCTCTTCACCATCCAGCACCGACTGGATCGCCTGTACGTCAAATCCCCAGTGGTCGGGAAATTTTTGATCCTCTGAGGCGATAACCGCCAGCGGCATCCAGGGAGAGATATTTTTCATCTCTACCCAGTCTGAATGCGCGACATAACGGAAATCGCCGCTCAGCCAGGCGCCAATCTGCCTTTCTGCCATCACGGCAGAGAAAGGTACGGGCAAAAAAGAAAAAAGTAGGATCCCGGCGATCGCGATCCCGGCCAGGCCGATCGTCACTCGTAACGCCCAGGTTTTTAGCCGCTGTCCGCTGGTTTTTTTGCGCTGCTTCATTAACATTTATCCATAATGATCTTATGAATTCCTGTAACAGGAACCCGTTCGTACAATGTAAAAAAGCGGTGCGGGGCGCAACGCATTTGACTTAATGTAAACGTTTGCATGCGCTTACAACTTGAAGCACTTTGTAAATGTATTAAGTGCTTCAATCACTTCCGCGCATTCGGAATCGGTTCCATGCCGTAAACGAACCTGTAGCGATGAAGAAACAATCAACGCGGTTCGTCCGCGCAATGCCAGCCAATTCATTCATGAACCTTATAAATTGCGTGAGTTAGCTTTTGCTAATTTTATCTTAAAGGCCCCTCAGAATGGCTGTGGGCCCAGGTTATGCTTTTCGGTTGGTGAGCGAAAATTGCGCCTTAAGTTAAAAGGATTACGATAAAAACATGTTTATTAATCGTTAATTCCTTCCAATATCACTTTCCATTTTGTTGTACCGTGCGGTTTCACAAGAGAGACACCAATCTCACAAAAAGAACATGTTTTACATGGAGTTAAATATTTGCCAGGCGAGGTGAAATTCTTTTAGCATCACTGCTAGCGATCAATGGAACCGGTTACCTGAATACGTCAATCAAAACCGGACAAAAACTGGCACAATTGTATAATTTTTGCGCAAGATCGCGAATAAATTCATTCCGTGCTTGACTGTATCATCAAATTAATGTTTTCTGTCTGGAAACGCTGCTCCACATCACACATTTTAATGAATCTTGTAACATGTGATGGGAGTTTTGCTAAGGTAGTTCCTGAGCGTTTTACCCAATACCGCGCCTGCGCTTCGATACTCTTACTTTAAGAACAGCGTAGGCCTCAAGTTTCCCTGGTGTTGGCGCAGTATTCGCGCACCCCGGCCTCGGTCGGGGTCATTTTTTTTGGGCCTTTGATACCCATTCCCGCAGTACCGCAACGTCGTTACGCCACTCGTGTTTCAGCTCGTCAATCCACTCCTGCACATTGTCCCACCACGCCGGTAGCTCAGGGCTTTGGATCTGTTTCGCCAGCTGCTGTAAATGGACCAGACCAACCGATCCCGCCGCGCCCTTGATCTTGTGCCCTTCTTCCGCAATGCCTTTTTGATCGCGCGCGGTCATGTTCAAATCCAATACTTCCAGATAACCTGGCATCATCTTTTCAAACATTTCCAGACTCTGCACAATCAGCTGCGGCCCAACCAGCTCGATATACTGCTCCAGCATGGTGATATCCAGCAGCACGGGCGCGTCAGAGTGAGAAGCTTCCGCCGGCTCGTCCTCCTGCTCCTGGTAGTCCCAGTACTTCTGGATAATGGCGGTCAGCGCCGGTACCGCCAGCGGTTTACTCAGCACGTCGTCCATGCCCGCGTCCAGATACTCTTTTTTATCTTTAAGCACGTTAGCGGTCAGCGCCACCAGCGGCGGCAGCTGTTGATGGCCGTAGCGCCGATGGATTTCCCTCGCCACGTCAAGGCCGGTCATATCCGGCAGCTGAATATCCAGCAGCACCAGATCAAACTCTTCGGGATCGAACATCGTCAGCGCTTCTGCGCCCGTCATGGCCACTTCAACGCTGTTGCCCAGCTTCTCCAGTACCGAACGCGCTACGACCACGTTCAGCTCGATATCCTCAACCAGCAGGACGTGCAGCGCCGGTAGCGGCATATCGTCCGCAGGCTGCTCGGCTTCATGCTGCGTCACGACGCGCGGCGCATTAACCGTCAGCGTAAAGCAGGAGCCCTTACCGGGCGCGCTGCGCACGCTGATATCTCCGCCCATGCTCTGCGCCAGACGACGCGAAACCGCCAGCCCAATGCCGGTGCCGGTCGCCGGTTTGCCGCCATGCTGATCTTTCACCTGATAATACATGGCGAAGATTTTGTCCTGCTCATCCTGCGGGATCCCCATGCCGGAATCTTCCACCTCAAAGCGCAGACAATCCTCGCCCTGATAGGCCACCCGCACGATAATGCTGCCCTGCTGGGTAAATTTCACTGCGTTACCGATCAGGTTCCACAGGATCTGACGCAGCCGCGTGCCGTCGGTGATAATTTTATGCGGCAGCGGCGGATGGGCGTCGAGCACGAACTTCAGTCCTTTCGGCTGGGCCAGCAGGCCGGAGAGATTCTCCAGATCCGCCAGGAAGCCGGTAAAATCAACCGGCTGGTTATCCAGCTGCACCTTGCGGCGCTCGATCTTGTCCATTTCGATAACGTCATTGAAAATATTGCCCAGCGTGATGGCCGAGACGTGGATGGTTTTCAGGTATTTCAACTGCTCCGGATTCAGCTCGGTATCCAGCAGGATACGGCTCAGACCGACGATGCCGTTAAGCGGCGTACGAAGCTCGTGGCTGATCGTAGAGATAAAGGTGGTCTTTTCCCTGCTCGCGTTCTCTAAAGCGTCCTGATAGCGTTTACGCTCGGTTATATCGCGTCCAAAGCCCATCAGCCCGCTGCGTTTACCTACGCGGTCGTAATAAGGCACTTTACGGATCTCAAAGCAGGCCTTGCGGCCATCGGGATACTGCAGCCACTGCTCGTAGGTCAGCGAAACATTGTGGCGAAAGACCTTCTCGTCCGTTTCCAGCACTTTGGTGGCGGCATCACGATCGTAGACATCGTGCGGCGTCAGGCCGATAAGCTGCTTCTCGCTTTTGCCCGTCAGCAGCTCCATGGCCCGGTTGCAGCCGGAAAACTGCTGATCGATATTGCGGTAGAACACCAGATCGGGCGAGGCGTCCAGAAACGAACGCAGGAAAGAAGACTGCTGCTCCAGCTCAATCTGCGCCTGCTCGCGCCTGGTCATCTCTTCCGTCAGTTTGTCCATCACCTGCAGGCGCGCTTTTTCCGCCTTGATACGATCGGCGATCTCCTGATTAAGCTGGGTAATGTTCTCCTTCATCTGCTGGTTTAGCTCCAGATCGCGATGGCGCATCTCTTCAAGCTTATCCACCAGGCGCGCCAGGCGCTGCCGCGACTCCTCCAGCTGCTCAACCACCACCGACAGGAAATAGACGGCCCATGGCGTTATCAACAACCCGAAAAAGACCGAGCGAACCATATCGATGCTTTCTACATGTCCGCGCAGCACCATCGTGACCGCCATCTGCACGATCATTGCCAGCACCACCAGCGCAGAAGCCAGCAGCAAAGAAAAACGCACCAGCCCCAGCTTCACCATTAAATCGACGTAGTACTGGGCTAACAGACGAATTTGTTTCATAAAAGGTCCCTTCGAGAGCAATACCGTCAATCATACCGCAAAAGCTTAAAAGACAAAGGTTACGGCCCCCTGCGCAGGCTGCACCACTGCGGTGCAGCCTGAAAGCAATGCCACGATTGACGTTCCGCGCGCCTGTCAAAAGACAGGTCAGTATCGTCTCCGGCCATCCGCTAAGCCTGCCGCCGTTTAGCGCTGGGGAAGCATGACCGTCTGGCGAACACCGCCGCTGTTTTGCGCTATTAAGCGTGACCGCGACCCGCGCGGCCGTTGACTTTGGTTACCAACAGACTTTGTAACAGCGGTACAGGGTATACGCGGTTGAGCACCATCGGTACGCGAAAAGTGATGTTTAACCTGTGCATAGTCCGTTTTGCCTTAAGTGCATTATCCGTTTTTGCAATTCATAGCGATAAGCGCCTGCCGCCGCGCTTTCGCCTGAAACGCAATGAATAAAAATTCACATTAAACGTGGATGCAATCAAAACCAGCCTGATTAATTTTACTAATGATGCACGGGGGTTTAATTCAAATAAGCCTCCCCGTTAAAAACAGCCGCTTTCAATGATTAAGGCTACTTTATTAGCATTTTCTGCTGGCAATACCCCCAGCACCAGCATGGTGCAGAGATTTGCGCCCTGCACTACAGTGAGACAGTTCACACTTCCTGGGGGGTAAATGACGAAACTATACACAGAAAAAATCGGTATAAAATATATAAAAACAATAACTTACCTAAAAGACACCTCCACAAAGCCCCCCTAAGCGCGCTATTTGACCTGAGTACGCTTTCCCGATAAGTTGGAATTTCGCTGGAAGCGTTCCTGACGGGCCAGTGTCTCGGCATATCTATGCAGCAAGAAGACTCCCCAGGCTTTCTCCTCTCAGAGACCCGGAAAATAACGAGCAGCTCCCTTCAGCATGGCCTGAAGAGAACATGCCCGGCGCACAGTCGCCCACTTAAAAGCAGTCAGGAAAAAAACGATACAGAGCCAGGGGAGTCTTCTCCATTGCATTCTGTGCCTGAAATAACGTAGGTAATGTCAAAGAAGTCAGGAGGTCTGCCATGTCCAATCCAAAAGCGTTTCCCTATGGTCTGTATGACCCATCGAAAGAAAACGACAGCTGCGGCGTCGGTTTCATTACCCGTAAGGACGGCGAGCAGACCCATGAAATTCTTCAGATGGCGCACAGCGCGCTCTGCACCGTGCCGCATCGCGGCGGCATGTCTGCCGAGGGCGTAGGCGACGGCGCAGGTGTTAACGTTGATATTTCACTGCACTTTTTCCGCAAAATTACCGGCATGCCGCTCAATTCCGGTCGCTTTGGCGTCGGTAACTTTTTCGTGCCGAAAGACGATGCGCTGCGCGCCAACGCCGAAGGGCTGGTAGAAGAGACGCTGGCCGCACACGGGCTGGAGGTGATCCTTAAGCGCGAGCTGCCGCTGGATACCAGCGTATTGCGTCCGGCCGCCCTTCAGTTCCAGCTGCCTATCGTACAGTGGATTTTTAACGCGCCTGCCGATGTGGCAGACCAGACCGCCTTTGAAAAACGTATTTATCGCGCCCTGCTGGCTATCGAAGCGCGCGCCTTTACCGAAAGCGAATTCGGCGGGCTTTACCCGCTTTCTCTTTCGTCACGTACCCAGGTGTTCAAAGCGCGCCTGAACTCCAATGAAGTGATCCCCTATTTCAAAGATCTGACCGATCCGGATCACCAGGTGCGCGGCCTGTTTTTCCATACCCGTTTCTCGACCAATACCGATCCGCATACCACGATGGCTCAGCCGTTCCGCCTGATGGCGCACAACGGCGAGCTGAACACCGATCGTAAAAACCGCATCGCCGAAGCCGCGCTGGCGCTGGCTCGCGGCAAGAAGATCGTCCGGCCGAAGGGGCAGTCCGACAGCTCGCGTCTGGATCAAAGCATCCACAGCCGTCTGATGGAAGATAACCTCGATTTAATCAACGCCGTGGTTTCAATGATGCCGCCCGCGTGGGAAAACGACGATACGCTGTCGCCGGAAGTGCGCGCCATGCTGGAGTATTTCTCGCTGTACGAAGAGAAAAACGACGGCCCGGCCGCGCTGATTTTCGGCAACGGCGACGTCATCGGCGCGCGTCTGGATCGTCTTGGCCTGCGTCCGCTGCGCTCGGTGGAAACCGCCGAGTATATCGGCGCGATGTCCGAAGCCGGCCAGATCGCCTTCCCGCCGGAGAGCGTGCTGCGTCGCGGCCGTATCGAAGCGGGCGGGATGCTCTATTACGATCACAGCGAAAAGCGCAGCTACACCACCCTGGAGGCGCTGGAAAAACTGGCGGCGGAAAAAGATTATCCGACGCTGCTGGCGCAGGCGCGCGTAACGCTGAGCGATCTGCCGGTGGTGCCGGCGGAAATTCAGGGTTCGCCTTTACGCTACGGCGGCGACCTGAAAACCTATCAGCGCTTTGTGGCCTACTACTACAACCAGGAAAGCTTCAAGTTCATGATGGATCCGATGCTGGCGACCGGCGCGGAGAAAATTTCCGCCATGGGCTACGGCAACGCCATCAACGGGCTTTCCGATCATGAAGGCGGCATGGCGCACTACTTCTCGCAGCGTTTTGCGCAGGTAACCAACCCGCCGCTGGACTCCATCCGCGAAGTGGACGGCATGACGCTGCGCGTCGCGCTGGGCGCCAAGCCGCATCTGGGCCGCAGCAAAGGCCGGCAGATTATCGTGCCGACGCCGATCCTGACGCATCTGGATATGTTGCAGCTGCGCGAGCAGAACGTGGCGCCATACGCCCGTTTCGATATGCTTTATCGTCCGGTCGTGGGCAGCGATGCGCAAAGCCGTGCCGATAACGCCGCCGCGCTGGAGCAGGCCATTGACGATCTGGCGCAGCAGGTGGTGGATTTTGCCCGCGAACAGGGCGGGATCGCGGTGCTGACCGACCGTCATATCTCGAGCGAGCGCGCCGCCATACCGATGCTGCTGGTGGTTTCCGCCATTAACCAGCGTCTGGTACAGGAAGGCCTGCGTCTGGACGTGTCGCTGGTGGTCGAGAGCGGACAGAGCATCTCTTCGCACCATATCGCCGCCGCGCTGGGCTTTGGCGCGTCCGCTATCTATCCACTTGGCGTGCAAATGCGCGCCGAGGAGAAATATGGCGAAGGCGAAGAAGGCAACAAAGCCTTTAAGCGCTATGCCAAAGCCGCTGAAAAAGCGCTGATGAAAACCATGGGCAAGGTTGGCCTCTGTACGGTTGAAAGCTACAGCTGCGGCGAATTCTTCGAGCCTAACTTCCTGGATACGGAAGATCGGGTGCTGAAGAAATATTTCCCGAATATCAAAACGCCGGTCGGCGGCGCGGGCTTCGCCACTATCGCGCAAATGGCCGTGGACTGGCACCAGAGCGCGCTGAGAATTCAGGGCGAATCAGAGGTGCCGCTGCTGGGCCTGTTTAAAGAGCGTGCCGAAGGCGCGGGTCACTCTTACGGCACTATCGCGGTGCGGACGTTTATCGATATGACGGAGCAGCCGCTGCGCTTTGTCGACAAGCCGCGTGAAGAAGATGAGTTTATTCGTCTGCTGACGCTGGCCCGTCTGGATAACGCTTTTAATATCAAGCCGGACTCCTTCGCCGACAGCAGCTTTAAGCGTATCCCGAATGCGACCATCGACAGCTTTACCATCACGCAGGACTACCGTGAGTTCTCCAGCCAGATGCAGGAAGAGCGTAAACGTCGTCCGGCGGCGCTGCGCGATATCCTGACCTTCCCGGCGGATCTGACCCACGTGGACAGCGAAGCGGAGTTTTCGCGCAAGCTGGGCCGTTACTCGCTGATCAACAACGGGTTTGCCGTGCGCGGCCTGCTGTGCGAAGCCACTGACGGCAGCGAAGGCCGCTTTACGCTGCGGCTTTCCGACACCATCAAGGGGCTGAAAACCGAGGTGGAACGTCTTTCCGCCCTGCTGGGCGCGCTGAAAGGCCGTTTCGCCGACGAGATCGCCAGCGGTGAAGTCACGGCGAACGGTCTGCATATTATTGCCAGCGGCAAAGCGGCGGACTATCTGTCGCGTATGTTTACCACGTCGCCTTCGCTGCCGTTAAGCGAAGTGCAGCCGGCCAGCGAAATCACCCGCACCTTTGCTTCCGGCGCAATGAGCCACGGCGCGCTGGTGGCCCCGGCCCATGAGGCGGTGGCGCACGGCACCAATATGGTCGGCGGCATGAGCAACTGCGGCGAAGGCGGCGAGCACTATTCGCGTCACGGCACTATCCGCGCTTCGCGCATCAAGCAGCTGGCCTCCGGTCGTTTCGGCGTTTGGGCAGCCTATCTGGCGGATCCGATGCTGGAAGAGCTGGAAATCAAAATCGGCCAGGGCGCCAAGCCCGGCGAAGGCGGTCAGCTGCCTGCGGCCAAAGTCACCGTGGAGATCGCGGCAGCGCGCGGCGGCACGCCTGGCGTGGAGCTGGTTTCGCCGCCGCCACACCATGACACCTATTCCATCGAGGATTTGGCGCAGCTGATCCACGACTGTAAAGCGGCGCGCGTGCGCGTTATCGTCAAGCTGGTGTCGTCTGAAGGCATCGGCACCATCGCCGTCGGCGTGGCGAAAGCGGGCGCGGACGTGATTAACGTGGCGGGCAACACCGGCGGCACCGGCGCGGCTTCGGTCACCAGCCTGAAATATACCGGCCGCGTGGCGGAAATCGGCATCGCGGAAGTGCATCAGGCGCTGTGCGCCAACGGCCTGCGTGACAAAGTGCTGCTCCGCAGCTCCGGCGCGCAGCAAACCGGCAGCGACGTGGTGAAATCCGCGCTGTTGGGCAGCGACAGCTTCGAATTCGGCACCACGGCGCTGATGATGCTGAAGTGCGTAATGGCGAAAAACTGCAACGTGAAATGCCCGGCCGGTCTGACCACCAACGCCGAAGCCTTTGACGGCGATCCTCGCCAGCTGGCGCAGTATTTTATGAACGTGGCGCATGAAGTGCGTGAGATCCTGGCGCGTCTTGGCCTGCGTTCGCTGCGCGAAGCGCGCGGCCGTTCCGATCTGCTGCACCTGATGGATCACCCGCTTGAAGTCGGCAAGCTGGATCTGCGCGCCATGCTTACCGTGGTGCCGGAAATCAAAATCATGCAGCCGGTCTATCTGGAAAAAGATTACGAGCTGGACGATGGCTGGATCGCACAGGTAGAGCGCGCGCTGGCAACGGCAAGCGTTATCGAACTGGGCAACGGCGTCACGCTGAACAACCGTAACAAGAGCGTCGGCGGCCAGCTGGCTATCGATATCGAACGCCTGCTGAACCATAAGCTGAGCAAAGCGGAACTGGCGGCGATGCCTGCCGCGCTGGCCGACGATCGGGGCCGCCACTATCTGGCGCCGGAAACGGTGAAGATCGCCACGTCCGGCTCGGCCGGGCAGTCCTACGGCGTCTTCTGCAACGACGGCATGCAGCTGCGCCATCGCGGCACCTGTAACGACGGCGTGGGCAAAGGCCAGTGCGGCGGCGAAATCGTGGTGATGTCGCCAGGCGGCGGCTCGCAGGATGCGGAAGGCAACGTATTAATCGGTAACTTCGCGCTGTTCGGCGCCACCGGCGGCCGACTGTTCGTTCAGGGACAGGCGGGCGACCGCTTCGCCGTGCGTAACTCCGGCGCCACGGCGGTAGTCGAAGGCGTGGGCGATTTCTGCTGCGAATATATGACCAACGGCGCGGTGCTGAACCTGGGCACCTTCGGCACCGGCTTCGGCAACGGCATGAGCGGCGGCTTCGCTTATCAGTACGACCCGTACCGCAAGCTGGCGAGCCATGCGGCAGGCGACTCCGTGCTGTTCGGCTCGATCGCGGATAACGACGAGATGGCCAGAACCCACAAAGATGCGGTGCTGACCATGCTGCGCTGGCATCTTGCGGCGACCGGTTCGCCGCGTGCGGCCTGGCTGCTGGCGCACTGGGAAACCGAGTGCCAGCACTTTGTCTACGTGATGCCGCGTTCGCTGCTGCTTTATCAGGACAGCAAGGAAATCCTCAAGGCGAAAGCGCGTAAGGATCTGCTGGAAGAGCTGTCTACCGCGATGGCCGCCCACCAGGTGGCGAAGTTTAAAGCCGCCTGGCGGAACAAATCCGCTATCGCCAACGGCGCGGTACCCGCTTACGGCGCGACCGATACGCCGGAGATGTTTGTCCTGCTGAACAACTACACCGTGCTCAGCTTTGCGCAACAGCTCGCGCTCTCTCGCCTGCCGAAAGGCACCTCGGTGAATAACGTCGCCGTGGAAAAAGCGGTACGCAACCTGCTGATGACGGAAGATTTCGCGCTGGTCAGCAAGCTACAGCGTCATGCGCGCTCGGCAATTGAAAACTACAGCGATGACGAGCTGGCCTGTCTGATTGCCGCCAAACGCATGGCGGATTACAAAGCGGCGCTGACGCAGCGCAATATCCGCTCGATGGATAGCCTGGCGACCTATGGCTGGATTATCTATCAGGATGCGCGCAACCGCGAAGTGTTGGGAGGACTGCCGGACTTTGAGGAGCTGTTCGCCCGCGCCGCGCTGCCGGAGATTGCTGCTGCCGTCGGGAAACTCTCCTGACGACCGGCTCCTGTTTATATGACGGATCGAGTAAAGAAAACAGATGAAAATTCCTTACATTCCTGAAGACGCGCCGTTTAACGGCGAGCAGAAATACTGGCTGGCGGGTTTCCTTGCCGGATTACATTCACGTCTGCTGGTGCTGGAAGAGCGCCCGCAGGCCGACAGCGGCACCGGCGCGGCGGCCACCACGCAGCTGCATATTCTGTTCGGCTCGCAAACCGGCAATGCGGAAGCGCTGGCGCAGAGCGCGGCGAAAGCCGCCCGCGACAGCGGGCTGGTGCCGGTGGTACAGGCGCTGGGCGAAGTGGACATTGAGATTTTCGCCTCGATGCGGCACGTGCTGGTGATCACCTCAACCTATGGCGAAGGCGAAATGCCGGATAACGCCCAGCTGTTCTGGCAGGCTATCTCCGCCAGCACCGCGCCGCGTCTTGAGCAGATGAACTTCGCCGTGCTGGCTATTGGCGATACCGGTTATGACGGCTTCTGCCAGGCGGGTAAATTTATCGATATGCGTCTGGAGCAGCTGGGCGCGAAGCGTCTTTACGATCGCATTGACTGCGATATTGACTATGAAGAGCCTTCGCACCAGTGGCTGACCGCCTCTATGCCGCAGTTTGCCGCCAGCGCGGGCAGCAGCGGCAAAGCGCTGGAAAACCGTCCCGAAGCGCCGGTTATTCCGGGCAGCAACAAGCAGAATCCTTATGCGGCCGCGCTGGTTACCAACCGACGCCTGTCGGGGCCGGATTCTGATAAAGATATCCGCCACTATGAGTTCGATCTCACCGATAGCGGCCTGAAATATGAAGCGGGCGATGCGCTGGGCGTTATCCCGGTTAACGACCCGACGCTGGTTAGCCTGCTGCTGGCACAGCTGAAGGCAGACTACGATACGCCGGTATCCGGCTATGACCGCAGCCTGGGCGATCTGCTGACCTATCAGTTTGAAATTTCCGAACCTTCACGCAAGCTGATTGAGTGGGTAGGCCAGAACACCACCAACCAGGAGCTGCGTCACGTGCTGCAGCATGACGATAAAGATGCCATGGGCGTCTGGCTGTGGGGCAAAGATTCGCTGGATCTGCTGCAGCTGGAGCTGGCGCGTTCCATCGGCATTCCTGAGTTTGTGGCGCTGCTGCGTCCGTTGCAGCATCGCGCCTATTCCATCTCGTCCAGCTCGAAGGCGCATCCAAACCAGGTGCATCTCACTATCGCTTCGGTGCGCTATCACAGCGCGGGTCGCGCGCGCAGCGGCGTCTGTTCCACCTATCTGGCGGAACGCGTGGGTCGGGGCGAAAAACCATCGATCTTTATTTCGCCTAACAAAGCTTTTCGCGTTCCCGCAGACGGCAATACGCCGCTGATTATGGTTGGCCCCGGCACCGGCATCGCGCCCTTCCGCGCCTTTTTGCAGGAGCGTGAGGCAACCGGCGCTAAAGGTAAAAACTGGCTGTTCTTTGGCGACCAGCGCCTTGAGCATGACTTTATCTATCGCGACGAGCTGCTGAACTGGCAGGAAAAAGGCGTGTTGAACCGTCTGGATCTGGCCTTCTCGCGCGATCAGGCGAAAAAAATCTACGTGCAGAACCGTATGATGGAACAGGGCGCGGAGCTGTATGCGTGGCTACAGGAAGGCGCCTGTTTTTACGTCTGCGGCGATGCGTCACGAATGGCCAAAGATGTGGATAAAGCGCTGTACGAGGTTATTGCCCAGTTCGGCGGCCTGTCGGCAGAGCGCGCGGCGGACTATATCGATCAGCTGAAGAAAGAGAAACGCTACCTGCGCGACGTCTATTGATCCCCACGGCTGGCTGGGCAGCCGCTCAGCCAGCCGTTTCTCTCTGCTCTTCCGTAAGATATCTCACCACGACAGCGGGATTACCTGCTGCAACCGCGTAGTCCGGGACGCTGGTTCTTACCACGCTGCCCGCGCCAATCACCGCATGTCGCCCCACCGTGACGCCAGGCAGAATAATGGCATTCATGCCGATCCAGCTGTGTTCCTTGATCAGTACCGGCCTGACGGGCGTTCTCGCCGCCTCGTCGTCCGTCCCGCGAGCAAGCAGCGGATGACCGCTGCTGTCCATCAGCGTGACGCCTGGCCCAAAGGTTACATGATCCTCAACCGTCACGTTCTGCCAGGCGATAATGGCGGTTCCCTGCAGCACGCAGCCGGCACCGATAATAATTTTCCCCGCCTCAAAGCCGTTACGCTTCACCAGCGTCAGCTTAACCCGCCCGCAGTGAAAGGCTACCCGGTCCAGCGACTCCAGATAAGCGCCCTCGCCCAGCGAAATGCAGCGGGAAAAATCCGCCAGATCGATATAGTCTTTGTGGTACGTTTTATCTTTTACCCAGGTGAGCGTAATATCAGGCTCGCCAGAGAAACTCACCCCTTTAGCTACCGAAGAACAGTGTTTAAAAGCGGTCGATTCAGGCGTGATAGAGATATTTTCGTATAAAGGCATCGTTTTCTTCCCGGTTTTGATCGGCATAGTGGCGGATAACTTTATTTAGCGAAAACTTGCTTTCGCCCAGATCGCAGCCATAAAAAGCGGTCTGCCAGAGCTGATATTTCTGATGAATTTTCTTGCCAGCAATTTCCGATTCGTTTTTATGGTCCGCAATCTGTTTTTGATGCGGGCAGTGTACCGAACATATTTCCCGGTCAACGATAAATCGGTTGTTTTGTAAAAACAGCCGTACGCCTAAATCCACATCTTCACCGCCCCAACCGTTAAAATCCTCATCAAACAGCCCGGCTTTTATCAGCGCCTGGCGCTCCGCCGAGACGTGGCACGTCCAGAAAATATCAAAGGGTGCAGGCCATGAAGAAATATTATAGCCCAGCTCGTTATACTGCTGTTGTCGAATATCTTCTGCCTTCATCTCTTTAAAAAAGTTTACGGAAGCGCCGACATCCTCTGCACGAATAAAAGCATCCAGATCGGCCAGCATGGCGTCCGGCATTTCAAAACCGTAGACGTAGCCGATGCAGACGCCCGGCGTGCGGCTTTTCCGATGAATGCCGAGGTGCTTTTCCAGCGCGTCCTGCCGCAGCAGCACGCCGGAATCAATCAGCACGATATAGTCGCCTTCCGCCGCCGTAATACCGATGTTCCGCGCCTTTCCCGCGCGAAAACCGTTGTCGTACTGCCAGTAATAGCGAATATTCAGGCAGTCCTGATAGTCCTGACAAAGCTGACCGGTATTATCGCTACCGCCGTCATCCACGACGATAACTTCAAAAAAACGTTTATCCAGCGTTTGCCGCGTCAGCGCCTGTAGCGTTTTATTCAGCAATGCTTCTCGGTTATAGGTGGGTATAACTACGCTTACGGCTATTTCCATTCGCTGTATTCCTTAGCGCGCCACAAATCACCTGACAGTGAGTCAGTCAGAAAACATAAACAATAATTAACCTTTCCGTCTATTTCAATAATGTTAATTAAAGGAAATAATATTTATTGCTGTTTTTTGATAATGATCAATTGAATAATAAAAGTAATAACGCATAAGGAACACAGAAAAGAGTAATTAAGGAAACTACTGTAATTTATTTTCTGAATAATCGTTTCTCAACAAGATAAAAAAAGAGAATATTTTCAGAAAATGCTGGAGCGAAATTTAATTTATTGTTGATTACCAGGCATAAAAAAACCGGCCCTGTTCGGGGCCGGTTTCGCTGTTACGTCTACTTCACCACGCGCAGCGCCGGGCGTCCGCCACGCGGCGGCGGCTCGTCATTGCCGTCATCATCCTGACCACTGTCGTCAGGGCGATCGCCGTCAATAACCGACATCACCGTTTCCGGTGACTCATCCTGCGCCGTAGCCGGGTTATATTCGCCCGCCTCTTCGTAGGCCGGTTCAGGCTCGAACATCGTGCCCGCGCCGTTTTCACGCGCGTAGATAGCCATCACGGCCGCCAGCGGCACCGAAACCTGACGCGGGACGCCGCCAAAGCGCGCGTTAAACGTCACCTCGTCGTTACCCAGCTCCAGATTGCCTACGGCACGAGGCGCAATGTTCAGCACGATTTGACCGTCGCGTGCATACTCCAGCGGCACCAGCACGCCGGGGAGGTTGATATCCACCACCAGATGAGGCGTCAGCTGGTTGTCCAGCAGCCACTCGTAAAAGGCTCGCAGCAGATAGGGACGACGTGCGGTAAGTTGCGACATTTCCATATCAGCCCCGCGTATGCAGGCGCATTTCCCGTTCTGCTTCCGTCAGAGAAGCCAGGAAGGAATCACGTTCGAACACGCGCGTCATATAGCCTTTCAGCTCTTTCGAGCCGGCGCCGATCAGCTCGATGCCCATCTGCGGCAGACGCCACAGCAGCGGCGCCAGGTAGCAGTCTACCAGGCTGAATTCTTCGCTCATAAAGAAAGGCGTACGAGAGAACAGCGGCGCAATCGCCAGCAGCTCTTCGCGCAGCTGTTTGCGCGCGGCTTCCGCTTCCTGCGCCGTGCCGTTTTCCACTTTACGCATCAGGCTGTACCAGTCCTGCTCGACGCGATGCATCATCAGGCGGCTTTCGCCACGTGCGACCGGGTAGACAGGCATCAGCGGCGGATGCGGGAAACGCTCATCAAGGTATTCCATGATGATGCGGGATTCATACAGCGTCAGTTCACGATCGACTAACGTAGGAACGGTACGGTACGGATTGAGGTCAATCAGATCCTGGGGCAGGCTATCCATTTCTACCTGCTCGATCTCTACGCTGACACCCTTCTCCGCCAGCACAATACGCACCTGATGGCTAAAAATGTCAGTCGGACCAGAAAACAGCGTCATTACCGAACGTTTGTTGGCAGCGACAGCCATGTAAACCTCCAAGTTTATCCAGAAAATTACTGCGCAAGCCCGCCACACGGCGACCAGACGGCTAAATTGCCCCGGCTAACCCGGACGACGCTTCGTCTGTGCAGCCGCCCGGCTAATAGGCACAAAGTGTCACTCAGTTTACCAGATTTTAGCCAGCTTGTGGGGCAGGAATACGGATTTGACGGGAAAATGACAGAGCCCGTCGCGTTTTTACGAGCCAGGCCGAAAATCAGGCAAGAAAAAACCCGGTGCAGGCACCGGGTTTTTCGATAATCGATTCTGCAAGCGCAGAATAAATTAACGCTTGGAGAACTGTGGACGACGACGTGCTTTACGCAGACCGACTTTCTTACGTTCAACCTGACGGGCATCACGGGTAACGAAGCCTGCTTTACGCAGTTCGCCACGCAGTGACTCGTCATATTCCATCAGCGCGCGGGTGATACCGTGACGGATCGCACCAGCCTGACCAGAAATACCACCACCTTTAACGGTGACGTACAGATCGAATTTACCGACCAGGTCCAGCAGTTCCAGCGGCTGGCGAACTACCATGCGGGCAGTTTCGCGACCGAAGTACTGTTCCAGAGAACGCTGGTTGATAACGATGTTACCACTGCCCGGCTTGATAAATACGCGAGCGGTAGAGCTTTTGCGGCGACCAGTGCCGTAGTTTTGATTCTCAGCCATTGCCTGTAATCCCGATTAAATGTCAAGAACTTGCGGTTGCTGTGCCGCATGGTTGTGCTCGTTGCCCGCGTAAACTTTCAGTTTACGGTACATAGCACGACCCAGCGGGCCCTTTGGCAGCATGCCTTTAACCGCGATTTCAATCACACGCTCAGGACGGCGAGCAATCATCTCTTCGAAGGTCGCTTGCTTGATACCACCGATGTGGCCAGTGTGATGATAGTAAATCTTATCGGTACGCTTGTTGCCGGTTACAGCAACTTTGTCAGCGTTCAGAACGATAATGTAATCACCGGTATCTACGTGCGGAGTATATTCCGCTTTATGCTTACCGCGCAGACGACGAGCCAGCTCAGTCGCTAAACGACCTAAAGTTTTGCCCGTTGCGTCAACAACATACCAGTCACGTTGGACGGATTCTGGTTTAGCTGTAAAAGTTTTCATCTAAAAGCTTACCCAAATTAAGTTACACGTTGGTGAAATCCCAAACGCTTGAATAAACGGTTGAGGCTCACACGACCATCTCGACCAGCAAGCCCACCCCTTCGGATAGAGTTACTGGAACACAAAGAGTTTTGGGAAAAAAACCTTTGCTGTAACGTGGGGTCGCAAGATTATAGAGAAGTCGCCCGCAAAGCGCGACCCCTTTTTACAATTAAATGCGTCCCGACGCCGGGAAATTTAACGACTCATGGCAGGTGCGGCAGTCGGAGATACTCTTCGCTTTGCATCTCCTGCAGCCGCGAAACGCAGCGCTGATATTCAAACTTCAGCCGCGCGCCCTGATAGATTTCGTACAGCGTAGCCTCCGCCGAGACGACCAGCTTAACATGCCGTTCGTAAAACTCATCCACCAACGCTAAAAAACGTCGCGCCTGGTCTTCGGTTTTGTAGATCATCACCGGCACGTTAAACAGCAGCACGCTGTGAAAACGGCGCGACAGCTCAATATAGTCGTGCTGGCTGCGCCCTTCGCCGCACAGCGTCAGGAAATCCATCGCCACCACGCCTTCTGCCACGCCCAGCGTCGGCATCTTACGATGGTTGATCTCCAGCACGGGCTTATCGCTGCGATCGCTGCCGGCCAGCGCAACAAACATGCGGTCCATCTCTTTCGTGGTCGCCTCATTCAGCGGCATCATCCACAGATGGGCAGACGTCAGCGTGCGCAGGCGATAGTCGATGCCCGCATCCACATTCATCACGTCACAGTGTTGCTTTATCATCTCTATGGCTGGCAGAAAGCGTGCCCGCTGCAGGCCGTTGCGATACAGATCGTCCGGCGGAATGTTAGAGGTGGCGACCAGCGTGATCCCTCTGGCGAACAGCGCCTCCATCAGCGTGCCCAGCAGCATGGCATCAGTGATATCGGAAACGAAGAACTCATCGAAACAGAGCAGATCCGTTTCGCTTTTAAAGCGGTCAGCCACGATCTGTAAAGGATCGCTGTGGCCCTGAAGGCCCGTCAGCTCTTCATGCACGCGCAACATAAAGCGATGGAAGTGCAGCCGCTGCTTGCGCTCGCCAGGAATTGCCTGAAAAAACATGTCCATCAGCCAGGTTTTGCCCCGGCCGACGCCGCCCCACATATAGAGGCCGCGAACAGGCGTCTGCGGCTCGTTTTTGCCTTTTCCCATTAGCTTATTCAGCCGGCCAAACAGCCCTTTGGTTGGGGCGGCGGCGGCAGGTTCGCGCCGGCTCAGCGCCTGATAAATCCCATCCAGGCGGGTAACGGCTTCACGTTGAATATCATCAGGTTGATACTCGCCGTTTTCCAGCGCCCGTTGGTAAAGCGCAAGAGGAGACTTCGTTTGCATAGATTCCCATTCCCTGAATTATTCGGTGCGTCAGGTGATTGATTGTCGAAAAAAAGGCCGTTCTACACTAAGCGATGCAGCCGCAGGATTCCACTTCCATGAGATTAGCGGTTATAGTGGCTGTTAACGGACTGGCATAAGGCCAGAGGTTTTTACGGAACGATGAAGACAACACGGGAGTTATTATGACCTGGGAATACGCGCTTATTGGCCTGGTAGCGGGAGTAATTATCGGTGCGCTGGCGATGCGTTTTGGTAACAAGAAACTGCGCGAGCAGCGCAGCCAGCAGTACGAACTGGAAAAAACCAAAGCCGAACTGGCTGATTATCGCGAAGAGCTGACCAGCCACTTCGCGCAGAGCGCCGAGCTGCTGGATAATATGGCGCGCGACTACCGCCAGCTTTATCAGCATATGGCGAAAGGTTCCAACGACCTGCTGCCGAACCTGCCGGGCGAAAAAAATCCGTTTGCTTATCAGCTGACCGAATCGGAAGCGGATAACGATCAGGTGCCGGTGCAGATGCCGCGTGATTACCCTGACAGCGCTACCGGCCTGCTGCGCGGCGAGCGTACGGCGCACGAGAAATAGAACGGACGCGTCCTGTGGTAAAGGGGGCGTTAATCGCCCCTTTTTACTCTTCTGACCCTTGTGTCCTGGCTTCGTCCCGGATGCTCTCCCCCACTTTTTGCGAGTCTTAGCGATGAAGAAATCATTACTGTTGAGCGCATTAGCCCTGAGTATCAGCATGGGTTCAGCTCCGGCGGCGCAGGCCACGCTGCCGGCACAAATTCAGGGGCAGCCGCTGCCCAGCCTGGCGCCGATGCTGGAAAAAGTGCTGCCTGCGGTGGTCAGCGTCCACGTGGCGGGCACGCAGCCGACGCAAACGCAGGAAATTCCCGAGCAGCTGAAACGCTTTTTCGGGCAGGAAGGTCAGGACGGCGGCGACAGCAGCCAGCCTTTTGAAGGCCTGGCGTCCGGCGTGGTCATTAACGCCGAAAAGGGCTATATCCTTACCAATAATCATGTGGTTAACGGCGCGGATAAAATCAGCGTCCAGCTGAGCGACGGCCGGGAATTTGACGCTAAGCTTATTGGCCACGACGAACAGACCGATATCGCGCTGATCCAGGTCAGCGGCGCCAAAGGCCTGACGCAGGTGAAAGTGGCCGATTCCGACCAGCTGAAGGTCGGCGACTTCGCGGTGGCGATCGGCAATCCGTTCGGCCTTGGCCAGACGGCCACATCCGGCATCGTGTCGGCGCTGGGACGCAGCGGGCTGAATCTGGAAGGGCTGGAAAACTTTATTCAGACCGATGCGGCGATCAATCGCGGCAACTCCGGCGGCGCGCTGGTTAATCTTAACGGCGAACTGATCGGCATTAACACCGCTATTCTCTCTTCTGCCGGCGGCAATATCGGTATCGGCTTCGCTATTCCGGGCAATATGGCGATGAATCTGGCGCAGCAGCTGATCGAGTTTGGCGAGGTGAAACGCGGCCAGCTGGGTATTAAAGGCACGGAGATGACGGCGGAGATGGCGAAAGCCTTTAACGTTGACGCCCAGCGCGGCGCTTTCGTCAATGAAGTGCTGCCAGGCTCGGCGGCGGCTAAAGCCGGCATCAAAGCGGGCGATATTATTACCTCGCTGGATGACAAGCCGGTGGAAAGCTTTGCCGCGCTGCGGGTGAAAATTGGCACCACCGCGCCGGGCAAAGAGGTGAAGGTAGGCCTGTTGCGCGACGGCAAGCCGCAGACGCTGACCGTGAAGCTGGATAACAGCACCCAAACCGCCAGCACAGAGCTGCTGAACCCTGCGCTACAGGGCGCGACCTTGAGCGACGGCGCGGCGAAAGACGGCACCAAAGGCGTCAGCGTGGACAGCGTCGATAAAGGCACGCCGGCCGCGCAGTTCGGCCTGCAAAAAGACGATATTATCGTCGGGCTTAACCGCACCCGCGTTGAAAATCTTGCCGACCTGCGCAAGCAGCTGGCGGCAAAACCTTCGCTGCTGGCGCTGAATGTTATCCGCAACGGCGAAAGCCTCTACCTGCTTTTACGCTAAAACTTCGGGCGGACACCTGCGCGTCCGCCCGACTCATGTTATCCTGCCCATCGTCTATTCATTCATCAGTTAAAGCCATGTTTCCTAAACTTATGCGTTCAGTGCTTCTTGGCCTGGTGGTAGCGGGCCTGCTGCTGGTCGCGCTGCCCGCGCTGCGCATCGGCAATAATTTTTTTACGCTAAAAGATGACAGCGCCAGCCAGAAGCCCGTCAGCTATAACGACGCCGTGCGCCGCGCCGCGCCTGCGGTGGTGAACGTCTATAATCGCAGCGCCAACGCGTCGGCCCATAACCTGGAAATCCGCACGCTGGGCTCGGGCGTGATTATGGACGGGCGGGGCTATATCCTGACCAACAAGCATGTGATTAACGATGCCGATCAGATTATCGTCGCGCTGCAGGATGGCCGAATTTTTGAAGCCATGCTGGTAGGCTCGGACAGCCTGACCGATCTGGCCGTGCTGAAGATCACCGCTTCCGGCCTGCCGGTTATTCCTGTTAATCCTAAGCGAGTGGCGCATATCGGCGATCTGGTGATGGCGATAGGCAACCCTTACAACATTGGCCAGACGGTTACGCAGGGCATCATCAGCGCGACCGGCCGCGTAGGCCTCAGCCCTTCCCGCTATCAGAACTTCCTGCAAACCGATGCCTCTATTAATAAAGGCAACTCCGGCGGCGCGCTGATTAACTCACTGGGCGAACTGATGGGCATTAACACGCTGTCGTTCGATAAAAGCAACGATGGCGAAACGCCGGAAGGCATCGGTTTTGCCATCCCTACCGCGCTGGCGGCGAAAATCATGGACAAGCTTATCCGCGACGGCCGCGTTATCCGTGGGTTTATCGGCATCAGCGGACGTGAAATTCCGCAAATGCATGGCCAGAACGGCAGCATCGATCACGTTCAGGGCATTGTGGTGACCAACGTGGCGCAGGGCGGGCCGGCGGCGAAAGCAGGCCTGCAGGTGAACGACGTCATCGTCAGCGTGAACCATAAGCCTGCGGTTTCCGCGCTGGAAACCATGGACCAGGTGGCGGAAATCCGTCCGGGAACGGCGATTGATGTGGATATTTTGCGTAACGATCGCAAGATGACGCTGCAAATTACCGTACTGGAATATCCGGGCAGCTAAACGGCAAGGGCCAGCGAAAGCTGGCCCTGAGTGGCTTACTTCACGAACTCTTCGCCCTGAGCGATATCTTTCTTCAGCGTCTCCAGCATGTTCTGTAGCGCCTGCTCTTCAAACGTACTTAAAGCGCCGATGGGCTTACGCTCCGCAACGCCGTTTTTCCCCAGCAGCAGCGGCTGAGCGAAAAAGCGAGCATGCGCGCCGTCGCCTTCAACGTAGGCGCACTCCACCACGTTGCTTTCACCCTGTAGGGCACGCACCAGCGACAGACCAAATTTCGCTGCGGCCTGGCCCATTGACAGCGTGGCAGAGCCGCCGCCGGCTTTTGCCTCAACCACTTCTGTACCCGCGTTCTGGATACGTTTAGTCAGATCGGCCACTTCCTGATCCGTAAAGCTTACGCCCGGCACCTGCGACAGCAGCGGCAGGATAGTGACGCCGGAATGGCCGCCAATCACCGGCACGTTCAGCGCCGCCGGATCTTTGCCCTTCAGCTCGGCGACAAAGGTATTGGAGCGGATAATATCCAGCGTGGTCACGCCGAACAGTTTGTTCTTGTCATAGACGCCCGCTTTTTTCAGCACCTCGGCGGCGATAGCCACGGTGGTGTTAACGGGGTTAGTAATGATGCCGATCAGCGCTTTTGGACAGGTAGCGGCGACCTGCTCAATCAGATTGCGCACGATACCGGCGTTAACATTAAACAGGTCTGCGCGGTCCATACCAGGCTTACGCGCTACGCCTGCGGAGATCAGGACTACGTCAGCGCCCTGCAAGGCTGGCGTCGCGTCTTCACCGCTAAAGCCTTTGATTTTCACCGCAGTAGGGATGTGGCTCAGATCGACAGCCACGCCGGGCGTCACGGGAGCGATATCGTACAGTGAGAGATCTGAACCTGCCGGAAGCTGGGTTTTAAGCAGAAGAGCAAGGGCCTGGCCAATGCCGCCAGCCGCGCCGAGAACTGCAACTTTCATCCTAAACTCCTTATTATTTTGAGGGGGAAGTGCCGTGGAATCATTTGCTTATGAGCATATCTGACCTGCGAGGCCTGAGCGACAGCATTTACCCTCATGCACGACGGCGCATCATACAGGATAAAGCGACAGAGACTGACCGCAATATGCCCGGTAAGGCCATTCGAGGCTGCAGGCAACGCGGTCAACGTTACACTACACCGTTAATACTTAGCCAAACAACATCAATTTTATAACAATCTGTTCACTTATTGTGCGCGACGTCGCGGAATAAGGCGAATTTTTCACGGCCGCGATCTGGCAACGAACGTTAACAGGGTGTAAAAAAGAGGCTTAATTTGCATAAAAATGCAAAAAAGTGCATAATAAGAAGTTATCCCAGCCGGGAATTCTCTTGCGACCTTTAGCGAAAAACTATGCGTAATCCAGCAAAACAAGAAGATCTGATTAAGGCGTTTAAGGCCTTATTAAAAGAAGAAAAATTTAGCTCGCAGGGCGAGATCGTCACTGCGCTCCAGGAACAGGGCTTTGATAATATCAACCAGTCCAAGGTTTCGCGGATGCTGACCCGCTTTGGCGCCGTGCGCACGCGCAACGCCAAAATGGAAATGGTTTACTGTCTGCCTGCCGAGCTGGGCGTGCCGACCACCAGCAGCCCGCTCAAGAATCTGGTGCTTGATATCGATTATAATGACGCGCTGATTGTGATCCATACCAGCCCTGGCGCGGCGCAGCTGATTGCCCGCATGCTGGACTCGCTGGGCAAGCCCGAAGGCATCCTCGGCACCATCGCCGGTGACGACACGATTTTCATTACCCCAGCCCGCCACGTTACCATCAGACACCTGCGTGATTCCGTCCTGAAATTATTCGATCAGGAACTATAAGCCGCCGGTTTTTATGCAGTTCTTTATCGTTTTCCCCGCGCGCCGGCGACCGTTGGCGCGTTGTCTTTTCTCTCTCCACTCCGTTAAAAACAGCATAATCCACTGGCTTATTGCGCTGACATCGCCGTTAAACTTTATGGACTCCCGTCTCGCAGTGTGATCTGCCACAAAGAAGCGCACAAATAGTTAAATTGATCTATCTCAATGTTTTTACGCATATTTAACGCAGCCAGAGCAACTTATAAGCGTTTTTTATAACTGAACGTTATTAAAAAGTGGTTAACGGCTTAAATATCGCAACAAAACATTATTAGCCTGCTATTAATATTTTACGTTATCAGATCTATAATCCTTTTCGTGATGTGAATCACACTAACAACACGATAAAAATAATGACGAGGAAAATTTTCATGAACGTAAAAACTACCGTGGCTGCCGCCAGCCTGCTCTCTCTGCTCTCTTTTGGTGCTTTTGCAGCTGAATCTGTTAACGCGGATCAGGCGCAAAACATGCAATCGATCGGCACCGTTAGCGTGAGCGGCGTCAGCGCATCCCCTATGGATATCAATGCCCAGCTGAGCCAGAAAGCCGACGCTCAGGGCGCTAAAGCCTACCGTGTGGTCGAGGCCTATTTAAACGGCAACTATCACGCTACGGCTGAGCTGTACAAATAATCAACCTAACTCTGACGATAACCCCAAGAATAATAAAAGTTTTTTAGCCCTTTCGGTTATCGCCCTACTTCTGGAGCATCTGTTATGAACACGAAATTTACTATCGCCGCACTAAGCCTGGCTTCCGTTCTCTCTTTCGGCGCCAGCGCTGCCAACCTGGTAACCGATCAGCAGGTTGCCAACGAAAATCTGCAGTCTATGGGTACCATCAGCGTTAGCGGCATCGACGGCGCGCCAACCACCATCCGTCAGCAGCTTTCACAGAAAGCCGACGAACAGGGCGCGAAATCGTATCGGGTGATTGAGGCCTACAACAACGGCAACTATCACGCGACCGCAGAACTTTATAAATAAGATGGGCGACGGGCAGGCGTAAAGCCTGCCGCTATATCGACGACCTGACAGGTTTCAGACGCGGGTTGTTGAGGACAATGAGGAAGAAAATCATGAAAACAACTTTAGCCGTATTAAGCCTGCTCTCCGTACTTTCCTTCGGCGCTTCAGCTGCACAGCTGGTTAACGCAGAGCAATCGCAGCATCTACAATCCGCCGGCACCATTTCATTAGGCGGCGTGGCGGGCGCACCGATGGATATTCGTCAGCAGCTGTCGCAGAAAGCGGATGAACAAGGCGCCAGCGCCTATCGCGTTATCGAAGCGCGCAACGACAACACCTGGCACGTCACCGCCGAGCTGTATAAGTAATTCCTCGTCACCGTTACCCTGACGGTTATATGACGAACCTTTTGGCCCCGTTCGCCGGGGCCTTTTTTCGTTTCAGCGCACATTAAATCGTAGCTGCCCTTCCAGCTCTTCCTCCGCTTCGTCAAACAGCAGGATCAACGCGCCGTAGCGCCGTCTCTGGCCTGTGCCAAGATGCACAAATTCGATCTCCAGCGGTAACGGCAGCGATCTGTCGCTCACCACTTCCCACAGGCTGTCCAAATCGGTAATAAGCCGATCGCCCAGTGAAAAACGATCGCTGAACTGTCGGAAGAAATGCGCCTGATCCACGATTTCATTAAAATCAAAAATTTCTGTTCTCATACTGCCGCTCCACAGGAAAACGGTCGGGCGACGCGTGGCCGCCCGGTGAGTTACAGTCCCCCGATATGCAGGGCTTTGACCTCTAAAAACTCTTCCAGTCCCAGCACCGATCCTTCCCGTCCCAGCCCGGACTCTTTCACGCCGCCAAAAGGCGCCAGCTCGGTGGATACCGCGCACTCATTGATGCCGATCATGCCGCTTTCCAGCGCCGCCGCTACGCGGAAGATGCGCTGGACATCACGGGTATAGAAATAGGCTGCCAGACCAAATTCGGTATCGTTGGCGCGGCGGATTACCTCTTCTTCGCTGTCAAAGCGGAAACAGGCGGCGACCGGGCCGAACGTTTCCTCTTTGGCCAGCTTCATGTTTTCATTGGCTTCGGCAATCACCGTCGGCTGCCAGAAATTGCCGCCGAGCGCGTGCCGGTCGCCGCCGACGACAATCTTGCCGCCTTTCGCTTTGGCGTCTTTAACATGCTCTTCCACCTTATCTACGGCAGAAGCCTCAATCAGCGGCCCGACAATCACCCCTTCTTCCATGCCGTTACCCACCTTCAGCTTGCCTACCTCTTCCGCCAGCTGGCTGACAAAGCGGTCGTAAACGCTGTTGTGAATAAAGAAGCGGTTAACGCTGACGCAAACCTGGCCCGCGTTGCGGAACTTGTTGGCGATGGCGCCTTTAACGGCGGCGTCGATATCCGCATCCTCAAAGACGATATAGGGCGCGTTGCCGCCCAGCTCCATCGACACTTTTTTCATCGTCTCAGCGGCGTTACGCATCAGCAGCTTGCCGACTTCCGTTGAACCGGTGAAAGAGATTTTCCTGACCGTCGAACTGGCCATAATGGCTTCGCTGATGGCTTTGGTATCGCCCGCCACCGCGTTCAGCACGCCGTCCGGCACGCCCGCTTTTTTCGCCAGCGCCACCAGAGCAAAAGCCGACAGCGGCGTGTTATTAGCGGGTTTGATAATGCCGGTGCAGCCTGCGGCCAGCGCGGGGCCAAGCTTGCGCGTCAGCATCGCCATCGGGAAATTCCAGGGCGTAATAGCAGCGACCACGCCGATGGGTTCGCGCGTCGCCAGAATGCGCGATCCCGCTTTGGCCGGCGGAATGATTTCACCGTTAGCGCGCTTTGCCTGCTCGGCAAACCACTGAATAAAGCTGGCGGCGTACTCGACTTCACCCTCGGCTTCTTTTACGGGCTTACCCTGCTCCGCCGTCATCAGTTTGCCCAGCCAGGCTTTGTTGTCGATAATCAGCTGATACCAGCGGTAAAGGATTTCGCTACGCTCTTTAGCGGTTTTCGCCCGCCAGGCGGGAAAGGCTTTGGCGGCGGCGGCAATCGCCCGTTCGGTTTCGTCTTTACCGGCGCGCGCGACCTGAGTAATGACTTCACCGGTGGCCGGGTTCAGTACGTCAAAGGTTGCGCCGCCCTGCTGCCACTGACCGTCGATAAAAAAGCCGGTCTGAAATAAGTCGTTGTCCTGAAGCGAGTTGCTCATACTGTTCTCCCATTGGATTACCGTTGGGATAAGTATAGATGGCGGCCTGCATGACAGGCCGCAAGAAGGGCAAGAAGCGGAGATCTCTTAATCAGATTTGCAGCAGCGTGGTCTGATATTTTTTCAACATGCTCGCCAGGCGCTGCACGGGCTCGGTGACGCTTAGCGGCGCCTCGTAATGCACCAGCTTTTCCTGATAGATAGCCAGTTCCGCCAGCAGCCGCTCGAAGTAGTGGCGTCGTTTGGCGTCGCTGCCTGCCGAAATAACCCGATCCGCCGTATGCCGCAGCTGCTTGTGGAAAGCAGAAAGATCGCTGTTAACCGGGATATCGGCATCGCGCAGGCGCTGGTGTCCGATAATCAACGTCAGCGCGATACGAAACTTGTTGATATCGCCCGGAAAAAGATTCAGCAACATAAACAGCTGCTGGTACAGCGCCGGCAGATGGTTCTCGCGACGGCGGGCCTGATTGGTGGTCATGGCCGCCACGGCGGAATACATAAAGCGGTTCAGCAGCGTGCGTCCGGTCCGCGCTTTTGAGGTGTCGCGAATAAGCAAAATGACCAGCAGCGCCAGGAAACAGCCGATCGCCTGACCGAGCGCGTTATCCAGAAAGGCGCTGACGTTAAAGGTCATGGGATTGTCCAGCGTCAGGATATTGATGGTGCCGACCAGCGCGCCCAGCGTGCCGATCTGACGGCGCTGAATAAGGATGCCGCCGATAAAGGCCATCACGCCCAGGCAGAGGCAGAGCAGCAGCATACTTTGCTGCGTGGCGGGCATCAGCACCATGTAATAGAGCGCCCCTAAGGGGATCGCCACCATCATGCCGTACAGAAAATCCTTCGCCATCATCAGCGGGTTCGGCATCCTCATCGCCAGCGCGGTGATCACCGCGAGCATCACCATTGCGCCGCTGCCCGATGTCCAGCCGCTCCACAGCCAGAACAGCGAACCGACCGCCGTGGCGACAAAAGTGCGCACGCCGTTGATCAGCGCGTGGCGCGTTTCCGCCGAGCGCATTTTTACCACCGGCTCGCCATCCAGCACTTCTTCTTCCATGCCGCTGATGCTGCTGTTGGTTTTTATGCCTTTCAGCAGCAGCAAATAGCGTGAAGCCGCGCCGACCCAGTTGCTGACGGTGACCGGCGTATTTTTGCTGCCGCTGGCGGTGATCACGCGGCGCATAATTTTCATGCGCTTATGGATATCGGCGACGTTCTCAACCGGCTTTTCAAAGAAAAGGTGAAACTGCGGCGGCACATATTCCTGACGAGTATTCTGGATCAGAAAAGTTTCGCAGGCCTGGGTAATCAAGGTCAGCGACAGCGTATTTAACGCGCGCAGTCGCCTGTCCGCTCGCTGCCAGTGGCCTGACTCCATCATCAGATGGGTACGCATTCCGTTCAGCGCGGTGGTGCGACGCACCAGATCGGTCCAGGCTTTGTCGACCTCTTCTTTGTCGCCGTGCGCCACGCAAAGCTGCATCAGCTTGTACTGATCCACCAGCAGCCCGTCGATAGCGCGATCGATATCCTGTTTGATGGAGCGCGGCGAAAACAGCATGTCGGCCAGAATGGCGCAGACGATGCCGATAATGATTTCGCTACAGCGCTCGACGGCAAACTGCGGCGCCAGCAGCACCGAGCCGTTAGCGTCCAGGCTGACCACGATAATCAGCGCCGTATAGCCCGCCAGGCCCAGCGCATAGGAGTTTTCAACTTTGATTAAGGAGGAAAGCCAGACGCAGAAACCGGCCCACAGACAGCACAGCAGCAGCATCACCACCGGCGCGCGGATGGTGGCGATCATAATCGTCAGCGCGGCCAGGCAGCCGATAAAGGTGCCGATAATACGCAGCATCCCGCGATGGCGCAGCGCGCCGGAGAAAGGATCGCCGCCTGCGGCAAAGGCCGTGCCGCCTGCGACGATACAGGCGGTCATTACCGCCCAGCGCGGCGTTTCCAGATTAAAGTGAAAGCCGATCAGCAACGCCAGCAGAATGGCGAAGGTCAGCTTGATCGGAAACCGCAGTTGATACCACATGGCGCTTAGCCGAACTCACGCAGGCGGTGCATCAGCTTCATCGCCGGCGACATCTCCTGCGGCTGACGATCCTGAGCGCCCGTCACAATCACGGTTGCCGTCGTGCCGGCAGGATAAAGATTGCCCTGCTGCTGGTCGAGATGAATACGTACCGGCACGCGCTGCGCCAGACGCACCCACTCCAGGTTGGAATCGATGGTCGCCATGCCTTTGCTGTCGACGGTGCTGCTGCTGTTGGTCACGCCAGCGGCCACGCTGTCAACGGTGCCCTGCAGCACGCGGTTGCTGCCCAGCGGCGTGATCTCCACGCGATAGCCGGGACGCACGCCTTCCAGCTTGGTTTCTTCCATATAGGCCAGCACGTAGAAGGTGTGCTGCTGCACCAGCGCCACGGCGGTAGAGCCGCGCGTGATAAATTCGCCGCGATAGACGTTCAGGTTAGTGATCCAGCCGTCCGCCGGCGCTTTGACCACGGTACGCTCCAGATCCAGCTTCGCGGTATCGCGCGTGGCGACAGCTTTCGCCAGCTGGTGTTCCGTGGTCTGGTAATCGCTGTTGGCCTGCTCGATAGCCTCACGCGACATAGCAGAGACGCCGAGCTGATTGCGGCGGCCTGCCTCACGGCGTTTTTCACTGACCAGCGCCTGGTAATAGGCCACGTCCGCTTCCGCCTGGTTCAGCGCCTGCTGATAGCGCGGCTGATCGACCACGAACAGCACCTGATCCTTTTTCACCAGCTGGTTATCCCGCACGCGCACGTCGGTGATCAGGCCGCTGACATCTGGCGCGATAGCGACCACGTCCGCCGTGAATTTTGCGTCGCGCGTCCACGGCGATTCTGTGTAGTAAACCCAGACGTGGAAAATACCAACAACGGCAATGACCACCAGGATAAGGGTGATGGCAAACCGGGAAATTTTTCTTGTTAACGCTTTCACTGTGACCTCAGACAAACAATCGGGAAACCAGGTAGAACAGGCAGCAGTAGAGTGCTGTATTAAATAACGCAGGATGCCAGACCAGGTCATAGATCCCGGTGGGCGTAAGCAAACGACGCACCAGCCAGAACAGCATCAATGACACGATAATCTCAAAAAATATGGGCGGGAAGGAGAGCCCAAATATCACAATAACCGGAAGCACGCTCATCTCTTATCCTTGTCGGGTTTACCGGGCGCTCCGCCACAAAAAAACGGCCGCCCCGGACAGGGTGGCTGCTGCTCTACGGATGATGATGTCAGATTAACCGCAGACGGTCTTATCAAAAACCGGCGCTGTATGAATAATAGCGTATTCAGGCGTCAGCATTTCGGCGAGTTGAGTTACGGAATGGTAACCCGGCGATGCTATAGTAACGCGGCTGACTATCTGTTTTCTACCAAATGTGATCTAAATCACTTTTAAGCCAGAGTTAATAATGGAAAGAATGAAGGGCATGTCCGTGTTTGCGCGTGTGGTGGAGCTGGGCTCTTTTACCGCGGCCGCCAACCATCTGCAAATGAGCGTTTCCGCCGTCAGCCAGATCGTGGCGAAGCTGGAGGATGAGCTACAGGTCAAGCTGCTGAACCGCAGCACGCGCAGCCTGGGCCTGACCGAAGCCGGAAAAATCTATTTCCAGGGCTGCCGCAGGATGATGTCGGAAGCGCAGCAGGTGCACGAGCAGCTGTACGCCTTCAACAATACGCCGATCGGCACGCTGCGCATCGGCAGCTCTTCGACCATGGCGCAGAACGTGCTGGCGAATATGACCGCCGAGATGCTGAAAGAATATCCTGGCCTGACGGTGAATCTGGTGACCGGCATCCCTGCGCCCGACCTGATCGCCGACGGGCTGGATCTGGTGATCCGCGTTGGCGCGCTGCGCGATTCCAGCCTGTTCTCTCGCCGCCTTGGCTCAATGCCGATGGTGGTCTGCGCCGCCAAAAGCTATCTGGTGCAGCACGGCACGCCGGAAAAGCCTTCGGATATCGGCAACTTTTCCTGGCTGGAGTACAGCGTGCGGCCCGACAACGATTTTGAGCTGACGTCGCCGGAAGGCCTCGCCATTCGCCTTTCGCCGCAGGGACGCTTCGCCACCAACGATTCGCAAACGCTAATCCGCTGGCTGGTGGCCGGAACGGGCATCGCCTACGTGCCGCTGATGTGGATCATCGACGAGATCAACGCCGGTAAAATTGAAATCCTGTTTGCGCACTATCAGTCCGATCCCCGGCCGGTTTATGCGGTTTATACGCAGAAGGACAAGCTGCCGCTGAAGGTACAGGTGTGTATCAATTATCTGACGGATTACTTCCATAAGGTGGCGGACGTGTACCAGGAGTACCGGCAGAAATAAAAAAGGCGAGCCGCTATGGCTCGCCTTTTCGTGGTCGCTATCCGTCAGGCGGTGCCGCCCACGGTCAGCTTATCCAGCTTCAGGGTCGGCTGGCCAACGCCGACCGGCAGGCTTTGCCCTTCTTTGCCGCAAACGCCCACGCCTTTATCCAGCGCGAGGTCGTTGCCTACCATCGAGATTTGCTGCATCGCCTCAATACCGGAACCGATCAGCGTGGCGCCTTTCACCGGTTTGGTCACTTTGCCGTTCTCAATCAGATAGGCTTCCGAGGTCGAGAAAACAAATTTCCCGGAGGTGATATCCACCTGACCGCCGCCGAAGTTTGGCGCATAGAGGCCATACTCGACGCTGGCGATGATATCTTCCGGCGTCGACTTGCCTGCCAGCATATAGGTGTTGGTCATGCGCGGCATCGGCAGATGCGCATAGGATTCGCGGCGGCCGTTGCCGGTAGGCTTAACGCCCATCAGGCGGGCGTTCAGCTTGTCCTGCATATAGCCTTTCAGCACGCCGTTTTCGATCAGCACGTTGTACTGGCCCGGCACGCCTTCGTCATCCACCGCCAGCGACCCGCGCAGGCCTTCGATGGTGCCGTCATCGACCACGGTGCAGAGATCGGACGCCACTTTCTGGCCAATCTGGCCGCTGAACACCGAGGTGCCGCGACGGTTGAAGTCGCCTTCCAGACCGTGACCAACCGCTTCGTGCAGCAGCACGCCAGGCCAGCCCGCGCCCAGCACCACCGGAATGCTGCCCGCCGGCGCCGCGACGGCGCTCAGGTTGACCAGCGCCATCCGCACCGCTTCACGCGCCCAGGCTTCCGCGCGGGTTTCGCCAGACTCGTCGGCCAGGAAAAATTCGTAGCCGAAACGGCCGCCGCCGCCGCTGGAGCCGCGCTCGCGCTTGCCGTTGTCCTCAACCTGCACGCTTATCGACAGGCGAACCAGCGGACGCACGTCGGCCGCCAGCGTGCCGTCGGTGGCCGCCACCAGCACCATCTCGTAAACGCCGCTCAGGCTGGCGCTGACTTCCTGTACACGCTTGTCCGCCGCACGCGCCGCAGAATCCACGCGATGCAGCAGCGCGATTTTCTCTTCACGGGTCAGGCTTTGCAGCGGATCGGCCGTTGGGTAAAGCGGGCGGTTCATTACCGCGCCCAGCGTGTGCGATTTGCCGTTGCCCTGCTCGCGCACAATACTGCGCGCCGCCGTGGCGCTTTGCGTCAAAGCGTTCAGCGTGATCTGATCGGCGTAGGCGAAGCCCGTTTTTTCGCCGCTGATGGCGCGCACGCCGACGCCCTGATCGATGTTCCAGGAGCCGTCTTTGATAATCCTGTCTTCCAGCACCCAGGATTCGTGGTAGCCGGACTGAAAATAGAGGTCGGCGTAGTCCAGCTTGCGTTCCGAGAGCTGACCGAGAAGGGAAAAGAGATCCTGTTGGTTAATATTATTAGCAGTTAGTAACTGTTCACTTACCAGATTCAGACTCATGTATTCTCGCTCTGTTTGGGAGCCAGTCGCCGCTGGCGTCGTAATCTCTATAGCCTGAGGCAATTCCCCGGTCACGTCAAATTCACTTCGCGCTCTTTTCTCGCGGCTTGCGCAGCACTTCGTCAATTTGCGGCTTATCGAGCGGCCCGGAAAGATGGTAGCGCAGCACCGAGATCTTATTCCACAGCGGCGCCAGCGCCTTGCTGGCGGCAAAGACCGCTGCGCCGACCACCGGATTAACGGCGAACGCGGCGGCGACGCCGACGGTCGCGGAAATTTCCGGCGCGACTACCGCTTCCATATCGATTTGCCGTTTCACCAGGTCGATTTTGCCCTGCATGGCGATGTCGGCTTCCAGGCCATCCACCAGCAGGTTATCGGTACGCAGCACGCCCTTTTCAATCCAGGCAGTGCCGTTAATGGAATCAAAATAGAAGCCCTGACTGAAAGTGTCGGTGAAATCAAGGCGCAGCTTGCGCAGTAGCGCATCGAAACTGACCAGCCGCAGCAGCTGGCCGGCGCGGCCGGTATTCACATCGGCAATTTGTCCGGCGCCCATGTGCGATTTCAGCACACCGCTCAGCGTCGCCACCGACGGCTGCCACGGCGCGGCCTGCCAGTGAAGATCGTAATCGATGTTAAACGGCGCATCCCGCAGCGGCGAATTCATGCCGAACCAGTTGGTGGCATCGTCAACTTTTTTGCCGCTGAGCGAGCCTTTCAGCGCCGTGCGCTGCGCGCCCGGCTGGTTGACCCATTCGCCTGCCACCTTCAGTTTTGCGCTGCCGATATCGATCAGGCCGTTTTGCAGCTTTAAGGTATCGCGGGTGTGGCTCAGATCCGCCGCCATCCGGCCGAAGCGCTGGCCGCGCAGCCAGCATTCGTTGCAGCTCAGATTAACGGCGGGCCAGCTGCTGAAATCAATTCCGCTGGCCTGCTCGCCGGAAAACGGCGTGGAGCCGCTGGCCGCTGGCCACTGCGGGTTGTAATAGAGGTAGCTGAGCTGGCCCAGCCACGGCGCGTGCTGTCTCATTACCAACTTGCCGTCGATCTCGCGTCCTTTGGCCTGCACCACGTTTTCGCCCGCTACCGTCTGGCTCAGCGTTGCCTCCAGATCGTGCCAGCGCTGCCCGCCCAGCGTCAGCGCCGGCGTGCGCAGCGTGATATCGCCCGGCAGATAAGCCTGTCCGCCGCCTGCGCCTGTGCCGCCCGCCAGCAGCCCCAGCCAGGCTTCACCATCCAGCGGCGGCAGATTAAGCGTCATGCCTGACGTTGCCGGCAGCGGCGGCGTTTGCGTGGCGTCATTTTCCCAGATGCCGCGATCGACGCGTGGCTTACCCAATAGCCAGCGGCTGTTGAAACGGTGCTTTTCACCTACCGCGCCATGCAGCGTAAAGGCCGACAGATCGCCCTGCGCCTGAACGCGGATCGGCATCGGCGCAGCCCGCTCTTTATCCAGCGGCGAAGGTAAGTTACTGCTTACATTTTTCAGATCGCCGGTCAGCGAGACCTTGTAGTTCGCGCCTCCGCCGTGCGGCAGCGTAATGGCGACCGCGCTTTGCCAGCTGGCGCTGCCGTTCAGTTTTTCGCGCAGCGCCTTCGGCACCGCGTCGATTTTGCCCGGCTGCCAGTCGCCTTTAAGATCGACGCCGATAGCGTAATGCTTTTCGCCTTCCTGGGTAGTAAACGTGACGCCCATCGGCTGCCCGAACCAGCTGGCGGTCAGCGGCTCGCTTTGCAGATTGCCGTTGTCGTAAGTGAAGCGGCCGCTCAGCTGTTTGATGGTGCTGTTAAGCGGTTTAATAAACAGCGAATTATTATGCAGAGCCACATCGCCGCTGGCTTTAACTTCCTGCCCATCCAGCGGGATATTCAAATGTAAGCGACCGCTTACATCGCCACCGATCTGTAGCTCGTCCAGCGCCGCGCCCAGCGTTGGCTTCAGCGGCGTCTGGTTAAAGTAGCGGCCGATTTCCGTGCCCGCCCCGCTGATATCGCTGTCGATAATCAGCTTTTCTTTCATATAGTCAGGAATAACGGCGGCAACGTTTTTGCCCTGCACGTTGCCCAGCATTGCCCGATCCGCCTTCATAAACAGGCCGTCGTTGATAAAGTTCAAGTTGATATCCAGCTTTTCCAGATCCGGCCAGCCGGGCTGGAAGCGATAGGTCGCCTGACGCAGCGGCACCCAAACCTGGAACATACCGTCGTTGTGTTTGAAAGGGAAAAGCTGGGGATTGCCCGCAAACAGCAGCGTGGCGTTTTGCGCCTGCCCGCCTTTGATGGCGCCGCTGAGATAGTCGACCAGTTTGGTGCCCATCAGCGGTTCCGGGAAGTAGCGCCAGGCGTCTGCCGCATCGGTCAGGTTAATGCCGGCCAGAATATCCAGCCGCGGCGCCTGCTCTTTGACCTGCGCCCAGGTGAAGTCGCCCTTCGCCCACAGCGAGCGCGCCTGCACATCCAGATCCCGTCCGGCCAGCGTGACGCCCTGCTCGTCGCTCCGCCAGCTGAAGGCGCCGCTGGCCTGCGCGATTTGCAGCGGCGCGCGGAACATGGTGCCATCGGGCAGCGAGGCATCTTTCAGCCTGAAATTCAGCTTGCCGTCCGTGACGCTGCCGGTAAGCGAGCCGCTAAAATGCTGCATTCCCGGCAGCAGCTCCCAGTGCTGCCAGCTCAGATTTTGCCAGCGGGCCTGAAAGCGGGTTTTCTCCGGCTGCTGTAAAGGAATATCGGCGGCCAGCGCCTGAACTTCGCCGTGCGGCTGCAGCGTGCGCCAGTTAGTCAGCAGCGTCGGCGTCACTTTGGAAAACAGCGGCAGCAGCGCATCGATACGCTCAAGCGCCAGATGGGTGGCGCGTATGCGTAGCTCTTCCGGGCTGGACGAACGTTGCGGCAGCCAGAGCAGCGATACCCGCCCTTTTGGCCAGGCTATGCCGTCGGTATGCAGGCTGGTTCGCGGCATTTCGGCACGCCAGCCCTGCTCAACGCGGCTGATATGGGCGGCGAGGTTATCCACGGTGAAGTGGTGTGCCTCGTTTTCGCCCTGCCATTCCGCGCCGCCTTTCTTTAATAAGATATCGCCGCTGTGGATTTCGCCGTTTTCAAGGCTCATCCAGGCAGCCAGCGAGAAGCGGGCGCTTTTCAGCGTGGTGTTGTCCTGCATCCACTGGCCCAGCCAGGGTTTGACATCCACATCGTCCGCCTGCATCCAGGCGCGCCCGGTATCGAGATAGCCATTGGTGTCGCTGAGATCGAGACGCACCTGTACCACGCCGTGCTGGCCGGTAAAGCTGGACAAACTGACCAGCCCTTCCGCACGGTGACGGTTTTTTTCGTTCAGCCAGGTAAGCTGCGGCATATCCAGCCTGGCGCGCTGCCCGGAAAGCGTCAGAAAACTGATCTGGCTTTGTTGCAAATCGAAGTGGTCAAACTGACGCAGAAAGAGATCGCTGAACTGGCCCGGCTTGAGCTCTACTTTGCCGCTGTCGCCGGCGGTGAGCGGCGTATTGGTGACGAGATCCAGTCGCCAGAAGACGAGATTGCGAAACTGCGGGCGCAGATGCAGCAGCGATTGCCAGACGTCAAAGGCCAGCGAAACGCGATCGACCTTCAGCGAGCCGCCGTCCTTCAGGCCGATATTAAGGGCTTTGATTTCCAGCACCGGGCCGAAATTCTCCCAACGCCCGTTAAGGGAAGCGGCTTCTACCGGCATGTCGATAGCGCTGGAAAGGCGCTGCAGCAGAGGCGTGCGCCAGCTGTTGATATGCGGCATCGCCAGACGCAGGCCGCTGACTATCAGCGCAATAATAACGACGATTATTGCGCCGGTCAGTAGCAAGATCCTCGGCAATTGCCTCACACACCTCTCCTTGATGCCCGTCACTGCGGGCAATAACTGTATTTATCCCCGGTGGGGCGCGCTGGCTTTGTTCTGAACGGGATAGCCGATGGCTTACATCATCACCACGTCAAACTGCTCCTGAGTATAGAGCGGTTCAATCTGTACTTTCACCTGCTTGCCGACGAATATCTCTACTTCCGCCAGCGCATGGGATTCGTCGGTTTTCAGCGCCTCGCCAACCGCAGGCGAAACGTAAACCAAAAAACGGTCCGAATCGTAGGCGTGATGAACGCGGACTATTTCGCGCATGATCTCATAGCAGACGGTTTCCACGGTTTTCAGCGTGCCGCGTCCTTTGCAGACCGGGCAGTCCTGACACAGCACATGCTCAATGCTTTCCCGCGTGCGTTTACGGGTCATCTCTACCAGCCCAAGCTGCGAGAAACCATTGATGCCGGTTTTGACCCGATCCTTACTCAGCGCCTGCTCCAGCGAGTGCAGCACGCGACGGCGATGATCTTCGTTATTCATATCGATAAAGTCGATAATGATAATGCCGCCGAGGTTGCGCAGACGCAGCTGGCGGGCGATCGCCTGCGTCGCCTCGACGTTGGTGTTAAAGATGGTTTCATCCAGATTGCGATGGCCGACAAAGGCGCCGGTATTGATATCGATGGTGGTCATCGCCTCGGTTTGGTCGATGATCAGATAGCCGCCGGATTTCAGCTCCACCTTGCGATCCAGCGAGCGCTGGATTTCGTTTTCCACATCGAACAAATCGAAAATCGGCTGCTTGCCGGTGTACAGCTCCAGCTTTGCCGTCATTTCAGGAATGTATTCGCTGGTGAACTCCACCAGATGTTCCCACGTCTGACGCGAATCGATACGGATACGATCCAGGGCGGCCCCGGCGAAATCGCGCAGGATACGCTGCGACAGCGCGACCTCGCCATAAAGACGACAGCGGGTTTTATTGCGCTTTTTGCGCTCGATGACCTTAGTCCACAGGCGTTTTAGAAACGCGGCGTCGGAAGCCAGCTCCTGTTCGCCCACGCCTTCGGCGGCGGTGCGGATAATATAGCCGCCCAGCTCGTCGCAGTAGGCGGCCACCACGGACTTAAGACGCTCGCGCTCCGCTTCGCTTTCTATACGTTGCGAAACGCCAACGTGCGACGCGCCCGGCATAAAGACCAGATAGCGCGAAGGCAGCGTGATATCGGTGGTGAGACGCGCGCCTTTAGTGCCCAGCGGATCTTTCACCACCTGCACCATCAGATCCTGTCCCTGGCGAACCAGTTCGGAAATATCGCGTACGGAAAAGTTTTTACGCTCGTCGCCCGCTACGCATTCGGTATGCGGCATGATGTCGGAAGCGTGCAGAAAGGCGGCTTTTTCCAGCCCGATATCGACAAAGGCAGCCTGCATGCCCGGCAGAACCCGGCTGACGCGCCCTTTATAGATATTGCCGACAATGCCCCGGCGCGCTTCGCGTTCAATATGAATTTCCTGCAGAATGCCGCCGTCAATATAGGCGACGCGCGTTTCCGAAGGGGTAATATTTACCAGAAGTTCAGCCGTCATCTTGTTCCCTTACCTCACGCAGCGCGTGAAACTGGCTCAGCAGCTCAGCCGTTTCCACCAGGGGCAGCCCCACCACCGCGTGATAGCTTCCATTGATTTTTCTGACGAAATTCCCGCCCAGTCCCTGAATGCCATAGGCGCCCGCTTTATCCATCGGCTCGCCGCTGGCGATATAGGCCGCAATGTCCTCCTCGCTCAGCAGGCGAAAAGTGACTTCCGTTACCACCATGCACGCCAGCTGCCGTTGCCGATCGGCCAGCGCGACGGCCGTCATCACCTGATGCGTCTGGCCGGAAAGTTTAGCCAGCATCGCGGCGGCGGCGGCCTCGTCTGCCGGTTTCTCCAGCACTTCGTTGTTCAGCACCACGATGGTATCGGCGCCCAGCACCGGCAGATCCTGCTCCGCCACCGCCACGCCGGCCTGCGCTTTTTCCAGCGCCAGACGCCGGACGTAGGCTTCCGCCATTTCGCCGGGCTGCTGCCGCTCTTCAACCTGCGTGCTTAAACGCGCAAAACGCAGACCAAGCTGCGTAAGTAATTCACGACGACGGGGAGAACCGGAGGCCAGGTAAAGGGATATCATACTCTTCCTTATTGTACGGCAAACTGGCGACGTATTTTTCTCATCAGCAAGAACAGCCAGGGCCACAGAATACCGTCTATTACGCTGCTCCAGAAGATTTCCGGACGAAACGAGACGTTAATAACTAAAAATTCCGCCCAGAAGACAATGACATCCATCGCCAGCGACAGCACCATCACCATCAGCGCCTGCTGCCAGAGCGCCAGATTGCGGAATAGCTGGAATTTAAACGCCACCAGGTAAGCAAGGATGCTGAAAGCCAGCGCACGCACGCCCAGCGTCGAGCCTGAAATCAGATCCATTATAGATCCCATCACAAAACCCGTGCCGACATTCACGCGATGCGGCAGCGCCAGCACCCAGTAAATCAGGATCAACAGCAGCCAGGAAGGCCGGAACATATAGAGCTGATCGGGCCACGGCATGATTTGCAGCACCAGCGCCACCAGAAACGAGCACCAGATAACCCAGCGACCATGGCTGCGATAGCTGCTCAAGGCTGGCCTCTGCGCGAGGCGGGCGCGGCAGCGGCAGGCGCGGCCTGAGCCGCAGGCGTTGTCTGGCCGGTTGTCGATGCGTTATCCGGCGCAGGCGGCCCCATCATTTCGCTGGCGGCCGGCAGCACCTGCGGCATCATCTGCATCAGGCGCTCGTTGGCGACGCGGTGCACTTCATCCGGCGCCATCGGCATGGTGCCGTTGCGATCCGCGCCCCACAGCAGTAGCAGATAGCGCAAGCGTTGCAGGCCCGCCGTCGGACGCGCCTGGATCACGGTATAGGCGCGCTGCGTATCGAGCTTCACGGAGGACACCACGCCGACCGGGTAGCCTTCCGGGAAGCGACCGCCGAGGCCGGAAGTGACCAGCACGTCGCCCACGCGGATATCGGTGTTGCCCGGCAAGTGCTCAAGCTGAAGATCTTCCGTACAGCCGTTGCCCGCCGCAATCACGCGGATATCGTTGCGCAATACCTGAATCGGCAGCGCGTGAGAGGAGTCGCAAATCAGCATGACGCGGCTGGTGATTTTGCCGACGGCGACGACCTGACCGACCACGCCTTTATCGCTGATAATCGGCTGGCCTTCGTAAACGCCGTTTACGCTGCCTTTGTCGATTACCACCTGATCGGTATAGGGATCCGTGCCGGTAGAGATGACCTGGGTGACCATCTTGTGCTCGTCCTGACGCAGCGGCGAACCAAGCAGCTCGCGCAGACGCGCGTTTTCCTGCTTAAATTGCCCCAGCATCAGCAGCTCGCTGTTTTTCAGCATCAGCTCGCGATGCAGGGCTTTGTTTTCCAGCTCAAGCTGCTGGCGAGAGGCCAGCGTGTCGGAAACGCTGTCCAGAATCTGACGTGGCCCGTTGGCCAGAAAATAGAATGGGCTGACCGCCGTATCCATGTAGGTGCGTATCTGGCTGAAAGCGCCCATACGGCTGTCGGCGATAATCACGCCTATCGCTACCACAACTGCCAGAAACAAGCGTAACTGCAGGGATGGGCCCCTGCTGAAGATCGGCTTCATAAACTCGGCGTATTCCTCGACATCATTAACAAGACGCGCGGGACCCGCGCGCCTTCATGGCAAATTATTCTTCGCTGAACAAATCGCCGCCGTGCATGTCGATCATTTCCAACGCCTTACCGCCGCCGCGTGCGACGCAGGTCAGCGGATCTTCAGCCACTACCACCGGAATACCGGTTTCTTCCATCAGCAGACGGTCAAGGTTGCGCAGCAGCGCACCGCCGCCGGTCAGCACCATGCCGCGCTCGGAGATGTCAGAGGCCAGCTCTGGCGGACACTGTTCCAGCGCAACCATCACCGCGCTAACGATGCCGGTCAGCGGCTCCTGGAGCGCCTCCAGAATTTCGTTGGAGTTCAGCGTAAAGCCGCGAGGCACGCCTTCCGCCAGGTTACGACCGCGCACTTCGATCTCACGCACTTCGTCGCCCGGATAAGCGGAGCCGATCTCATGTTTGATTCGTTCAGCGGTGGCTTCGCCGATCAGCGAGCCGTAGTTACGGCGCACGTAATTAATAATGGCTTCGTCAAAGCGATCGCCGCCGATGCGCACGGAAGAGGAGTAAACCACGCCGTTCAGAGAGATCACCGCAACTTCCGTGGTGCCGCCGCCGATATCGACCACCATTGAACCGGTCGCTTCCGAAACCGGCAGGCCAGCACCGATAGCGGCTGCCATCGGCTCTTCAATCAGGAAAACTTCACGCGCGCCTGCGCCCTGTGCGGATTCACGGATCGCACGGCGTTCAACCTGGGTCGCGCCGACAGGCACACACACCAGCACGCGCGGGCTTGGGCGCATAAAGCTGTTGCTGTGAACCTGTTTGATAAAGTGTTGCAGCATCTTTTCGGTCACAAAGAAGTCGGCGATCACGCCGTCTTTCATTGGACGGATAGCAGCGATATTGCCGGGGGTACGACCCAGCATCTGCTTGGCGTCATGACCTACTGCCGCGACGCTCTTTGGGGAACCGGCACGATCCTGACGAATAGCAACGACGGAAGGCTCATTCAGAACGATGCCCTGTCCTTTCACATAAATCAGGGTATTGGCGGTACCCAGGTCGATGGACAAGTCGTTGGAAAACATGCCACGGAATTTTTTAAACATACTGAAGGATAATCCTGCTAGCTGGGGGCGGATAATAAAATCCGCTTACTTTACCAACCACACGAAGCAGCGACAAGGCGCAAAAACGCTCTACTTCGGTGAAAAATCACGCTATCTCTCGCCTGAGTCACAACCCAAAAAACTACGCGAGCAGAATGCCTGAGTTCAGGCGCATCGCCCCTGTTTTAAGGCCGTTTTACGGACATAACGTACATGAATTTTTACATATTTAGGCACTGCTTTACCGCCCGTCAAACGTAGCCGGCACCACAGCTGCGCGGCTATTCTACGTGAAATCCGGCTTAACGGCAGACTAAACTCGATATCTTTGCGAATATTTTTTCATATCGCCTGTCAGCAGCTGCGAAGGAGCAAAAAAATCGCCCTGGCCGCCGTTTATCCCTGACTCCGTTAAGGTTTGCCATTCACTTCGGGTTTTTACGCCTGCGGCGAAAACCTGCGTTGACGTACCCTTGCAGCTTTCGAGCAAACTCTGCACAAACAGCTGATTCTCCTTGCGACGGTCAATATTGCGCACCAGACCGGGATGCAGCTTGATCAGTTCCGGCGACACCACCTTGATGTAGACCGTACTGACCAGCGTTAACCCTGCCTGGATAATGGCAATACGGCAGCCAAAACCTTTCAGTAAATGAAAGGCGCCGTGCAAGCGGCAGAGATGTTGACCTACATCCGCTTCCGCAAGTTCAAATAAAATACGGTTTCTTTGTGATTTAGTGTATTGCAGCAGCATATCGCGCAGCCAAATCTGGAAAGGACGCTGCAGGAGCGCATCGATCGTCAGCGGTATCGCCAGCGTTTCCTCCGGCCAGGCCTGGATAAAGCTCAGGATGCGGCTTATTAAAATTCGGTCATAACCTTCGGCCATGCCCAGCTGCTGCACCAGCGGCAGATATTCAGCCGCCGCCAGCTCGGTTTTGCCGTCAAAGATCCTCGGCATGATTTCGCGATGGTGCAGCCGCCCTTCCCGCGTTACCGCCGGTTTCTGATACAAACGCGGCCCGCCGCGACTGAGGGTATTTTCCAGCAGCGTGCGCCACTTGACGCTGCCCCGGCTCAGCTCCGGCGCCGGTTTTTCGCTGACCGACCAGTTATTGCCGCCCAGCAGCGCCGCGTGCCGCGTGGCCAGCTCGACGTTTTCCATGACCTGCTGCGTGGTTTGCCCGCTTTGCCAGGCGCTGATGCCGATATGGATCATATCTTCCCGATCCAGCATGCGCGTGGGCGGCAGCGCATCCACGGCTTTGATCAGCTGGGAGGCGATGCTGTCGGCATCCTTCAGGCTGCGATGCGGCAGCAGAACGGCGAAATCACTGCGGAAATAGCGTGCCAGCAGCGCACCGGGATAGCGCATCACGAAGGTAGACAGCAGGTTCACCAGGCCGAAAAGGTAATCCTGCACGGGCGCATGGCCCCAGTTGTCACGCAGCGTGTCGAGATCCGGCAGGCGGATCATCATTACCATGCCGTGCGCGCCGGCGGTTTCGCTATCTTCCAGCAGCGTGGCCAGCTGGTTGTCGAAGAAAAGGCGGTTATGCAGGCCGGTCATGGGATCCTGCGCGGCGAAAGCCCGGATCAGCGTATCAACGCGATTGCGGCGCTCGGAGGCTTCCTGCAAATCGCCGAGCAGCAGATCCAGCGCGCTGCTGGCCTTGGGCGGCCACTCCAGTACGGAACCCGGGCGCACGGTTTCTCTTTCGCCCCTCAGCACTTTTGCCGCGCGATTTTCCAGCCGCTCCATGCCTTCAAGCTGCCGGTACAGCCAGCGATGCGAGAAAAACAGGATCAGCAGCAGGATGCCGAGCGCCAGCACCAGCAGGCTTAAGATGGACGCGCCAATAAAGGACATCAGCCAGGTTTTCGCGCTGTCTATCCAGACGATATGCAGCACGTACCGGGCATGTTTGCTCAGAGGGATAACGCTGTCGCGATAGCGGTTAGGCTCATCTTCCATCAGCGCATCCTGATGGCGGGAAAGGGTTTTAACGGGCTGATTATTTACCATGAAAGTGATGCGAACAACCTGTAAAGGCCCCATCACCTGCGACAGCCCCGGGGCTATCTGGTCAGGAGATTGATGGTCGAGTGCCCTGTCGATGTCGTCCGCCATCGTCTGCAGACGATGCTCAGCGCGCAAATCGCTAAGGTAATAAAAGCTCATTACGCCGCCCACCAGCATGACAAGCATGACCAGTGCGCTGACAAAGGTAATCATTGCGGAGAGTTTGGTGGTTAATCGCATCCTTGTGCTCTTTGGCTACCGTGAAAGAGACGCCGTAGCAAAAAGCAGTAACGGCGAATGGCTTTGCAGAGACCTTCCTCATGCTTTTATGCATCTTAAACAAAATTTTACTGATTGCCGGGAGTATAGTGAGGTCAGACTTTTATTATACCTTTCCGTTCCATTTTCAGGAGATTCTCATGCACGCACTGGTTCTCGAACAGTCCGAAGGCAAAACCCTGGCCACGGTAAAACAGCTCAGCCCGGACGCCCTGCCGCCGGGCGAGGTGACGGTAGATGTCAGCTGGTCAGGCCTGAACTACAAAGATGCGCTGGCGATTACCGGCAAAGGGAAAATTGTCCGGCAGTTTCCGATGGTGCCCGGCATCGATTTTGCAGGCCAGGTGCGCCACAGCGAAGATCCGCGCTTTCATACCGGACAACAGGTGCTGCTGACCGGCTGGGGCGTAGGGGAAAATCACTGGGGCGGCCTGGCGGAACAGGCCAGGGTAAAAGGCGACTGGCTGACGCCGATGCCGGAAGGGCTTGATGGCCGTCGGGCGATGATTATCGGCACGGCCGGCCTGACCGCTATGCTGTGCATCATGGCGCTGGAGGAAGGCGGCGTGCGGCCTGACAGCGGCGAGGTGATAGTGACCGGCGCCAGCGGCGGCGTGGGCAGCACGGCGGTTTCCCTGCTCAGCTCGCTCGGCTATCGGGTGACAGCGGTAAGCGGCAGACCCTCCACCCATGACTATCTTCACCAGCTGGGCGCCAGCGAGATCCTGCCGCGTGAGGCTTTCAGCGCCGACAGCCGACCGCTGGAAAAACAGCGCTGGGCCGGCGCGGTGGATACCGCTGGTGATAAGGTACTGGCGAGCGTGCTGGCGCAGATGAACTACGGCGGCGTGGTAGCGGCCTGCGGCCTGGCGGCCGGGTTTGCATTGCCAACCACCGTAATGCCTTTTATTCTGCGCAACGTGCGCCTTCAGGGCGTCGATTCCGTTACGGCACCCGCAGAGCGTCGCCTTGCGGCCTGGAAAAGGCTGGTTAAAACGCTGCCAGACGCGTTTTATCAGCAGGCGACAACGGAAATTGCGCTGGTCGATGCCGCTGCCAGCGCGGCCAAACTGCTTAATAACGAGATTACGGGCCGGACGCTGGTAAAAATTCGCTAGCGCGTTATATCACCTGGCGTGCCGATCCCGCCAGGTGGTTTTTATCGCGCGCCGCTTGCCGCCCGGCGTAGCGAACCCGCCTTATATTTACCTTTCTTCAACATTCACATAACTGATTACACTTCCTGCTCTCTTAACGGTTTTACGGAGCTGATATTCTGCGCGCCAGCCGCTTTTTTATTCGCTGAATTCGCTTTTTTTGGTCATGCTAAAAAGTGACCGTCTCTGGAGACACAGCCATGAAGCCCGTTGATAAACTCACTGAAAACGATGTTACCCCGGAAAGCATTTTCAACGCCCGGCGTCGCCAGGTAATGAAAGCGCTGGGGATTAGCGCCGCCGCGCTGTCGGTGCCGACGGCCCGCGCCGACGTGCTTTCCTGGCTACAGGGAAAAGGCAAAGAGAGCCAGAAAGCGCCGGCCGGTAAACCGCTCGACTTCAGCAAGCCCGCACAGTATCAGGCCGACTTAGCGTTGACGCCGGAAGATAAGGTAACGGGCTACAACAACTTTTATGAATTCGGCCTGGATAAAGCGGATCCGGCGGCCAACGCCGGCTCGTTGAAAACCGCCGACTGGAAAATCGAGATCGGCGGCGAAGTAATGAAGCCGATGACGCTGGATATGGACGATATCTTTAAGCGGTTTCCGTTAGAGCAGCGTATTTATCGGATGCGCTGCGTAGAGGCCTGGTCGATGGTGGTGCCCTGGATTGGGTTCGAGCTGGGCAAGCTGTTAAAAGCCGCAGAGCCGACCAGCAATGCGCGCTATGTCGCCTTTCAAACGATTTACGCGCCGGAAGAGATGCCGGGCCAGCGCGATCGCTTTGTCGGCGGCGGCATCGATTATCCCTATGTGGAAGGGCTGCGGCTGGATGAAGCGATGCATCCGCTGACCATGTTAACCACCGGCGTTTACGGCAAAGCGCTGCCGCCGCAAAACGGTGCGCCGATCCGCCTGACCGTGCCGTGGAAATACGGGTTTAAGGGCATCAAGTCCATCGTGAAAATTACCCTGGTCAAGGCGCAGCCGCCGACTACCTGGAACCTGCTGGCCTCGAACGAGTATGGCTTCTACGGCAATGTGAATCCGCATGTCGATCATCCGCGCTGGTCGCAGGCTACGGAGCGTTTTATCGGCTCCGGCGGCATTCTGGACGTCAAGCGTCAGCCCACGCTGCTGTTTAACGGCTATGCCGACCAGGTGGCTTCCCTCTATAAGGGATTAGATCTGCGGGAGAACTTCTAGTGCGTCTGACGGGCAAGCAGATCACCGGCCTGAAAGTACTGCTGCATCTGGCCGGTTTTTTACCTTTTCTCTGGCTGATCCTGTCTATTAACCAGGGCTGGCTGAGCGCCGATCCGGCAAAGGATATCCAGCATTTTACCGGCCGGATGGCCCTGAAATTCCTGCTCGGCACGCTGCTGGTCACGCCGCTGGCGCGCTACGGCAGGCAGCCGCTGCTTATCCGCGTCCGTCGCCTGCTGGGACTGTGGTGTTTTGCCTGGGCCACGCTGCATCTGGTCAGCTATTCGCTGCTGGAGCTGGGTATCGCTAACCTCAGCCTGCTGGGTTCGGAGCTGATCTCGCGTCCCTACCTGACGCTGGGGATTATCAGCTGGTTTATCCTGCTGCTGCTGTCGCTGACCTCTTTTCAGAAAGCGCAGCGAAAATTGGGCAAAAACTGGCAAAAGCTGCACAACGCCATTTATCTCGTCCTGATCCTGGCACCTGTCCACTATCTGTGGTCGGTTAAAACGTTCTCGCCCCAGCCCTGGATCTACGCGTCTCTGGCGCTGATCCTGCTGCTGTGGCGCTATAAGAAATTCCGTCAGTGGCTGCGATAAAACGTGCGCCGCCGCGCATAACCGGATGCTTTCTTAGGCGTCCGGTGGATTATCTTCGCTGATACGACCAGTATTTAGCTGCGAATTGCGTTGAAATCGTTATAATGCCCGGTTTTAAACCCGTGCAGGGGCCAAATTTCACCGTGAAAGGTGACAAATGGCTTTTCGCATTGTATTTTGTGCGATGCCTCAATTATCGCAGGAGATAGCAGCAAGATGGCTGAAAAGTTTCACATACTGCTTTTGAATGGTCCCAACCTGAACCTCCTTGGCACTCGCGAGCCGGAGAAGTACGGCAGCACGACCCTTCCCGATCTCGTCAGCGGGCTAACTGCGCAGGCTGACGCGCTCAATGTGAAGCTGAGTCATCTGCAGTCTAACGCGGAACACGCGTTAATTGACCGCATTCATGAGGCGAGAGGCAATGTCGATTATATCGTCATTAACCCGGCGGCCTATACGCATACCAGCGTGGCGCTTCGTGATGCCCTGCTTGCAGTCAGCATCCCGTTTATTGAAGTGCACCTGTCCAATGTGCATGCCCGCGAGCCTTTCCGCCATCATTCTTATCTTTCTGATATTGCTGCTGGCGTAATTTGTGGACTTGGCGTCGACGGTTATTCCTGGGCTTTACAGACGGCGGTTAAACGCCTGTCACAATCTAATTAAACAGAGTACGGAACCACACTAATGGATATTCGTAAGATTAAAAAACTGATCGAACTGGTTGAAGAATCAGGCATTGCTGAACTGGAAATTTCTGAAGGTGAAGAGTCCGTTCGCATCAGTCGTTCCCCGGCCAATTCAGGCTACCCAATGATGCAGCAGGCCTGGGCTGCCCCAATGCAGCCGCAGCCAGCGCTGGCAACCGCCGTGGCACCAGCCACCACGCCAGCGATGGAAGCGCCTGCCGCTGCCGAGATCAGTGGCCACATCGTACGTTCACCAATGGTCGGTACTTTCTACCGCACGCCAAGCCCGGACGCGAAAGCCTTTGTCGAAGTCGGCCAGAAAGTTAACGCTGGCGACACCCTGTGCATCGTTGAAGCGATGAAAATGATGAACCAGATCGAAGCCGATAAGTCCGGCGTGGTAAAAGCGATCCTGGTCGAAAGCGGTCAGCCAGTAGAATTTGACGAGCCGCTGGTAGTCATCGAATAACGAGGCGAACCATGCTGGAAAAAATTGTAATTGCTAACCGTGGTGAAATCGCGCTGCGTATTCTGCGCGCCTGTAAAGAACTGGGCATCAAGACCGTGGCCGTGCATTCAAGCGCCGACCGCGATCTGAAACACGTGCTGCTGGCCGATGAGACCGTTTGTATCGGGCCTGCGCCATCTGTTAAAAGCTATCTGAACATCCCGGCGCTGATCTCTGCCGCAGAGATCACCGGCGCGGTGGCTATCCACCCAGGCTACGGCTTCCTCTCTGAGAACGCCGATTTTGCCGAACAGGTGGAGCGCTCCGGCTTTATCTTTATCGGCCCTAAAGCCGACACCATCCGTCTGATGGGCGATAAAGTTTCCGCCATCACCGCGATGAAAAAAACCGGCGTGCCAACCGTACCAGGTTCTGACGGCTCGCTGGGCGACGATATGGAAAAAAACCGCGCCATCGCTCAACGTATCGGTTATCCGGTTATCGTTAAGGCTTCCGGCGGCGGCGGCGGTCGTGGGATGCGCGTTGTGCGCCACGACAAGGATCTTGAGCAATCCATCAACATGACGAAGGCGGAAGCCAAAGCGGCTTTCAACAACGACATGGTTTACATGGAGAAATTCCTCGAGAACCCGCGCCATATCGAAATTCAGGTACTGGCTGACGGCCAGGGCCACGCCATCTATCTGGCCGAGCGCGACTGCTCCATGCAGCGTCGCCACCAGAAAGTGGTGGAAGAGGCGCCAGCGCCAGGCATCACGGAAGAACAGCGCCGCTTTATCGGCGATCGCTGTGCGAAAGCCTGTATCGATATCGGCTACCGTGGCGCGGGCACCTTTGAGTTCCTGTTCGAGAACGGCGAGTTCTACTTCATTGAAATGAACACCCGTATCCAGGTTGAGCATCCGGTTACCGAGATGATCACCGGCGTCGATCTGATCAAAGAGCAGCTGCGTATCGCTGCCGGTCAGCCGCTGTCGATCAAACAGGAAGACGTAGTGGTTCGCGGCCATGCGGTCGAGTGCCGTATCAACGCGGAAGATCCGAACACCTTCCTGCCAAGCCCGGGTAAAATCACGCGCTTCCATGCCCCTGGCGGCTTCGGCGTGCGTTGGGAGTCTCATATTTACGCGGGCTATACCGTACCGCCGTACTATGACTCCATGATCGGCAAGCTGATCACCTACGGTGAGACGCGTGACGTGGCTATCGCCCGTATGAAGAACGCACTGGCGGAACTGATCATCGACGGCATCAAGACTAACGTCGAGCTGCAGATGAAGATCATGAGCGACGAAAACTTCCAGATCGGTGGCACCAACATCCACTATCTGGAGAAAAAACTCGGCATTCAGGAAACCTGATCCGCCAGAGGTAATAAAGGAAGGCCGGTCTGACCGGCCTTTTTCTTTGCCTGTTACGGGAGGAAAAATGGAAAAACGCTTTGTGCAGGCGCATCGCGAGGCGCGCTGGTCGTTCTGGCTGGCGGTCGCCTATGTGGCCGCCTGGTCGCTGACGGCCGCTTTTGGCGGCAATCAGCCGGGCATCACCGGCCTGCCCCACTGGTTCGAAATGGCCTGTTTGCTGGTGCCGCTGCTGTTTATCTTTTTCTGCTGGCTGATGATCAAACGGATCTTTCGTGATATTTCGCTGGAGGATACGCCGTGAAGGCCGGGATCATTCTGCCCCTTATCGCCTATCTGCTGCTGGTGGCGGCGCTTTCCGTCTACGCGATGCGTAAACGGCGCGAAGGCAACTTTCTTACCGAATATTTTCTCGGCAGCCGCTCGATGGGCGGGTTTGTGCTGGCGATGACGCTGACTACCACCTATATCAGCGCGAGTTCCTTTATCGGCGGGCCTGGCGCCGCCTATAAATATGGGCTGGGCTGGGTGCTGCTGTCGATGGTGCAGGTGCCCGCCGTCTGGCTGTCGCTGGGCGTTTTAGGCAAGAAGTTCGCTATTCTGGCCCGGCGCTATAACGCGCTGACGCTTAACGATATGCTCTACGCCCGCTATCGCAGCCCGCTGCTGGTCTGGTTTGCCAGCCTCAGCCTGCTGATCGCCTTTATTGGCGCGATGACCGTGCAGTTTATCGGCGGCGCGCGGCTGCTGGAAACCGCAGCGGGCATTCCTTACAGCAGCGGCCTGCTGATTTTCGGCGGCGCTATTGCGCTCTATACCGCTTTCGGCGGCTTCCGCGCCAGCGTGCTGAACGATGCCTTACAGGGCGTGGTTATGCTGCTTGGCACCTTTATCCTGCTGTTTGCGGTGATCCATAGCGCAGGCGGGATGCACAGCGCGGTACAGAAGCTGCAGCAGATCGATCCGCAGCTGATTTCGCCAGGCGGCGTGGATAATATCCTCAGCCCGACCTTTCTGGCCTCTTTCTCGGTGCTGGTCTGTTTTGGCGTGATCGGCCTGCCGCATACCGCCGTACGTTGTATCTCGTATAAAGACAGCAAGGCCGTGCATCGCGGCATCCTGCTGGGCACCGTGGTCGTGACCGTACTGATGTTCGGCATGCATCTGGCCGGCGCGCTGGGTCGCGTCGTGATGCCGGGCCTGACCGTGCCGGATCTGGTGATCCCGACGTTGATGATCCACGTTTTGCCGCCGCTGGCCGCCGGGATCTTCCTGGCCGCGCCGATGGCCGCCATTATGTCGACGATCAACGCGCAGCTGTTGCAGTCTTCCGCCACGATCGTCAAGGATCTCTTTTTGCGCGTGCGCCCGCAGCAGCTGGATAACGAGCCGCTGCTCAGAAAGATCTCCGCGACGGTCACGCTGGTGCTGGGCCTGCTGCTGCTGGTGGCGGCCTGGAATCCGCCCGATATGCTGATCTGGCTTAACCTGCTGGCTTTCGGCGGTCTGGAAGCGGTATTTCTGTGGCCGCTGGTGCTGGGGTTATACTGGGAGAAAGCCAATGCTGCCGGCGCACTCAGCAGCATGATCGGCGGCGCGGGCTGCTATACCCTGCTGGCCAGCTTTTCACTGCAGCCGTGGGGGTTTCACCCGATTGTGCCTTCGCTACTGCTGAGCCTGATTGCCTTCGTAATCGGCAACCGTTTTGGCCGCCCTGTCCGGCCTTAGCCTTTATTTGTTTGACTAAAGAGAATCGCAATGCCCTGGATACAAATGAAAATCAACACCACCGGCGACCAGGCTGAAGAGCTGGGCGACGCGCTGATCGAGAACGGGGCTGTCTCGGTCACGTTTCAGGATACGCACGACAATCCGGTGTTTGAACCGCTGCCTGGCGAAACGCGCCTGTGGGGCGATACCGATGCGATCGGCCTGTTTGATGCCGAAACCGACATGCAGGACGTGATTGCCAGTCTGGAACAGCATCCGCTGCTGGGCGCCGGCTTCCACCACAAAATTGAGCAGATAGAAGACAAGGACTGGGAGCGGGAATGGATGGAAAACTTCCATCCGATGCGTTTTGGTCAGCGCCTGTGGATTTGCCCAAGCTGGCGCGACGTGCCGGATCCGAATGCGGTCAACGTGATGCTGGATCCCGGCCTGGCGTTTGGCACCGGCACCCATCCCACGACGGCGATGTGCCTGAGCTGGCTGGACGGCCTGGATCTGGCCGGTAAAACCGTGATCGATTTTGGCTGCGGCTCCGGCATTCTCGCTATCGCGGCGCTGAAGCTGGGTGCGGCACAGGCTATTGGTATCGACATCGATCCGCAGGCGATCCAGGCCAGCCGTGACAATGCCGAGCGCAACGGCGTGTCGGAACGTCTGTCGCTTTACCTGCCTCACGAGCAGCCAGAGAACCTCAGCGCAGATGTCGTGGTCGCTAATATCCTTGCCGGCCCGCTGCGTGAGCTGGCGCCGCTTATCAGCGTGCTGCCGGTTTCCGGCGGTCATCTGGGTCTTTCCGGCGTGCTGGCGAGCCAGGCGGACGGCGTGTGCGAAGCCTATGCGGATAAGTTCGTGCTCGATCCGGTGGCGGAAAAAGAAGAGTGGTGCCGCATTACCGGCGTGCGTCGCTAAACTATCGGTTTCCAGGGACGGATTCAGATAGATTTCCTCTACCATAGGCTTATTATCAGCAGGGTTATTTAATCGCGCCGGCCTGTGCCGGCTACTTCAAGGGATAATGAAGATGAGAAGATATGCTCTGCTGTTCTCCTGCCTTGCCGCTTTGCCCGTCATGGCTGAACCGGCTATTCACTGGTCTTATGAAGGCCAGGGCTCGCCTGAACACTGGGCCGAGCTGGGTGATGAGTTTCAAACCTGTAAAACCGGCCAGTATCAGTCCCCCGTCGATATTACCCGGGTTATTGACGGCAAGCTGCCGCCGCTGGGCATAAACTTTCATACCGATACCAAAACCATTGTTAACAATGGCCACACTATCCAGGTTACGGTGAAGGACAGCGACGATTTTCAGCTTGATAATGACGCATTCGTGCTTAAACAGTTCCATTTTCACGCGCCCAGCGAAAATCACCTTTTCGGCAAAAGCTTTCCGCTTGAAGCGCATTTTGTTCATGCCAACAAGCAAGGCGAGCTGGCCGTGCTGGCCGTTATGTTTGAAACCGGCGCTGAAAACAGCGCGCTTAAGCCGCTGCTCGCGTCCCTGCCCGCACAGCAAAACCAGGTTGAAACCATGAAGCAAAGCATGGATCTCGCCACGCTTTTTCCCGCCGGGAAACACTACTACCGCTTTAGCGGTTCGCTGACTACGCCGCCCTGCACGGAAGGCGTGCGCTGGCTGATTCTGAAGCAGCCCGTTACGCTCTCTCCGGCCCAGCTGGCGGTTTTTGAGCACGCGCTTAAACATGCTAATAATCGCCCCTTGCAGCCTCTGCACGGTCGAATAATTGCCGAATAGCAGTACGCTATTTCGCCTTTTTTTGCAGGCGTATGGCGGCGCTTGTCGCGCTTAGAGCCTGAAGCGCCGCAATTTATAGTGTTAACTGCCTCACAAAAAAAGAAAAATATTTGTTCATCATTTAATCGTTAAAATTCAATCTATTGTTAAATAAGGATATTTATTCGTCTCACCGTCTCCGCAGGCCGACAATGCCGGTTTGAAGGGGGAATTGTTCAAAGTTTGGCCTTTCATCTTCTTAAAAAAATGCGTAATATACGCCGCCTTGCGAACACACTATGGTCACTTTTTTTTCATGCGCATAGGAAACCACCAGCTTCGCAATCGCCTGATTGCAGCACCAATGGCCGGAATTACCGACAGGCCTTTCCGGACGCTTTGTTACGCAATGGGCGCTGGTATGACCGTATCGGAGATGCTGTCGTCAAACCCGGAAGTCTGGGCCAGCGACAAATCCCGACTGCGTATGGTACACAGTGATGAGCCCGGTATTCGTACCGTGCAGATTGCCGGTTGTGATCCTGATGAGATGGCTGAAGCCGCGCGCATTAACGCTTTATCGGGCGCGCAGGTTATCGATATCAACATGGGCTGTCCGGCTAAAAAGGTGAATCGGAAAATGGCGGGCTCTGCCCTGCTGCAGCATCCAGAGCTGGTAAGGTCTATCCTTTCAGCGGTGGTCAATGCGGTGGATGTGCCCGTTACGCTAAAGATTCGCACCGGCTGGGACGTGGACAACCGCAATTGTGTTGAGATTGCCCAATTGGCTGAACGTTGTGGCATTCAGGCCCTGACCATTCACGGACGCACACGCGCGTGTTTGTTCAACGGCGAAGCTGAATATGACAGCATTCGGACAGTTAAGCAGAGTGTCTCTATCCCCGTAATCGCGAACGGAGACATTACTGACCCGCATAAAGCCAGAGCCGTGCTTGACTATACGGGGGCAGATGCCCTGATGATAGGACGCGCGGCTCAGGGAAGACCGTGGATCTTCCGGGAAATCCAGCATTATCTGGACACTGGGGAGCTGCTGGCACCAATGCCACTGGCTGAAGTAAAGCGCTTGCTCATTGGGCACCTACGGGAACTGCACGACTTTTATGGTCACCGCAAAGGATACCGTATTGCCCGGAAGCACGTCTCCTGGTATCTCCAGGAGCACGCCCCAAACGACCAGTTTCGGCGCACATTCAACGCCATTGAGGATGCCAGCGAACAGCTGGAGGCGTTGGAGGCATACTTCGAAAAACTTGCATAATAGAAATAAAGAGCTGACAGAACTATGTTCGAACAACGCGTAAATTCTGACGTACTGACCGTTTCAACCGTTAACTCCCAGGATCAGGTGACTCAAAAGCCTCTGCGTGACTCGGTCAAACAGGCACTGAAGAACTATTTTGCTCAACTGAATGGTCAGGATGTTAATGACCTGTATGAGCTGGTTTTGGCTGAAGTGGAACAGCCACTGTTGGACATGGTGATGCAATATACCCGTGGCAACCAGACCCGTGCAGCCCTGATGATGGGTATCAACCGCGGTACGCTGCGTAAGAAACTGAAAAAATACGGCATGAACTAAGTTTCGGTTCATTGTGACGGAGGCGCTACGTACTGTTAGCGCCTTTTTTAATGGCCGCCGTTCAGACAAAATTGTCTTGATTGTGTAAATAACAGACATTTACCTCAACTTCCTGCCAATCTCGTTGTCCTATACCCTGTACCGCTACGGATTAACGTCTTTATGCGCTACATCTTCCATGCACGCATAAAGAGAGATATATGAAGGTATCCCCCCGCTTTACCCGCAGCCTGATGCACCCTCGTTACTGGATCACCTGGGCTGGTCTGGGACTGCTGTTTTTACTGGTTCAGCTGCCGTTTCCGCTTCTGCAAAAGCTGGGAACCTGGATGGGCCGTACTTCAATGCGGTTTTTAAAGCGCCGTATCCGCATTACCCGTCGTAACCTTGAGCTCTGCTTCCCGGATATGCCGGAAGCGCAAATCGAGCAGCGTATCGTACGCAATTTTGAATCGCTGGGAATGGGCCTGCTGGAAACCGGTATGGCCTGGTTCTGGTCCGATCGCCGGGTGAAGCGCTGGTTTACCGTTAACGGCCTGCACAATTTACAGGCGGCACAACAAGAAGGCCGCGGCGCGCTGATTATCGGCGTGCATTTTATGTCGCTGGAGCTGGGCGGCAGGGCCATGGGCCTGTGTCAGCCGATGATGGCGATGTATCGCCCGCATAACAACAAGCTGATGGAATGGGTACAGACCAAAGGACGGATGCGTTCCAATAAGGCGATGATTAACCGCCGCGATCTGCGTGGCATGGTGCAGGCGTTGAAACAGGGTGAAGCCGTTTGGTTTGCGCCCGATCAGGACTACGGCCCGAAGGGCAGCGTGTTCGCGCCGCTGTTTGCCGTACCGCAGGCGGCTACCACCAGCGGCACCTGGATGCTGGCCCGCATGGCTAAGCCAGCCATGATCACCGTTGTGCTGATCCGTAATGACGACGGCAGCGGTTATGAACTGGTGATCCAACCTGAACTGAAAGATTACCCCATTGCCGATGAGCAGCAGGCTGCTGCCTATATGAATAAGGTGATTGAGACGGAGATCATGCGTGCGCCCGAGCAGTATATGTGGCTGCACCGCCGCTTTAAAACGCGTCCTGATGGCGCACAGCCACTTTACTGAGGCGTCTTAACGTTTATGAACCAGCCCGCAGCGGCTGGTTTTTTTTGCCTCTCTTTTGCTTGCGTCTTCTGCCTTCTGCCTCTCTTCTGCCTGCTTCTGCCTTCTGCCTTCTGCCTCTCTTCTGCCTGCTTCCTTCTGCCTTCTGCCTTCTTCTGCCCTCAACTTCTGTCTTCCGCTTTTGCTTATGCTTCTGCTTCTGCTTCTGCTTCTGCTTCTGCGTTTCTGCCTTCCCCTGCAGCTACCAACTTGCCGCTTCCTGCTTCTGGCTTGTCCTTCCTGCTTGCTCTTTGCTCTTTGCTCTTTGCTCTTTGCTCTTTGCTCTTTGCTCTTTGCTCTTTGCTCTTTGCTGCTTGCTGCTTACTCCTTGTTCCTTGTTCCTTGTTCCTTGTTCCTTGTTCCTTGTTCCTTGTTCCTTGTTCCTTGTTCCTTGTTCCTTGTTCCTTGTTCCTTGCTCCTTGCTGCTTGCTGCTTGCTGCTTGGCGCAACAATAATCGCGCTTTTGCTCACACCGCATAAATTTTAAGAAACATTTCGCACCATTTGTGACCAGCCGCGCGGCTTTTGCCTCTGTTTGGTGCGCAATATTAGGCAAACTTTCTATACGCTTCCGATTATTAACAAACCTTTCCATGAAATTCAGGATGCTGCAAATCTGGCATTGCCTTTGCAGTGTCGTGGATGGCTCTTGCCACAGACAGGAAAAGTGCACCGCAGCGTGCACTAAAACATAACAAAACGCTTACGCCACACAGGATGCTTTATGAAAAAAATGATGCTCTCCACTTTGGTGGCCGCTGCAGCGCTGTTTGCAGTCGCTAATCAGGCCCATGCCGGTGCTACGCTGGATGCGATTAAAAAGAAAGGGTTTGTGCAGTGCGGGATCAGTGACGGCCTGCCTGGCTTCTCGTTTGCGGATGCCAGCGGTAAATTTAGCGGTATCGATGTGGATGTTTGCCGTGCCGCAGCGGCGGCCGTGTTTGGCGATGCGACAAAAGTAAAATACACCCCGTTAACGGCTAAAGAGCGCTTTACCGCTCTGCAATCCGGCGAAGTCGATATCCTTTCCCGCAATACTACCTGGACCTCCTCGCGCGATGGCGGTATGGGCTTTATTTTTGCCGGCGTAAATTACTATGACGGTATTGGTTTTTTGACTCACCAGAAAGCGGGCCTTAAAAGCGCGAAAGAGCTGGATGGCGCCACGGTTTGTATCCAGGCGGGAACGGATACCGAACTGAACGTCGCCGACTATTTCAAAGCCAACAAAATGCAGTACACGCCTGTGACCTTCGATCGCTCTGACGAATCGGCAAAAGCACTGGATACCGGCCGCTGCGATACGCTGGCCTCTGACCAGTCGCAGCTGTATGCCCTGCGCATCAAGTTAGGCAAGCCGGACGAATTTATCGTGCTGCCGGAAGTGATCTCAAAAGAGCCTTTAGGGCCGGTGGTTCGCCGTGGCGATGATGACTGGTACACCATCGTTAAGTGGTCGCTGTTTGCGATGCTGAACGCGGAAGAGATGGGCATCACCTCAACGAACGTTGACCAGATGGCCGCTAAGCCTTCCACGCCGGATATGGCGCACCTGCTGGGTTCAGAAGGCGATTTCGGCAAGGATCTCAAGCTGAATAACAAATGGGCTTTCAATATCATTAAACAGGTAGGCAACTATCAGGAAGTATTCGATCGTAACGTCGGTAAAGACAGCCAGCTGAAAATCGCACGTGGTCAGAATGCGCTGTGGAACAAAGGCGGCATTCAGTACGCGCCACCGGTACGTTAATTCCCGCTGCAACAGGGCGCCAATCGGCGCCTTCGTCAGAATTTTCGTGACTGAGGTTTCAACATGTCTCAACGCCCGTCCGTAAAAAGGGATATCTCCTTTAGCAATCCTGCGGTGCGCGCCTGGCTGTACCAGATTATCGCCGTGGTGCTGGTGCTGGCCGTAGCTGGCTATCTTATCCACAATACGGTGATTAACCTGGCCAACCGCGGCATCACCTCCGGCTTTGGCTTCCTGGAGCGCAGTGCGGGCTTCGGCATCGTTCAGCATCTTATCGATTACAGCGAAGCCGATACCTATGCCCGCGTCTTTTTGGTCGGCCTGACCAATACGCTGCTGGTCTCCGCGCTCTGTATTGTATTCGCCTCTCTGCTGGGCTTTTTCATTGGCCTTGCCCGCCTGTCGGATAACTGGCTGCTGCGCAAGCTTTCAACCATCTATATCGAAATCTTCCGCAATATTCCGCCGCTGCTGCAAATCTTCTTCTGGTACTTTGCCGTGCTGCGCAACCTGCCGGGCCCACGCCAGGCGATGAACGCCTTCGATCTGGCCTTCATCAGTAATCGCGGCCTTTACATTCCCTGGCCGGCATACGCCCCTGGCACATGGCCTTTTCTTCTCTCCCTGCTGCTTGCTGCGGCATGCAGCGTTGCGCTGTTCCGTTATAACCGTAGCTATCAGTTGAAAACGGGCCAGCTGAGACGTAGCTGGCCTGCCATCCTGGCCATGTTCATTGTTTTCCCTTTGCTCGCTCATCTGGCTTTTGGCGTGCCGATGCACTGGGATGTACCGCTGCTGCGCGGCTTCAATTTCCGCGGCGGTTTTGTGCTGATCCCGGAGCTGGCGGCGCTGACGCTGGCGCTGTCTATCTATACCTCTTCTTTTATTGCTGAGGTGATCCGTGCCGGGATCCAGTCCGTACCGCACGGGCAAAGTGAAGCAGCTCGCTCGCTTGGTCTGCCGAATCCGGTCACGCTACGTCAGGTTATTATTCCTCAGGCGATGCGCGTCATTATCCCGCCGTTGACCAGCCAGTATCTGAACATTGTTAAGAACTCCTCGCTGGCGGCGGCAATCGGCTATCCCGATATGGTGTCGCTGTTTGCCGGCACGGTGCTGAACCAGACGGGACAGGCCATTGAAACCATCGCGATCACTATGGGCGTTTACCTGATTATCAGCCTGTTGATTTCGCTGTTGATGAATATCTATAACCGCAAAATACGGCTGATTGAGCGTTAAGAGAACGGAATAACTATGACTTTAGCCACGCATGATACGCAGCCTGTGCCGGTAAGTTCTTTTACGCGAGCCGTGAAATGGGCCAGAAAAAATCTGTTCTCAAGCTGGGGCAATTCGCTGCTGACGCTGTTCTGCCTGTGGGTGATCTGGAGTGTGATACCGCCAGCGCTGAACTGGCTGATTTTTCAGGCTAACTGGATCGGCACTACCCGCGCGGACTGTACCAAAGATGGCGCCTGCTGGGTGTTTATCCATGCCCGCTTTGGCCAGTTTATGTATGGTCTTTATCCTCATGAGCTGCGCTGGCGCATTAATCTGGCCCTGGTTATCGGCCTGCTCAGCATCATCCCGATGTTTATTAAGTCACTCCCGCGCCGGGGAAGTTATATCGCCGTATGGGCAATTGTTTATCCTGTGGTGGTATGGGTTCTGCTTTATGGCGGCTTCTTTGGGCTTGAACGCGTTGAAACGCGCCAGTGGGGCGGACTCACGCTGACGCTGATTATCGCCTCCGTGGGTATCGCTGGCGCACTGCCGCTCGGTATCCTGCTTGCGCTGGGACGCCGCTCCACGATGCCAGTAGTGCGCTCTCTGTCGATTATCTTTATCGAGTTCTGGCGAGGTGTTCCCCTGATCACGGTGCTGTTTATGTCCTCGGTAATGCTGCCGCTGTTTATGGCGGAAGGCAGCAGCATCGATAAACTAATCCGGGCGTTGGTAGGCGTGATCCTTTTCCAGTCGGCTTATGTAGCAGAAGTGGTACGCGGCGGTTTACAGGCGCTGCCGAAAGGACAGTATGAAGCCGCCGAGTCGCTGGCGCTGGGCTACTGGAAAACGCAGGGGCTGGTTATCCTGCCCCAGGCGCTAAAAATGGTCATCCCCGGCCTCGTCAATACGATTATCGCGCTTTTTAAAGATACCAGCCTGGTGATTATCATCGGGCTTTTCGATCTCTTCAGCAGCGTCCAGCAGGCTACGGTCGATCCCGCCTGGCTTGGTATGTCCACCGAAGGGTACGTTTTTGCCGCGCTGGTTTACTGGATTTTCTGTTTTAGCATGTCGCGCTACAGCCAGTATCTGGAAAGGCGTTTTCACACCGGGCGCACGCCGCACTGAGGCTTACAATGACTAATTCTTTGATTCAATCGGATGAAGCGATGATGATTACGCTGGAAAAAGTTAACAAATGGTATGGGCAGTTTCATGTGCTGAAAGACATTAATTTGCAGGTAAAAGCACGCGAACGCATCGTTCTTTGCGGCCCTTCCGGCTCCGGAAAATCCACCACTATCCGCTGTATCAATCATCTGGAAGAGCATCAGCAGGGTCGTATTGTTGTGGATGGCATCCACCTGAACGATGATTTACGCAATATTGAGCGTGTGCGAACGGAAGTCGGCATGGTGTTTCAACACTTTAACCTTTTTCCGCACCTGAGCGTGCTGCAAAACTGCACGCTGGCGCCGATTTGGGTACGCAAAACGCCAAAGAAAGAGGCTGAAGCGCTGGCGATGCACTATCTGGAGCGCGTACGCATTGCGGAACATGCGCACAAGTTTCCCGGCCAGCTTTCTGGTGGTCAGCAGCAGCGTGTGGCTATTGCCCGTTCGCTTTGCATGAAGCCCAAAATCATGTTGTTTGATGAGCCGACTTCCGCGCTGGATCCCGAAATGGTAAAAGAAGTGCTGGATACCATGATTGGTCTGGCGGAAGACGGCATGACCATGCTCTGCGTGACGCATGAGATGGGCTTTGCCCGCACCGTGGCGGATCGGGTGATCTTTATGGATCGTGGGGAAATCGTTGAGCAGGCACCGCCGCAGGAGTTCTTCTCCGCACCAAAATCGGAGCGAACCCGGGCTTTTCTTTCGCAGGTTATTCATTAAAACCGATACTGACAACGACCGGCTTAGCCGTGCAAATCTGATGCGAAGACCGAAGCCCTGGTATTTTACCGGGGCTTTTTACTGTTCAGTTTGGCGCTGAGCCGGGGCTGAATAGACGTGGGGACGGGATCGCGCCGCAGAGGGCCGGCGGCGGCCGCTTTTCTGACCGTTTTAAAATAAGGTCGGCGGCCACGGCCGCATTATCAACGTCCGGCAAAAGGTCCGGGAGCCGTAGCGGGGCCGAAAGAGAAGGCGGACGCGCGTTTTACGGGTACGGAAACGGGTGCATTCCACAGCGTGCAGCACGGACGCAGGGAGCGGTCACGCAGAGAGTTT
>NZ_JBGFFX010000012.1:0-192806 GCF_041224955.1 Erwinia aeris | reverse complement strand
GCAGGGCGTGCTGTCTCTGCTGCAGTAAGCCTTACGCTACAAGACAAAACCCGGCTCAGGCCGGGTTTTTTTATGCATCAAAAAGGTTACGACACGCTTACATCAAAATAGCCGTACGGCTACAGCTCTTATTTGTGGGTAAAAATAAAATGCTGTGGCACTTCATCGCTCAAAATATAATCTTCCTCACCTAATCGTTCGGATTCAAAATTAAACGTTTCCTGTAATGCGCCGCTGAACAGCGCCGTGCTTTGCTCGGTTTTGGCAATAATTAGCGTTTTATCAAGGCCGCCGCCGGTCTGCGTTTCGCTGTATTCGGCCGGAAAGGTTAAATTGCCATACTTAACCGTCATTTTTTCCATTATTTTCCCCTTAAAGCGTTAACCAGAAAAAATTCAGCGTCATAACCTGTTAAAACCTTAGAGCAGCCTGGTTAAAAAGTCACCATGCCACGGGCTCGCCTTTCCGCCTTTCGGGACTCAGATCTTAAAATTGGGTTTATACTTCTGTTTCATTCGCTATTCAGGAGGTCACCTATGTTCATTTCTTATTCTAACGATCCGCGCTTTACCGGCTTGCAGAATCGGATCGAAAAAGATCCCAAAGAGCAGAAAGACAGCCCGGACGATGCGCCAGAATCGGGCGACAAACTTCCCGAATAAATCGCCGCGAGTTTTATCGGATCTGTGATGCAGCGCGGGATCGGTTTGGTGCCAGCCTCTATAGTTAACTGACCCATATGGGGTGATGGAGGTGGCTATGTCTGAACGTCCGGATTACCAGGAACCGGTTCCTGATGACGCTGAATATCCAGCCGATGATGACCATGAAGATATCCCTGAAGGCAGCGATGAACTCGTCGATCCGCTGGAAGATGACGAAGAAATTGATGCACCGCTGGAGGATGACGATCTCGTTGAGTCCGATGATGAAGAGGACGACGACGAGGACAGGTAGGAGGATATCTGATTGAACCCGTGTCGTGAGCCGCCTCCGGAAACTGAGGCGGCTCGCTTTATTGTGCCTTACGCTGAGGCGATCCTTGCAGAAAAGGCAATAAAAGAGCCGGTCTGAAACATAATTAAAAGCAGCGTGCCGGCAATCTTTAAAACTAAGAGCCGCTGGCTTTGCTTAGCCGGGCAGTTGCTCAGCGACATGCCAGTCATAAACGCGCGAACGTTTATGATTTGAATGCAGGTCGTCAGCAGGCAGGCACAAAAAAACCCGGCTGGTAGACCGGGTTTTTTGAGGACCTTCAGAAACCGTTACTGAGCGTTCCTGACCGTTCCCGAATACAGCAAACAAGCTTTGACAATAGCGCGACTGGCGTCGGGGAAATGTAAGAGCTGTGCTGGCGCGCCTTTAACATTCTGACCCGCCCGCGAAATTTTTAGCTATTGATATGCTTCGCAAAACCCTTTCCGTCCCTGCTATTTCCCTGTTTTTCGTCTTGCTGCTGCCAGCCCGCTGTTTGCCCTTTCTCTCCCGTGGCTTCTACACTGGCATGCTTAACAGCGGACGGGAGAACACAAGGTGGAAGAAGAAAGCCTTACGCAAATCTATCATCAGCGCTCGCAGGAAACGCTGCGCATCTGGCGCGATCCGACAACGGCTAAAGCGTACAGCGGCTTCTATCCGGAAAATCTAAAAGCCATCGCCACCGGCATTAAGCCCGCCTTGACCCAGCCGATAAGCGCGTTGCTGGCAGAGCTGCGGGAACAGGTGCTGGACGATCCGCTTGCCGATATCATGCAGCCTGACCATTTTCATCTGACTTTTCTGGCCATTACCCCTTCGTGTTATGACCAACGCCACCAGCCTGAGGGCATTGAGGAGCTAACGCGAATTGCCGCGGCGCACTGCCTGGAAAAAAAGCTTACCGTCCGCGAGCTGCGGCTGGTGGCTTTGCCTAATCAATTACTTATCGCCGGTATAGCGGATGCAGCGGATATCGCGAGAAGAGAAGCTTTCTGGCAGGCGTTGCAGCATTCCGGCTATGCGGGCCTGTTAAAAGAGAGGTATAGCGGCAGCGCCCGGCCACCGACGTTCTGGCACAGCACGCTGCTGCGCTATAACGCTGCGGTGTTGCCCGAGCGCCTACAGCAGTTTTTTAAAGCGCGTATGAATCAGCGATATGGCGACATTACCGGCACTATTCAGCTGCGTCTGGTGACCTACAACTGGTCGCAAACCGCCGCGTTGTCCTGAGCATGGCGCAAAGGAATGCGATCGTCATCACAACTTCGTGCGCCACAGCCATTTAATCCATGCCTGTGGACTTTTTAACATAACCTCCGGCCTGCGCGAGTCTGTATGTTACCGGCAGACAGGATAAAACCGGGGTTAAAAAAATGTCTTCAATCAATAACAGTATGGTGCTGCCGCAGGCGCGGAAAAACAAAGTCCGGCGGATGAATCTCTTTATTTCGTTTTCGGCAGGCCTGGCCGGGCTGCTGTTCGGGCTGGATATCGGCGTGATTTCGGGCGCGCTGCCGTTTATTACCCAACACTTTACGCTCGACAGCCATGAGCAGGAGTGGGTAGTCAGCAGCATGATGCTGGGCGCGGCAATTGGCGCTATCTGCAACGGCTGGGTGTCGCACCGGCTGGGGAGGAAATATAGCCTGATGGCGGGCGCGCTGCTGTTTATCGTCGGCTCGCTGGGATCGGCGCTGGCGGTCAATCTGGAGGTCCTGCTCGCTTTTCGCGTGCTGTTGGGCGTCGCCGTCGGCATCGCTTCCTATACTGCGCCGCTTTATCTTTCTGAAATGGCGACGGAAAATATTCGCGGCAAGATGATAAGCACCTATCAGCTGATGATCACCTTCGGCATTCTGCTGGCGTTTTTATCGGATACCGCCTTCAGCTACAGCGGCAACTGGCGCGCCATGTTGGGCATTCTGGCGCTGCCCGCCGTTTTGCTGTTCGTGATGGTGATCTTCCTGCCCAACAGCCCGCGCTGGCTGGCGGCGAAAGGCCTGCATGTGGAGGCGGAAGAGGTGCTGCGGATGCTGCGCGATACGTCCGATAAGGCCAGGCAGGAGCTGAACGAGATCCGCGAAAGCCTGAAAATGAAGCAGGGTGGGCTGTCGCTGTTTCGCAAAAATAGCAACGTCCGCCGCGCCGTGTTTCTCGGCATGCTGTTACAGGGAATGCAGCAGTTTACCGGTATGAATATCATCATGTATTACGCGCCGCAGATTTTTAAAATGGCGGGATTCCAGAGTACCCAGCAGCAGATGATGGCGACGGTAGTGGTTGGCGTCACCTTTATGCTGGCGACCTTTATCGCGGTCTTTACTGTCGATAAGGCGGGCCGCAAACCTATTTTGAAAATCGGTTTCTCTGTGATGGCTTTTGCCACGCTGATCCTCGGCTATTGCCTGATGAAAGTGGGGCAGGGCGAAGCCACCATGAACCTTTCCTGGGTGGCGGTCGGCATGACGATGCTTTGTATTGCAGGCTACGCGATGAGCGCCGCGCCGGTGGTGTGGATCCTCTGTTCGGAAATCCAGCCGTTAAAGTGCCGCGACTTTGGCATCACCTGTTCCACCACTACCAACTGGGTAGCGAACATGATTATCGGCGCGACCTTCCTGACCCTGTTGGGCAGCATCGGCGCGGCGGGCACCTTCTGGCTTTATACCGGCTTTAATCTGGTATTTATTGTAATTACCTTCCTGCTGGTGCCGGAAACCAAAAACATTACGCTGGAACATATTGAAAAGAATCTGATGGCGGGGAAAAAACTGCGGGATTTGGGGCAGTAATGCTGCTGCCACGTTGAAAATATTGGCCCTGAGCCGACCAGCTTCAGGGCCGACAAATAGTGTTTATGCTTTATTTATTGCGCTGCAAAGTATTATTAATCTGATTAAATAATCAACCGAAAAAATTACATTGAGAAAGATATTAATATATTTCCATTTGCTTTGTATTTGCTCACATAACGGTGCAATGCTATGTTTCTGCTGAAGAAAATAATTGTCACTCGGCTCCTGTCTTAATTATTGCAATGACCTCGTCAATATCAACGCATAATTTTTTTGTCTGTTTTTCTGCCCGTTAAGCTTGCTGTCACGGCAAAAGCACGACTACCTTTTACAGTGCAGGTTTGCTTTTGTGGAATAAAAAAGACAGGAAGCGCAATGAAGAAAGTTCTCGGCACCTTTTTACCTTTATACAGCACCACGCTGCTGATGCTGTTGGGTTCCGGCCTGCTGACCACCTATGTTTCCCTGCGTCTGGCGCAGGAACAGGTTAGCGGCAGCGTGATCGGCGGTATTATCGCAGCCAACTACATCGGCCTGGTGATAGGCGGCAAGGTAGGGCATAACCTCATCGCGCGGGTGGGGCATATTCGCGCCTATGTCTCCTGCGCTGGCATCATTACGGCTTCCGTGCTGGGACACGGGCTGACGGAATGGCTGCCTGCCTGGATAGGTCTGCGGCTGATTATCGGCCTGTGCATGATGTGCCAGTATATGGTGCTGGAAAGCTGGCTGAACGATCAGGCGGAGCCGGGCCAGCGCGGTCTGATTTTTGGTTTCTATATGGTCGCCACCTATCTGGGACTGTCGTCCGGTCAGATCATCCTGATGACCCAGGCGGCATCCGGTAGCGCAAGCCTGCTGATTGTGGCGCTTTGCTTCGCGCTTTGCCTGGTGCCTATTGCGCTGACCACCCGTACCAACGCGCAGCCAATGTCGCCCGCGCCAATGGAGCTGGGCTATTTTTTTCGCGCTATCCCTCGCATCCTGCTGATTACGCTGGCGACCGGCATGGCCGTTGGCGCGTTTTACGGCATGGCACCCGTTTACGCCAGCCAGCTTGGGTTTACCACGCGGCAAACCGGCTTATTTATGGCCATTACGATTTTCGCCGGGCTGGTGTCGCAATTCCCTTTGAGCTGGCTCTCCGATCGTTTTAACCGCCATCGTCTGCTTTGCGGCACCGCGCTGCTTTATTCGATAACGGCGCTGTTGCTGACGCTGCCGCTGCATTTCACTTTCATCTGGGTGACCGGCGCGGCATTTATCACCAGCATGATGCAGTTCTCGCTTTACCCGCTGGTGGTGGCGATGGCTAACGACAGCGTGGCTCCGGAAAGGCGCGTTTCGCTGACTGCCTGCCTGCTGATGGCATTTGGCGTTGGTGCCTGCATCGGGCCGATGATCACCGGCGCGCTGATGCAGCCGCTGGGCGGGCATATGCTCTATCTGTTTTTCGCACTTTGTGGCGTAATAATTGCGGTAATGAGCTGGCACCGTAGCGAAATCCAGCAGGAAAATGCCGAAAATCCTACGCCGCATGTCGCCGTACCGGACAGCCTGGCCAGTTCACCGCTGGCCGTCGCGCTGAATCCCTCGCTGGATGAAGAGGAAATTCAGGCGGCAATGGTTAACAGCGAAGAAGATCAGGCCGAAGCGACTTCTTAAAAGCGCTAATCCACCGGCGGTGCCCCGGCATCGCCTTATTGGAATTAATTTTATTTATATGGAATTTTCAAGTTAATAAAATGCGTTAATTCTGGAATGTAAAAATGTTTATCTTTCCTGATATAGCACTAATAAAAAATATTACCAGGCGTTAATTTTTTGAGGCTTGTTGTTAAGCGTTTTTTGTAATTCAAATATCATTTTGAAAGTTGGTTATTGAAATATAAAGCGCTATTTTATTGTTTATAAATTTAGTGTGGTAGATCCCATATTGCGAAAATAATAAATGGATAGTTAATTTAGTCGCTATATTTTATAGTGGCTCTGTTTCTGACAGAGATAAGGAGCGTCAATGGGAAAATATTTATCATTTCGCGGAAAAGTCTGGCTGAAGATTGTGCTGGGCTGTCTGATATTCTGGATACTGTTGCTGCTGTGGGGGATAGCTTAATGGCTACGCTTCCTGAAAAATCATGCCTGAAGGGCTGGAAAATGAATCAGCAACAGCGACGTTTTCTGGAGTCTTTCTTTCCTGAGGAAGAGGAAAAACCAAAACCGGCCGCAGAGGAACCCACCCTGAACATGGCTGAAAAACGTCCTGCAGCAAAGCGGTGAGCTTCAGCCGGAAAGGGCGCGGTGTTCAGGCCGATTTACGCCGCCGTAGCAGGATCTGTTTGCGGGTAAAGAGGCGGGTCATCACCAGGGCAAACAGCGCGAACAGGCCGCCTATAGCGGTGGTTTCCAGACGATGGGTGGCAACAACAATTTGCGACGTTCCCAGGCTGGCGATCATAAACACCACCATCATGGTGACGATAAAGGCAAAGACGAAATAGGATTTAGCGATCAGCGAATAGGACCAGGTAAAGGCGGCGTAACCAAACAGCATAAATCCGCCGATCAGGTAAAGCGGAGAGTCACACAGATCGATAAGCGCCGCCGCCGCAATACTGCCCATCAGCGTGCCCAATACGCGCGCGCGCACCCGCGACAGCGAATCCCGATAGTTGTTACGCAGACAGATTAACAGCGTCATGCCCGCCCAATAGCCGTTTTTCAGATGGAAAAATTCCACGCCGGAGAGCGCCAGCCCCATCGCCATTAGCGCAAAGAAAACCGACCATTGCAGATGGATTTTGTGTTTATATTTGCCTGTTGTGACGCGTAAAAAACGCAGCCAGGCGCGCGGATAAACGTCTTTCAGATAAAAAGGGTAGCGGCGGAACACCAGATAGAGGAAAAACATCTGGATCAGACCGCCAGCGCCAACCAGCATAGCCCGATCGGCGGCGTGCTCCGGCGAACCGGCAAAATAACCGGAGACCAGCCAGGCGATCGACCATTGCAACAGCATCCACCATGCGCTGTCATCCACGTTCGCCATCGTCACGTAAACGGCCGCATAAAGCATGGCTCCGGCAATATAGAGCGGTGTGATGTTGCCCGCCAGACAGCCCAGCGCTGAAGAGAGTGCCACCCCCAGCGTGGTGGTAAACAGCAGCGAAAAAGAAGATCCGCCCCAGGTTTTATTCGCACCGAACGCCAGCGTCAGCGCGCCGCTGGCAACCAGGCCTGCGGCCTGCACCTGTCCGAAGGTAAAGCCGGTCAGATAGATAACGAGCAGCGCGGGCAGGCAGCAGAGGCCCAGCAGTAAATCATGTCGCGGCAGGGGGATTAAACGCATACGGTAGCCAAATGTCCTTGTAGCTAATAACGAAAGCAAGCATAGCGCAGCACGGCTGATCTGCTATAAATTCCAGTAAATTCATGGCAATGCTTCTGATGCCGTCGCTGATGCCGGGCCGCAGGCTTGCAAAAGTTCACGCGACTGATTACGCTCAACGGCCTGAGGCGGTGGCGTGCCGCCTTTCCCAACCGCCCCGCTCATAAGGGGCTGATGACGCCTGACAACGCTCTCTTTTAACCAGCAGGAGTGCGCGTCGGGCTTCTTACGCAATCCTCGTCACTCTATTGAGGAAGATGATGTTTAAACCTCTGCTCGCTGTGATTATCGGCGGTTCGGCCGGTTGCGTTATTCGCTGGCTGCTGGCCGTCCGTCTTAACTCGTTGTTTCCAAATCTGCCGCCGGGTACGCTGCTGGTGAATCTGCTGGGCGGATTTATTATCGGCGCGGCGATGGCGTGGTTTTTACGTAATCCGCAGCTTGATCCTGCCTGGAAGCTGCTGATCACCACCGGCCTGTGCGGCGGCATGACCACGTTTTCCACCTTTTCGCTGGAAATTGTTACGCTGATGCAGGCGGGAAACTATCTGTGGGCGATGGTTTCCGTATTAACGCACGTGGTTGGTTCGCTGCTGATGACGTTCGCCGGCTTCTGGCTTATCACTTTAGTGATGGGCTGATGGGCTGATGGGCTGATGAGCTGATAGGGCGCACCAGCCCGAAAACCGTATTACTGCGGCGGCTGTTCCTCATCCTCATCGCTATCGAAAGCTAACGCGCTGGCGCTGGCGGCATCAAACAGCGACAGGCTCTCAATCTGACTGAGCAGAATAACTTTACGGAACGCCATCGCGGATTTCGGTTCCGAATCCAGCGTAATATTATGCTCCGCATACCACTTGCTGTAGTTGTGTTCTACGCATAGATTCAGCGTCTTGCCGTCACGATAGCCGCTCAGCATCGGGATCAGCACAATATTAGCGGTATTCTCGATCTCATAGGAAGCCGTATGGATCATACCGATATAGATGCGGCGCGATTTCAGCGTTACCCAGGCCAGCTCGCCTTCTTCCATGCACTGAAACAGAATGCCTTCAACGCCGTTAGAGCGCGAAAGTTCTTTATAAAGCTTTTTGCGGCCCTTGCTGTTCAGCCTGGCGCTGCCGGACCAGTTAGAACGGTAAAGACAAAAGGCGACGGCAAAAGAGAGCATCACCACAACTGGCGCCTGGATACCGAGAAAGCTCCAGTTCATAAATTCCATTTGCCAGTTGTGGTGATGACCGCCCGTAAGCTCAGGCATGATGTTCAGCAGGCTGGAGCAGGCGAGCAGAAAGAGCCAGATTAGCCCGGTGGCGATCACGCCCTGCAAGACAAAAATACAGCCGTAAAGGGCGACCAGAAAGTAGACGTCCCAGCCAAAAGAACGCTTGATTTTAAAGCGGGTGGAAAGGTCGCGACTGGTGTACCAGTAGCCGCAAACCATCAAAACCATAAATATCGCCGTTCCCATTTCAGGCCTCTTTATTTGTTTACCTGCCGTGCAGGCTCAGAAAGTTTCCTTTGTCAGAAAGTTGTGCGCCGTCCCTGGCGCCTCGATTAGTTGTCCGTTTGCGGCGCAGGATCGTCCTGGAGATGCTTTTTAAAGTGCTTCTCGATCTGTTCCAGCGTTTTTCCCTGCGTTTCCGGCGCGAACAGTACCGCAAAGATACCGCCAGCGATACCGATAGCGGCAAAGGCAAAGAAGGTGTTGGTCAGGCCGAATTTTTCCAGCAGCGTTGGGAAAAGAAACGCGATGGAAAAGTTCGTCATCTGCATGGCGAAAACGGAGATGCCGTTAGCCATCCCACGGATACGCATCGGGAACATTTCCGACAGCAGCAGCCAGGTGACCGGCGACAGCGCGCCCTGCTGGAAGCAGAGGAAAATCAGCATGCCGGCCAGCACCAGGTAGCTGCGCAGCACGTCCGGATGACCATCAACCGTTTCCGGCATCAGCCAGGTCAGCAGCCCAATCGCCAGCAGCGTGCAGGTACAGCCAATCTGGCCGGTCAGCAGCAGCGGACGACGGCCAAAGCGGCTCAGCAGCATAATTCCCACGAAGGTCATAATCACGGAAATGACGCCGTTAGCGATGGTCGCCAGCAGCGAGGCGTTAGTGCCCAGGCCGGTCGCCTGCAGCATGGTCGGCGCATAGAACATAATAGTATTTACGCCGGAAAGCTGTTGCAGCATCGCCACGCCGATACCCAGCGCGACCAGGCGCTTCATCCAGGTCGAAATCGTCTTTTTACGACGGGCGTTTTTCTCGCTTTTCGAGGACATCGATTTACGGATCTCGCCCATTTCTTTCTCTACCACGCGCGAATGGCGGGTGCGCTCCAGCACGTCGCGCGCCTCCCGGTAGCGGCCGTGCATTGCATACCAGCGAGGCGTATCCGGCAGGAACAGCATCCCGACCCATAGCACAACTGCCGGAACGCAGGCTACGCCCAGCATCCAGCGCCAGGTGGTTTCGCCGCCCCAGACTTCGTTAATCGCGGCGTTGCTGGTATAGGCGATCAGCTGGCCAGAAACGATCATCAGCTCCTGAAGCGTCACGAACTGCCAGCGGCGATTGGCCGGCACGATTTCTGCGATATAGACGGGAACGATAGCCGCCGCGCCGCCTACGGCCAGGCCGAGGATAAAGCGGAAGGTGATCATCATCTCCACGTTTGGCGCGGTGGCGCAGCCCAGCGAACCGGCCATAAAGATCACCGCCATCACCAGGATGACTTTTTTACGACCAAAGCGGTCTGCCACGCGCCCGGCGAAGATGGCGCCGATGGCGGAACCCAGAATTAAGAAGCTGGTGACCATCCCGGTGGTCAATGACGTTAAATGCAGGTCGTGCTTCATAAAAAGCAAGGCGCCCGCAATCACCCCGGTATCATAGCCGAACAGTAAACCGCCAAGCGTCGCGATAAACGCGATCACTTTTACCAGGGGTTCGGTCGGGGTACTCGTTTGAGTGCCGGCTGTCCCGCCGTTTGATGTCTGATTCACAAGTTACTCCCTTGCCAACGTTATTATTGTGATAATGATGTGATAAGCATCACAAGATTAAATCTACTCCACGCCGGGCATTTAGCCAGGCGAAACGGGAAATATAATTGCTTTTGCCCAGGGAAAATGGCCATCTTGCTTATAAAATGCGCTAAAAAGGAAGAAAGTGGATCAGAATGCAACAGAAGGTGCAGCCAGCGGCGTTTCAGTTTGCTCGTTTCTGAACGTAATGGTAATTTCTGGGATAATTTATTGCGGGGAGTAATGATGAAGCAGCTGGTTATCGATATCTTAATGAAGATGGCTAAAATTGAAGTTGATGCAAAAGAGCTGACGGCGCAGGTAGAAGCGCAGTCGCTGCTGGTGGCGGCGCTGCTGCTGACGGCCGGAAAAGGCGATGGCGCATCGACGATTTCAGACAACATCCAGAACGCCATCGTGGCGGCCACGACATCCGGCGAAAGCTTTTTGCAGTCGGATATCGATCTGTTGTTGACCCATATTAATCGACTGCTGGCGGTGACGCGCTACGTCGATGAAAAAGCCGAGGCGCAATAGCCTCTCCGCGAGGAAAAGTGATGGCTGAACAGGAACGTCGTTTGCCGCTTCCGCCCTTTACGCGTGAAACGGCAGCAGAGAAGGTACGCCTGGCGGAAGACGGCTGGAACAGTCGCACTCCGCAAAAAGTGGCGCTGGCCTATACCCTGGATACGCAATGGCGTAATCGGGCGGAGTTTATTCATGGCCGTCAGGAAGCGGAGGCTTTTCTGAGCCGTAAATGGGCGCGCGAGCTGGAGTATCGCCTGATTAAAGAGCTGTGGGCTTTCACGGACAACCGCATTGCGGTGCGCTATGCCTACGAGTGGCATGACGATTCCGGCAACTGGTTCCGCTCTTACGGCAATGAAAACTGGGCGTTCGATGACAATGGCCTGATGACCACGCGCTATGCCTGTCTTAATGACCTGCCCATACAGGAAAGCGAGCGTAAATTTCACTGGCCGCTGGGCCGTCGCCCGGATGACCATCCCGGCCTGAGCGAGCTGGGGCTCTAGCGCCGAGGCAAACCAGAAGCGGGCAGCCTGGCTCAGGCCGTCTGCTTCTGGGCTGTTCTGAGTCGCCTGACGGGCGCCGCATGCAAGCTCAACCAATACCTGCCTTCTGCGTTAACATTCATGGCTTTTGAAGAGCCATCCTCACCTTTGCCACTAAACGTCCAAAAAAGATTGTCTTACGGATTTATATCCGTCGTTTCGCTGTCATGGTTGCGATAGACCTCGCCGCACAGTAATACGGCGGAAGGGCGGCGTTCATGAATACGCTCTGCCATGCGCTCACAGGATGCGCGCGTCGGGAAAATATGTTCGGACACCGGTAAAGCGTCACAGGCGTCGTGGCCGCAGGCGCTAACCAGTAAAACGAAGCCGATTAACATTGTTCCCTCCGTAATAAAACCACATCAGTCCCAAAGTATAGGCGAAAAGCGAGGCGGCCGACGAATGTCAGCTGGCGATGCGGTACAGCCATGGGGTTGAAAAGCGAGGCGGACGTTAACTAAAAGCCGGCCCTTTATGACTAAAAGGCCGGCTGCGGACTAATGAGCCGTGGTGGAGGTGGTCGTTGTGGTGGTTCCCGTGTTCGAACCGTCGCCGCCGCCGCCCATGGTCGCCAGAGCGATACCGAGCAGCGCGCCGACCGCGCCGACGCCAACGGCGTTGGAGTTACCGTCAGAAAGCGTGGTCGCTTCACTGCCGGCGGCGACGCCCGCGGCGGCTGGTGCTGGTGCGGCAAAAGCGGCATGGCTGCCCGTCATCATCAGGAACAAAGCCAGCGCGGTGATTTTTTTCATTATTTTTATCCTCAGGCGTTATACAGGTGTTGTTGGCGGAAAGCTTAGTTTTAATCCTTTGCGTTGCAAATAGCCGCAAAACAGCCTTTTTGCTTATTTTCTGTTTAAGAATGGCGTAAACAGATCCAGTTATTAACAGAGTATGGAAAGTAAAAAAGGCTGGCGCAGAAAGCGCTAAATCCGGCAGGCAGCAGGCAGAGAGGGGCGAAAAGGTAAAAATACAGAATAATCTTAATGCACCGGGCGGCGAGAAAACGATCGGATCTGGTCATAAATAAGATCCGCTTAATACCAGGGTTTTGGCGCAAATTTAAGAATAAACGGCGGCATAATATCTTCGTAGTTAATCGCTGTTACGACTTAAGGTAAATTTCGGCCCGAAAAGTTGTGTGCCGATATTATTTCTCGTTAGTAAGTATGACTAAAAGATGACGAAGAGGCTCCCAGTGGCTGATTTCATTGGAAAAAGAGAAAAATAGCGGCGGCAGAGCGATAACCAGTTTAAAAGACTGAGAGATGGCAATCTCCCCAGCTTCTGCCAGACTTAAAATTTACCGGCAACAGGAGGAGACGATGAGTACAGATCACGATCTACTGGCTTCAAGCGATGAAGAAGTGTGCACCATTATTGGTAAAGCTGTGGTTGACCTGAGCATAACAGGTCAGCCTGTTAATAAGGCCACGCTGGCGCTTAAGCTGTTGGCGATGGCGGATCAGGACAGCGATGAAGAGCGAATTTTACTCTACTGGATTGCGCGTAGAGCAATCAATCAGCCACACAGATTTGCCGCAGCCAGTTACTGACGGTACGTGGCGCACCGGTAGTTTGCCGGAAGAACGGCCGCTTTCCGAGGCGACCGTTCTTACTGCTTCAGCTAATCAGGTAAGGCAACGTATCCAGGGGATGTATCGCATCATCAGCCAGGGCGACGTACGCGAGGGAGCCGTCGGAACATCAGGTAATACGACGTACCCAGGGGATCTGCCGTAGCAGCCAGGTAATAGCGGCGGAAATAGCGAAGCAGGCCAGCGCGACGGCCGGAATGGTCAGCGCGGATGAATAGCCTTCAAATTCGATATGCAACAGATGCAGCAGCGACTCCAGCACCATCAGGTGCACAAAGAAGATCCCCAGGCTCAGCCGCGATAGCCCGTGGATAAGCCGTATGGCGCGCTTGCTATAGTGGAAGGGCGCATTCAGCAGCATAAAGAAGCAGGCCAGTGAAACCACTACCAGCGTCGGCGCGGAGTAAAACAGAAAAATGGCGTTAGGCGCAAAAGTGCTGATTGAAAGCGAATAGGTCATTACCGACGTTAACACCGCAGACAGAATAAAGATAATGCCTGAAATCACGACCTTGGGATTGATATCAAAACGCCTCGCCACGCCGCCGATAATATAAAAACCGGACAGATACACCACCATATCAATATTGCTGGGCGCCGGAATGGCGTGGCCTTCCAGCAGATTCGCCTTAACGTTATCAAACAGCATATAAACCGAAGCCAGCACAAACCAGACAGTAACGGTGTAATTAACGCGCTGCTGGCTACCATTTTGAATAAATGTATTCAGCAACGGCGTCACCAGATAAAGCAGGATCATCGTATAGATAAACCACATATGCGGATAGGCGGGCGTGCTCAGCAGCTCCAGCAGGCTGACCGGTGAAGTATCCGCGTTAACTTGTTTATTATAAATAATATAAATAACGGACCAGACAACCAGCGGGATTACCAGATCCAGCACGCGCGTTTTTAACGTACTGAGCAGCGACTCATTTTTATTAAGAGAAACGTAGCCGGCAATCAGTAAGAAGAGGGGAAAAGCGATGCGCCCGAGCGCTTCATACATCACGGACACTGACCAGGCCAGATGGAAATAGCTGAAAGGAACGGCCGCCGTATGTAGCAGAACAACCAGATAGGTGGCCACCAGCGTCAGCAGCTTAATATTCATTTTTTTCAACACTTAACTCCTTGTCAGGAAGCGTAATCAGACGCGAGCAGTCAGATTATAGCCATTCGGCTAAAGGTAACATACTCCGTCGTACAGACGTATCTCCGGACAGGAAAAAAGCGTTCAGGTCTGGCGCCTGGCCGCCTCGCCGTTAGCGTACCAGGACGAAGCCGATAGGGCGAAGTGCGTGACCGCCTCGCCGTTAGCGTATCAGCGCGAAGCCGATCGGGCGTAGTGCCTGGCCGCCTTGCCGTTAGCGTACCAGGGCAAAGCCGCTCAGATGTGGTGCGTCGCCGCCTCAATAGTTAGCGTGCCGGGGCAAAGCTGGTCAGGCTTGACGAGGCGATATTCGGCCTGGCCCTGGTGGATATACATGCAGGCACGTCCTGCGGATCCGCCATCCTGCTCCTGAGAGAGCGTCAGCGTGACCTGCTGCGCCGGCGCGTTCAGCGGCAGCAGCACGGTAAAAAGCGCTGGCACGGCCAGAGTAAGAAAAGTGTTCGATCCATTCATCATAAACAGCCAGAAGTTAATAGAAGAGGCCCGGCTCTGCTTTTGTGAGGCACTGCCAGTGATAAGCTATGACGGTAGCGTCCCGACACGGCGACCTGCAAGCTTTCACGCATAATATCGGACGAAGCCTGGTCAAATCAGCTGGAAAACTCTTAATATAGCTGGAATCAAAACTTTTGCCGGTTTTGCAAAGAAAGCTCATTAAATATCAACAGGTTTTGATAAGCAGGAAAGCAAATTATTTTCTTTTCAGGGCCAGCGTAATATGAAAAAGGATTAGAAGAGAGGAAATTTGGCTTAGAGGGAAAAAATTGCCTCGGGAAGTGGGAAACCCTACTGCACTTCCTGAGGCTATGCAAATGCATAATACGTTACGCACGGGAATGTAGACTTTTTTAACGCCTTGTACAAGTTTTATTTAATCCTGTACAACTTTTCGTTAATGCATAGTTATGCAGTGGCAATAAACGTGCTATCTGAGGGATCGTGCGAGACAGGATCGCGATCGATCGGGATCGAAAGCTGGCGGCAACGCGTGACAAGTAGCAACAGCCGAAAGCCGATACGGCACTGGAAACAGAGAAAATATTCTGCCGAAAAGGGCGAAAGTTGTTAAAATTACTCTTTACTCTTTACTCTTTTTTCATGGAAGCCGCTATGTCATCAGAAATTGCTCATCCTTCAAGCAGCCCTAAACAGGCCGCGCTCCAGCTGGTTATTGAACTGGTTCGCGCCGGTAAACTCAGCCCGTTACAGGGCGATGCGTCGAACATGATCTCTATTTACGAGCAGTTCAAAACGCATTTTGAGTCCGACAAGCACAAGCACTCTGCCGACTCCGCTATCTCCTGATATCCCGGCGGGCGGTAAACCGCCCGCTTCGCGCCTAAATCTTACTTACCGCGTCGTAGTACAGCATACTCACGCCAATGCTCTGGCGAGCCCCCTGTACGTTGCTGCGTAAGCCAACCAGCTTCTGCCCCTGCAGCGTCACTACGTAAGGCGAATCCTGCTGGATCTGCGTTTGCAGCTGCTGATAAAGCGCGCTGCGCTTCCGGGCGTCGCTCTCGGCCGCTGCGGCCCGCGTCTCCTGGCTCAGCTGCGGAATGGCCCAGCCAAGTCGCCATGCCAGGGTTTTCGGCCCGCCCGGCACGTTATAGGCAAAGGCGCTGGCGTTGGTATTGGGATCGATATAGTCTGCGCCCCAGTAGATAAAGATCGACTGAAAATCCCGCCCGCGCATTTTCCCCCACAGCTCGGCTTCCGCCACCGGCTGAATAGCCAGCTCAATATCCGCTTTGGCAAAGCTGGCCTGTAGCGCCTGCGCCACGTCGGTGTAAGGCGGCTGGTTAACGATGGTCAATGAAAAGCGGGTACCGGGCTTGATGCCGCCCTGAGATAAAATGGCTTTAGCCTTCGCCAGATCGTAATGAAAGGGCTGGTTTTCCAGCGCGCCATCGAAACCCTGCGGCAGAAAGCTCTGATGCACCTGATATTGCCCTTTCAGCAGCTGCTGTGAAATAGCCTGATAATCCACCAGCCAGCGCGCTGCCTGCCACAGCGCCGGATTGCCTAAGGCGGGCTGCTGCTTATCCTGGGTATTGAAACCCAGATAGTAGACAAGGCTGGAAGGGAAGCTGGCAACGGTGACGCCCGGCTGATTTTTCAGCGCCGCAAACTGATCGGCCCCTAAATCATAGGCGACATCGGCATCGCCCTGTTGCAGCAGCAGACGACGCGAGCCGGCATCGGCCACGCCCTTCAGGATCACTCTTTTCAGCTTCGGCGCCGGGACAGCGTGCGTGTTCTCTTCCAGCACCAGCGCCTGCTGCGGCACGAAGTTGCGAATGCCGTAGGCGCCGCTGCCGGCGGAGTGGGTACGCAGCCAGCCGTTGCCGTAATCGTTGCCGCTGGCGTGCTGTATAGCCAGCCTGCGGTCAACGATGGAAGCCACAGGCGCGGTCAGCAGGCGCAGCGCCAGATCGCGACCGATAGCGGCTGGCCAGCGGATTTCCACCTGATTGTCGCTGCGGCGGATCAGCTGCTGGTCTATGTTTTCCGGCGTCCAGCCGAACTCGGCCAGGATAAAAGAAGGCGTCTTATTCAGCTTCACTACGCGGCTCAGCGACCAGATAACATCGTCGGCGGTGACCGGATTGCCGCTGGCGAAGGTCGCGCCCGGCTTCAGGGTAAAAAGCAGGCTGTGTTCGCTGCCGCCCGGCTGCCACGATGTCGCCAACTGCGGCGCCAGTTTAGTGGGATCGTCGCGATCGGCATCGACCAGCTTCTGATAAAGGTTGATCAAGCTGCTGCTGCTGACGGTTTCAAAGCTTTCCGCCGGATCGAAGCTGATAATGCCGTCCAGCGGAATGGCTACGATTAACGTGTCGGCGGGCGTAGCGGCGTAAGCCTGCGCGGCGAACAGGCTGGCAAAAAGAACGGAGGCAATCTTGCGCATCGGCATATCCTGAAGAGAGAGATATCAGGACTATAGGAGGAAAAAAGCGGCGGGGAAATGCGAATTCCGGCAAGGGTTAGCAGTTTAAGAGATTAGCCAGATCAAGCGCTTATGGCTGAACACCGCGTTCAGCCATCGCCCGTTATTTAATGTAGCCGCGCTCCATTCTCACCGCGCGGTCGCACATATGGTCGATCACGTCCGGATCGTGGCTGACCAGCACCATCGTCAGGTTATCCTGCTGCTTCAGCTTGTTCAGCAGGTTGAGGATTTCGGCCTGCACCGACATATCCAGCGCGGAGGTCGGCTCGTCCAGCAGCAGAATTTTCGGCTCCAGCAGCAGCGCGCGCACGATAGCGACGCGCTGGCGCTGGCCGCCGGAAAGCTGATGCGGATAGCGATCGGCCAGCGCCGGATCCAGCCCGACATGGCGGAATCCCTGCTCGATACGGTCATCGATATCGCGCACCTTCAGCAGCTTCAGCGGCTCCGCCAGCGTGCGCTTCAGACGATGGCGCGGATGCAGCGAAGCATAGGGATCCTGAAACACCATCTGCACGTCCCGACGCAGCTGCCCGGTAAAGGGTTTGCCGGACGTCGCCTGATGGCCGGCCAGCGTCATCGTGCCCTGCCAGTTTGGGTTCAGACCGGCCATGACCCACAGCAGCGACGATTTGCCGCAGCCGGAAGGCCCGACCAGGCCGAAGCATTCGCCCGCCGCAACCTGAAGCGACACGTCATGCACCACGGTGCGCTGTTCATAGCCCTGGCGGTGCGCGACGCTGAGGTTCTGTAAATCAATCATGCTCACGGTAAGCCTCCAGCGCGGCGCGATCCAGCGTCGGCAGCGGTTTGCCCTGCGTGGCTTTACTCGGGCGACACGACCACAGGGTGCGGGTATAGGGATGCGTGGCCTGCGGCAGATTAGCGGCGGGCAGGGTATCCAGAATATTGCCCTGGTACATCACCATCACGCGCTCGCAGTGTTCGGAAACCTGCTGTAAATCGTGGCTGATCAGCAGCAGGCCCATATTCCGTTGTTCCACCAGACGGCGGATTAACGCCAGCACCTGATCGCGCATGGCGTGATCCAGCGCGGAAGTCGGCTCGTCGGCAATCAGAAACTGTGGGTCGGCAATCAGCGCAATCGCCAGCATCACGCGCTGGCCCATGCCGCCGGAAAGCTGATGAGGATAACGCTGCATCAGCTGCGCGGGCTGCGGCAGGCCTACCGCATCCAGCATCTCGCAGACTTTTTCTTTGATTTCGGCGCGGCTGAGGCGGGCGTGCAGCTTCAGCGGCTCCGCCACCTGCCAGCCAATAGTGCGCATCGGATTCAGGGCATATTTCGGATCCTGCATCACCATCGCCAGCCTGCTGCCGCGCAGCTGGCTCCAGCGGCTTTCGCTCAGCGTCAGCGCATTTTCGCCCGCCACGCTAAGGGTGGAAGCCTGTAAATGCAGGGCGGGGGAGAGCAGGCCCATCAGGCTGCGCGCGGTCAGCGACTTGCCGGAGCCGGATTCGCCCACCAGCGCCACGCGCTCGCGGCCCAGCGTAAAGCTGATGTTTTTGACCAGCGCCACACCGGCGGCGCTGCTTATCGTCAGGTTGTCCGCCACAACCAGCGGCGTAGAGTCAGTTGGCATTTCGGGTATCCAGTCGGTCACGCAGGCCATCGCCCGTCAGGTTAAAGGCCAGGCTGGCGAACAGGATCGCGCCGCCCGGCGCGGCGGCTACCCACCACTGGTCAAAGATGACCTTGCTGCCTTCAGCGACCATCGATCCCCATTCCGCCGTCGGCGGCTGCACGCCCATGCCCAAAAAACCGAGGCCGGCGGCGGAAAGGATAATGCCGCCCAGGCTCAGCGCGGCGCGCACCACGGCGCTGGGCAGGCAGAGCGGCAGAATATGGCCGAACATCAGGCGCAGGCCGTTGATGCCCTGCATTCTGGCGGCGGCCAGATAGTCGCTGCGGCGCAGCGCCAGCGTTTCGGCGCGCGCCTGACGAGCGAAAGGCGGCCAGCTGGTTAACGCCAGCGCCAGCGCGCCGTTCAGCAGGCCAGGGCCGAGCATTGCCACCAGCGCCAGCGCGATCACCAGGTTCGGCAGTGACAGGAAAATATCGGTAATGCGCATCAGCACGCGCTCCGTCCAGCCGCCAAGATAGCCCGCGCAGATGCCGACCAGCATCCCGACCGGGATAGTCAGCAGCAGGATCAGCGATACCAGCAGCAGCGTAGGGCGAGAGCCGTAAATCACGCGGGAAAGCAGATCGCGGCCAAAGCCGTCGGTGCCCAGCCAGTGCGCGGAAGACGGCGGCAGCAGGCGCGCCGAGATAATCTGCGCGTTGGGGTCGAAAGGCGCTAATAGCGGCGCAAACAGCGCGGCCAGCAGCAGGATAGCCACCAGCGTGCCGCCGATAGCCAGCGACGTGACGCGTGGTCGACGGCGTCGGCGCGGGGCGGCGAGTTCAAGATCGGTAAGATTTTGCGTCATCGGGTTCTCGGATCGGTGAGATAAGTTAACGCATCCGCCAGCGCGTTCAGCAGAATAAAGCAGCCGCCGATCAGCAGCGTAGAGCCGAGGATGGCTGGCGTATCGGACGCAAACAGGGCGGTAGTCATATAGCGGCCCACGCCTGGCCAGGCAAAGACGGTTTCGGTCAGCACCGATCCTTCCAGCAGCGTGGCGTAAGAAAGCGCCAGTACGGTGATAAGGGTGCCGCGCACGTTAGGAAAAACGTGCAGCAACAGAATGCGGCCCCGGCTGGCGCCTTTTGCCCGCGCCAGCGTTACGTACTCTTTGCTGCTCTCTTCCAGCAGCGCCGCGCGCAGCAGACGGGTAATGCCCGCCATCGCCAGCAGGCCCAGCACCACTACCGGCAGCCACAGATGGGCAACCGCATTGCGGAACATCTCGGGATCGCCGGAAAGCCAGCTGTCGATCAGCACCAGGCCGGTTTTAGGCTCCAGCGTATAGATCCAGATATCGTCCAGGCGACCCGGCCCGGCCGACCAGTGCAGCACGGCGTAAAACAGCAGCAGGCCGAGCAGGCCCAGCCAGAACACCGGAACGGAATAGCCCAGCAGCGAAACCAGACGCGCCAGGTTATCCACCAGACTGCCCGGTTTCCATGCGGCGACCAGCGCCAGCACGATGCCGAAAAAGGCACCGAAAATCATCGAGCAGGTGGCCAACTCGATGGTGGCCGGAAAGGTGCGCAGCAGATCGCTGGCGACGGGCGAATTGGTCAGGCGTGAAATCCCTAAATCGCCGTGCGCCAGATGCGTCAGATAGTGCCAGAACTGCATCAGCAGCGGCTGATCCAGACCCAGCTCGCTTCTTACCTGCGCGTAGGTTGATTCGCTGGCGTGATCGCCGGCAATCTGCAAAACAGGATCGACCGGCGACAGATGCGAAAGCGTAAAGGTGAAGGCGAGCAGGCCGAGCAGCGTGACCGCCAGCGAGACCAGACCGGTCGCCAGGCGGCCGCCGCGCAGCCAGAACAGCCGGGCGGACCCGGCTTCAGCGGTAAAACGCGCCATTACTTACTGACCTGGCTGTAGTAGACCATATCCGGGTTGATGCCCTGCACGTAGCCTTTGAGATTGGCGCGCAGCGCAATCAGGTTGCGAGCCTGTAAGCCGATTACGTAAGGTGAGTTTTTCTGCACTTCGCGCTGCATGTTTTCATACAGTTTGATGCGCTTTTCCTTATCGCTTTCCGCCGTGGCCGCCAGCGTCTGTTTATTCAGCTCGGGAATATGCCAGTTAGAGCGCCAGGCCAGGGTTTTGCTGCCGTCTTCCGGGTTGTAGGCAAAGGCGGAGGCGTTGGTGTTAGGATCGAAATAGTCCGCTCCCCAGGCGTTCAGCGTGGCTTCATACTGATGGGCTTTGACGGCTGTTGCCACTTCGGTGCTGATACCAGGGATCAGCTGAACCTTGACGCCGCCGCGCGCGAAGCTGGCCTGTAACGCCTGAGCGATATCCAGGTAAGGCGGCTGGTTGCTGACGCTCAGCTTGAAGCTGACGTCTTTCAGTCCCGCCTTCGCCAGAATCGCCTTAGCTTTTTCCGGATCGAAGGTGTAAGGATTGTCGTTCAGCGCGCCCAGGAAACCCTGCGGCAGAAACGACTGATGCACCTGGAACTGGCCTTTCAGCAGATCGTCCGCGATGCCCTTGTAATCGAACAGGTAGCGGGACGCTTCCCAGAACGCCGGGTTTTTCAGCGCCGGGCTGGCGTCGATATTAAACTGCATGTAATACAGCGAGGCCATCGGCACCGCCATTGGCTTCACGTCTGTTTTGCCCTTGAGCGACGCCATCTGATCGGCGCCCAGGTTGCGGGCGATATCCGCATCGCCCTGTTCCAGCAGCAGGCGACGGGCAGCCGGTTCCGGCACGTTTTTAATCAGCACGTTTTTCAGCTTTGGCACGCCCGCTGGTGAAGAAGCGTTAGCGGAAAGCAGCAGCACCTCATGCGGAATATATTTGCGGATCTGATAAGGGCCGCTGCCCGCCGAGTGCGCGATCAGCCAGCTGTTGCCAAAGTCATTTTTTTGCGCGTTAGCCATCGCCACTTTTTCATCCACGATGGAGGAAACCGGCGCGGCGAGCAGGCTCAGCACGTAGGTCGGGCTGACGTCAGCCGTCCAGCTAATCTGCACGTGGCTGTCGTCGATCTTTTTCAGATGCGAGTCCACGTTCTCTTTGGTCCAGCCCAGCTGGGTCAGGATAAAAGAGGGATCGAGGTTAAGCTTGACCACGCGTCCCAGAGAGAAGATCACATCTTCCGGGCGCAGCGGGTTGCCGGAAGAGAATTTCGCGCCGTCGCGTAGGGTGAAAGTCAGGCTGCGGTTATCGCTGCCCGGCTGCCAGGCGCTGGCCAGCGTTGGCTGCAGGTCGACAGGATTTTGCGGATCCGGCTGTACCAGACGCTGATAGAGATTGGTAAACGCCTGTACCGAGGTCAGCTCAAAGCCCTGCGCGGGATCGAAGCTGTTGGCGTCATCAATAGACTGCGCGATAACCAGCGTATCCGGCGGCGTAGCGGCCTGTGCCGCAAAAGAACCTGCCAGCGCGACGGCAATGGCGGGAAGCAGAAGTTTCATGACGTTTCCTTACCCTGTTTTAATTTGTTGGCGAGTGTAGATTACCTGCATACCGGATAAATAGTAGATTATCGGCTATCGATATGCGAATTGGTTATAAGCAAAACCTATTGGTTATAAACACTAACCATTGTTACCGCAGGAAGGTGGCCCACAGCCAGGGCGCAACGCCGATAAAGTTATTCAGCATATGCAGCGCGACGGGCAGCTTCAGGCCGCCCGAATAAAAACGGGCCAGGCAGAGCAGCAGGGAAAGCGCCGTTAGCGCCAGGAGCGTTTGCAGATGAACATACTGGGTGTGGAGTCCGGCAAAGATTAGTGATGTGAGTAGCGCACAGGCCAGCCGCTGTCCCGGCACCATCGTTAACAGCGCCTGCAGCAAAAAGCCCCGGAAAACAATCTCTTCAGCCACGGGCGCCAGTATCACCACCGCCAGCGAAAAGGCCAGCGTGCGCCAGGCTTCGATCTGTTCGTCGCCGTTTAGCTGCGTGGCGGTCCAGCTTTCCGGCTGTAAATAAAAAGACTGGGAAAAAATCAGGGCAAGCAGCAGCAGGCCGAACAGGAGCAGCGGGCGGAGCCGCAGCACGCCTGACGGCACGCCCGAATAATGGCGGTTATACCAGCGCCAGAGCGGCACCAGCACCACAAATTCCAGCAGGCACAGCGCCGGCATCAAAATGCCGTTTTCCGTTAAAAAAGGATGAAGCAGCGGCGTGCCGATCAGCAGCGTAATGCCGTACCAGATCAGGCAAATCCCCGTACAGAGCAGGGCCTCAGTCGCTTTATCCGTTTCTTTATTCATTAGCATGGGCGTGGGAAGCGTATCAGCCGATGGTAGCAAGGGCGAAGGGGAGTGTCGAGGCGGCAGAATTAGTGCGCGCTGCATCTAAATTGTTCAGCCTCCAGGCCGATAGTGCATTAACGATCGCGTCTGGAAGGGAAAAAGGACCTGCGATTTTCAGATAGCAGTCAGGGCGGGCAAACGGGAGTTGTTTGTCAGCCCGCAGGATAAGGTTCGGAGTAGATGAATTTTCCCCCCATGCTTAGCCACCAGGTGCCTTACGGCCAGAAATCCACCTTCTTTACCCGACGAATAGCCGTATCGCTTATTCTGTTGATGAGCGGCGTGACGCTGCTCGCCATGCTTATGGTGGTCGGTATCGCCTGGCGTCAGAACGAAGAGGCCGTTAAACAGGAAAGTTTTTTACTGCATAACGCCTGGCAGGACGCTCGTCAGGAGCTGATGACCAATATCCGCGATTACGCCTTTTGGGGTGAAGCCTGGAACCATTTACATCTGACGATGGATAAGGTCTGGGCATTTGAGCAGCAAAACCTGGGGCCGGGTTTATACAGCGAATTCCATTATGACGGCGTCTTTGTGGTCGACGGCGAAGGCCGCACCACCTATTCAGTGGTTAACGGCCAGCTGGACGATCTCCAGCTGGAAAGCTGGCTGGGTATTCAGACCGCGCCGCTTATCGCCAGGGCACGTCTGCTGGCAAAGGAGGAGGGCGCGACCTCGCTGAATACGCTTATCGGTTCGACGCCGGCTATCGTAGCCGCTGCGCCGATCACCACAGGAAAAGTGCCGGGGCTGAAAGCCCGCTCAGGGCCGCCTTCGGTCATGGTGTTCGTCAGCCGCTACACGCCGGAAAAGCTGGCGCAGTTCGGCCGTACGGTCGGCGTGATGAATGCTCGTGTGCCGGGCAACGCGCAGGATACCGCTACCGAGCCCTTTTTGCTGGAGGCGGTATTCGACGGGATGCCGGTGGTGATCCGCTGGGATTCGCAGCAGCCGGGACGGGCGCTGCTGCTGCTGCTGTTACCTGTGCTGCTGCTGGCAGCGGTGATGCTGGCGTTGGTGACGCGACGCGTTATCAGGCACGCCATGTACAACGCCAGGCTTTGCGACGAGCGTTTTTTGCAGCTGATCCACAGTCAGCACGAGCTGGCCGTTAGCGAGGCTCGCTTTCGCGACGTGGCCGAAACCGCGTCTGACTGGATTTGGGAAACCAACGCCGAAGGCGTGCTGACCTACCTTTCCCGGCGCTTTACCGTCGCCACGGGCTTTGCGGTGGAAAAGCTGCTGGATAAATCGATTGACGCGATCCTGCAGCACGATACGCAGCCGGTTTCCGAATGGCTGTTTCAGCATCGGCAGGAAGGGCATCGCCATACCCTGCGCTGCTATTCGGTATCGGCCAGCGGCGAAAAGCGCATCTGTAGCCTGGTGGCTAACGCCGTAGAAACGGGCGGACAGATTAGCGGCTATCGCGGCACGGTTTCCGACATTACTCAGGAGATCGAGTCTCAGGCACGCATTCACTATCTGTCGCAGCACGACGCGCTGACCGGGCTGCCAAACCGGCTCTATATGAGCGAGTTTTTGCTGAGCAGGCTACAGGCGCAGCCCACGGCAGAAAAACCGCTGGTGTTGATCAGTCTCGATCTCGATCATTTTAAGCCGATCAATGATACATGGGGCCACGCGGCGGGCGACAGCGTGCTGAATGAGGTCTCGCACCGGTTGCGCAGCGTGCTCAAAGCCGGCGATCTGGTGTCGCGGCAGGGCGGCGACGAATTTATTATTATCGTTTCCGATCTGAACGGCGAACATGAGATTGACGCTTGCTGCCAGGCGCTGCTGGACGAGGTTTGCCGACCTTTCCAGCTGGGTCAGCAGGAAATTTTTATCGGCGCGAGCATGGGGATTGCGCTGGCGCCTGACGATGCGATGCAGGCCGACGAACTGCTGCGGCTGGCGGATATTGCGCTTTATAAGTCGAAGCGGGAAGGGCGAAATCGCTGGACGTGGTACAGCGCGGAAATGGCCGAACAGCTGGTGCTGCGTCGCGAGATGGAGCGCAATTTGCGTAAGGCTATCGCCGGAAACGAACTAAAGCTCTTTTACCAGCCGCGCTATTGTCTGAGAAACACGCGGCTGGACGGCGCGGAAGCGCTGATCCGCTGGGAGCATCCGAGCCACGGCCTGATTATGCCGGATAAATTTATTTCGCTGGCGGAAGAGACCGGGCTGATTATTGATATCAGCGACTGGGTGCTGCATCGGGCCTGCCACGACGCGCTGGGCTGGCCGGAGCCGATGTACGTTTCGGTGAATATCTCGCCGGTGGAGTTTCGTAGCGGCAATCTGGCGCAGCGCGTAGCCAGCGCGTTGGCCACCAGCGGCCTGGAAGCGCACCGGCTTGAACTGGAGATTACCGAAAACATTACGCTCGAAAATCCGCAAAGCGCGCTGGAAGTGATGCAGTCGCTCAAAGCGCTGGGCGTAAAGCTGACGGTGGATGATTTTGGCGCGGGCCATGCTTCGTTGGGCTATCTGAAAATGTTCCCGTTTGACGGCATGAAGATGGATCGATCCTATATGAGCGATTTCCCGCACTCTCCACAGGCGCTGTCGATTGTTGAAGGCATTATCGGGCTGGGGAAAGCTTTCTCGCTGACGGTAACGGCGGAAGGGATTGAAACGCAGGAGCAGTTGCAGGAGCTTCAGGCTATCGCCTGTCAGGAAGGGCAGGGCTACTATCTGGGCCGACCGATGCCGCTGGATCGCTTCAGGCAGCTGCTGGACGCGCCTTGCGATATCGTTCGCAGTTGAATAACAACAGCCCGCTAAAAGCGGGCTGTTGATTAACGGACTTTCACCGCGACCAGCGTCATCATGGCCGCAATCAGCATGAACACTATCAGATCCATGAGTTGCTCCTTTGTTGAGATAATTCCTAAATTATAGCGGATTTTCCTGTTTAAAATAAAAGCAATCCGTGCCATTTTCCGCTGGAATCGCTGCGCGAAAAGACCGCGTTTTTGCACCCTGGCGCTTATCTGCTACCCTTGCGACGACAAAAAAGCAAGCTGAGGAGAGAAATCATGATCGGTAAGAAAACACTGGCCGCTTTTGCGGCGGCGATTCTGCTGGCGGGTTGTCAGTCGGGCGCACACAAAGGTGCGGCGTCCGGCCCGACGGATCCAGAACTGGATCGCTGCGGCGCTTCCGACTACCAGCAGTACGTTGGCAAACCGCTTTCCGCCATTGACGGGCTCCGCTTTGAGCACCCGGCTCGTGCGGTGCCGTGGAACTCAGCGGTTACCATGGATTTTAATCTTAACCGGTTGAATTTTATGGGCGACAGCCAGAATACTATCACCCGCGTCTACTGCGGCTAATACCACTTATTCACCCACCAGTGGCGCAGCCGAATGCCCGTGGCGCTGGTCCAGCCGGTGGTGCTTTGCACCACCTTGCTTTTCTTCACGATTAACAGCGTTGGCATCACGTCTGTCTGCCAGCGTGCGGCTATAGCGCCGGTGGGATCGTTAATGACCGGCAGGGTAAGATGTTTACCGTTCAGCAGACGGACGATCTGAATATCGTTGCCGGCATGGTGCACAATGGCCAGCACGTTATAGCCGCTGTTGCTCAGGTTAGTGATATCGCGGGTGGTATAACGACAAACGCTACAGTTGCCACTCCAGAAGTAAATCAGCAGCGGTTTTTTTGCGCTCAGCTCGGCGATAGTAATCGTCCGGCCATCAATAGTATGGAAAATCTGTTGGGCAAAATCTTCTGGCGGTTTCGGTGCGCGCAGCCAGTCCATCAGCCATAACACCACAGCAATCGCCAGCAATAATGAAAAAATCGTCCGCAAGCCCTGTCTGATATTAGCCATGAGCCTGTCCCACCCTGCGCGTCCGGGGCAGATGAGCGCAATACGCCGTTGTAAAGCCTGTAAGCATGTCCTTTTACCTGAGTAGGAGCAACGGATCCGACCGTTGCTGATAAAGAGAAGTCCGTTCACCTTATCATTTGAAATGTCAGTCTCTTTCACGATACGAAAGGTTATCTGATTGTCATACACCTGCAACAGGCGCGCTGTACTTTACACTATTAATAAAGGTGACATTTTGATCTCGCCACAGACAGGTATGCCCGTTTGCTTCCCGCCCCGTGCGGGTTTTTTTTGGGCGAGCATTATCACGGCGTTATCAGTAAAAAAAATAAGGCCTAAGGTAAGCGCACTGCTCCCGCTTCAGAGGCGTTACCGTTCAGGGCGTTTTTCTTCCAGTAGCTGGGTCAGCAAGTTGCGATAGCCCTGCAGTTGGGTTTCATCTATCTCGCCTTCCAGCCTGGCAATAACGGTAGCGATAATCGCTTTGCTGGTGGTTGGTCTGCCGTTACGCATCAGTTCGGTCATGATGGCCGCCAGCAGCTCGCTCTCTTTCGGCGCGTTGAAAGCAGGGCTGTTAAAATACTCGGTGATTTCCCGGCCTGCGCCGGTAGCGTGATGAACCATGGTAAACCTCCTGCAAAGCGCCATCGACAGCCCGGCAATGAGATCGGGAAAGGCTTAACGGGCTAATTTACCAAACCGAATAAATTGCCATTTAGCCTGGAAAATAACCAGGTGGAGATTTTTATTAGTCTGGATGGGCGTAGCGGAATGTCCAGCCGCCGCCGCAATATTTTTTTTTCGTTATGCCGTAGCAAAAAGCGTCGCGAGTGAAGGTTTAACTGAATGCGGCAAAAAGATGAAAATTATCTTTATAAAAATCAGCGAATTGACATTAAATTACTTTTTTTTAGTCATCAGCGCTTGTGCCGCAGCGCTGGTTATGAGTAAATGCACCGTCGGTTTTGAAACAGACACGTATGCGAGCAATTTTAGTAAAGCAGTTTTCAGTTAAAGCGTTATCTCAGATATCTCTTCTTCCTGACTTCCTTCTTGAGTGCCCCATAAGTCTACCCTGTTGACAAACCTCGTGCCTTAACGGCTTTATACTTATTGAAGGAAAGACAAATGTCTAACAAAATGACTGGTTTAGTAAAATGGTTCAACGCTGAGAAAGGTTTCGGCTTTATCTCTCCAACTGACGGCAGCAAAGACGTGTTCGTACACTTCTCTGCAATCCAGAACCAGGGTTTCAAAACTCTGGAAGAAGGTCAGAAAGTTGAATTCTCTATCGAAAACGGCCAGAAAGGCCCTGCAGCTGCTAACGTAACTGCACTGTAATTCGAGAGAAACTTCTGCTGCGACCTCGTCGGGCAGAAGAACAAAAACCCGCCTTATGGCGGGTTTTTTGCGTTTAGCGTCAGAAGAATTACCCTCTGCCGCCTGTTTTCTGTTTCTGGCTTTGCACGCCAGCCGTTATCCGCCTTCTGAAGCTATCGCTTGTCTTCAGTTGTGGCCTGCTGTTTTGGCCTGGCGCCTTTATGGTCTTCTGACCTTCTGACCACCGCTCATTGATGGCTTACCGCTTTGCTATTTATCGCCGGCGCGCGCGCTTTGCGGGCAGCGTCCCACCGTGAAAACAACCGCTTGTGAACCATGCCGATGGCCTGTAACGATGTCTGACCGTTTTGGCGTTCAGGCAGGGAGTTGTTACACTCATGGCTCGCATTCTCCTGCAGAGCATAAAAAAACATGGAATCCTGGAAGGTTAACCTTATTTCGGTCTGGTTTGGCTGCCTGTTTACCGGCCTTGCTATCAGCCAGATTATTCCTTTTCTGCCGCTCTACGTGGAGCAGCTGGGCGTCACCGATCCCAGCGCGCTGACGCTGTGGTCAGGGTTAATCTTCAGCATTACCTTTATGGTTTCAGCCATCGTCTCGCCAATGTGGGGCAGCCTTGCCGATCGTAAAGGGCGCAAGCTGATGCTGCTGCGCGCTTCGCTGGGCATGGGAATAGTCATTTTTTTACAGGCTTTTGTAACCAATGTCTGGCAGCTGCTGCTGTTACGGGCGTTGATGGGGCTGACCTCCGGCTATATTCCCAACGCCATGGCGCTGGTCGCTTCGCAGGTGCCGCGCGAGCGCAGCGGCTGGGCGTTGAGCATGGTTTCCACCGCGCAAATCTGCGGCGTGATTATGGGGCCACTGCTGGGCGGCTTTCTGGCCGACTGGGTCGGGCTACGTGCCGTATTTTTTATTACCTCCTGCCTGCTGCTGACCAGCTTTATGATTACGCTGTTTCTGATCAAGGAAACCGGGCATCGCAAAATCAGCAAAGAAGAAAAGCTCAGCGGCGCCATGGTTTTTCGTTCGCTGAGTCATCCCGGATTAATTATCAGCCTGTTTATCACCACGCTGGTTATCCAGCTTTGCAACGGCTCAATTAGTCCAATCCTTACGCTGTTTGTGCGCCAGCTGGAGCCGAACGTAGAAAATATTGCCTTTATCAGCGGCGTCGTGGCGGCCATTCCCGGCGTATCGGCGCTCTTTTCCGCGCCCCGACTGGGCAAGCTGGGCGACCGAATCGGCGCGCAGCGCATTTTATTTGCCGCGTTAATGCTGACGATAGTGCTGTTTCTCGCCATGTCGTGGGCAAGCAGCGCCTTACAACTCGGTGCGCTGCGTTTTCTGCTGGGGTTTGCCGAAGGCGCCATGATGCCGGCGGTGCAAACGCTGCTGCTGCGCTACTCCAGCGACCGCATTACCGGACGGATTTTTGGCTATAACCAGTCGTTTATGTATCTGGGTAACGTGGTCGGGCCGCTGATTGGCTCAGGCGTTTCCGCCATCGGCGGTTTCCGCTGGGTCTTTACCGCCACGGCGATCGTGGTGCTGATTAATACCGTGCAGCTGATGCTGGTCTGGCGGCGCAGAAAAGCGGCTGCGGCGGCCTGATCACGCCTCGTTTGCGGCTTTAGCCTTTTAAGGTTTTTCGCGCTTTCCCGCAAGGAAAGCGTTAAGCGTGGTTACGCCGGGTAAAAACAGGGGCTAACAGGAGTTTTCTGCATTGTCGGCTCGTGTGGCGACGCTTACTATCAGCGCCATTGTTACCATGAGGAAAGAGCAATGAGTCGTTTGATTAAAGCAGTGAGTGTGGTCGCGCTGGTAACAGCATTGAGCGGATGTCTGTTCCCGCCGCCGGGCGGCGGTGGCGGTCACGGCGGTTGGGGCGGCGGCGGCCCACGCGGCGGTTTCTCCCAGGGGCCGGGCCGCTAACGGATGACGGGCCGGCGTGGTTTACGCCGGCGCTTTTTTTACCAGTACGTTTCTCACAGCCGCTTGCCAACAGCATGGCTTGTTCGCTATCCGCCATAAAATTTAATCAGTATAAATAACAATAGTTTATCCAATCCTGCGCACGGCATGCTTCGCTTTAAGATGGCCGATCTCCCTGTTAATGCCAGGCTTATCAAGTCTGATAATACAAAAGCATAACAAGAAAGGAGCCTGTCGTGAGCTATCAAAACGCTATCGTCCTGCAGGATTTACCGCAGCTGAAACCGGTCAGGGTGCCCATTGGGGAGCAGGAGATCCTGCTGATTCGGCAAGACGATGAAATCAAGGCCTACCAGGCCAAATGCCCGCATTCCGGCGCGCCGCTGGAGCAGGGCGCTATCCGTGACGGCTATCTGGTTTGTCCCTGGCATAAGGCCAATTTCGCCATCAGCGACGGCAGTCTGTGCGAGCCGCTGGCGCTAAGCGATCTGCAACGCTATCCGGTCAGGGTCGAGAACGGCATGGTGCAGGTGGATCCCGAAGCGCTTCCCCCGCTGTATCAATTTGCAGAAGAAGAAGATGAGCCGGTGTTCGCGATCCTGGGCACCGGCGCGGCAGGCGCGGCGGCGGCCTGGACGCTGCGTCGGGAAGGCTTTAAGGGAAGGCTGGTGCTGGTCGATCGCGAACAGCAGGCACCTTACGATCGCACCGTGCTGAGCAAATTCGTGCCGTCCGGCAAGATGGCGATTGATGAGGTGCCGCCTCTGCTGGATGACGATTTCTGGCACTATGCCGAACGCAAGCACGGCGACGTGGAGCAGCTGGACAGCCGCGAGCAGCTGCTGCGCTTTGCCGATGGCTCCACTCTGCATTATGACCGGCTGCTGATTGCCACCGGCGGGATCCCGCAGCGGCCCGATTTCAGCGGCAAGGCGCTGTTCGGCGTACACGTGCTGCGCAGCCTTGAACAGGCGGCGACGCTGTTGCAGGAGGTGGATGAAAGCAGTCAGCTGGTGATCGTCGGCAACAGTTTTATCAGCATGGAGCTGGCTTCTGCGCTAAGAGCCAAAAAAGTGCAGGTGCAGGTTATCGCGCCCGATGCGCTGCCGTTTAAAAAGCAGTTCGGCGAGCAAATCGCGCGCTATTTTCGGGAGCTGCATGAAGAAAACGGCGTGGAGTTTATCGAAGGCGAAGTGGCCGCGCTGCAGGGCGAGAAAGGCCACGTCAGCGGCGTCGAGCTTAAAAACGGTCGCGTGGTGCCCGCCACTGCCGTGCTGCTGGCAACGGGCGTCGCGCCCGGCACCGGGTTTATTCACGATCTGCCGCTGAACGATGACGGCAGCCTGACGGCCAGCGAGGAGCTGGAAATCGCGACCAACGTCTGGAGCGCGGGCGATATCGCCACCTGGCCCGCCGCTTCCGGCCCCATGCGCATCGAACACTGGCGCGTGGCGCAGCAGCAGGGCCGGGTGGCGGCGAAGAACATGCTTGGTCGCGGCGAGAAGTTCGATCGCGTGCCCTTTTTCTGGACGGCGCAGTTCGGCACGCGCTACGAGTATCTGGGTCATGCCAAAGAGTGGGATGATTTTCGGCTGTTCGGCTCGCTGAAGGAAAAAACCTTTGTGGCGCTCTACGGGCAAAGAGGCCAGCTGGCCGCGGTCGCCTCCTGCGGGCTGTATACCTTTACCGCCGATCTGGTGCGTCGGATGCAGCAGCCGATGACCATGGCCGAAGGCGCGGCGCTGGCGCAAAAAGCGCTGGGCTGAATACGCATTCAGCCCCTCCGTAATGAGGGGCTGAAGTGGGTCAATCTTTACTCATCCGTTCCGACTTGTTCATGCACTGCTGCATCGCTTCCATGACCGCCGCACGGAATCCTTTCTCCTCCAGCACTTTTACCGCTTCGATGGTGGTGCCGCCTGGCGAGCAGACCATATCTTTCAGCTCGCCGGGATGCTTGCCGGTTTCCAGCACCATCTGCGCGGAGCCTTTTACCGCCTGCGCCGCAAACTGATAGGCCTGCGCTCTTGGCATCCCGCCGAGCACCGCCGCGTCGGCCATCGCCTCGATAAACATAAAAACGTAGGCCGGCGCAGAGCCGCTGACGCCGACCACGGCGTGGATTTGATATTCCGGCACCAGCGCCGCCTTGCCGAAGCCGTTAAAAATCGCCACGATTTCATCCGCTTCTTCTTTGGTCACCAGCACGTTCGGCGTCACGGAGGTCATGCCTTCATTGACCAGCGCTGGCGTATTGGGCATTACGCGCACCAGTTTGCGATCGTGCCCCAGCGCCTGCGCCAGCGAATCAAGCGTGACGCCAGCCGCGATGGAAACCACCACGGTATCTTTGTTCAGGCAGCCGGAAATTTCCTTGAGTACGCTAAGGATAACGTTGGGCTTCACCGCGCCGAATAAAATATCGGCCTGTTTCGCGACTTCTTCCGCGCTGCTGCCCGGCGTAATGCCGTACTGCTCGTGCATGGCCTGATTCGTTTCGGGCTTGCGATCGTAAACCCAGATGTCTTCCGCTTTCACCTGGCCGGCGGCAACCAGGCCGCCAATAATAGCTTTCGACATATTACCGCAGCCGATAAAACCGATTTTTTTCGTCATCCTTCTGCCTCTTTTTTGTCTTTTCATTCCGTTCAGCTTACGTCATTACCCGGCTTAATTCAGCTTCGGCTACGCTTAAGCGACAACCAGGAGCCGCAGATGAATCTAAAGAAACAAGATGAAATGGACAGCCGCCGCTATCCGGTTCAGGAGCATATGCGCCTGCAGCGGATTGAATGGCGGATACAGCGTATTGGCTATCTTTTTCTGTTTACTATCGTGATCCTGGGCGCCTGCGGGCTTTTCTCAAAAGGGATACTGAGCAACAAACGGGTGAAGTCGGCAGACGGCGCCCTGGAGGTGGAGTACGAGCGTTTCGGGCGGCTGGCGAGCGATATGTCGATGACTATCCGCATCAGGCCGCAGCAGGACGGTGACTTCAGGCTGGTGCTCAACGGCGAGGAGATGGACAACTTTCAAATTCAGTCGCTTCAGCCGCAGCCGCAGCAGGCGTTCAGCCGTGGCAATGCTCTTGAACTGCACTGGTCTTCTCCTCGCTATCGCGAAGGCGCGACGGTGTGGATTGGCCTACAGGCGCAGAACCCTGGCCGCTATCCGGTTACCGTGACGCTGGACAATAAAACCAGCGTGCAGTTTACCCAGTGGATTTATCCTTAGGAGCCAATTATGGAAACCGTTTTGCGGGCTGCCAGTATGTATTTATTGCTGCTGGTAGTGTTGAAAATCGCCGGACGCCGCACGCTGATGGAGATGACCTCGTTTGATTTGATCCTGCTGCTGATTATCAGCGAGGCGACGCAGCAGGCGCTGCTGGGCAACGATTTTTCGGTCACCGGCGCGTCGCTGACGATTATCACTCTGGTGGTGGTCGACATCCTGTTCGGCATGTTGAAGGCGCGTTTTCCCCGGCTGGATATGCTGATTGACGGCACGGCGCTAATCCTGGTGGAAAACGGCAGTCTGCTGCCGGAAAGAGCCAGAAAAGCGGGCATTTCCGAAGAGGATATCCTGAATTCTGCCCGCAGCACCGCCGGGCTGGAGCGGCTGGATCAGATCAAATTCGCTATTCTGGAGAAGAACGGCAAGATCAGTATTATCCCGCAGCGCTAAGATGCGGTGAATAACAGGTTGCCATTCCTGAAAAGCCAGGCAAGATCGCAGGCAGTGTTGTGTTGATAAAGGAAAGGGCGATGCCAGTCTGGGTAGATGCCGATGCATGTCCAAAGGTAATTAAAGAAGTGCTGTATCGTGCGGCGGAGCGCGAGCAGGTAATGGTGACGCTGGTGGCGAATCAGTCGCTGAGCGTGCCGCCCTCGCGTTTCTTACGCACGCTGCGGGTGCCGGCGGGTTTTGACGTAGCGGATAATGAAATTGTTCGAAGGGCGCAACCCGGCGATCTGGTGATCACGGCGGATATTCCGCTGGCGGCGGAAGTGATGGAAAAAGGGGCCGTGGCGCTGAATCCGCGCGGCGAACGCTACAGCGAGGCGACGATAAAAGAGCGGCTGACCATGCGCGATTTTATGGACACGATGCGGGCGAGCGGCGTGCAGACCGGCGGCCCTGCGACGCTGAACCAGCGCGACCGTCAGCAGTTCGCCAACGAGCTGGATAAATGGCTACAGGCGCAGCGCGGCAAATAGCAAAAGGCGGGGAAATCCCCGCCTTTCATTTATGCAACCAGCCTCGACCTTATTCAGACAAAGCTGTCGTCGTCGTCAAAACCGCCGTTATCGAAATCATTATCGTAGTCGCTGGCGTAATCCTGCGGCAGTCCGGCATCCTGATTCAGGAAGGGGGCGTCGGTGCCGTTGTTAAACGTATCCAGATTATTGTCGAAACTTTCCTGCGGCAGCGCCGGTTCGTTAATAATGTTTACGATCTCTTCCGGCTGCGAGTGGTGGAACATGCTGGTCAGCATATCCGCCATCACTACGCCGCCCGCCACGCCGACCGCCGTCTGTAGCGCGCCGCCTAAAAAGCCTCGGCCAGCCGAAGGCGCCGCGGGCGCAGAATAGGGCTGCTGCGCGTTATTCCACGGCTGCTGCTGCTGTGGTGCATTGCCCCAGGCAGACTGCTGCTGTGGCGCGTTGTAGGATTGCTGCTGCTGCTGGCGGCCGCCGCCAAACAGGCCGGAAAGAAAGCCGCCGCTGCTTTGCTGCGGCTGGGCCGCCAGCTTCGCCTCTAATTCGCTCACCCGATTGTTCAGCTGTTTCAGGGCCGCTTCCTGGATCAGGATCGCCTGCGCCATGTAATAAGGCGCGCCAGGCTGCTGCTGAAGCTGTTGCTGGATCAGTTTTTCTGCGGCGGCATCACGCGGGCCGGACTGGGTTTCAGCCTGTTTCAGTCGGCCAAACAGGCTTTCAATTAACTTTTGTTCTTCGCTCTGCATAAGAGATCCTCATTAACGGGCTGTCCCTTTATTTTGGGGCAGAACCGGGGAAAGTAAACGAGGTTCGGGTAAGGAAATGTTGCCGGGCTTACCGCCAGGCTAAAATGTATGTAACGGAAGGTTTACATGCTATTTTTGCTTTATATCAAAGGGATGTGCTGTTTCTGTCGTGCAATGGGTGTAAAGAAAAAGTGACTGCTGGTGACAAACAAGAATTCTCGGTATGATGCCTGCCTCTCATTATTCACTGCCGGTTGCTGCTAAGCGGCCAGTAAACAAGGCTGAGGAATTTTTCGCCATGTCCTTACCCCTCTATCTTATCGGCGCGCGCGGCTGCGGAAAAACCACGGTTGGCCAGGCATTGGCGCTGGCGCTGGGCTACGCCTTCAGCGATACGGACAAACATCTACAGCAGACCACCGGACTGACCGTCACGGAAATTGTTGCGGCTGAAGGATGGCAGGGCTTCCGGCAGCGCGAGTCGCTTTCTTTACAGGCGGTAACGGCCGATCGCACGGTTATTGCTACCGGCGGCGGCATGGTGCTGGCAGCGGAAAACCGGCAGTTTATGCGCGAGCACGGCCAGGTTATCTATCTGAAAGCCGATGCCGCCGTACTGGCCGCCAGGCTGGAAGCCTATCCGGAACAGGCGCAGCGGCCCACGTTAACGGGCCGACCTATTGCTGATGAAATGGTCGACGTGCTGGCCGCCCGCGATAAGCTTTATCATGAGGCGGCCCACTATATTATCGATGCCATGCAGCAACCTGAGGTCGTGGTTGAGGAAATTATTAGCGCGCTGGCGCTGGCTCGCGCCAGTTAAACCTACGATTTTTCCCAAGTTGCGCAGAGCGGACAGAGAATTATCAGCCTTTGTCTATACTTGAAGTACGGAAGCTGGCCGCGCGGTAAATCCCGGCCAGCTCGGTAATACTTTAAGGAGGGAAAAGATATGCCTGGCAGACCGCCCTATCCTCGTGAAGCGCATATTGTTCCGATAAAAAAAGGAACGGAAGAAAATTGTGTCACCTGGTACGAACTTCGTGCCGATCATCCTAAGCCGGATACGCTAATCAGTGAGCACCAAAGCGAGCAGGAAGCGGTCGACGCTAAAGCTCGTTATGAAGATATCGAAAAAGAGTAACGTATGACGGCATGGACGCCGTAAAACACCGGGGCACAGCAAGGCGTGGTTAAAATGTAAGCGCTACCACCTGTAATTCAGGCGAATCTTCTGCCAAAACGACCGCTGTTGTTGCGACAGCAAGCTGTCTGGCTCAAGCAAAAAATAATTTTGCGGCAGAAGACAAATTACCAACATAATTTGCTGTGTATTGATATTTGTATCATGGGATCCGGGCTTGACCGAAAGCGACTGGCGTCATATTTTCGCTGCAAGTTTATAAGCCTGACGCTTCCATCGCCTTTAACTGGACAGACCATTGACCGAGATCTTCACCACTCCGCTTTCCCATCCAAATCCGTCGTCTTTTTCCGGAACCGATATCCTGTTTTCCGGAAGTTTTATGTCCGACGTGTTTCATGAGGCAGAAAGCAATACCCACAAACTGGCTACCTTAACCTTAGGAAAGGCGCCTCGCAGAGATCTGCTGCCTCTGCTGCTGGAACACCTGCCTGAAGAGAATATCGCACACTTCGGATTGCTTGACGGCCTTTCAGCGGCCGACATCGAACAGCGTTATGGGCCGGTAGCGGGCGAAAAGGTGACGATGACGCACATGGAGGATGGCTCTTTCGTCATTCTCTCTGCCGCGAAGGTCGAGGCATCCCTGCAAAAGTTGATCAACAAGCTGGAAGCGGAAGGATTTGAAAATATTCTGGTTCTTTGCGCAGGCGAGTACAAAAACCTTAAGACCAGCAGCGCTGTTCTGCTGGATGCGTACCGTATGCTGCCGCCGTTGGTTAACGCCATTACCGACGGCCATCAGGTCGGCGTCATGGTGGCGCGAAAAGAATATCTGGGCGAGCAGGGCTATAAGTGGCAAAGTCTGTCTTCAAGACCTCGCTTTGCCGTAGCCAATCCCTGGGTAAAGCACGACGACGAGCTGATTGACGCCGCGCTACAGCTTCAGGAGCAGGGCGCCGATGTTGTGGTGCTGGACTGCCTGGGCTATCAGCAGCGTCATCGTGATTTCTTACAAAAACTGCTGGGTATCCCTGTACTGCTCTCCAACGTGCTGCTGGCCGGACTGGCCGCAGAGCTGGTAGCGTAACGATTACGGGCCGCCCGTTTTCATCTCTGATAAAGGATAGTGCCATGCTCAACGTCAGCGAGTACTTCGAAGGAAAAGTGAAATCGATCGGGTTTGACAGCGCCAGCACAGGGCGCGCCAGCGTCGGCGTGATGGCGGAAGGGGAGTATACTTTTAGCACCGGCGATCCGGAAGAGATGACCGTGGTCAGCGGCTCGTTTAAAGTGCTGCTGCCGGGCGAAACCGAATGGCGTCACTACGATCCGGGCCAGGTTTTCAACGTGCCGGGCCACAGCGAGTTTCACCTGCAGGTAGCCGAACCTTCTTCCTACCTTTGCCGTTACCTGAAAGCGTGATGCAGAGAGGCCGGTTATCCGGCCTTCGTGTTTCCTGGCTTTGTCGTTACCTGAAAGCGTGATGCAGAGAGGCCGGGCATCCGGCCTCCGTGCTTTGCTTAACGCTGCGCTTCGCCGCCCAGCGCTTCGATAGTATTGGCTATCAGTGCAGACAGCTCGCCGGTCATCAGGATAAAGTCGGCATCAAAGCGTGCCGCCACGTCTTCCCTGTCGATGTCGTCATTCTGCTCACGCAGCGTATCGGCGAACTTCAGGCGTTTCAACGATCCGTCGTCCGACAGCACCAGCTGCACGCGTTCCTGCCAGTCCAGCGCCAGCTTCGTTACCAGCTTGCCCGCTTCGATATGATTAGCGATTTCATCGCACACCAGATCCTGCTTTTTACAGCGGATCACGCCGCCGTCTTCCAGCAGCGCTTTCAGCTCCGCTTCATCCATCAGCGCAAAGCCCGCCGGCGTATCGCCGGAGCGAACCCATTCGGTCAGCGTCAGCTCAATCGGGCTTTCCAGCGTTAGCGGTACCACCGGCAGCGACCCCAGGCTTTTACGCAGCAGGGCCAGCGTATCTTCCGCTTTTTTGGCGCTGGCGCAGTCGACCATAATCATGTTGTTAACGGTGTCGATCCAGACAAAGGTCTGGCTGAAGCGGCTGAAGGCGCGCGGCAGCAGGCTGTGCAGCACTTCATCCTTTAACGAATCCTTTTCCGTTTTCTTCAGCTTGCGCTGCTGCTCCGCTTCCAGCTTGCTGATTTTCGCTTCCAGCGCCTGTTTGATCACCGGCGACGGCAGGATTTTCTCCTCTTTGCGGGCGCAGATCAGGATCTGTCCGTTATTGACGTGGGTCAGCGCATCGCTTTTGGATCCCATCGGCGCAACCCAGCCGGTTTTCGCCATGTCCTGACTGCCGCAGGGAGTGAAAGAGAATGCCTCAAGTTGTTTTTCCATTTCGTCTGCCGCCAGCGGGATCTCGCGATTCAGACGATATACCATCAAATTTTTAAACCACAGCATTGTACTTTCCCTCTCCGGCGCGTCATGCGCGCTCATTCAAAGTCAGCGCGCATGATAGCGAATCGGCGACGGGGTTTCATTGCCTTTTGTCGTTATTCTCCGACCAGCATCGCATCGCGCGGCGCGCTGGCGCGCTGGGCTTTGGTCAGCAGGAAATAGCCGTAGCCAGCGGACATTAACAGCGCAAACAGCCCGCCAATAACCGGGTTAAACCACAGCATCGCCACCAGGCAGACCAGCGCCAGCAGCAGCGCGATGCCGGGCACAACAGGGTAGCCCGGCGCGCGGAAACTGCGTTCCAGATCCGGCGCGCTACGCCGCAGGCGGAACAGGCTTAACATACTCATCAGGTACATTACGATGGCACCAAACACCGCCATGGTGATCATCGCCGCCGTCAGCGTCATGCCCTGAAGATTGATCCAGCCGTCGCTAAAAATGGCGGCGATACCAATCACGCCGCCGGCGATAATAGCGCGGTGCGGCGTCTGAAAACGGGAAAGCTTCGCCAGCCCGGCGGGCAGGTAGCCCGCGCGAGAAAGCGCGAAGAACTGGCGCGAATAGCCGAGAATAATGCCGTGGAAGCTGGCGACCAGGCCAAAAAGACCGATCCAGACCAGCATATGCATCCAGTTAGAGTGCTCGCCGACAATCATTTTCATGGCCTGCGGCAGCGGATCGTTGATGTCCGAAAGCCTGCGCCAGTCGCCCGCGCCGCCCGCCAGCAGCATCACGCCAATCGCCAGCAGCACCAGCGTCAGGATCCCGGCGATATAGGCCTTAGGGATGGTGCGTTTGGGATCGCGGGCCTCTTCGGCCGCCATCGCCGCGCCTTCAATGGCCAGAAAAAACCAGATGGCAAAAGGGATAGCGGCAAAAATGCCGGAGACGGCGGGCAGGCCGAAGCTTTCGCTGCCCGCCCAGCCGTGCGCGGTAAAATTGCTCAGGCTGAAGCCCGGTGCGACCACGCCCATAAAGACCAGCAGCTCGATCACCGCCAGCACCGTCACCACCAGTTCAAACATGGCCGCCAGCCTGACGCCCAGGATATTCAGCGTCATAAAAATCAGGTAAGCGCCGACCGCGGCATATTTAGGATTCAATCCCGGATACTGCACGTTAAGGTAAGCGCCGATCGCCATGGCAATGGCCGGGGGAGCGAAGACAAACTCAATCAGCGTCGCCATTCCGGCGATCAGCCCGCCGGTTTCGCCAAAGGCGCGGCGGCTGTAGGCGAAAGGGCCGCCCGCGTGCGGAAGCGCCGTGGTCAGTTCGGTAAAGCTGAAGATAAAGCAGGTGTACATAAGGGCAATCAGGGCGGTCGTCACCAGAAAACCCATGGTGCCCGCCACGCCCCAGCCGTAGCTCCAGCCGAAATATTCGCCGGAAATGACCAGGCCTACCGCAATGCCCCACAAATGTATCGTGCCCAGAGTAGGCTTTAGCTTGCTTGTCATATCGCTGTTCCCGCCAGTAAGTGTTGATTGATAATGCAGCCGTCGTCCCGGGGAAACTTGACGCGGGCATAAGGATTTTTGCGCTCTGCTGTCAACTCACAAGCAAAAAAAGTGCCCGCTGTACGCTAAAGTCAAAAGAGGGTTACCTGCGGTCAAGCGATTGAGGAAGCGTCACGCCATGCTGGTTCAGGCCGTATCAACTTCTTTCAGGAGCCACACTGATGACCAGCCAATATGACGACCTGACCAATGCCGCGCTGCTGGCGCTTGCCCACCGCGCTCTGAGCCGCTATCCGGCCGCTTTACAGGGCAAACTCAGCCTGCTTTGCCGCTCGGAGAACGCTACCTTTCTGCTGGAGGCCGCCGGAAAACGCTATGCGCTGCGCCTGCATCGCGGCAATTATCATCAGCGCGCCGATATCCTCAGCGAGCTGCGCTGGCTGGATGCGCTGCGCGAAACGGGTATCGTGGTGCCGCAGGCGCTTGCCGATCGGGAAGGGCAGACCGTTCAGGATTTGCGGCTGGCGGACGGCAGCCTGCGCCACGCGGTGCTGTTCGACTGGATCGAAGGCGAGATGCCGGACACCGACGTCGATCCCCGCGCGTTCCAGGATCTTGGTCAAATCACCGCGCGGCTGCATCAGCACAGCAAAAGCTGGCAAAAACCGGCGGGTTTCCAGCGCATCATCTGGGATCATCAGACCATGGTCAGCCCGCAAAGTCACTGGGGCGACTGGCGAGACGCACCGGGCTTGCGGCGTGACGATCGCGGCGTGGTGGAGCAGGCCATTACCCGCGCTGGCGAAGAGCTGGCCCGATTCGGCAAAGATCCTTCCCGCTACGGCCTGATCCATGCCGATCTGCGCCTGACCAATTTGCTGCGGCATAAAGGCGAAACGCGGGTGATTGACTTCGACGACTGCGGCATGGGCTGGTATCTGCACGATCTTGCGGCAGCCATCAGCTTTGTGGAGCACCATCCTCGTGCAGCGCAATGGGTGGACAACTGGATCAAAGGCTATGAGCAGGTGGCGCATATCAGCGATGCGGAGCTGGCGCTGGTGCCGACGCTGCTTATCCAGCGCCGTATACAGCTGCTGGCCTGGGTCGGCTCGCACGCGCAGACCGCGATGGCGCTGAGCCTGGGGCCGCTGTGGGCCGATCATTCGGTGCGCCTCTGCCATCGCTACCTGGAAACCAGCGAGCTACCGGTGGGCGCTTAGCCGCCAGCTGGTATAGAAATTGCTGAGTAAGCAGAGTGTTTTCTGCAGCGAGGCGATAAATAATGGAAAGCGGAGCGATCAAACGGCCTGAGATGGCAGCGGTGCTGAATGCTGGCTGTAACCATGGCGTGCTGGCCGCCGCTGCCAGCGGCCTCGGTGAATTTATCACGGAAAAAGGCGGCGACGTCGACCGCATTTTCGGCGTCAGCGGCATCGATCCGGAGCAGCTCGCCAGCCCGACGCTGAGCCTGGGGCTGGTTAACTACTGCCGGGTAATGGAGGAAGCGGCGCGCTGCTCAGGGTTTGATAACTTCGGTTTGCACTACGGCAGGCAGTTTAAACCGCAGTCATTAGGCCTGATTGGCTATGTCGGGCTTTGCTCCGCCACGCTGGAGCAGGCGCTGCACAACGTCGTCAACGCTTTTCCGTGGCATCAGCACGATACCCTGACGCGGCTGACCGACAAAGGCGACTGCTGGCGACTGGACTACCAGGTACGCCACGGCGCGATTTTATGCCGCAGGCAGGACGCCGAGCTGACGATGGGCATGTTTATGAACCTGATCCGTCACGTTGCCGGCAGGCACTGGGCGCCAAGAGAAGTGCACTTTGAACATCCCCGCCCCGAGCAGTGGCATGAGCACTGCAAAGTCTTTGACGCACCGGTTTGGTTTGAACAGCCCTGTAATGCGATGATCATCCCTAAAAAAGATCTGGCGCGCGCGATGCCGGAAAGCGATCCGATGCTGCTGCTGGTGATGCAGGACGCGATCCGGCGTCTGAACAGCGCGACGCCGCGCCAGAGCGTGGTCGATCGGGCGCGTTCGCAGGTGCGTCTGATGCTGATGCAGGGCGAGCCGGCGCTGCCCGAGGTGGCAGAAAAAATGGGCATGTCGAGCTGGTCGCTCCAGCGCCGCCTGCGCGAAGAGAACCTGAGCTTTACCGCGCTGGTGGATAAGGTGCGCTGCGAGCTGGCGACCTCGTATTTACAGCAGCGGCAGCTGCCGGTATCCGAAATGGCGCTGCTGCTGGGTTATTCAGAAGTCAGCGCCTTTTCGCGCGCTTTTCGGCGCTGGTTTGGCGTCAGCCCGCGCCAGTGGCGGCAGGCCAGCTAGTCCGGCTTAAGCTCGATAGCCATTGAAGCCGGCCAGCTAGTCAGGCTTCAGCTCGATAACCATTGAGGTCGGCAGCGAAGGCGGCGGCGGCGGCAGGTTTTCCGCGCTGCCGATCACGCCCCATGCTTTCAGGCAGAGCTGTTCATCGCCCCGGGTGCTCTGTACGCCGTAGCGGCCGTTCTGGCGCCAGGTGACGGTGACGGTACAGGTGCGTCCATGATAGCGATGCGCATTGTAAAAATTGCGCTGAATGCCGTACTGCATCTCAGCAAAATAGCGACAGTTATTCTCCGTGCGGCCGCTACAGACTTTATCCGCCCATGCCTGCATCTCCTGCGGCGTGGCCGGTACAGGACGCGGCTCTTCTGGCGGAGAGTGGCAGGCCGTCAGCAGCAGCGCCAGCAGCGTCAGTCCGCTTTTAATCATTCCCGATGGCATTTTTTTCCCATGATTACTAAAGGTTTTCTGATGTAAGCCGATAGTTTAGCCTGTTAGCCTCAGGCTGACAGGTTATTCCGGCGATCCTGGGCCATTTACAGATTATTTCCCTGTCATGGCCAGGCAGTAAAATACCGCTTGTTCGTCAAACGCTATTATTTCCTGTGTTTTTCTGCATCATTATTGTATTCTGCGCGCGGACGCTGGATGTATTTTTTTATTCATGGAAAAGAAAAGAATGAAATATCGTTATAACCTTGTAGCTTTTTCTTTATTAAGCTGCGCGCTGCTTAGCGGCTGCGCCACCGAATCCTCCCGAGCTATTGAAGCGCCGCAGGTAGCTGCCGCCAGCCAGCCGGTATATCAGGGCGCAAAAAGCCCGATAGCCATTGGCAAATTCGATAACCGCTCTTCTTATATGAACGGTATTTTCTCTGACGGCGTGGATCGCCTGGGCAATCAGTCTAAAACCATTCTTATTACTCATCTGCAACAAACCGGTCGTTTTAACGTGCTGGATCGTGCCAACCTTGATGAGCTGAAAAACGAAGCGGGCTATAAGCACAGTACTCAAACGATTAAAGGCGCGGATTACGTTATCACCGGCGATATTACCGAATTCGGTCGTAAAGAAGTCGGCGATCAGCAGCTGTGGGGCATCCTGGGCCGCGGCAAAACGCAGGTAGCCTATGCAAAGGTCAACCTGAACGTTGTCGACGTAGCGACCTCAGAAGTGGTCTACTCCGTGCAGGGCGCGGGCGAATACGCACTCTCCAACCGCGAAGTCATCGGCTTTGGCGGCACCGCCAGCTACGACTCCACGCTTAATGGCAAGGTCATGGACCTGGCGGTACGCGAAGCGGTAAATCATCTGGTCAGCGGTCTGGAATCAGGCGCGTGGCGTCCGGTTAAATAAAGGAGAAAAAAATGCGAGTAATAAAATATACCGCAGCGGTTGCCACGGCACTGCTGTTAACCGCCTGCGCGCAGAAAAAAGAAAATATCTATTACTGGGGCGACTACCAGAATTCGCTTTACAGCTTTTATCAAAACGGCAGCGCGCCGGAAAAAGAAATCGCTACGCTGAATAAAGTGATTGAAGAGGTGAAAGCTAAAAATAAACCGGTGGCACCGGGCCTGCACGCGCAGCTGGGATTACTTTATGTTAACGCTGGCCAGCCCGATTTAGCTTTCCAACAGTTTACCGCCGAGAAAACGGCTTTTCCTGAGTCCGCTTCTTATATGGATTTCCTGATGCGTAATAAGCAGGGAGCAAAATAATGAAAAAGCTTTTCGCCTTTACCGCTCTGCTGGCCGTTATCACGCTGACCGGCTGTGCAAAAAAAACGCCGCATGACTACAGCGCGTTTCGCGCCAGCAAGCCCGCTTCCATTCTGGTACTGCCTGCGGAAAACCACACAACGGATATCGCGGCGGCGCACAGCCTTACTTCGCTGGTCACCCAGCCGCTGGCGGAATCCGGCTATTACGTTTTCCCCGTGGCGGTGGTTGAGGAAACCTTTAAGCAGAACGGTCTGAACAACGCCACGGATATTCGCAGCGTTTCCACCACTAAGCTGCACGATATTTTTAACGCCGACGCGGCGCTGTATATTGATATCAACACCTACGGCACTAAATACCTGATCGTGGACAGCGAAACGCGCGTGACCGCTTCGGCAAAACTGGTGGATTTACGCAGCGGCAAGCAGATCTGGAGCGGGTCGGCGACGGCCTCCGATAATGAGAGCAGCAACAACAATCAGTCCGCGCTGGGGATGCTGATCGCCGCCGCCGTGCACCAGATCGCCAGCAACGTCTCGGATAAAGCCCATGATGTCGCGGCCATTACCAGCGCCCGCCTGCTGACGGCTGGCGACGACGGTGCGCTTCTGCCAGGCCCGCGCGCTAAGGCCGGGAAGATCTGACGGTTTACCGTCTGGCTAAGTAAAACGGTGAAATTTGATGGTTTGCCGTCTGGTTAAGCAAAACGGTGAAATTTGATGGTTCACCATCTGGCTAAGTAAAACGGTAAAATCTGATGGTTTACCGTTTGGCGAAGGTAAAACGGCCCGGCTCGCATTCACGCGTGCCGGGCCGTTGCTTTTTCACGTTGCAGGGCGTTAGTCAGTCGCGCCCGACGGCCGCCGCGTTTTTACTGCGGTTGCTGGCGTAGATAAAGAACAGGGCGATGCCGAGACAAACAATAGCGCCCAGACGACTGGCCGAAAACGACACGGCCGCGTTGCCCAGCCAGCCAAAATTATCAATCAGCATACTCATCGCTAGCTGGCCGAAGATCACCGCCACCGTGGCGACCGCCGTCCCGATACGCTGTACCGCCAGCACCATAATCACAATGTAGGGAACGCCGCACAGCGCGCCCAGCAGCTGCCACTTCGGCACGTCAAGCAGGCTGACCGCCTGCTTCGGTTCAAAGAAAAAGATCAGCAGAGCCGTAATCAGCGCGCCGACGGAAAACGTCAGAAAGGCGCAGCGGAACACGCCCACTTTACTGCCCAATTGGCCGTTGATCGCGGCCTGAATGCTCAGCATCGCGCCGCCAGCCACTGCCAGAATAATCATCAAAATCGTTATCATTGTTTTACCCCCTTGCCACCAATACCAGCGCGACGACAATAAATAGCAGCGCGATCAGGCGCTTGCCGTCCGTTTTTCTTTGCGGCGTGCCCAGCAGGCCGAAGTGATCGATGATCAGGCTTTTAAACACCTGCCCGGCAAGAATGCCGATCATGGTCATCGCGACGCCGATGGTCGGCGTGGCAACGGTAAGGATAACCACGTAAATCGGCCCCAGTACGCCGCCCAGCAGCTGCCAGCCGGGCTGGGCAAAAAACGACGGGCTGTTGCGCGGGCTGAAAAAAAGCATCAGCAGAAAGGTCAGCGCGGCGCCAACACCGAAAATACTGAAGGTTGCCCACAGGTCGCCCACTTCTCCGCCCAGCGGCCCTAACAGGCCTGCCTCTACGGACAGGCCCATACCGCCGGCAATAACCAGGACAATCAATAAAAGTTGCATAGCAAAATTTCCCCGTTAATCAGGCGCGGAAGGTTACAGCGGTCGAGAGATGATAGAAATGCTATAGTGCGGTAAACACTTTTGCAGGAAATGCATTAATGCCGGGTCTGGAATCGGTCAATCTGCGCGCGATAAAACTCTTTATTGCGGTTTACGATGCGCAAAACTTCTCGGCGGTAGCCAGACGTGAGGGCATCTCCGCCTCTCAGGTGTCGCGCGTGATCCATCAGCTGGAGGATTCGCTGGGCCAGCAGCTTTTTTATCGCAATACCCGCGCGATAGCGCCCACGGAAAGCGGGCGGCTATTTATCGATTATGCGCGCGGCATAACCGGCAATATGGAGGAGGCGCGCAGAACGCTGCACGAAAGAACGCTGGCGCCTTCTGGTCTGGTACGGATTAACGCGCCAATCTACTTTGGCCAGCGGCACGTCGCGCCTGGCCTCGCGGCATTAGCCGAACGCTATCCGCAGCTGACCATCGAGATGATGCAAACCGATGACTATATCGATCCGCATAAAGAACCGGCTGATGTGATCTTTCGTATCGGCGCGCTGACCGATTCTTCTTTTCACGCCCGCGTATTCGGCACGCAATACTATTATCTGGCCGCTTCGCCTGAGTATGTGCGTAAGCATGGCGCGCTTGTCCATCCCGACGAACTGCATCGCCACCGCTGTCTGGTTTACCGCGGTTCGTCCGGCCCGAACCGCTGGTTTTTCCGCCAGCCGGGCAGGGAGTGGATCCACTATCCCGTGTCGCCGCTGCTGGCGTCAAACCATGCGGAAACGCTGCTGGTCGCCGCGCTGGGGGGCATGGGGCTGCTGCTCTATCCGGACTGGCTGATCGGCGACAGACTGCAAACGGGCGAGCTGGTCAGGCTGCTGCCGGATTTTGCTGCCGCTATCACTACCGAGCCGCAGCATATCGCTGCGATTTACCCCCATACGCGGCATCCTCCTCTTAACGTCAGGGCGGTCATCGACCATTTTGTTGAGGCTTTCGGCTCGCCGCTTTACTGGCAGATTCAGCCCGGCACTTCCAGTCGGCTGTAACCCAGTCCGTTGATTTTGCGCACCTTGATCTGCACCGGGATACGCTCTTTCATCGCTTCCACATGGCTGATTACGCCAATGGTTTTACCGCTGGCGTTCAGCGCATCCAGCGCATCCAGCGCGCCGTCCAGGGTGGCGGCATCCAGCGTACCGAAGCCTTCGTCCAGAAACAGCGATTCGATCTGCGTTTTATGGCTGACCAGATCCGAGAGCGCCAGCGCCAGCGCCAGGCTCACCAGAAAACTTTCGCCGCCGGAAAGGGTGCGCGTATCGCGCAGCGCGTCCGCCTGCCAGGTATCCACGACCTGCAGCTCCAGCGCCTCCTGCGATTTGCGCTGGAGCAAATAGCGGCCGTGCAGGCGGTTTAGCTGGTTGTTCGCCAGCCAGACAAGATGATCCAGCGTCAGGCCCTGGGCGAATTTGCGGAACTTATCGCCTTCCTTCGAGCCGATAAGCTGATTGAGATAGCTCCAGTCTTCAACCTGGCGCGTTTCCTGCTCAATGGTCGCCAGCAGGTTTTTTTGCTGCTCGCGGCGGGCCGCGTCGCTGCTGAGCTGCTGTCGCGTCTCGCCCTGTTGACGGGCGTTTTCTTTCAGCTGTTGCGAGAGGCTTTCCACGGCGGCGTGCAGCGCAGAAGGATCTTCCGGCAGATCCTGCGGCTTTTCCGGCAGCGCCGTCAGGGTTTTTTCTGCCTGAGCCAGCAGGATCGCTGCCTGCTGGCGTCGCTGCTCGTGCGTTTTCTGTAGCGCCTGCAGCTGCCGCAGCCGATCTTCATCCAGCAGCGCCGCCGTAAAGGCCGCCTCGCTGCTGAAGTCGCTGGCTTCCAGCGCCGCGCTAAAGGCCTGCTGCGCCTGTTCCAGCCTGTGCGTCAGCACGGTCAGCTGCTCGTCCAGCGAATTATGCTGTCCGGTCAGGGTATTTAACTGGTTCTGCCGCTGCTGCCACTGCTGCTGTAGCTGCTGGCCGCGCTCAAGATGCTGCTGCGACAGCGCGCGCAGCTGCTGCTGCACCTCGGCCGCCACCTTGTCGCCAAACAGCTGTCGCCGCTGGTCGCGCAGGACGGCCAGCGCCTGTTGACCGGCCTGGCTGCGCTGCTCGCGCTGGATCAGCTGCGCCTGTTCACGCGCGATCTCTTCCTGCAACGCCTGCTGCTGCGCGGCCAGCGCGGTCAGCTGCGAAGCCGAAGCCGTCAGCGACTGCGCAACAGTGTTCCACGCATCCCACTCTTTCTGTCGTTCATGCAGCCAGTTTTCGGTTTCCTCCGCCGGCGGCAGCATCAGATCCCGTTCGGCCAGCGCAGCGCGCAGGCTGTCATGCTGCTGCTGCGCCTGCTGCTGCTGCTGGGCGAGCGACTGCTCCAGCTCTTCCTGCGTTCTGACAGAAGTAAGCAGTTGCTGACCTGCCAGCTCCTGCTGCTGCTTCATCTCGCTGAGCGCTTTCTGCATTTCCGCCAGCCGATCTTTCTGCTGCTGAAGCTGGCGGGCGCGCTGCTGCAAATCCAGCAGCTGCGTCTGCGTTTCGCTTTCCTGGCGTTCCTGAGCGGTCAGCCAGTCGCTGGTCTGTTGCAGATCGTCCGGCGAAGCGCTCAGACCCAGCGCCTGCGCCGTGCTCTGCCACTGTTCGCGCAGGCGCGCCGCTTCGCTGTCGCTTTCCGTCAGCTCACGCTGCAGCTTTTCCAGCTGCGCCTGCAGGCTTTTCACCTGTTCGCCTCTGGCGGTGCCGCGATCCTTCAGCTGGTCGACTTCCAGCCTTAAGGCGGCAAGGCGCTGCTGGTTTTCAGAAAGCTCAAGCGCCTGATAGTCGGCGACGGCGGGATGCTGGCAGGAGCCGCACAGCGGGCAGGGCTGTTCCGGCTCCAGCCGGGCGCGATACTGCTCCAGATCGGCGATGCGCTGCTCCAGCTCGCAGCGTTTTTCCAGGTCCTGCAAATGCTGCCGCTTCTCTTTCCAGCCGCTGCGCAGGTTTTGCAGATCGGCCTGCGCCTGCTGGAGCTGCTGCTGCAACGCGGTGCGATCGTTGTGCTGGCTTTGGCTTCGCTGCATCAGCGGCGGCCACTGCGAGGCGATCAGCGCCAGGCGTTGCCGCTGCGGCCGCTGCTGCTGTAGCCTGGTCAGCGAGGCCTGTAGCTGCTCTTCGGAACGCTGCTGCCGCTGGCTGGTTAACGCCGCTTCGGCTTCCGCGACCTGTTTTTGCTGCGCTTCAAGCTGAGCCTGCTGCGGCTGCGCCTGCTGTTCCGCCTGGGCAATCTGCTGCCGTAGTCGGCTGACCGCCTGCTGCTGTTCGTGGATACGCTGGCGCAGCGCGGCCAGCGCCTGTTCGCTTTGCTGCCGCTGTTCGAAGCGCGCGCGCCACAGCGGCAGCGATTCTCCCCAGTGGGCAAAATGGGCGTGCTGCTGCTGCCAGCGCTGCTGCTCCTGCTGGCGGGCCGCGTTTTCCTTGTGCTGGTTTTGGGCCTGATGCAGCGCGGCCTGGCGCGCGTTAAGATGAAGTTGGTAATCGCTTACTTCTTTTTCCAGCGCCTGGTTCTGTTGGGCCAGCGTGTCGATACGGTTATCCAGCGGCAGCAGCTGTTCGGCGATCAGCGTCTCCTGCTGCTGCCTGTCGTTTTCGTGCTGCTGCCGGGCCGCCTCCGCCTTTTTCAGCTCGTCGGCCAGCTCGTCCAGCTGCTGTTGAGCCTGCTGGCGCTGCGTATTGATGTGCTGCTGCTGCTCAGCGAGCGCGAGCCGATCCTGCCGATGCTGATTGCGCAGTAGCCACTGAGGGCGCAGCTTTTCCGCCGGTTCGGCCTGTTGCAGCCGGTTCAGCTGCGGCATCGCTTCCTGCCAGGCCGCTTCCACCTCCTGCTGCCCGGCGACGGCCGCTTCTTTTGCCTGTAGCGCCGTCTGGTACTGCTGGTGCCAGTGCACCAGCTGCTGCCGATGCTGAAGCTGCGAAGTGAGCGCCTGCTCCTCTGCCAGCAGCCGGGCTGACTGTAACGTAAGTTGTTGAACCTGTTCATTATCCAGCAGCGCCATCCCGGCGGCCTGCGCCCGCAGATTCTCCAGCGCGCCACGGGCGTTTTTATGCCGCTCAAAAACGCTGGCGGAAAGGCGACCGTAGATTTCCGTGCCGGTCAGCTCCTCCAGCAGCTCGGCGCGGCTGTTGGCGTCGGCGTTAAGAAAGGCGGCAAACTGTCCCTGCGAGAGCATCATCGACTTGGTGAAGCGCTCAAAATCCAGCCCGGTCAGCTCGGTCAGCATCTCCAGCTTGTCTTTTACCTTGTCGGCGACGATTTTGTTATTGTCGCAGCGGGCCAGCTCGACGCGCGGTGCCTGAAGATTGCCGTCTACGGCACCGCGTGCGCGGTTCTGGCTCCAGAACGCCCGCCAGGCGACGCCTTTTACTTCAAACTCCACCTCGGCCAGGCATTCTGAGGTATCCCGCGTCATCAGGTCGTTCTGTGACTGCGACAGCTTACCCAGCCGCGACGTTTCGTGATAAAGCGCCAGGCAGATGGCATCCAGCAGCGTGGTTTTGCCCGCGCCGGTCGGGCCGGTAATGGCGAACAGCCCGTTGCTGGCGAACGGTTCGGCGGTAAAGTCAATTTTCCATTCGCCTTTCAACGAGTTGAGGTTTTTAAACCTTAGCGTCAGGATCTTCATGATGGCTCCTCCATGTCCGCCAGCGTCTGGCTGAACAGCAGCGTGGCGCGCGCGATGCGCTCCGGCTCTTCTTCTTCGGCGGCCAGACGGCGCTGAAAGACTTCCTCCACACTCAGCTCGCTCAGGGTTTCGTTGTTCTGCCGGCTGATAATGCTGTCGCGCTGCTCGCGGCTGCGGCGCAGCAGCACCACCTCGACCGGCAGGCTTTCCGTCAGTTCCTGGATACGCCGCTGGAGGTCGTTGAGCCAGGTTTGCGTGGCGATTTCGATATCCAGCCAGACTTTCTGCCCCGTTTCCGGCGGCTGGATCTCGCGCAGCTGGCGCTCGATCTCTTCCAGCGAGCCTTTAATCATCTGCATGGGCTGAAAGAGCGGCACCGTCAGCGGCATGACCTGCTGTAGCTGGCCGTCGGCGAAATCGACCAGGAACACGCTTTTATCGCGTCCCAGCTCGTCAAAGCTGAGCGGAATGGGCGAGCCGCTGTAGCGAATATGATCCGTATCGGCGATGCGCTGCGCGCGGTGAATATGGCCCAGCGCGATATAATCCGCAGGGGGAAAGGCCTGGGCGGGAAAAGCGTCCAGCGTGCCGATATAGATGTCGCGTACGGCGTCGCTTTTGGTGACGCCCATTGTGGTCAGATGGCCGGTGGCAATAATGGGCAGCGGCAGCTCGCCGCGTATTTGCACCGCTGCCGCGTAGCTGCGCTGATAGTGGTGAGTAATCGCTTCCAGCAGCGTCTGCTGTTTTTCCCGTCCCGACTGACCCGCTTTGCTGACGGTAATATCGCGGGGGCGTAAAAAAGGAATAGCGCAGAGCACCGCGCCGGGCTGACCGTCCCGCTGGTTCAGCATCAGCACCTGATCGGCCGGATCCTCGCTGGCGGCGGCAATCACCCGCGTATTCAGACAGGCCAGCAGCTCGCGCGATTCGTTCAGCATGGCGACGGAGTCGTGGTTGCCCGCCAGAATAATCAGCTGGCAGCCGGTCTGATGCAGCCTGACCACAAAGCGATTGTACAGCTCGCGCGCGTAGCTGGGCGGCGAGCCGGTATCAAACACGTCGCCCGCGACGATCACGGCATCGACCTGATGTTGCTCAACCTGTCCGACCAGCCATGTCAGAAAAGCGTCATGCTCCGGCGCCCGGCTTTTGGTGTAAAAAAACTGGCCCAGATGCCAGTCGGCGGTATGAATAAGTCGCATAGCGTCCCTTCAGTGTCAGGTAAGCGAAACGCCGATTATAAACGCCTGGCCAAAAAACCTCAGCTACGCATTTCCATCCTGCTGAAAGTGTTATAAAACTGATGATTAGCCGGCGCTTTTTTCATAAAAGTGTCATAAATCTGACGCATAATGACGCCGCATATCCAGTGACATTCCGTCACAAACGCAGGAGCAATAATGGCTAAGCGCATTCTGGTGGTCGAAGATGAAGCCCCAATCCGTGAGATGTTGTGTTTTGTGCTGGAGCAAAATGACTATCAGCCGATAGAAGCGGAAGATTATGACAGCGCCATTAATCTGTTGATTGAGCCGTGGCCCGATTTGATCCTGCTGGACTGGATGCTGCCCGGCGGCACCGGTATTCAGTTTATCCGCCATCTGAAGCGCGAGGCGATGACCCGCGATATTCCGGTGATGATGCTGACCGCGCGCGGCGAAGAGGAAGACCGCGTGCGCGGGCTGGAAGTGGGCGCGGACGACTATATTATCAAGCCTTTTTCGCCCAAAGAGCTGGTGGCCCGCATCAAAGCGGTGATGCGCCGTATTTCGCCCATGGCGGTGGAAGAGGTGATTGAAATTCAGGGCCTGAGCCTGGATCCCTCCTCGCACCGCGTGATGTCGGCAACGCAGCCGCTGGAGATGGGGCCGACGGAATATAAGCTGCTGCATTTCTTTATGACGCACCCCGAGCGCGTCTACAGCCGCGAGCAGTTGCTTAATAACGTCTGGGGCACTAACGTGTACGTGGAAGATCGTACTGTAGACGTGCATATTCGCCGTCTGCGTAAGGCACTTGAACTGACCGGGCACGATCGTATGGTGCAGACAGTGCGCGGAACGGGTTACCGCTTCTCTGCGCGTTACTGATTGTCCCCACTGGAGTTTTCATCGTGCTGGAACGCCTCTCCTGGAAGAGATTGCTGCTTGAGCTGCTGCTCGCCTGCCTGCCAGCGCTGATTGTCGGTCTGCTGGTCGGCGGGCTGCCGTGGTGGCTGCTGCTGGCCGTACTGGCCGTGCTGGGCTGGCATTTTGCTAACCTGCTTCGTCTTTCCCACTGGCTGTGGATCGACCGCAGCATCACGCCGCCAACCGGACGCGGCAGCTGGGAACCGCTTTTTTACGGCCTTTACCAGATGCAGGCGCGCAACCGTCGTCGGCGGCGAGAGCTGGGCCATCTGATTAAACGCTTTCGCAGCGGCGCGGAATCCTTGCCGGATGCGCTGGTGCTGACCACGGAAGAGGGCACGATTTTCTGGTGCAACGGTCTGGCGCAGCAGCTGCTGGGGCTGCGCTGGCCGGAAGACAACGGCCAAAATATCTTAAACCTGCTGCGCTATCCTGAATTTACCCTCTATCTGCGCCAGCGCGATTTCTCGCGGCCGCTGACGCTGGTGCTGAACAGCCATCGCCATCTTGAGTTCCGCGTGATGCCCTATAGCGAAGGCCAGTGGCTGCTGGTGGCGCGCGACGTGACGCAAATGCATCAGCTGGAAGGCGCGCGGCGCAACTTTTTCGCCAACGTCAGCCATGAGCTGCGCACGCCGCTTACCGTGCTTCAGGGCTACCTGGAGATGATGAGCGACGCGGTGCTGGAAGGCCCGTCGCGCAATAAGGCGCTGCATACCATGCAGGAACAAACCCGCCGCATGGATGCCCTGGTTAAACAGCTGCTGACGCTGTCGCGGATCGAAGCCGCGCCCGCGCTTGATTTGCAGGAAAAAGTCGATGTGCCGCTGATGCTGCGGCTGCTCCAGCGCGAGGCGGAAACGCTCAGCCAGGGGCGGCACGAAATCCACTTTTCCGCCGATCCGCAGCTGCGGGTATTCGGTAACGATGAGCAGCTGCGCAGCGCCATTTCCAATCTCGTCTATAACGCCGTCAACCATACGCCGGACGGCACGCGCATCACCGTCAGCTGGCAAAAGACGTCGCACGGCGCGCAGTTTAAGGTCTGCGACAACGGGCCGGGCATCGCCGCCGAGCATATTCCTCGCCTGACCGAACGTTTTTATCGCGTCGATAAGGCGCGCTCGCGGCAGACCGGCGGCAGCGGGCTGGGGCTGGCTATCGTCAAACACGCGCTCAGCCATCACCATGCCCGTCTGGAAATTACCAGCCAGCCGGGTAAAGAAACCTGTTTCTGCTTCTCGCTGCCTGCAAGGTTGATCGTCAACAACGAACTGGCTCAGAATGCGGTTCACTGAGCTGGCGGATAAAAAAATGAAAAAGTGGTTTTTGGCGCTGCTGCTGCTGTGCGGCACGGCAACAGGCGCGAACGAAGGGATGCTGGCGGGCAACCTCAGCAGCGTGGGTTCGGATACGCTCGGCACGCTGATGGCGCTGTGGGGGGAGAGCTTTAACCGCCACTATCCGGGCGTTAACGTACAGATTCAGGCTGCGGGATCGTCGACGGCGCCGACCGCGCTGGCGGCGGGCGCCGCACAGCTTGGCGCGATGAGTCGCCCCATGCAGGCGGTGGAGCGCCAGCTGTTCGAGAACCGCTACGGCTATGCGCCGCTGGCCGTGCCGGTGGCGATGGACGCGCTGGTGGTGGTGGTCAATCAGGATAATCCGCTACAGGGCATCAACGCTCAGCAGCTCGACGCTATTTTCTCCGTAACCCGCCGCTGCGGCGCGACGTTTGCCGTACGCAACTGGGGCGATCTTCAGCTTAAGCAGCAGCAATGGGCGCAGCGGCCTGTGCAGCGCTTTGGCCGCAATTCCGCTTCCGGCACCTGGGGGTTCTTCCGCCAGCAGGCGCTGTGCAACGGCGATTTTCGTAACGACGTGGGCGAATATCCCGGTTCCGCTGCGGTGATCCAGGCGGTGGCAAGCACGCTGAACGGTATCGGCTACGCCAGCATGGGCGCGCATATGACCGGGGTAAAAACGCTGCCAGTCGCCCTTGACGGCGATCGCGAGATTGCGCCTTCGGTAGAGAATATTCGCAGCGGCCGCTATCCCTACGCGCGTCCGCTCTATATCTATGTCAACAAAGCGCCGGGCCAGCCGCTGGAGCCGCTGACAAAGGCTTTTTTACGGCAGGCGCTGTCGGCGCAGGGCCAGGCGCTGGTCACCCAGGCGGGCTATCTGCCGCTGTCGGACGATCAGCTGAAGAAGGCCAGAGCAATGGTGGAGGGGTAAGCACCATCAACATGAATTTTTTTCATGGGTAATGAAATTTCCTCGTTTGCCGCTGAATCTTTCTCATGACATTCTTGCATTCAGCCATTTAGACATCCAGATGTCTCAGGATAACAAACAGTAACTATTTCACCATGAAATTATGCGCCGCTGCGCAGGCCAGGAGTGACCGATCATGCAAAGAGATTCAGCCCAATACCGCGCCGAAGTTGTAGGAAGTTTTCTGCGTCCTGCCGTTATCAAGCAGGCCCGCGAGCAGTTTCAGGCCGGGGAAATCGACGCCGCCGCCCTGCGCCAGATCGAAGACAAAGCGATCCGCGAGGTGGTAGAGCACCAGCGCGCCAGCGGCCTGAAAGTAGTCACCGACGGCGAGTTCCGCCGCGCGTGGTGGCACTTCGATTTCTTTGACGGCCTGGACGGCGTGGAGCGCTATGAAGCGGAGCAGGGCATTCAGTTCAACGGCGTGCAGACCAAAGCGCGCGGTGTGAAGGTCACCGGCAAGCTGGGCTTCGGCAACCATCCGATGCTGGAAGATTTCCGTTTCCTGAAAAGCATCAGCGGCGACGCTATCCCTAAAATGACTATCCCAAGCCCAAGCGTGCTGCACTTTCGCGGCGGCCGTAAAGTGATTGACGCTAATGTCTATCCCGATCTGAAGGATTACTTCAACGATCTGGCGCTGACTTACCGCGATGCGATTAAAGGTTTTTATGACGCTGGCTGCCGCTATTTGCAGCTGGACGATACCGTCTGGGCTTATCTGTGTTCGGAAGATCAAAAGCGTCAAATCCGCGAGCGCGGCGACGATCCTGAAGAGCTGGCGAACATCTATGCTCAGGTGCTGAATAAAGCGCTGGAAGGCAAGCCGGACGATATGACCGTGGGCCTGCATGTTTGCCGTGGTAACTTCCGCTCGACCTGGATTTCCGAAGGCGGCTATGAGCCGGTCGCGGAAATTCTGTTCGGCACCGTGAATATCGACGCCTTCTTCCTGGAGTACGACAACGAGCGTTCTGGCGGGTTTGAGCCGCTGCGCTTTATCAAACCGGGCAAACAGCAGGTGGTACTGGGTCTGGTAACGACCAAAACTGGCGAATTGGAAGATCCGGAAACGGTGAAGAAGCGCATCGCGGAAGCGGCGCAGTTCGTCAGCCTGGATCAAATCTGCCTCAGCCCGCAGTGCGGCTTTGCTTCTACGGAAGAGGGCAACAGCCTGACCGAAGCGCAGCAGTGGGCCAAGCTGCGCCTGGTGGTGGATATCGCTAAACAGGTCTGGTAAGCCGGGCAAAAGATGCAAAAGGCGCGTTTATACGCGCCTTTTGTGCATCCATTGGCAAAATAATGCAGAAAATAACGCCGGGAAGTTCAAAAAAAATACAAATCATGTAAGGCATCTCGCCTGTAATCTGAAGTGATTATCTGGCTTAAGCAATTTCTACGCTATATCACTCTGCTTTCTCGATCCCGTATTGCCTTTCTCCGCTATAAACGTTTTACTTACCGCCGTTTTATTTATCTCCCTGTATAAAAGATCATAAATAGCGCAAACGCGCCGGTATTTCTGTCAGGCAGTTATCCGCCGTGGCAAAAGATCGGGCGCTGAAAGCGCACGGGGAAACAGAACCGACATCGCGATTTCACTCAACATCAGTACGGGCCTTATGACAAATCGTTTAACTTCTAAAGACATCCTCGCGCTGGGCTTTATGACATTCGCCCTGTTTGTGGGTGCCGGTAACATTATTTTCCCGCCGATGGTGGGTATTCAGTCCGGGGAACACGTCTGGATCGCCGCGCTTGGCTTTTTGCTGACCGCCGTCGGCCTGCCGGTTATCACCGTTGTCGCGCTGGCGCGCGTGGGGGGCGGTATCGATGCGCTCAGCTCGCCGATTGGCAAAGCGGCGGGCATCGTGCTGGCCACCGTCTGCTATCTGGCCGTCGGCCCGCTGTTCGCCACGCCGCGCACCGCGACCGTCTCTTTTGAAGTGGGTATTGCGCCGATGACCGGCGACAGCCCGCTGCCGCTGTTTATTTACAGCCTGGTCTATTTCGCGCTGGTCATTGGTATCTCCCTTTATCCGGGCAAGCTGCTGGATACCGTCGGGCATATCCTGGCACCGCTGAAGATCGTGGCGCTGGCCGTACTGGGCATCGCCGCGCTGATCTGGCCAGCGGGCGGCCTGGCACCGGCTACCGAGGCTTATCAGCATGGCGCTTTCTCCAGCGGCTTTATTAACGGCTATCTGACGATGGATACGCTGGGCGCGCTGGTGTTTGGCATCGTTATCGTTAACGCGGCGCGTTCTCGCGGCGTCAGCGAAGCCGGTCTGCTGACGCGCTATACCATTATCGCGGGCCTGATCGCCGGGGTTGGTTTGACGCTGGTTTACCTTGCTCTGTTTAAACTGGGTTCCGACAGCGCCTCTATAGTCGATCAGAACGCCAACGGCGCTGCTATTCTGCACGCCTATGTGCAGCATACTTTCGGCGACCTGGGTAGCCTGTTCCTGGCGGCGCTGATTTTTGTTGCCTGTATGGTGACGGCGGTTGGCCTGACCTGCGCCTGTGCCGAGTTCTTCCAGCAGTATCTGCCGCTGACCTATCGCCAGCTGGTATTTATTCTGGGCCTGTTCTCGATGCTGGTGTCCAACCTGGGGCTGAGCCAGCTGATCCAGTTCTCTATACCCGTGCTGACGGCTATCTATCCGCCTTGCATCGTGCTGATTTTGCTGAGCTTTACGCTGCGCTGGTGGAACAAGAGTACGCGTATTATCGCACCGACCATGCTGGTGAGCCTGATTTTCGGCGTTATCGACGCTATCAAAACCACCGGTTTTAAGGATGCGTTGCCTGCATTTACGGCCAATCTGCCGCTGGCCGAGCAGGGCCTGGCCTGGCTGCCGCCTTCGCTGGCAATACTGGTCGTCGTGGCCATCTGCGATCGCGTTATGGGACGCGCGCAGGTGAATGCGCACCAGCAGTAAAAGTGTGATACCTTCTCCTGCCCGATCTCCGGCAGGAGAAGTTGACAGAGTTTAAGCAGAATGAAAGATGAAAAATAATACGCTCAAAAAGGGACTGAGTACCCGCCACATCCGCTTTATGGCGCTCGGTTCGGCCATCGGCACGGGTCTGTTTTACGGTTCGGCTGACGCAATGAAAATGGCCGGGCCAAGCGTGATCCTCGCCTATATTATCGGCGGCGCTATCGCCTATATCATCATGCGCGCGCTGGGCGAAATGTCGGTGAACAACCCGCAGGCCAGCTCGTTCTCCCGCTATGCTCAGGATTATCTTGGCCCGCTGGCTGGCTATATCACCGGCTGGACCTACTGCTTTGAAATTCTGATCGTCGCCATTGCCGACGTAACCGCTTTCGGCATCTATATGGGCGTCTGGTTCCCTGACGTGCCGCACTGGGTATGGGTGCTGAGCGTGGTGCTGATTATCGGCGCGATTAACCTGGCCACGGTAAGAGTGTTTGGCGAGGTGGAATTCTGGCTGTCGCTGTTCAAGGTCGCCACCATCATTATTATGATCGTGGCGGGCATCGGTATTATTTTCTGGGGCATCGGCAACGGCGGCCAGCCTACCGGCATCAGCAATTTATGGACCAACGGCGGCTTCTTTGCGCACGGCGTTATCGGCATGGTGCTGTCGTTGCAAATCGTGATGTTCGCCTACGGCGGTATTGAGATTATCGGTATCACCGCCGGCGAAGCGAAAGATCCCGCCACGTCGATCCCACGTGCGATTAACACGGTGCCGCTGCGTATCCTGGTGTTTTATGTCGGCACGCTGTTTGTGATTATGTCCATCTATCCCTGGAACCAGGTTGGCACCAACGGTAGCCCGTTCGTCCTCACTTTCCAGCATATGGGCATAGCCGCTGCGGCAGCCATTCTGAACTTTGTGGTGATTACGGCTTCGCTTTCGGCGATTAACAGCGATGTTTTCGGCGTTGGCCGGATGCTGCACGGTATGGCGGAGCAGGGCCATGCGCCTAAAATTTTCGCCACCGTCTCACGCCGTGGTATTCCGTGGATCACCGTGCTGGTGATGATGTTAGCGATGCTGATTGCGGTATACCTGAACTACCTGATGCCGGAGAAAGTCTTCCTGGTGATTGCCTCGCTGGCGACGTTTGCCACCGTCTGGGTATGGATTATGATCCTTTTCGCCCAGATCGGCTTCCGCCGCACGCTGACGCCCGCGCAGGCGAAAGAGCTGAAGTTCGCCATGCCTGGCGGGATATTCACGGCCATCGTCGGTATCCTGTTCCTGTTCTTTATTATCGGCCTGATTGGCTACTTCCCGGATACCCGCGTATCGCTTTACGTCGGTATTGGCTGGATAGCCCTGCTGCTGATCAGCTGGACGCTGGTGAAGAAAAGAATCAAGGCGTAGGCCGGAAAGCGAACAGCATTTCTGCCTGCCATCCTGAAAAAGCCTGAGTCCGGCAGCACGCCCGGCTCAGGTTTTTTTATGCGTCAGACTCAGGGCGACGATGGCAAACAGGCGGTAAAAAAATTTTATTTGCAACGCTTGAAATAGATTCGGCCGACCCTATTTTACTTACGAGCAGGCGGCGAACCTGCCCGAAATGAGCTTTTGAATAGAGACTGTATTCAGGAGGTTATGATGATGACCGTACGCAACTTCTCCCTGATCCCTTCCTTAAGCGACGCGCTGTTTTCAGACCGTTTCAACCGTATGGATCGGCTGTTCAGCCAGCTGACCGGCGACACGCCCGTAGCCGCTACGCCCGCCTATGATATTCGTCGCGTAGATAAAGATCGCTATGCGCTGGCGGTGAGCGTACCCGGCTGGAAAGGGAGCGAGCTGTCTATTGAAACGGTAGGCGGACAGCTAACCATTTCCGGTAAGAGGGAAGAGCAGAAAGAAACGGAAAGCGCAGAAAATGGCTGGCTGCATCGTGGCATCAGCCGTGCCGACTTCCGTCTTAGCTACACGGTGCCGGAGCATGTAAAAGTCACCGGCGCGAAACTGCAGGACGGCATTCTTGCTGTGGATCTGTATCAGGAAATCCCTGAAAGCGAAAAACCTCGCCGTATCCCTATCACTCACGGCCAGCAGGCAATTGAAAGCCAGCAGGCTATTGAGCATCAGTCTGCGTAAAAGCTTTTACGACGGAGTAAAAAAGGAGCTGCGGCATCGTGCCGTGGCTCCTTTTTTGTCAGCTTTACATCACCGCCTGAGAAAGAGGTGAACTTGCTTTATTATTCGTATGATTAAAAGCTGTAGCCAATACCAATATTAAAACCGTTGATAGAATGGTTTTTATTGCCAGCATCCAGGCGAGAGCCTTCATAACCAATATCAATGGCCAGATACTCTACCGGATTGATTTGCAGGCCGATGCCGTACATCAGAGAAGCTTTGTTTTGATTGCCGGACTCTTCTCCCTTGTTAATATACCCCCTGTCACCCTCATAATTATTCCACTTTGAGCGATAATCCAGCTTGTTATAATTTACCCCTAATAATCCATAGGCGCTGATATACTCATTGAAACGATATGTTGGGCCAGCTGCGAAAGAGTAATATTTTAAATTAATATGGTTATTTATTATATCCCGGTATGCCATAGAAGTACTGTTTTCTTTACCGCTCATATAAGTAAAGGAGCCAATAATACCAAACGGTGAATTCCACTCGTAACGGTATTTAAGGTTAACCCCTCTGATATTTTTAAAATCCTGCACTTTGCTTTGTGCGTAACCGATGCTGAAGGTCTGTTGATCGGCATTCGCGGTCGCGCTGAAACCCAGAGTTGCAAAAACAATGCTGACAATAGCCAGATTTTTCATAAATCATCCTTAATTTAAAATTGACATTGTGTTACAGATTCAGCTAAAGGGCGTGCTTACTATAAAGATTGAAGATGCCTGTATTTCTGCTGAAACAGCTGCATAATAACATGGTGATATTTGCTTTGGGAAGGGTGAGATTTAAATTATGATCCAAGTCTTATTTTTATTTCATTGTTTTTTGTCATAAAAATCAAGAGCCTTTGTCTGGATTTTCTGTTGTTTTGCTTGGTTTTTAACAAAAAAAATAGCATTACTTAACGTAAATGGCATAATTTGTTATTATTTTAAAATGCTTATACTTATTGTGTGTCGATTATCCTGCTGTCATAAATCACTGTCCTGAAAGTTAATTATGTAAAGTCCGATTTATATAGAGTTTTACGCGGACCTGTCTCGCCTGATGCAGGATAAAAACAGGGGGCTTAACGGTATGTGTTATTTATAATGCTGGTGCGGAAACCGACCTGAATTTTATCCTGTGCTTTATAGCGCGGAATGCTGATAATCCTTGCCGCTTTGCAGGTTAGTCTCAGTCTGAAAGGGTAGGGGAGAATAATTGATTTTTCCGAGTCGCCTCGCATTTTAATATTGTCTTTTCAGTGAGTTTGCATGGGGGAGGGTGTATATTTAAACAGGTAAAAGCAGGAAGAGTAAAAGTGGATAGATGATTTTTAGCGCGGCGATATTGGGCTGGACCCCTTTACCGCCGCTGACCACAAGCAACTAGTAAGGAGTTGATCATGGCTGAGCATGATATTAAGCCAGAGGCGAGTATTTCCAAAGCATTACGTAAACTGAAAGTGGGATATACCAACATACGTCACGAAAATCGTTCAACCGGTATGACCACATACTACAGCCAGTGCCCCAGTCTTAACCTTAAAGGTCACTGGCTGGAAGAGGCGGGGTTTGCAACCGGGCAGGCGGTTGAGGTACGGGTTTTGCCGGGCTGCCTAATCCTGAGCATGTGTGAACCCGCGCCGGAACTGCCCGCCGAACCGGAGGTAGTAAGCACGCTGCGTAAGGCCTGTAAAAAGCTTTCGGCTCACAAGCAACGGCAGGTTGAGGAGTTTATCCGGGTAATTGCCACGCCGCAAAAGCGGCCCCGTAAGATCCCGGAAGGGACGATTGAGTGGCGGCCTGTCTGAGGTAACGGACTGGTTATAAGGTAAAATCCCGGCGCTTTGGCCGGGATCCCTGTTTATTGGGGATCTGACGGGGGAGATTTTCGGCTCTTAATTTTGTTTATCAAATCAGTACGCCATCTTTATAACCCTCAACAATGGCTTTAGTAATATTTGCGCCTTCCGGTAAATCACCTTTCGCATTCTTACTCAGCGCGGCACTGGTTTCTTCCATGGTTGCTCCGGCATCAATCATTGAGATTCCCTGCGTTGAAGCTGCCTGGCCGTATCCCATTAGCCCGCCTGGCAGTGAAAGGTTATTGTTCTCAGGCACATTCTTCCCAGCCTGCGCCCCGGCCACAGCATTCGCCGTGCTGTCACCAGTCACGCCTCCGGCAAGTCCTGCCGCCAGCGTGCCCAGCGCGCTGATGGTCTGTTTCTCCGTTTCCGTCAGGTCACCGACGTCTTTACCCGTATACAGCTGTTTCATCACCAGCCCGGCCATCAGCTTGCCGCTGACCGCGCCCGCCAGCGCCGAGTTACCGGATGCGTAAGACGCTACTACCGCCCCGACGACCGCATGGGCCATCGCTTTTGCTTCCGGGTTGCCTTCTGTCAGGACGTGTATCTGCTCTTGTGCCAGTATAAAAACCAGCATCCTATGCTACATAGTGGCCCGCATAACATACTAATTTTAAAAGATTTAAATATGTCATTAGAGGAGAATAAAAATTCTCCTCCTATCCAATAGAATGCAACAACTCTCATAATGAAAAATATCAATGTTGCCAAAATGAATATAGCAATTACCCATATAATATTTGTCGCTAGAAAACGTAACAGGCGAAATTTTGATTGCATTACTTATTCTCCTGCTTGTTTTTTAGCTGTTCCTGGATGAGAGCATTCGATGCTTCGGAACCAATAGAGGAACCTACATTTCCTGCGATACCCGGTACTGGGCTTAATGGCAAAGGTTTACTAGCTCCCATACCAATCTCAACCCATTTCCAGTTTTTCCAGTTGGGGTTAATCAGTTTTTCCAGTGGCCCCTGAATAACTTTACCAACGCCATAACCAATACTTGCCGTTCCGCCACTTATTATTGCACCGGTTAGCTGATCATCACCCTTAATATAGTTTGAGGTAGCTCCACCTGCCGCATTCCAGCCTATCGTACCCAACAGGCCGGTGTTTGATGTGGCCGCGCCAACCCAGCTGGCTATCAGCGCATCGGTATAATTAACTTTGCCATCAACTACATACTGAATAATCGTATTTGCGCCACCACCGATTGCTGCTGTTACCAGCGCGCCTTTCGGTAATACGCCCAGTCCCACAGTACCAGCCAGATGTACAGATACTACTGCGTTACCTTTCACAATATCAGCTGCAAGTTTCACTTTATCCTCAGCTGTAGCATCCGGTATTTTACCAAGCCAGAAGCCCAAGTCTGATCCACCCATTGCTCCGAGTGAATTATTCTCAGCTATAAAGTAAGATCCCCGACTCAGGGGCCGGGAATCTTTTACAAATGTTAAAAACCCTTTACTTTTAATAACCTTGCAACCCACATGACCATTCCTACAAAACTACCAACATAAAAACTGATTTTACATATGAGCAAAAAATCATACGTAGTAAAAGATACTGGAATCTGTTTATAAAAAAGGAAGAAAAACTCTCCAATGGCATATAAAGCAAGACCAGTCAGGAAGATAGACAGCATGCTAATCAAAACAAAGAAAACAAGCAGTAATATTGACCTCATTTCTTATTTTCCTCTTGCTTCATTTTTTGTTCTGTATACTTTCCCCCTAACTCTGAAGTGATACTTCCCCCAATATCACCAGTCAAACCAGGGAAATTACTTGGTGTCATTTCCTTCGAAATACCAAAATCACCTTTTATCTCTGTATATTTCTGTAAGGTTGAATTGAATTTCGGATCCCAGCCATCTTTCCACCAGTTTGCCCCTGCATTAGTCCCCCAAGAAATACCCTTTCCTATACCGTAACCAATACCCGCACCAACACCATTTGTTATTGCTCCAGTTAGAGGATCTTTATCGTCTATCCAGTTTCCTAATGCCCCGCCCGCAGCATTCCAGCCAATGGAACCCGCCAGGCCGTTACCCATACTGATAACGTTTACCCAGCCAGCAATAGCCGCATTAGCCGGATCTATCGTGCCATCCGCCAGATAACTGATGCCTGCATTCGCACCGGCTCCAAGACCCCACATAGTCTGAGCGCCACCCGGTAACAGGGCAACACTACCTGTAGCAAGCGCAAACCCTACGGCATCACGTTCATTCATTGCTTTCTGACATGCGGCCCCACTCGGATTGTCAGAACAGGTCGCCATATCGACGCCATGCTGGCGTATCCATGCAGCCTGAGCATCTTCACTACCGCCGAGTAAATTATTCTCAACCGCATTCTTACCAACCTGGGCACCCGCAACAGCATTCGCCGCACTGTCACCAGCGACGCCTCCGGCAAGTCCTGCCGCCAGCGTGCCCAGCGCGCTGATGGTTTGCTTCTCCGTTTCCGTCAGGTCACCGACTTCCTTGCCCGGATACAGCTGTTTCATCACCAGCCCGGCCATCAGTTCGCCGCTGACCGCGCCCGCCGCGCCTGCCAGCGCCGAGTTGCCGGATGCGTAAGACGCTACCGCCCCGACGACCGCGTGGGCCATCGCTTTCGCTTCCGGGTTGCCTTCCGTCAGGACGTGTATCTGCTCTGCCAGATACGGGCTTGCCGCACCGCTGATGGCCTGACCGATATTTCCGCCCGCCAGACCCTGTATCGCAGCGGTGGCCGCCTGGATACCCTGTTGCAGTGCACTTCCCGTGCCGAACGGCGCCATCGCGTTGTTGTACGCCTGCTTCGCCACGTCCGCATCCGTGAACGGCTTGCCGGAAGCGGCGAGTTGTTCTCTGGCCGCCTGAAGCGCTGCCGGGTCACGCTTCGCTTTTTCCCCGGCTATCTGGCCCTCGGTTCTGGCGATATCGCCAACCTGAGACCCTATCTCCGCTATCAGCTGCGCCGCCTTCAGCCGGTTCTGCTCTTTCTCCTTGTCGAAGATTTGCGCAAGACCCGGATTCGCATTTTCCACGTCGCGGCTCAGCTCTGCAACTTCCTGCTGCTGATTTGCTTCATCGCGGATAACTATCGTGCCTTCGCTGACGGCAGAGTGGGTGGTGGAACTGGCGCTGTCCGAGCCGTTCAGGCCCGCCAGAATATTGCTCGCCATGTTTCCTTCGAACTGGCTGCCGATGGAACCACCCGTGCTGATACCCGCACCCGCGTGCTCAACCCTGTATTCCGCGTGATTGTTGATATCGCTCCAGCCCAGCGTGCCCGTATCCAGCCGGTTTTTCTCCGCCTGCGCCGTCGAGCTGATAACCGCGCCGTCCAGCTGCGTATGCTCACCCACCGTAATATCAAAGCCGCCTTTTCCGGCAAAGATGCCCGTCTGCTCCGTCACCGACCGCCAGTCGCTGTTCATTTTATCCCGCGACGCGTTCACGCTCGCCGTTGCCGTGCCCGCCCCGAAGGTGTAGCCCGCTCCCGCGCCGGCATTCTGCTGCTTCGAGTCGAAGGTCTCGCTGTCCTGCTCGCTGGTCAGCGTCAGGTTGCGGCCCACCTCCAGCCTCACCGCCTCGCCGTTCACCTGCGCGCCGGTCAGGGCGGTATCACGGCCGCTGGTGATGCTGACGTTGTTCCCCGCGTTAAGCGTGGTTTCCACATGGCTGACGCCGTCCGCGTTCTCGTGGCCTTTGCCTTTGTTCACGCTCGCCGAGACGTTAAAGCCGGTGCCGCCCGAACCGGCGGTGATGCCCACGCCCACGCTGCCGCCTTTGCTGCTGTTGGTGGCGCGCGTGCTGCTGCTTTCCTCCGCCGACAGCAGGTTCACGTCGCGGTTTGCCGACAGCAGCATATCCTTACCGGCCTGAAGCTGGCTGCCCTGCACGGTGATATCGCCGTCCTGACCTTTCACGCCGCTTCCTGTCGCGGTGATGCTCAGGTTGCCGCCCGCCGTCAGGCCGCTGCCCTGCTGCGTGGTCTGTGTCAGTGAACTTTCAGATTTTGACGACTGGCTGCCGTAAGAAACACTGACGCCGACGGTCGCATTGTTCGCCGGGTCGTCCCCCTTCGCCGCGTCCAGCCGTGCCGCCTGGGCCGCGCTCACGCCGCTCAGCGCTGCCTTTATGCCCTGCAACGCCGCCACGCGGCCGTCGCTCTCTTCACTGGCCTGCTTAGCCGTGGTCACCGCCGCGTTAAGCGCCGAGCCCGCCGTGCCGGAAAGCGCCAGCGTCAGGCCGAATGTCTTCTGCTCCGTTTTATGCGTTTGTGAAGACTGGTTTTCCGCCGCGAGGATGCTGACCTCCTTGCCGCTCAGGCTGATGTCTTTCCCGGCCAGCACGTCTGAACCTTTCACGGTCAGCCCGTTACCGGCCGTCAGATTAACGCTACCCTGCGTGCTGCCGACGGTGCTGCCCGTGCTGCTGAGGGTTTTGCCATCATCGGTGGTTTTCAGGCTGTTTGTTCCTATGCTCACACCAATGCCGCCCGTACCGGAAAGGCCCGATTTCTTCTCGCTGTAGAAGTGAGATTCTTGCTGCTCAGTGGTAGCGGCCTGAATGTTCAGGTCGTTCCCGGCGGCAAGACTGACATCCTGCGTACCGACCACGTTGCTGCCTGTGACGGTCAGGTCGTGCCCGGCCTTCACGTTTACGCTGTCTCCGCTCAGCAGGCTGCCGCTGGCGGTCTGATTGCTGAAGGTATCGCGCACTTCAGTGGTGGTTCTGGAGCCAAAGCTACTGCTGCCCGTGGCTTTATAATGCTGATCGAAGGTCTCAGTATCGATGCCGTGCTGAAGGTTGATGTCATTGCCTGCGGTCACGCTGAGCTGCTGGCTGGCGGAGATATTACCTGCCGTCACGTTCACATTATTTCCGGCGACCATTTGTACATCACCCGCGCCGGTCACCTCACTGCCAATCTGCTGGCTGGTGGACTGGTGCAGCCAGTTATCGCCCCAGTTGAGGTTGTCCTTACTTCCGGTGGTCACCGTATTCAGATTGAGGTCACGGCCCGCCACAACGGACGTCGTGCCTCCTTCGCCGCTGTTGATTACCTGCGCGGCCTGAAGATTAATATCTCGCCCGGCCTGCAACGCCAGCGTGCCGTTAGCCTGCTGAACGTAAAAACCCGCCACGCGGTCAATAGTGTTGCGGACAAAGTCGCCACCGGCGCTCTCTGCGCTGCGCGTAGTCGTGATTGCATTGATGTCACGACCAGCAAGGATCGAGAGACTGCTATTACCTGAGAATATCCCGCCTGCGTTGTTGATATCCGTGCGTGCGTGCACGGCGACATCATTCCCCTGGATAAGCCCGCCCAGACTATTAATATTGTCAGCCAGGATTTGGGTATTTTGCTGCCCGATAATACGTCCGCTGTTAATCAAATCGCCGCTCAGGTTCAGACTGACATTTTTACCGGCCAGCAGTGCGCCGCTGCCGTCCACGTCACCCGCCTGAACCATAGCGTAAACCTGCGGTACCAGTATTTGCTGCGTGCTGCCATCGGCAAGCTGGACGGTCTGAGCAACCAGCCAGACCATATCGCCTGTCATGTGACTCATCTGCTCAGCGCTCAGCGCCACGCCGAGCGTCAGGTTATATTTTTGACCGAAGGCGATACCTTCGTTCATCAACGCCTTATACTGCTCTTCATCATTTTGCGCACCCTTAAGATAGCGCTGCCCGGTCAGGGCAATGATCTGTTCCCGAATCAGCCGCTGTTCATAATAGCCATCGCCCAGGCGTTTGAGGACGTTGTCAGCATTGCTGGTAAAGGCATCCATCATGTAATCGGAGCCCAGCCACTTTTTCTGGTTAGTAAAGCGCGGATCGGTTTCCACCAGATAAGGGCTGGTGTTTTCCGGGTGCGTGCGGAACAGGCTATTATCCGGCAGGCGGGTGTTTGGCCCAATGGCGCGAACGACACTGCCCGAACTCCCGGTTTTCACTTCAAACGTTTTACCTGCGGGCAGGGTCACCGCACCCGGCATGACTGCTAATAAACTGCCCGCGTTCGGCCCGGCATCAGGCAGGATATTCAGGTTATCCGCATGTTGAACAATGCCGCTGATGTCGCTGTTCTGGCGATCGGAAACAGTCAGACCGCTGCCTTGCCCCTGAGTATATTCCTGCACCGTGCTGGGTTTAAGGGCGATAGCCTGGATCACCGTGGGCGGTACGTAATCTGTGGTATCAACTTTTGATGAGTCGCCGCCTTTGTCTTGATGACGGGAATAGAAGATTGCTTTACCGACATCTTTCGTCTGACGGTTGGCTTCCACTTCCACGTTATTGATAGTGGTCCCCTGAAGCGCCAGCGCGCCACCGGCAACAATCTGGCTCTTGTCGTTAAGGAGATCATTAGCATTGATGCCGAGGTTGCCGCCCGCAATAATCTTCGCCGGGTCACTTTCTTTAACGCGATCTTCGGTGATGGTGCGGGTGTAGGCGTAATGGGTGAAGCGATCGCCGTCTGTGGTATGACAGATAACGCCTTCAATACAAAGAATATTGACCTCATCCTGATAGATGTAGATGGTGTAATCTTTGTCGTTATAGCGCACGCCATTTTTCAGACGAGAGACCTCATACTCAGAGATATCTTCCTGAGAAACCAGTACGTTCTCCAGTGAGAAGTGGTCATTGATATTGTTGATACTGGCAATATTTAGCGCCATATCCCCCGCAGATTCGAGGGTCGCGCTGTGGTTGTTCAGCGTCGCGGCCTGACCGATGGCCTGATAGTCGCCATTGAGCGCGCCGCCGACGGCCATCAGCCCATCGCTGTAGATCAGTGCGCGATCGCGGTTGTTAATGGTGGTGGCGCCAATATCCAGCCTTTGCCGGGCAGCAATCGTAGCCGCTTGCCCATTCTCCGCCAGGTTGTTCAGCGTTCCCGCGCTAATCGCCAGCGCGTCACCGTAGATGCGCCCGCTGCCAATATTGCTGACGGTTTCCCCGTTAATGCGGGTGTAAAAACCGTCGATAAGCCCGGAGTTGGACACGGCATGTGCCGCATTTACCTGCGTGGTTCCTGCGTTGATTTCTGCCGCCGCGCCGTTGAAGACGTTGTTTGCCGACAGTGTGAGGACGCGGCCTGCCTGGATCAATGCCTGGTTGGTCAGATTGCCTTGAGTGGTCAGGCTCAGATTGTTGTTGGCCTGAATGCTGCCGGTGTTGAGCAAGTCCTTCGTCAGCGTGAGCGTCAGGTCGCCCAGCGATAACAGTTTACCGTCGCCGGTCATTGCGTCGCCGGAGAGGCGGATAAGTGTGCCCGCCTCAATATCACCGGCGCTGTTAATAATCTGCTGAGCCTGTGCGTTCAGACTGTTTTGCGAACTGAGCAAACCTGTGCTGTTGTTCAGTTCTCCGCCGAGGTTTAAATTCAGGCCGTCGTCGGCCAGAATTTGCCCGTTGCTGTTGTCCAGATCGGTGGCATTGAGGGTTACAGTGCTGCCCTGGATCCCCAGGCTGACGGCACGGGTATTTTGATTAAGCGCCTGTGCGGCGTTGAGGGTGACATTGGCCGCACCGTGGATGAGGCCGGCACCGTTATCAATCACCGACTGCGCCGCGCTGAGAACCATGTCCCCCAATGACTGGATTTGTCCCTGACGGTTACTGAGCCTCTGGGTCGTCAGATCCAGCGAGCCTTTGCTGGCAATGTGCCCTTGCTGGCTGTTATCGAAAACGGCAGCGGTGAGTGACATTGCGCCGCCGGCTGCCAGCACCCCCTGCTGATTGTCGAAATCAGCGGTATCCAGTGATACCCGGTTTTGTGCGCTCAGCGTGCCGCCCCGATTGTTCAACGTAAAACCCTGCGTATTCCACCGCACGTTTTGCCCGGACTGCAAGGTGCCCCTTTGATTGTCCAGCGCCCGGCTCGTGGCAGCGATATCGCCCAGGGCCACAATCTGTCCCTGCTGGTTATCCACATCCTCAGCAGTAAGGGTTATTTGCTGATTGCTTATCATCGCGCCTTGCTGATTTTCCAGCGCTCCGGCTTTAACGGTCAGAGTGCCCTGGCTGGTGATGCCGCCGGTGCTGCCACTTCTGTTGTTACTCAGCATTGCTCCCTGCGTATCAATCAGCAGATTTTTAGCGCTCTGGATCAGACCGCGGTCGTTGTTTTGCACACCCTGGTTGGTCAGTGAAAGATCGCCCAGCGCAGAGATTTGACCGCCATCATTATTGAGCAAAGACGTCCACAGCGAGGTATCGTCGCCGCTCACTATTTTCCCGCTGCGGTTGTCCAGTTCACCGCTGTTAACAGACAATACGCCCGTGGCGACAATATGCCCGGCGGAAGTGTTATCGGTGCGCTGGCCGTGGGTGTCGAGCGTTAATGTACCGCCGGATTGCAGCCGGCCTGACTGATTGTTCAGCGCGCCGCTGCTCAGGGATATGGCCTCATCGGCCAGCCATTTACCTGCCTGATTATTCACATTACCCGTGGTGGCCGTCAGCGATTGCGCCGCAATTTGCCCGTTGTGGTTATCAATGTCTCCCGTTGCCAGCTTCATGCTGCCCGCGCTGATGATGCCGCCCTGAACATCGCTGTCAGCATTGAGTACGGTTGCGCCACGGCTGTTGAGATCTAACGCTTCTCCCGACTGGATCAGGCCGCCGCTGTTATCAACCGCGCCGCTCAGCGACGTTAAATCTCCACCGGCGGCAATAATGCCCGCGCGGTTATTCAACGCGCCGTCGAGCGTCAGTTGCAGATTATTCTGGCCAGCGGCAATCAGCCGGCCTTGCTGATTATTCAGCTGCGCGGCGTTAAGCGACAATGCACCTTGTGAGGTGACAGCACCGTCCAGGTTATCTAACAGTCCGGTGACGTTGAGGTTCATCGGCCCGCTGCCACTTTGCGTCATCTGGCCTGAATGGTGTGAAACCGTGTCGGCATAAAGCGTAATTCCCGTTGCCTGCGTCACGGTATTATCCAGGTTGAGTACCGAACCGCTCAGGCTTAATGCACCGTTGCCGACCAACGTGCCCCGTGCGCCGTCCAGCTTGCCGGTATTAATCGTAAGCTGGCCGTCTCCGGCATGAAAAATTGTTCCCTGCTGGTTATCCAGCGTGGCGCTGTTCAGGGTCAGATTTTTGCTGTTGCTGGCGAGGGAGCCTTCACGGTTGTTGATGCCCCCAGCATGTGAGAGTTGCAGATCCTGTTGTCCGAGCTGCTGCACCGTGCCTTTCTGGTTCGAAAGGCGGTTCGCTGTCAGGTTAAGCTGGTCTGCGGCAATTTTTCCGCCGTCGTTGTTGAGCGTTCCGCGTGTGCTGGCCGTCAGCTGATGCATGGCGGAAAGATTGGCGTTTGCGGTACTGATATCCCCTTGACTGGCCTGCAAGCTGATGCTGTCACCATACGTCTGGCTGCCGCTGAGATCGACAGACGTGGCACTGGCGTTCAACTGGCCGCCTGCCATATTTTGCCCGCGCGCCTTTAATTCACCACGGCTGGTCAGCGTTAAATTCCCGGTCGATGCCAGCCTGCCGTCGCTGGCAACGCCGGCCGCGAGTACGCTCTGCGCGCCGCTGTTAATATTGCCTGCCGAAATGCGGGTGTCTGCGCCTGCGGCAATAAGGCCGGTGTTACTGAGGCTGGCCTGGCTTGTAATATCCGTATTGGCCGTCGCATAAATTTTGCCCTGGTTATCCACCGTTGCCGATGCAGCCAGCTGTATATTTAGCGACGCATTTATCGCGCCGCTGTTGATGAGCTTACCGTCTGCATTGACAACAACATCACCGGCCGACGCGCCCAGCGCCCCGGCATTGTGAACGCCGACGCCGGATTCTGTACCGAGCAGGCGAATGCTGTTGGCATACATGCCGCCAAGCTGCGAAACATCAATCGCCAGCTGTGGCCGGGCGCTGCCGTCATCCGCTTTTTTATCAATGCGCTGATGTGCGGCATCGACCTGATTACGCCCGGTCGTTACATTCAGTTCATTTGCCCAGATACCGGCGTTCACTTTGACGGCGCGCGAAATCAGGTCGGTGCTGTCCTGCTGGCTGCTGTCGAGTCCGTTGCCCTGAATAACAATTTCGCCGCGGCCAACGTTGTATCCTGTCAGGTGACCATTATTCATCTGCGCCTGACCTGTCGTCAGCGTGGCGCGGTTTGCGTTAATAAAGCCGCAGCCGTTGCAGGTGATACCCGACGGGTTAGCAATCACCACCTGCGCCTTCTGCCCGGCAACCTCAATAAAGCCGTTCAGCTGGCTTGGGTTGCGTGCATTGACCTCATTGAGAATGACCTTCGCTTCCCCTTTTGCCAGCCACGGGTTGTTGCTGACCATTCCGGCAATTTGCGTTTGGGTGTTGGCGTGTGAGTTATTGAGCACCACGCCTTTTTTATCCACATCGAACTGGCTGTAGACATTGCGGGAAACACCGGCGGCGCTGGGGGTCTGGATATTGATCTGCGGAGTACCGTTGGCGCTATGAATAATGGTGGGTTGCTGGCCGCCCGGCGCACTGCCATCGGCGACGATACCTGCCTGCACGGGGTGAACAGCTCCCAGCGCCAGCAGCAGGGCAAAACTCACGCCATGAACCTTACCAATCAGCTGGCTGAGGGTATGGCCGGTACCGGATGAAAACGGCGATGCGCCCGCCCGGCCTGCACCGGCAATATCCGCCACGACCATCAGCAGGCCGCGTGCTTTGTTGAAAACAATACGGTAGAGGTTCTTATTCATGACAGCGTCCTTACTGGCATTTCTGTAACAGGAACAGACAGCGGATGTGCAGCACGCCAGGCTCTGGCCTGCTGATGACTGATACGATCGCCTTTGAAATTTATGACCCGCTGACCTTTTTCAGCCCCGCGGTGATAGAGCGCACGAAAGCAGCACTCGGGGAAAAGGGTATTGCCGACCAGGCGACGCATGGCCATCGTATCGCCAAAAGGCGCTATCCAGTCGCGGATCCACATCCGCTCGCCACTTGCCCAGTCACGATCCTGCACGCTGATCGCCGGTTGTTTCAGGTAACGTCGCTCGGCAACGTCGTCCAGCCACATCCAGCTTAAGAAAAACAGCGGTCTGGCGTCGCGGCTAACCAATGCATACTGTTGCCGTTTAATGATGGGCAGAAGCACCGTCGGCAGCGCATGGAGAGGCAAGTCGCGATGCGCTGCCGAGTGCATCCATAACCAGACGGCGGCACCGAAAGCTTCAGCTTCACTCATATCCCCACCAAGGATCATGGGTGAATGAATGTTATAAGGCCCTGTTTGCATCCCTGCCTCTTAATATTGCCAGTTGAGGTTGAAGCCCAGCGACACCGGATTGGTGCTGAAGCCGTCGGGTCTGGAGAACGGCACGGCAGCGAACAGGTCATAGCCTGTTTTAAATGCCGAACCGCGAATGCCGATAGCGCCCCCGGCGAGGTGGTTGCCGACCAGATATTGCGTGCCGTTCCCGCCGACTTCGCCGTAGTCAACGCCCAGATAAAGTTCCTGCGCCGGCACCGGCGTGGCCCAGGCGATATCATTCCGCACGAACCACCCGCGATCGGCGTTTAGCGTCCGTTCGCCGTCAAAGCCGCGTACCGTCCAGCGGCTGCCGATGGCCAGCTGATCCTGCGGCGTCAGTGGCGTGTGGCTTATCTGGCGTTGGTATTGCAGGTTGTGGCGAAAGCGCTGGTTGCCCAGGGTAAAAGGCGTCTCCAACTGGGCAGAAAGCTGCAGGATTTTTGACAGCGCGGTGCCTTCGCCCCAGTATTCTTCCGGTGCCGGGATGGCGCCAAACCAGCGGGTGCCGCGCTGGTAGCTGATGCCCGCATCCAGCGTGGACCAGGGCAGATAATGGCGATGCTGAAGTCCGGCACGCCAGCCAGCCGTGCGACGACGTTGAACCTCGATTTCCGTGTCGTTGATATAATTTCGGGTTTCCCTCGCCAGAATATCCCAGCTGAAGGTGGTTTTCTGACGGTCGTTACGGTGCAGCAGGCGGCTAAGGCGGAAACTGATGTTCTGGCTTTTACCGCTGTAGCGATAGTCCTGATTAAGTCCGGCGACCGTCTGATGATAGTCATAGCTGTTGGCGGTTATCCCTGCGTCCCAGTAACCTAAAGGCAGCGAATAGTGGCCGGTAAAATTACGGGAGCCTTTATCGCCGTGATGGATCAGGCCAGCGCTGGCGGAAAGATAGAAGAGATCGCTGAGTGAAAGAGGATTATCCAGCGACAGCGTCAGACCGCCCTGATAACGCCCGGTGCTGCGGGTGCCAGAATCATCCAGCGAGACGCCAGCGCGCCACATTTTGCTTTGCTGTCGATGCAGCACTATATCGCTTTCTCCCGGTGCTTTACCCGGAACGATTTCCATACTGGCCTGCACCGTAGGCAGCCGTTGCAGGTTTTCCAGCCCCTGTTCGATATCACGCAGATCCAGCAGGTCTCCGGCGTGGGCCGGGAAAGCGCTGTAGAGAGTGAAATAGCGGTTGCTTTCCGGCGTCAGCATCACCTGACGAATTTTTCCCGCCAGGATGCTCAGCTTCAGCTCGCCGCTTTTCAGATCCTGTGAAGGCGCCAGCACACGAGTCGTGATGTAGCCGTGATCGATCAGGCGGTTTTGCAGCGCGCTCATCAGCAGATTAATGCCTTTCCCGCCCAGACAGTGACCAACAGCCTGACCGGCGATCCGCTGTAAAGGCAGCCAGTGCGGTAACGCGCCTGTTCCCTTCAGAACGACCCGGTTCAGTGGGAAACAGGGTTTTTCCTGGGGAAAGACCAGCCGACTGAAACCTGAGGCCGGTGGCGTAAGGCGTACGTCCGGCACTGTGGGCCGCAACTGCTGCTCCAGGGCATTTTGCCGCTGCAAAATCAGCGGTTCGTTAGCGGGCGTTACGGCAAGTGTTTTTAACGGCAATATAGCGGTTATGAAAATGAAGCTGTAAAGGCAAAGCGGGGCGAAACGATGGCTGAAAACCAACATTGACGAATCCTTGTCAAATAATTATTTAATTAATAAAGAATTTTTCAGCGTAACGATCGAGGGTCGATCGGACAGCGTAACTATATCGCCTTATGATAAGTAGGGTTTTTCTGATTTACAATCAGAAATATTGTCTGGTCAGGAAGGTGAGGGGCCGAAGCCGATCCTGCTTTCGGCCAGAACTAAGGAAGCAGCGCTTCAGAGAAAGGCGATCGGCCCCTCCCTTACAAAGGGGCAATATGTTTTTCAATCCGCTGCATAGCGGCCTGCCAGGGACACAGCGTGCCTGGGGCCATTTGCCTGCATCCCGGAAACGTCAGCTCGGTCAGCAGCGGAGGGTGCTGCTTATCGAGTGGCGTAAGCTCGCGCAGCTGGGCAAGGCTTTGCGCCTGAAAATAGATGCGGATAAAACGCTCGCCCTTGTATCGCCACCGTTCGAATACCAGACTGCCGCCGGGCGGAATATTGCCGTGCGGATAATCGGCCTGCTGCCAGCGGAAATCCAACAGGGTACGCAGCCAGGCGATATTGATATCATGAGCGACATAGAGCAGCCAGCGCACGTCCGGCGGCGCGTCGGTTGCTCTCTCTCCGGTCGCGCCTGCGCGCAGCGCGCTGGCAATCTGGCTCATCAGCCCTGAAGCGCCGCGGCTGGCCAGCGTGGGCAAATCGTTGGTGTAATCATATTTAGCGCTCAGCAGCGGCAGCAGCGCGGCCAGTTCCGCCTGATTATTAACCTTGCCAAAGGCCACTTCGCTAAGTGGCTTGTTTTCGCTCCATTCCAGCCGCAGCGTTTCCGCCATTGCAGCCAGCGTATCCAGTCCCTGAATGCCGACCGTGCCGTTCGACCAGGTGGCAAGCTGCCAGGGCTGGCTGAAAACAGGGCAGGGCCGGGCGGGCTGACAGACGGCTTTTTTTAACGCGTCGATTTGCGGTTGCAGCCGCCGCTGCGCGTCTGCCAGGCTGCCGCCCATCGCGCGTAGCGCTTCCTGACGATGCGTCGCGGCCTGCTCCTGGCTGACTTTCTCGTTGGGAAGCTGAAACAGCGAGGCCGCCATGACATGTGCCGCAATGTCGCAGCCCGGAAAAGCCGCCTCGGCTAACACCTGCGCTGTGGCCCGGGTACGCTGCATCGGACTGGCTATCAGGTGAAAATCCCGTTCCTTCGGGCAGCCTTCGCCCAGCAGGCCCGCTTCACGATAGTAACTGCTCTCGTAACGTCCTTTCAGCCAGGCTGCCGTATAGCCGTGACCGGTCAGGTTACCGTCTGCGGTCAGCCAGTCGGGCCAGCGCCGGGCCGAACCGTTTTCAATAGCTCGTCGGTTATCCGGCGAAGGCGGGCGAACGCCATGTCGGCTGACTTCCACTACCTTTTCCAGCACGTAGTCCGCCTGTACGGGCTGGCTAAAAAAAGCCGTGAGGCCAGCAAAAAGCACGACCGCGGAGAAAAACTTGTACATCCATACATCCTTAAAGATTCGTGCTGCCAAAAGCATCCTGGTGACTATTCAATTTGTAGGGAGCGAAAAACGCAGCTTCACCTGCTATAACACCTGAATATCCCTCTCAAAAAACAGGCTGACAGAGTATTACACTGCGGGCCGCACTTTTTGCTACAAGAAATCGGCTTGTACAACTTCAAAATAGCTGTACACATTTGCCGAAACTGGTTAACTTAAGCGCAGAATTATTTAAACACGTTTTAACCTACCAACTGAAGGGGGCTGTATGCGTCAGGATGGATTTAACCCGAAAACTGAAGGTGATATCAGTCGCTACTTCAGTGAAGCGATGATGCCCTCTCAACAGGAAACGTTGGGGCAGATCGTGGTGGAGATTCTGCGTTCGGGTAAAAATATTAACCGCAAGGCGATCTGTTCTAAACTGCTGAGGCGGCTTGAACTGGCCTCCGATGCGGAACAGGAAAAGCATTATCACGAGCTGATAGGCATGTTGTTTGGCCGTGAGGACTGAGTTTCAAAGCCTGGATGATGATTACCAGACGTCCTAACTTTTCTGCTCGGCCCGGCCTGCTTTCCCGCCTGGCCCTTTGATCGGCGGTGGTTGGCAAACCTGCTGCCTCCCAGGGTTACTTCCGGGAACTGTGGCTATTTATGTGCCCACATCACTGATACAGAGAAGCTGGTATGTACAGAAATGACGATGAAAAACTGATTGATATAGTGCTGGGTGAGGCCGTACTGGTGCTGTTAAAAACCGATGCTACCATCAATAACGCCGCGCTGATCCGTCAGCTGCAGGCGATGGCCGCCGTGGAAAAAAGCGCTGCCAGGCACCGTGCCTGCAAACAGGCTATTATCGATGTCAGAAATAATATAAAGACTGGTAACAATCGCTATACGCACGAAATTCGAGACGTGGATAACGTGACGCACCTTTTTACCAGCGAAGGCCCGCCGGACGGCACCAAAAAACATTGAGTCAATTCAGGTGGGGATATCCCGCCCTTTATAAAGGCGAATACTATGCAGCAGCACTCTTCAGAGCCGGGCATCCTTGAACATTTTCAGGGAGAAGGTGATTTACTGGCTCAGGAAACCAAAGTTATCGGCGCCGTGATCAGAGAAATTGCGGCAGCCGGTGGCTACGTAACGAACAAAGCGATTATCCTGAAGCTGATTGAAAAGCTGGAAAACACCTCTGATGTCGTCCAGCTGGATATCTTCCGCCAGGCGCTGGAAGTGGTGGTGGCCCGCACGCCTGACGACGCATAACCTTCACCCACATCCCAGGCGGCTTATGCAGATCGGCAAAAAGCCATAGCCGAAGCCTGTTGCCTGGGACAGTTGAAAAAAGGGGTTGTGCAGGGACTATAAGGGGTTAATGGAAGCGGTCGAGTATCGATCGGAAAGCGCGTTGAATAGCGGCCTTCATGTTTTCGTCTGTGGCTTGTGCGCTGTGAATCTGAAGTCTAATCAGGATGTTATGTCGTCCTACCGGTTCGCCGCTTTCCAGCAGCTCTGCTACGGCTCTGCCAATGAGGGCACAGATTTCTGAAGAATACGCCTGCTCTTTTTTGGGCACTCTCTTCCCTCTTTGAACTGTACCTGTAAACAGACTATCACAGCCCGCCGCGGCGTGCTGTATATTTAACCTGGTGCGCCCGCATCAAAAGCTTAAGCCGCCTGAATTGCCCGCATAAAAAAAGCTCGCCGAAGCGAGCTCTATTCAGCAGTCTGCAAAAAGATATTACAGCTTGCCAGCGTTCTCAGACAGGTATTTCGCTACGCCGTCCGGAGAAGCGCCCATGCCTTCTTTGCCTTTTTCCCACTGAGCCGGGCACACTTCGCCGTGCTCTTCGTGGAACTGCAGCGCGTCAACCATACGCAGCATTTCATCAACGTTACGGCCCAGCGGCAGATCGTTAACAACCTGGTGGCGAACCACACCGGCTTTGTCGATCAGGAAAGAGCCGCGCAGCGCAACGCCTGCATCCGGATGCTCGATGCCGTAGGCTTTCTGGATTTCACGTTTGATATCCGCAACCATCGCGTATTTTACTTCGCCGATGCCGCCTTTATCGATTGGGGTCTTACGCCATGCGTTGTGAACGAACTCGGAGTCGAAAGAGACGCCGACCACTTCCACGCCGCGCTTCTGGAATTCTTCATAACGCTTGTCGAAAGCGATCAGCTCAGAAGGGCAAACAAAAGTGAAGTCCATTGGCCAAAAGAACACAACGGTGGCTTTACCAGCGGTGTGTTTTTTAAAGTTAAAGTTTTCTACGATTTCACCGTTGCCCAGCACGGCTGCGGCGGTGAAATCAGGGGCCTGACGAGTTACGAGAACCATAGTCACTCCTGTAAGGATAAATTAAGGGAAACGGCCGCCAGTATGGGGCGGGATAGCGTTGTAAACCAGCGATAACCGCCGATTTCTCTGATAGGCTTTACCTATCAAAAAGCTTTTTTATTCAATGTGTTCGCCAACAATAACCTTTTTCAGCAAAAGGGCAAGCGGCAATCGTGGCTACAGTAACTGCTGGCGGGCTTTTGCCATCATCTGCGGATAAAACTGCCGGAAAACAGCGTCGAGCTGTTGATAATTATCAACAAAATCCTGATAGCAATCTGCCAGCGCGGCCAGGCGAGGACGGCGGCTGGCCATCCCGGTCAGCACGTTTTGCAAATAGGGCGCTTCCGCATACTTTTCCATCCAGCGATCCGTCCACAGATAGCGATTCAGATGCTGGAAACGCTCCGGCGTGGTGGCAAGGTGCGGGCCGATCTCCGCCCGCGCCTGACGTAAAAAATCCGGTAAGGCCGTTTCCGGCACGATCTCATCCCAATGACGGGATAAAAAGTGATCCCAGATGACGTCCAGCGCGATAGGCGATACGCGATAGGTTTCGGGGCGGAAAAAACCGCGTGCGACCCGGACTTCCGGCAGGGCGTCGGTCATGACGTCAACGCGTCGGTGCAGCAAAATGCCGGCGGCAACGTTATCAGGCCAGACGTCACGCGGATTGCCGCGCACGAAGTCAGCCATCAGGTTGCCGAGCAGGGAGCTGTTGGCCAGCCGCGCCAGATGAAGGTGAGCGAGAAAGTTCATCGCGGCAGTATATCGGCTTCTGCCGTGTCGGGATACCGTTGATAGTGGCGTGCAGAGCGCATCGACGCCCGTTGGCGGACGGTTTAACCGATAGATGCGGCGAATGGTTCAGAATTGGCGGGTTTTCAGCTAGAATGTGCGCCCTGATTTCCCTGACTGTGAATGACCATGCGCGTTGCCGATTTTTCTTTTAAGTTGCCCGAATCTTTGATTGCCCACTATCCGCAGGCCCAGCGCAGCGGATGCCGTCTGCTGTGCCTTAACGGCCCGGACGGCGCGCTGACCCACGGGGTGTTCACCGATTTACTGGATTTGCTCAATCCGGGCGACCTGCTGGTTTTTAACAATACGCGCGTGATCCCGGCGCGTATTTTCGGACGTAAAGCCAGCGGCGGCAAAATCGAAGTGCTGGTTGAACGGATGCTGGACGAGCATCGCGTGCTGGCCCATATTCGCGCCTCTAAAGCGCCGAAAGCGGGCGCCGAGCTGCTGCTTGGCGACGACGAAAGCGTCAAAGCGACGATGGTTGCCCGTCACGACGCGCTCTTTGAGCTGCATTTCGACGACGAGCGCGCCGTGCTGGATATTCTGGACGCCGTCGGCCATATGCCGCTGCCGCCTTATATCGATCGTCCTGACGAAGACGCGGATCGCGAGCTTTACCAGACTGTTTACAGCGAACGTCCCGGCGCGGTAGCGGCGCCTACTGCTGGCCTGCATTTTGACGAACCTATGCTGGAAGCGCTGCGGGCGAAAGGGATTGAAACCGCTTTCGTTACGCTGCACGTCGGCGCGGGCACGTTCCAGCCGGTACGCGTGGACAGCATTGAAGATCATATTATGCACGCCGAGTATGCTGAGGTTCCGCAGGAAGTGGTGGATGCGGTGCTGGCGTGCAAAGCGCGCGGCAACCGTGTCGTCGCCGTAGGCACAACTTCCGTGCGCTCGCTGGAGAGCGCAGCGGCGGCGGCCAAAGACGCGTTGATTGCGCCGTTCTTCGACGACACCAAAATTTTTATTTATCCCGGCTATGAGTATCAGGTTATTGATGCGCTGGTCACCAATTTCCATCTGCCGGAATCGACGCTGATTATGCTGGTTTCCGCTTTCGCGGGCTACCGTCACACCATGCACGCTTACGAGCAGGCGGTGGCGGAGAAGTATCGCTTCTTCAGCTATGGCGACGCGATGTTTATCACCCGCAATCCGCAGGCGATAAACGAGCAGGTCGGTAAATAATGCCATAACCGGCTTTGTCCGGTTGCGACGCCTGCGCCCGACCGGGGCGCAGGTCAACTCTTAAGCATCAGACTGTTTCTCTGATGGAGGCAACGTGAAGTTTGAATTAGATACTACTGATGGGCGCGCGCGCCGTGGCCGTCTGGTTTTCGATCGCGGCGTGGTGGAAACCCCGGCCTTTATGCCTGTGGGCACCTACGGCACCGTAAAAGGCATGACGCCGGAAGAAGTGCAGGATACCGGCGCGCAGATTATTCTCGGCAACACTTTCCATCTGTGGCTGCGTCCCGGCCAGGAGATCATGAAGCTGCATGGCGATCTGCACGACTTTATGCAGTGGAAAGGGCCAATCCTGACCGACTCCGGCGGTTTCCAGGTGTTCAGCCTGGGCGACATTCGCAAAATCACCGAAGCGGGCGTGCATTTCCGCAACCCGATTAACGGCGACAAGATCTTCCTCGATCCTGAAAAATCGATGGAGATCCAGTACGATCTCGGTTCCGATATCGTGATGATTTTCGACGAATGCACGCCTTATCCTGCCGACTGGGATTACGCCAAACGCTCGATGGAGATGTCGCTGCGTTGGGCGCAGCGCAGCCGCGACCGCTTTGATTCGCTTGAAAATAAAAACGCGCTGTTCGGGATTATTCAGGGCGGCGTTTACGAAGATTTACGAGATGTCTCCGTAAAAGGACTGGTAGAGATCGGCTTTGATGGTTACGCTGTGGGCGGCCTGGCGGTCGGCGAGCCGAAAGAGGACATGCACCGTATTCTGGAGCACGTCTGTCCGCAGATCCCTGAGGACAAACCGCGCTATCTGATGGGCGTCGGCAAACCGGAAGATCTGGTTGAAGGCGTACGTCGCGGTATCGATATGTTTGACTGCGTGATGCCTACCCGCAATGCCCGTAACGGCCACCTGTTCGTGACTGACGGCGTGGTGAAAATCCGTAACGCGAAATATAAAGATGATACGGCGCCGCTGGATGCGGAGTGTGATTGCTACACCTGTCGCAACTATAGCCGCGCCTATTTGTATCATCTGGATCGTTGCAACGAAATACTGGGTGCGCGTCTTAACACTATTCATAACCTGCGCTACTACCAGCGCCTGATGGCTGGTTTACGCAAGGCTATTGAAGAGGGTAAATTAGAGCACTTTGTTACCGAATTTTATGCGCGGACGGGCAAAGCGGTTCCGCCGTTAAACGTCTGATAATTAATCAATGAGGGAAAATTAATGAGCTTGTTCATTTCTGATGCAGTGGCTGCTGCGGGTGCGCCAGCACAGGGAAGCCCGTATTCGCTGGTCATCATGCTGGTGGTTTTTGGTCTGATCTTCTATTTCATGATCCTGCGTCCACAGCAGAAACGTAGCAAAGAGCATAAAAAACTGATGGATTCCATCAGCAAGGGTGACGAAGTGCTGACCACCGGCGGCCTGGTCGGACGCGTAACCAAAGTGGCGGATACCGGCTATGTAGCTATCGCGCTGAACGAGACGACGGAAGTTGTGGTCAAACGTGATTTCGTGGCTGCCGTTCTGCCGAAAGGTACGATGAAGGCGCTGTAATTTTTTGTTTTCCCTAAGGGAACTGCCGTGTTAAACCGTTATCCTTTGTGGAAGTACATCATGCTGATCGTCGTGCTTATCGTCGGTCTGCTCTATGCGCTTCCCAACCTGTATGGTGAGGATCCGGCTGTTCAGATCACCGGCGCGCGCGGAAGCGCCGCCAGTGAACAGACGCTGAATCAGATCCAGAATGTTTTAAACGAAGAGAAAATCCAGAGCAAATCCATTGCGCTGGAAAACGGCGCTATCATGGCGCGCTTCGCTAACGGCGACGTGCAGCTGCGCGCTCGTGACGCCATCATCAAAACGCTGGGCGAAGACTACGTTGTCGCGCTCAACCTTGCTCCAGCCACGCCAGGCTGGCTGAGTATGCTGGCCGCAGAACCGATGAAACTCGGTCTCGATCTGCGCGGCGGCGTGCACTTCCTGATGGAAGTCGATATGGATACCGCCCTGGGCAAGCTCCAGGAGCAGAATATCGATAACCTCAGAAGCGATCTGCGCGACAAAAATATTCCCTACACCAACGTGCGTAAAACCGATAACTACGGTCTGGAAATTCGTTTCCGTGACGCACAGGCGCGTGACGACGCCGTCAGCTATCTGACCGGCCGCCATCGCGATCTGGTGATCAACGCCAGCGGCAGCAACCTGCTGCGTGCGGTCATGTCGGATGACCGCCTGCGTGAAGCGCGCGAATATGCGGTTCAGCAGAACATTACTATCCTGCGTAATCGCGTGAACCAGCTTGGCGTTGCCGAACCGCTGGTGCAGCGTCAGGGCGCTGACCGCATCGTGGTCGAGCTGCCGGGTATTCAGGATACCGCGCGTGCTAAAGAGATCCTGGGCGCGACCGCCACGCTGGAATTCCGTCTGGTTAACACCTCCGTCGATCCTACCGCTGCCGCCAACGGCCGCGTACCGGGCGATTCCGAAGTGAAAAATACCCGCGACGGCCAGCCGGTAACGCTGTACAAGCGCGTGATCCTGACCGGTGATCACATCACTGACTCGACGTCGAGCATGGATGAGTACAACCAGGCACAGGTTAACATCTCGCTGGACAGCGCGGGCGGCAACATCATGTCCAACTTCACCAAGGATAATATCGGCAAGCCGATGGCAACGCTGTTTGTGGAATACAAAGACAGCGGTAAGAAAGACGCCAACGGTCGCGCTATCCTGGCAAAGCAGGAAGAAGTGATTAACGTCGCGAATATCCAGTCTCGCCTGGGCAACAGCTTCCGCATCACCGGCATCAGCAATCCAAACGAAGCGCGTCAGCTGTCGCTGCTGCTGCGTGCGGGCGCGCTGATTGCGCCAATCCAGATTGTGGAAGAACGCACCATTGGTCCAACTATGGGCGCGCAGAACATTACTCAGGGTCTGGAAGCCTGCCTGTGGGGCCTGATCGCCTCTATCGTGTTTATGGTGGTTTACTACCGTAAATTCGGCGTGATTGCGACCACTGCGCTGGTGGCAAACCTGGTGCTGATTGTGGGGATTATGTCTCTGCTGCCCGGCGCCACGCTGACCATGCCGGGTATTGCCGGTATCGTGCTGACGCTGGCGGTCGCCGTTGATGCTAACGTACTGATTAACGAACGTATCAAGGAAGAGCTGAAGAACGGACGCTCCGTTCAGCAGGCGATCCATGAAGGCTACAGCGGCGCGTTCTCCAGTATTATCGACGCCAACGTCACCACGCTGATCACGGCTATTATCCTTTATGCTGTCGGTACGGGATCCATTAAAGGCTTCGCTATCACCACGGCTATCGGTGTAGTGACCTCTATGTTTACCGCTATTGTCGGTACCCGCGCCATCGTCAACCTGCTGTACGGCGGTAAACGCATCAACAAGCTGTCTATTTGAGGAGTGCGTTGTGGCACAGGACTATAGCGTTGAACAACTGAACTACGGCCGTAAAGTCCATGACTTTATGCGCTGGGACAAGCTGGCCTTTACTCTTTCCGGCCTGCTGCTGATCGCCTCATTTGCGATCATGGGCCTGAAAGGGTTTAACTGGGGTCTGGATTTCACCGGCGGTACGGTGATTGAAATTACCCTGGAGAAACCGGCCGAGCTGGATAACCTGCGCGGCGCGCTGGAGAAAGCGGGCTTTACCGATCCGCAGGTGCAGAACTTCGGCAGCAGCCGCGACGTGCTGGTGCGTATGTCGCCGCACGAAGGCAACGCGGGCCAGGAGCTGGGCAACAAGGTCGTCAGCATTATCAATCAGGCGACGGCGCAAAACGGCACCGTGAAGCGCATTGAGTTTGTTGGCCCAAGCGTGGGCAGCGATCTGGCGCAGACCGGCGGCATGGCGCTGCTGGTGGCGCTGATAGCCATCCTGGTTTACGTCGGTTTCCGCTTCGAGTGGCGACTGGCGTTAGGCGCCGTGCTGGCGCTGGCGCATGACGTGATTATCACCATGGGCATTCTTTCTCTGTTCCATATTGAGATTGATTTGACCATTATCGCGTCGCTGATGTCGGTTATCGGTTACTCGCTGAACGACAGCATCGTGGTATCGGACCGTATTCGTGAGAACTTCCGCAAGATCCGTCGCGGTACGCCTTACGAAATCTTCAACGTCTCGCTGACGCAGACGCTGAGCCGTACTATTATGACCTCCGCCACCACGCTGGTGGTGGTGCTGATGCTGTTTATCTTTGGCGGCGCGCTGCTGGAAGGCTTCTCGCTGACCATGCTAATCGGCGTGTCCATCGGGACAATTTCATCTATCTACGTGGCCTCGGCGCTGGCGCTGAAACTGGGGATGAAACGCGAGCATCTGCTGCAGCAGAAAGTGGAGAAAGAGGGCGCCGATCAGCCTTCGATTCTGCCTTAAGCTTTCCGCTGTTAAATAAAAAGCGCCGCATCTGCGGCGCTTTTTTTATGGTTTCGTCTGGGCCACAACGTCATGAACCCGGACATAGCCCAGCTGTTCCGGCGGCAGATTGCTCAGGCGCAGCGGCACCGTGACTTCGCTACGAGGCAGCAACGAGGCCGCCACGCTGAAGGTCTGGCTCTGGCTGTTTACCTGTAGCGGTTTGCCGGTAGTCGGATCCAGCTCGCCCCATTCTACCGTTGCGCTGAACGCAGGCAGATTGTTGTCGCCGGCAGAGCGAATATGCAGCATCGCCCGCGTGCCGTTGGCTTCATTTTCTATATGGCTCAGCGACAGCTTCACCTCGCCCAGCTGGCTTTGCAGCGGCACGGCCGTATTGGTGGCCGGCAGCAGCCAGGCGCCCTGGGTAGAATTGCCGTTAAGCATATTCTGCCGCGTCAGCGCCGTTGCCTGCTCGGTAAGCTGCTGCATCTCATTGTTGAGCTTGCCCACCTGGTTATGCAGCTTGTTGATCTGCGGCTGCTGCGGTGAGGCGCAGCTTGCCAGCAAAACAACCAGCGGCAGCAGCGAGGCCTTTTTCAGGTATCCGGCCATAATTGCCTACTGAGGAATGCGTAAGGTCTGACCCGGATAGATCTTGTTCGGATCGGAGAGCATCGGCTTGTTAGCCTCAAAGATTTGATTGTACTTGTTCGGATCGCCATACACTTCTTTCGAGATAGCGCTCAGCGTGTCGCCTTTCTTCACCGTATAGAATTTTGCTTCGGTCGCGGTTTCAGCCACCTTCACATTATCCTCAACGTGGGTGATACCGGCTACGTTACCGGCCGCTACCAGGATTTTTTCCTTCAGCTCTTGCGAAATGCTGTCGCCGCTGATGCTGGCCTTATCGCCATCCACCTTAACGTCCACCTTGTCGCTGCCCGGCAGGCCCAGCTTGTGGATATATTCTTTCAGCTTCGCGCTCTGGTCTTCACCAGCGCCGCTTACGGAATCCCACAGCTTCTCGCCAGCTTCTTTTACAAAGTTAAATAAACCCATATTTCCTCCGGCTAATCCTTGTTTTTAAAAAAGTTACGCCTGAGCGTTCTCTCATTATAGCGGAAGAACGAGGAGATACCTGGTCAGATGCCAGACAAAGCGATTCGGCGGGGGAAAGAAGGGCAACCCGATATTTTGTTGCTCGCCACTTCGCGCTACACTGTGTTCACTTTTCCAGGATCCAGGAATTATCATGCATTGCCCGTTCTGTTCTGCTGTGGATACCAAAGTTATCGATTCCCGCCTTGTGGGGGAAGGAACCTCGGTGCGCCGTCGCCGTCAGTGCCTGGTGTGCCATGAACGCTTCACCACTTTTGAAGTGGCCGAGCTGGTGATGCCGCGCGTGGTGAAAAGCAATGATATCCGTGAGCCCTTCAATGAAGACAAGCTGTGCAGCGGTATCATGAAGGCGCTGGAGAAGCGGCCGGTCAGCTCGGACGACGTTGAAAACGCCGTCAGCCATATCAAAAGCAAGCTGCGCTCCACCGGCGAACGGGAAGTACCCAGCAAGATGATCGGCAATCTGGTGATGGACGAGCTGAAAAAGCTGGATAAGGTGGCCTATATTCGCTTCGCCTCGGTTTACCGCAGCTTTGAAGATATCCGCGAATTCGGCGAAGAGATCGCCCGCTTACAGGATTAAGGCATGGATGAAATCTATATGGCCCGCGCGCTTGAACTGGCCAGGCGCGGACGCTTTACCACAACGCCCAATCCGAACGTAGGCTGCGTTATTGTACGCGACGGGGAGATTGTCGGCGAAGGCTACCATTTTCGCGCAGGCGAACCCCATGCTGAAGTTCACGCTCTGCGTATGGCTGGCGAAAAGGCGCGCGGCGCGACGGCTTACGTCACGCTGGAGCCCTGTAGCCACCATGGCCGCACGCCGCCATGCTGTGAGGCGTTGATTGCCGCAGGCGTAGCCCGAGTCGTCGCCGCCATGCAGGATCCCAACCCGGAAGTGGCGGGGCGCGGCCTTTACCGCTTGCAGCAGGCCGGTATCGAGGTCAGCCACGGGCTGATGATGCAGGAAGCGGAAGCGCTGAATCGCGGCTTTCTGAAGCGGATGCGCACCGGCTTTCCCTGGGTGCAGCTGAAGCTGGGCGCGTCGCTGGATGGCCGTACGGCAATGGCAAGCGGCGAAAGCCAGTGGATCACCTCGCCAGAGGCGCGACGCGACGTGCAGCGCCTGCGGGCGCAAAGCGCCGCGATCCTGACCACCAGCGCGACGGTGCGGGCGGACGATCCCTCGCTGACCGTGCGCTGGGACGAGCTGAACCAGGACGTGCGCGCAATCTATGCGCAGCAGGATTTACGCCAGCCGGTCAGAGTGGTTATCGACAGCCACAATCGCGTTACGCCGCAGCATCGGCTGATTTCCCAGCCGGGGGAAACCTGGCTGGCGCGTCAGCAGCCCGACGGGCTAAGCTGGCCGGATAACGTGCAACAATTTTGCGTGCCGCGCCTCAATGGGCAAACCGATCTGGTTTCCCTGCTGATGCTGCTGGGACGCCGCCAGATCAACAGCGTCTGGGTAGAAGCAGGCGCTGCGCTTTCCGGTGCGCTGCTGAGCGCGGGCGTGGTTGATGAGCTGATCGTTTATCTTGCGCCGAAATTATTGGGCGATGCGGCACGCGGTTTGTGCCATCTGCCCGCTTTAGCACAACTTGCTGAAGCGCCGACGTTTATATTCAGCGATAGTCGTCAGGTTGGGCCAGATTTGCGCCTGACGCTGACGCCGCGATAGCGCTCTGCAGAAAAGCGGAAGCAGAGCGTTAAAGAGTGTGATAGAATCCGCCCCCCTGCGGGGCCATAACAAACCCTGAAAGGAAGATTATGAACGTTATTGAAGCTGCTGTTGCTACTCCTGACGCGCGCGTGGCCATTGTTATTGCGCGTTTCAACAATTTTATCAACGACAGCCTGCTGAGCGGTGCCCTTGATGCGCTGAAGCGTATCGGCCAGGTAAAAGATGAAAACATCACCGTTATCTGGGTGCCGGGCGCCTATGAAATGCCAATGACGGCGCGTGCGCTGGCGAACGCCGGCAAATACGACGCGGTTGTGGCACTGGGCACCGTGATCCGCGGTGGCACCGCCCACTTCGAATATGTTGCTGGCGAAGCCAGTTCTGGCCTGGCCAGCGTCGCTATGAACAGCGATATTCCGGTTGCCTTTGGTGTTCTGACGACGGAAAACATCGAGCAGGCCATTGAGCGCGCCGGAACCAAAGCGGGTAACAAAGGGGCGGAAGCCGCTCTGACCGCACTTGAAATGATTAACGTATTGAAAGCCATCAAAGCCTGATTTTAAGGGGAATTTTGTGAAACCTGCTGCTCGTCGCCGCGCCCGTGAATGTGCTGTCCAGGCGCTTTACTCCTGGCAGTTGTCAAAGAACGACATCTCTGATGTCGAATACCAGTTTCTGGCGGAGCAAGACGTCAAAGACGTTGATATCAGCTATTTCCGCGAGCTGCTGGGCGGCGTTGCGACCAACAGCGCGTACCTTGACGGCCTGATGAAGCCTTACCTTTCCCGCCAGCTGGAAGAGCTGGGTCAGGTGGAGAAGGCGATTCTGCGCATTTCGCTGTACGAGCTGAGCAAGCGCTCCGACGTTCCCTACAAAGTGGCTATTAACGAGGGGATTGAGCTGGCGAAAGTGTTTGGCGCTGAAGACAGCCACAAGTTCGTTAACGGCGTGCTGGATAAAGCCGCTCCGCATATCCGCCCCAACAAGAAGTAATCCTCTCAGGCCGGTCTTATCCGGCCTTCTTCCTTTTTTCTGCTGGAAAGCATTATGGCATGTGGCGAATTTGAACTTATCACGCGCTATTTTGATCGCATAACTAGCTCTCGTCGTGATGTGGAAAAAGGCATTGGCGATGACTGCGCCCTGCTTAACCTGCCCGAAAAACAGACGCTGGCGATCAGCACCGATACGCTGGTAGCGGGCGTACACTTTTTGCGTGACATCCATCCCGCCGATCTCGGTTATAAAGCGCTGGCGGTCAATCTCAGCGATTTGGCGGCAATGGGCGCCGATCCCGCCTGGCTGACGCTGGCGCTGACGCTGCCCGAGGTAAACGAAGCCTGGCTGAAAGAGTTCAGCGACAGCCTGTTCGAACTGCTGGATTATTACAATATGCAGCTGATCGGCGGCGATACCACGCGCGGCCCGCTGAGCATGACGCTGAGCATTCACGGCCTGGTGCCGCAGGGCAGGGCGTTGAAGCGGTCTGGCGCAAAGCCCGGCGACTGGATTTACGTTACCGGCACGCTGGGCGACAGCGCGGCAGGCCTGGCGCTGTTGCAGCACCATATCAAAATTAACGATCCCGCCGCGCATGAAGCCTTAATCAAACGCCACTTGCGCCCGATGCCGCGCATTCTGCAAGGGCAGGCGCTGCGCGACCTGGCCAGCGCCGCTATCGATATCTCCGACGGGCTGATCTCCGATTTGGGGCATATCCTGAAAGCCAGCGGCTGCGGCGCTCGTCTGCATCTGGATGCGCTGCCGCTTTCTGGGGTGATGAAAAGCCATTTTGACCCGGAGCAGGCAATCAGCTGGGCGCTGAGCGGCGGTGAAGACTACGAACTCTGCTTTACCGTCCCGGAAATCAATCGCGGCGCGCTGGACGTGGCGCTGGGGCATTATGGCGTGCCTTTTACCTGTGTAGGCCAGCTGGCGCCGCAGTCAGAAGGGCTGGTACTGCTGGAAAACAACCGGCCCGTCGAGCGCAAACTGAAAGGATTTGATCACTTTGGATAAGCACGAGGCGAAAAAACGCCTGAAGATGAGCAATCCCTGGCACCTGCTGGCAACCGGTTTTGGCAGCGGATTAAGTCCGGTGGTGCCCGGCACCATGGGATCGCTGGCGGCTATTCCTTTCTGGTATCTGATGTCGTTTCTGCCGCCGGATATCTACTCTCTGCTGGTGATGTTCGGCATCTGCATCGGCGTTTATCTCTGCCATCGCACCGCGAAAGATATGGGCCTGCACGACCACGGCAGCATCGTCTGGGACGAGTTTATCGGTATGTGGATCACGCTGATGGCGATCCCGGTGAACAGCTGGCAGTGGGTGCTGGCCGGATTCGTGATTTTCCGCATCCTGGATATGTGGAAGCCGTGGCCGATCCGCTGGTTTGACCGCAACGTCCACGGGGGCATGGGCATTATGATAGATGATATTGTCGCCGGCATTATTTCCGCCGGTATTCTCTATTATGCCGGGCACCATCTGGCGCTGTAGCGAGCCGTGTAAAAAGGAGGCCAGCATAGCTGGCCTCTTTGCTTTATGCTTTAGTCCTGGCGCAACAGCGGCGCGGCTTATTCAAATCCCACCACGTGATGCGGCTGATAAACGCTTTCCAGTTCCGCGATCTCTTCCTGCGTCAGCTCAATATCCACTGCTTTTACCAGATCGGCCAGCTGCTCTGCGCGTGAAGCGCCGATAATCGGCGAGGTGACCACCGGTTTTGCCAACAGCCATGCCAGCGCTATCTGTGCACGGCTCACACCGCGAGCTTCGGCAATAGCCGCCACGCGCTGCGCAATCACGCCGTCGTTCTCTTCGCTTCTGGCATACAGCGTGCTGCCGTATTCGTCGGAAGCGGTACGCGCGGTGGTTTCACCCCACGGACGGGTCAGGCGACCGCGCGCCAGCGGGCTCCACGGCAGCACGGCGATATTTTCTGCCTGGCAGAGCGGGTGCATTTCGCGCTCCTCCTCACGTTGGATCAGATTGTACTGATCCTGCATGCTGACAAACCTTGTCCAGCCGTGACGATCCGCCGTGTAGAGCGCCTTAGCGAACTGCCAGGCATACATAGAAGACGCGCCGATATAGCGCGCTTTCCCGGCCTTCACCACGTCGTGCAGCGCCTCCAGCGTCTCTTCCAGCGGCGTGTTGTAGTCCCAGCGGTGGATCTGCAATAAATCCACGTAGTCGGTGCCCAGGCGCGTCAGGCTGTCATCAATCGACTGCATAATGCTGGCGCGTGAAAGGCCGCCGGCAAGATTACTCATCGGAAAGTAGACTTTGGTCGCCAGCACGATATCTTCGCGGCGCGCGTAGTCTTTCAATGCGCGGCCCACAATCTCTTCGCTGCTGCCGTCGGAATAGCTGTTGGCGGTATCGAAGAAGTTAATGCCCGCGTCCAGCGCCTGTTTGATCAGCGGGCGGCTGCTCTCTTCAGGCAGTGTCCAGGCGTGGCGGCCGCGTTGGGGTTCGCCATAGGTCATACAGCCCAGGCACAAACGGGAAACGGTGAGATCGGTATTGCCTAACGGAAGGGTTTTCATGCGTGCTCCTGCTGATGTTAAAAAGGCGCAAAGGCCTAAGCATAGCAGGTACAGGCTCCCCGGAAGGGGAGCCTCGTGCGGTATTACAGCGCCAGCCAGCGCTTAATCTGCTGTTCGATGCCTTCGGCGTCCAGCTGATAATCGTGGCGGATCTCTTCTTGGGTGCCCTGCGGAATAAACTCATCCGGCAGGCCGATATTCAGCACCGGCACCAGCACGCGTTTCGCCATCAGCGCTTCAATCACGCCGCTGCCCGCGCCGCCTTTAATCGCGCCTTCTTCCAGCGTGATCAGCGCCTCGTGGCTGGCGGCCAGCTCAACGATCAGCGCCTCGTCCAGCGGCTTCACAAAGCGCATATCCACCAGCGTGGCGTTCAGCGATTCCGCGACGGCGGCGGCTTCCGGCAGCAGCGTGCCGAAGTTCAGGATTGCCAGCTTCTCGCCTTCGCGTTTCACCACGCCTTTGCCCAGCGGCAGCGACTGCAACGGCTGCAGCTCCGCGCCGGTTCCGGTGCCGCGAGGATAGCGTACCGCGCTTGGGCCAGCGCTATAGTGATAGCCGGTATAGAGCATCTGACGGCATTCGTTCTCGTCGCTTGGCGTCATGATCACCATATTCGGAATGCAGCGCAGGAATGAGATATCAAAAGCGCCCTGGTGCGTCTGACCGTCCGCGCCAACGATGCCGCCGCGATCGATAGCAAACAGCACCGGCAGCTTCTGGATCGCTACGTCGTGGATCAGCTGATCGTAGGCGCGCTGCAAAAACGTCGAGTAAATGGCGACCACGGGCTTATAGCCGCCAATCGCCAGTCCGGCGGCAAAGGTGACGGCGTGCTGTTCGGCAATCGCCACGTCAAAATATTGCGCCGGATAGTCGCGCGAAAAGCTGACCATGCCGGAGCCTTCACGCATGGCAGGCGTAACGGCCATCAGCTTGTTGTCATCGGCGGCGGTTTCGCTCAGCCACTGGCCGAAAATCTTCGAGTAGCTCGGCAGACCTTCGATCGCTTTCGGCAGCAGGCCGCTGGCCGGATCGAATTTCGGTACGGCGTGCCAGCTAATCGGATCTTTCTCCGCAGGGGCGTAGCCTTTGCCTTTTTTGGTCATGATATGCAGGAACTGCGGGCCTTTCAGATCGCGCATGTTTTTCAGCGTCTGCACCAGCGTCAGCACGTCGTGGCCGTCGACCGGGCCAATATAGTTAAAGCCCAGCTCTTCAAACAGCGTGCCGGGCACCACCATACCTTTCAGATGCTCTTCGGTGCGTCTGACCAGCTCTTTGATCGGCGGCAGGCCGGTCAGCACTTTTTTGCCGCCTTCGCGCAGCTTCGAGTAGGTTTTACCGGAAAGGATTTGCGCCAGGCGGTTGTTCAGCGCGCCGACGTTTTCCGAAATCGACATCTCGTTGTCGTTCAGCACGACCAGCAGATCGGATTTGATATCGCCCGCGTGGTTCATCGCCTCAAACGCCATGCCCGCCGTGATGGCGCCGTCGCCGATCACGCAGGCGGTGCGGCGGCCTTTGCCTTCTTTCTCTGCGGCAACGGCCATGCCCAGTCCGGCGCTGATCGAGGTACTGGAGTGGCCGACGTTCAGCACGTCATATTCGCTTTCGTCGCGCCATGGGAACGGATGCAGGCCGTTTTTCTGACGGATAGTGCCAATACGATCGCGGCGGCCGGTCAGAATTTTATGCGGATAGGCCTGGTGACCCACGTCCCAAATCAAATGATCAAAAGGCGTGTTATAGACATAGTGCAGGGCAACGGTCAGCTCTACCACGCCCAGTCCGGAGGCAAAGTGGCCGCTGGAGCGGCTGACGCTGTCGAGTAAATACTGTCGTAGCTCATCACAGAGTTTTGGCAGGCTCTCTTTAGGAAGCGAACGTAGTTCTTGTACCGAAGCGGCCTGCGCCAGCGTTGGATATTTTGCAGTATCAAAACTCATCAGAGACTCATTGTGAAAGTTATTTATTGCGTTCAATTATGTAACTTGCAAGCAGCTGTAGTGATGCTGTGTCAAAGCCTTGCGCGGCAAGTATTTCCAGTGCGCTGAGCGACTCCTGACAGAGCTCCCACGCTTTTGCCCGCGCGCGCTCAAGTCCCATCAACGCCGGGTAGGTACTTTTTCCTAACTGCTGATCGGCTCCCTGGCGTTTGCCGATGATGGCGGTGTCGCCCACCACATCCAGAATATCGTCCTGCACCTGAAACGCCAGGCCGATGGCTTCGGCATAGCGATCGAGCGCGGGCAGCGCGTCGCGTCCTCTGTCGCCGGCGGTCAAAGCGCCCAGGCGAACCGCGCAACGGATCAGCGCGCCGGTTTTATAACGGTGAATTTGCTCAAGCTCGCGCAGACCGACCTGCTGGCCTTCCGCCGCCAGATCCAGCGCCTGGCCGCCGCACATGCCCGCAACGCCGCTGGCCTGCGCCAGCTCGGAAATCATCGCAATACGGTACTCTGCCGTTACGCCAGGCAAAGGCGTATCGGCAAGTATAGTGAAGGCCAGCGTTTGTAGCGCGTCACCGGCCAAAATAGCCGTATCTTCGCTGAATTTAATATGGCAGGTCGGCTGGCCGCGACGCAGGCTGTCATCGTCCATCGCAGGCAGATCGTCATGGATCAGCGAGTAGGCATGAATGCACTCGACCGCCGCAGCGGGCGCATCCAGCGCGGCATCGTCAGCATGAAACATTTTGCCGGTAGCATACACCAGAAACGGGCGCAGGCGCTTGCCGCCGAGCAGCGCGCCGTACTCCATGGCATTCACCAGCGGAGACTGCTGAAAGGGCAGCGCGGTAATAAAGCGTTGTAAAGCCTGGTTGACGCGCGCGTGATGCGCGGTAAGAAGAGCGCTAAAATCCATCAGTCGTTTTCCGGCGTGAAGGGCTGAAGGTCGCCATTTTTGTCGTCGTTAAGCAGGATTTGCACACGCTGTTCCGCCTGCTGCAGTTTCTGCTGGCCCGCTCGCGCCAGCTGCACGCCGCGTTCAAATTCGTTGAGCGCCTCTTCCAGCGGCAGCTCGCCGCTTTCAAGACGGGAGACAATTTGCTCCAGCTGGGCAAGCGAGGTTTCAAAACTGGCGGGCTGTTCGGCTTTTTTCGGCATAATAACGGTTGCTCGGTGATGTTTTAGTCTGTCAGGTCACTCATGGTAGCCGACTCAAATTGATTAGCAAAATAATGATTCCGGGCGCTGTTGAAGAAGCAGTCGCCGGGCAGATGTGATACACTCATCTCCCCTGGATGTGAAGGGCGTAAGCTACTTTGCAATTCTCTGATTTTACCAGCTAAGTGCGCTCCATTTCAGCACTTAATTGCCCGTTGAGCCCGTGCCACCATGAAGTTTATCATTAAATTATTCCCTGAAATCACCATTAAAAGCCAGTCCGTTCGCCTGCGTTTTATCAAAATGTTAACGACGAACATTCGTAACGTATTGAAACAGTGCGACGAGACGCTGGCCGTGGTGCGCCACTGGGACCATATCGAAGTCCGTTCCAAAAACGAAAGCCAGCGCGGCTATATTATTGACGAACTGTCGCGCATTCCCGGTATTCATCACGTGCTGGAAGTCGAAGAGCGCGGCTATACCGATCTGCACAACATTTTTGAGCAGACGCTGGCGATGAACCGCGAGCGTATCGAAGGCAAAACCTTCTCCGTACGCGTCAAGCGTCGCGGCAAGCATGAGTTCAGCTCGCAGGACGTTGAGCGCTATGTAGGCGGCGGGCTGAATCAGCACGTCCAGAGCGCGCAGGTCAAGCTGAACCATCCGCAGGTCACGGTCAACCTGGAGATCGAAGACGATCGCCTGCTGCTGATCACCGGACGCTATGAAGGCATCGGCGGTTTCCCTATCGGCAGCCAGGAAGACGTGCTGTCGCTGATCTCCGGCGGCTTCGACTCCGGCGTGTCCAGCTATATGCTGATGCGTCGCGGCTGCCGCGTGCACTACTGCTTCTTTAACCTTGGCGGCGCGGCGCATGAAATCGGCGTGCGTCAGGTGGCGCATTATCTGTGGAACCGTTTTGGCCGCTCGCACAAGGTGCGCTTCGTGGCTATCAACTTCGAGCCGGTGGTTGGCGAGATTCTGGAAAAAGTGGACGACGGCCAGATGGGCGTGGTGCTGAAACGCATGATGGTGCGTGCGGCCTCGACTATCGCCGAGCGCTACGGCGTGCAGGCGCTGGTGACCGGCGAAGCGCTGGGCCAGGTCTCCAGCCAGACGCTGACTAACCTGCGGCTGATCGACAACGCTTCCGATACGCTGATCCTGCGCCCGCTGATTTCGCATGACAAAGAGCACATCATCAAGCTGGCGCGCCATATCGGCACGGAAGATTTTGCCCGCACCATGCCGGAGTATTGCGGCGTGATCTCGAAAAGCCCAACGGTAAAAGCGGTAAAGGCGAAAATCGAAGCGGAAGAGCAGAACTTTGATTTTGCCGTGCTGGAGAAAGCTATCGAAGAAGCCACCAATGTCGATATCCGTCAGATTGCGGAAGAGACCGAGCAGGAAGTGGTGGAAGTCGAAACCGTGGTGTCGTTTGGCGACAACGACGTGGTGCTGGATATCCGCTCGCCTGACGAGCAGGATGACAAGCCGCTGGAGCTGGAAGGCGTTGAGGTAAAAGGCATGCCGTTCTATAAACTCAGCACCCAGTTCGGCGATCTGGATCAGAGCAAAACCTGGCTGCTTTACTGCGATCGGGGCGTAATGAGCCGTTTGCAGGCGCTCTATTTACACGAGCAGGGCTTTAAAAACGTTAAGGTTTACCGTCCGTAAGCGGAAAGGTAAAAGGCGCTGGCTTCAGCGCCTTTTTTATCTCTTAACTCCGCTTTTGTTCGCAACAGGTTACCGGCTAAAGCGCTGGCCTGGCTGCTTCTCTGTCGCCAGCAGGCCTTTGCCCGTCAGCGACGCCGCTCAAACGGGTAGTCGCGCAGGCCGGATCTATTCCACCCATTCCCGATAGTCAAAAATACCCGCCGCCGGCACCAGCTGCTGCGCCACCTCATGCGCTTTCTCTTTACCTGCCAACAGATCGATCAGCTTCAGGGCAAAGTCGATCGCGGTGCCGGGCGCCTGGCTGGTGAGCAGATTGAAGCGGCGATCCCAAACTACGCGTTTATCCATCCACTGGCTTTCGGGAATAGTTTCCTTGAGGCCGGGAAAGCCGGTCATATTGGCAATCGGAAACAGCTTATGCGGCACCAGCACCGTGCCGGCCGCTGCGCAGATCGCCGCGACAATACGGCCGGACTGGTGAAACTGCCGCACCGTTTCCACCAGCAGCGGGCTGTCGCGAAAGGCTTCCGCGCCTTTCAGGCCGCCGGGCAGCACGATGGCGGCAAAATCGTTGTCGGCTACCTCAACCAGCGTGGCATCGGTTAACAGCCGTACGCCGCGCGAACAGCGGATTTCTTTGCTGCCGTCATCCGTTACGCTGGCGGTAGTGACCGTGAAGCCCGCGCGCACCAGCAGATCGATAGTGGTAACGGCTTCGGTTTCTTCACTGCCAGGTGCCAGGCAAACCAGTACGCTCGCGCTCATAATCTTGTTCCTTACGCTTAATCATTTCATAAAGTCGGCTGTTTTCCGGCGTGGTCAGCCCCTGCGCCCGCGCACGACGGATAACGTAGCCGGTAATATAGTCAATCTCCGTACGCCGCTGCGCGCGGATATCCTGCAGCATGGAAGAGGTATTGGCGGCGGTCGCGGTAATAATCTCTTTCACGTAGTCCAGCAGCGCCTCGCGAGAGGTATGTTCACCTTCACGCTCCATAACCATCGCCACTTCATCGCAGAGCAGGGCCACCTCCTGCGGATGGTTAAGCAGCTCGCCGTTGGTGCAGTCATACTGAACCGTCAGCGGATTGATCACGCAGTTTACGGCCAGCTTTTGCCAGGCGGCGGAGGAGACATTGTTATGCCAGGCGACGTCCGGCAGCGCCTGTTGCAGCGTTTCTGCCAGCCTGCTGAGCATGGCGCCGTCCGGAGAAGTCGGGCCGATGTGGGTAATGCCGGAAGCAACATGGATAACCATGGTGCCGTCGCGCTTTGCCGCATGGGTCGTGATCCCGCGCAGCAGCGGCTGCGTGAGCATTTTAAGCTCGTCAAGTGTGCCCATGCCATTATGCAGCAGCAGGATCGGGCAGTCTTCACGCAGAATAAACCGCAAATTTTTTACCGCTTCGGATACCTGCCACGCTTTCAGCGTTACCAGCAGCAGGTCGCTTTCCGCTAAAAAAGCAGGGTCGTTGGCAATAAAGGTTTTGTTACTTATGTTGCCCTCAAGATCCACCACGTTGACCGAGCAATAAGGCTGCGGTACGCGTAGCCACCCCTGCACCTCATTGCCCTGAGCGTCCAGCGCAGCCAGCCAGATCTGCCCTAAAGCGCCGCATCCCAATACGGTAATCTTCATTCTTCCTCTCCGCAGCGGGTTGGATTAATTCTGCCGGGCCGAAGGCCGCGCTGGCAGAGCTGTTCTTATTATAGCTTTCCATGCCGATGGTTTTTTTACTGATGCTAAGTCGGTATTATGCCTGTCACAACAGAATCAGGAGAAAAAATCATGCCATCATTCGATATCGTATCTGAAATCGACCTGCAGGAAGTGCGCAACGCCGTTGAAAACGCCAACCGTGAAATTTCCACCCGTTTCGATTTTCGCAACGTGACGGCCAGTTATGAGCTGAACGAGAAAAACGAAACGATCAAGGTGCTGAGCGAGTCTGATTTTCAGGTGAAGCAGCTGATCGATATTCTGCGCGAGAAACTGCTCAAGCGCAGCATTGAAGGCGGCGCGCTGGAAGTGCCGGAAGAGATTGAGCACAGCGGCAAAAGCTGGAGCGTGGAAGTCAAACTGAAAAAAGGCATCCCGTCTGACGTGGCGAAAAAAATCGTCAAGCTGATCAAAGACAGCAAGCTGAAAGTGCAGTCTCAGGTGCAGGGTGAAGAAGTGCGCGTGACCGGTAAGTCCCGTGACGATCTTCAGGGCGCGATGGCGCTGGTGCGCGGCGGCGACCTGGGGCAGCCTTTCCAGTTTAAAAACTTCCGCGATTAATAATAAAAGGGCGATGCATCGCCCTTTTATTCAGTTTTCCCCGCCTGAATTCCACCGCTTCCGCCAGACTTTGTCATCGTAAAGGCGTTATCACGGCATTACGCAGCGCGACAAAGAGGGGAGGGCGGGGAGCGAGGCCGGAAATAATGGGGCGACAGGCCCCATTAACAGATAATCAGCAGCTGCCGACCAGCGCTTCCAGCTCGGGGCGATTGGTGACTTTGCTGTCAATCTTCACGTAGGCGCTTCGCTCTTCCGGCACGATAAAGACGGCGGCGACGCCAGGCTGCGCCCTCAGGCGTTTTTCCAGCGCGGCGGTGTCGGTAATATCATCGTGCAGCACGATACGCAGGCTGCTGACGTACGGCGGCTCCTGCATGGTGCAGCTCACCAGCAGCCAGACTACGGCGATAAAAGCGCCGACCACAAAGACGGTGGAGGCATCGAAGTGGCCATACAGCCAGCCGCCCAGGCTACCGCCGATCGCCACGCCAATAAACTGGCTGGTGGAGTAGACGCCCATCGCGGTGCCCTTATAGCCCGGTGGCGATTCTTTACTGACCAGCGAAGGCAAAATCGCCTCCATCAGGTTAAAGCCGATAAAGAACAGCTGCACGCCTAAGACCTGCGTCCAGAAGTGGTTGCCCGCGCCCCAGAGCACGATTTCTGCGATCAGGATAATCGCCACGCAGGCGATAAATACCCGCTTCATCTGGCGCTTCACTTCCGCATAGATAATAAACGGGATCACGCCGCAGAAAGCGATCAGCATGGTGACCAGATAGACTTTCCAGTGCTGCTCCGCCGGGAAGCCAGCCTGCTCGAACTCGCCGGGCAGCGCCACGAAGCTGGACATCAGCAGAATATGCAGGCACATAATGCCGAAGTTCAGCTTGACCAGGCGGCTGTTGGCCAGCACCGCGCGGAAGCTGCCCTTAACAATGCCGGATTCGCGGTTAAGCATATGGTTAGAGGCAGAAGGCACCACCAGCAGCGTGATCACAATGCCGCTGGACGCCAGCAGCGCAATCATCCAGAACAGCGCATGCAGACCAAGCGCATGGGTCACAATCGGCCCAAGCACCATCGCAATCGCAAAGGTAACGCCGAAGCTGATACCGATAAAGGCCATTGCTTTGGTGCGGTTCTGCTCGCGCGTCAGGTCGGAAAGCAGAGCCATTACCGCCGCCGCAATCGCGCCGGAACCCTGTAAAGCGCGGCCCAGGATCACACCCCAAATAGAGTTGGTGCTGGCGGCAATCACGCTGCCGAGCACGAAAATCAGTAGTCCGCCGACAATCAGCGGCTTGCGGCCGATACGGTCGGAAAGCAGACCAAAAGGAATTTGAAACACGGCCTGTGCCAAACCGTAGATGCCGATAGCAAGACCTATCAGCGCTTCGCTGGCTCCCTGTAATGCCATGCCGTAAGTGGTCAGGACGGGCAGAACCATAAACATGCCCAGCATACGCAGGGAGAATACCGTTCCCAAACCCCATGTCGCACGCAGTTCGACCGGAGTCATTTTATTATCGTTCATTACTACCTCAGTTTATCTGGTGAGCATATTTTAAGGCGTTGGGAAAGGTGGGTAAAATTATTATTAACGAGAAGTGGTAACAAAAAGAAAGGGCGCGATAATCGCGCCCTTCGGAGGAGGTGGAAGTTACCAGACGTAAGTCAGTAAATCCTTTGAGGCCGGCGTCATAAAGTCAACCGACATCATCACGCTTAGCGCGGTGATGGCGACGATGGAGAAAACGAACAGCTTGCGTGCCCAGACGCGATCGTTCTGCGTCTTATAGCCCGAAAGCGCCATTCCCAGCCACCATACGCTCACGGCGGCGGCGACCACCAGATATTTGTAGCCCGCGTAGCCCACCAGCGTCAGCATCAGTGTCGCAACCATAAACGCCAGGATATACAGCGTGATATGGTTTTTCGCCACGGAGATGCCTTTTACCACCGGCAGAACCGGGATATTCGCTGCCTGGTAATCTTTAAAGCGGAAGATAGCAATCGCATAGGAATGCGGCATCTGCCACAGGCTAAAGATAGCCAGCAGGATCAGCGCGCCAGCGTCGAACTGGTTGCTGACGGCACAGTAGCCGATAACCGGCGGCGCAGCGCCGGAAAGGCTACCAATCAGCGTGCCGTAGACGGATTTACGCTTCATATAGAGGCTGTAAATACCGACGTAAACCACAAAGCCCATCACCGCCAGCCACATGGCCAGCGGGTTTGCTCCGAGATACAGCAACGCGAATCCAGCAATACCCAGAACGGTTGCATAAACCAGAGAGACTGTCGGAGAAATGAGGCCTTTTACCAGCACACGGTTTCTGGTTCTCTCCATTTTTACGTCGATGTCGCGGTCAATAAAGTTGTTATAAACACAACCCGATGCGACCACCAGCGAGACGCCGACTAAGGTGGTGAGAAACAGGGAATAGTCGATGCTGCCTTTAGAAGCCAGCAGAAATCCCCCGATGACAGAAATTAAATTCCCGAAAATAATTCCTGGTTTCGTTACTTGCAGGTATTGCTTAATCATCACAGGCGACTCTTTAACGGACCATCATGTTGTAATTGAGGTTCCACATAATCCATATAGAGCCCACTACGACAATCAGAATGATGACGGCGGAAAACACTATCGCCACCAGATTCCAACGCTGATCGGTAGACGTGCTGAGGTGCAGGAAGTAATAAAGATGCACCAGCACCTGTACCACGGCTGCAATCACCACCACGGCCAGCATCGTCGTTTTAGACGCGCCGCCTTCCATGACGATCCAGAATGGAATCGCAGTCAGAATGATCGACAGAATAAAGCCGATCATATAAGTCTTCACGTTACCGTGAGAGGTACCATGATCGCTTAATGTCTTGCTCATTACATGGCCCCCAGCAGATAAACAATGGTAAATACGCAGATCCAGACAACGTCCAGGAAGTGCCAGAACATGCTCAGGCACATCACGCGGGTGTGGTTGGTGGAGGTCAGGCCCTTAGTGGCAACCTGATACATCAGCACCAGCATCCAGATCAGACCTGACGTCACGTGCAGACCGTGCGTACCTACCAGCGTGAAGAACGCCGACAGGAAGCCGCTGCGCTGCGGACCAAAGCCTTCGGTAATCAGGTGATGGAACTCATAGATTTCCATCCCGATAAAGCCAAGACCAAACAGGAAGGTCAGGCCCAGCCAGCCGAGAACGGCAGACTTAGTCCCTTTTTCCATGCTGATAACGGCAAAGCCGTAGGTAATGGAGCTGAACAGCAGCAGGGCGGTTTCAACCAGAACAAACGGTAATTCAAAAATATCTTTCCCTGACGGGCCGCCAGCGGTGTTGTTGACCATAACAGCATAGGTCGCGAACAGCGTGGCGAAGATGATGCAGTCGCTCATCAGGTAGATCCAGAAGCCAAACAGCTTATTGGCTCCTGCATCGTGATGCCCATGCTCCGCATGGGCGTCGTGGTGCTTAGTCAGAGTTTCAGTTGACATTTTTCAGACCTGCTTTGCTAATTTCGTCAAAGTGCTGATTCTCGATTTTTTCGATCTCGGCAACGGGAACGTAGTAATCCACGTCATCGTCGAAGCTCTTGATAATCCAGGTAAGGATCATGCCGAGGAAGGTGAGACCAGCCAGCCACCAGATGTGCCAGATAGCGGCAAAACCAAACACCATGCTGAACAGACCGATGACCAGACCCGCGCCGCTGTTTTTCGGCATGTGGATCTCTTCATACTTAGCAGGACGTTTGTACGCTTCGCCTTTCTCTTTCATTTCCCAGAACGCATCGCGCTCGTGGATAACAGGCACTTCAGCAAAGTTGTAGAACGGTGGTGGTGAAGAGGTTGCCCACTCCAGCGTACGACCGCCCCACGGGTCACCGGTCAGGTCGCGCAGCTGCTCGCGGTCACGTACAGATACCCAGAACTGGGTAAGCTGGCACAGGACGCCACAAGCGATCAGTGCAGCACCGACTGCCGCAACCACCAGCAGAGTGTGGAACTGAGGATCGATATTCTGGCTCAGACGACGGGTCATACCCATGAAGCCCAGCGCGTACAGCGGCATAAAGGCAACAAAGAAACCAATGATCCAGAACCAGAAGGCGCGGATACCCCATTTTTCGTTCAGGCAGAAGCCGAACGCTTTCGGGAACCAGTAAGTCACGCCAGCAAAGCAACCGAATACCACACCACCGATAATAACGTTATGGAAGTGGGCAATCAGGAACAGACTGTTGTGCAGAACGAAGTCAGCACCTGGCACCGCCAGCAGAACACCGGTCATACCACCTACAGAGAAGGTGACCAGGAAGCCTACGGTCCACAGCATGGCAGAGTGCATCTGAATGCGGCCCTGGTACATGGTGAACAGCCAGTTGAAGATCTTAACACCGGTCGGGATGGCGATAATCATCGTCATGATACCGAAGAAGGCGTTAACGTTCGCACCGGCACCCATCGTAAAGAAGTGGTGCAGCCACACGATGAAGGAAAGGACGGTGATAACAACCGTTGCCCAAACCAGCGAGGTGTAACCAAACAGGCGTTTTTTCGAGAAGGTTGCAACCACTTCGGAGAACACGCCGAAGACAGGCAGAACCAGGATATAAACTTCCGGATGTCCCCAGACCCAAATCAGGTTGACGTACATCATCATGTTGCCGCCCATTTCGTTGGTAAAGAAATGGAAGCCCAGATAACGGTCAAGGGTCAGCAGCGCCAGCGTCACGGTCAGAACCGGGAAGGAGACGATGATCAGTACGTTAGTACACAGGGATGCCCAGGTAAACACAGGCATTTTGAACATGGTCATGCCCGGAGCGCGCATTCTCAGGATAGTAACGAAGAAGTTAATACCTGTTAATGTCGTCCCGATACCGGAGAGCTGCAGACTCCAGATCCAGTAGTCGACCCCGACCCCCGGACTGTATTCCGCGCCGGAAAGCGGTGGATAAGCCAGCCAGCCGGTCTGAGCAAACTCGCCCACACCCAGTGACAGGTTAACCAGCACCACGCCCACAGCCGTGAACCAGAAGCTCAGGTTGTTCAGGAACGGGAAGGCCACGTCGCGCGCGCCGATCTGCAAAGGAACAGCAATGTTCATCAGACCGATAACGAACGGCATTGCTACGAAGAAGATCATGATCACGCCGTGAGCGGTGAAGATCTGGTCGTAGTGATGAGGCGGCAGGAAGCCTGGATCGCCCATCGAGGCCATCACCTGCTGGCTACGCATCATGACCGCATCGGCAAAGCCGCGCAGCAACATGACGAAAGCCACGATGATATACATGATACCCAGTTTTTTATGGTCGACTGACGTCAGCCATTCAGTCCACAGGTATTGCCACTTACCGAAGTAAGTGATTGCTCCAGCAACAGCCAGACCACCAAGAATGATGGCGGCAACCGTAACCATGATAATCGGCTCATGGTACGGAACAGCATCAAGGGTTAATTTTCCCAACATCGTATTATTCCTCGGCTCCCGCGTGAGAGGCGTCGTTCATGTCCATGCCTTCATGCTCAGAGGACATAGCCATATTCCCGTGGTTCATCTTGAATTTGCCAATAACCTGCTTGAACAAATCAGGATTCGCCGTAGAGAAGAACTCCACCGGATGGTTTTCGCTTGGCGCAGCCAGTTTCTCGAAATCATCCATGGTCATCAGCTGGTTAGAAGACTCTTTCGCTTTCGCTACCCACTGATCGAATGCTGCATTATCAGGTGTGGCGATAGCTTTGAACTTCATGCCGGAGAAGCCGCGACCGCTGAAGTTAGAGGAGATACCGTCAAACGTGCCGGCCTCATTCGCGATCAGGTTCAGCTGAGTCTGCATACCCGCCATAGCGTAAATCTGGCTACCGAGGGTAGGAATGAAGAAGGAGTTCATCACGGAGTTCGAAGTGATCTTAAAGGTCACTGGCGTGTTGGCCGGGAAAGCAATCTGGTTAACGGTTGCAATACCCTGTTCAGGGTAGATAAACAGCCATTTCCAGTCCAGCGCCACCACATCAATCTCAATGGGTTTCACATTGGAAGCCAACGGTTTGCTTGGTTCCAGCGCGTGGGTTGATTTCCACGTCAGGACGCCAAGGAAGAGAATGATAAGGATGGGCACAGTCCATACCACGGCTTCCACTTTATTCGAGTGTGACCAGTTTGGACTGTATTTTGCTTCGGTATTCGATGCCCGATATTTCCAGGCGAACACCACGGCCATCAGGACTGCGGGAATAACGACGATCATCATCAAGCCGAAGGCTGTCAGTATCAGCGAACGTTGCTCCATTGCAACCTGTCCTTTGGGACTCAACAATGCACTATCACAGCCACTTAACAATACAGTGCCTGCGATTAATGACAGAATCCCCAAACTTTTATTGTATTTCCTGAGTCTCATTTAACGACCTCAATGACAAGGGCTCTATTGTCGTTTAAGTGTGGCGGCATTTTACGGGAACGTTTCAGTACTGTAAACCAGCAACAGCTTGTGTCAGCGAGGTGTTGACACCTTTTGCAAACACTGTCACACATGTTTCGGAGGGTGACAAAATATGAATAATAGCAGGGCTTTGGGGGTGATATAACAAAAACAGATGGAAAATCCCCTTCAGAAATCAGGGTCGCTATAAACAGCGAAATTGGTACTCAATTATTTAACATAGCTGTAGCATTTGATCTATGTCAAATAAACAAAAATAGTTTCGTAGCGGTTGTGTTTTCTCGTTTTATTGTAAATGTAAAGACGAGAATCTTTAGGAAATAACGGACGAGGCAAAATAAGCGCAGCGGTGGAATTGTTAAAAAATGATTAAATTACCTACACCACTGCCGCTATTTACAGCGAAAAAAAAGGGCGTTTGTTACGTTGCTGTTAGCTTATTTTCTGCTATGGGCAATAAATAATAGCCGTTAAGGGTGCACAGAACAGCGCTGCTAATGTATTCCGGCTTCTTCAATGCTAACCCGATGTAATCAGACGGCACTGAGTTTGCCTTAAATCCGGGGTGGTCTGCATCCGCTTTCTCGGGTGAGCGAGCTTGTTACGTGAGGTTTATCACACTATTCACTCTGGTTATCAATTGTTGTTGACAATGGCAAACGCACATCAATGAGTGAAGCCCGGCCCGGCCCGTACAGACGGGTGACAACAGGAACCGCCGTCCGATTGCCGGACGGCAAATGACCTTAGTCCTGCGCGCTGCGTTGCGCCAGATAATCGAGCAGCGAACCCAGCATCACGCCCGCCAACCCCAGCAGCGCCGCACCGCCAAACAGCGTTGCGAGTAAATGGTCGATATGCGCCACGCCCAGGGCATCCAGTGCCAGCAGCGCCAGCGCAATCCCCGCCAGCGCGCAGCCCAACAGCAGCAGACGGATAGCCCAGCGGTAGGCCTGTGGCCAACGATCGCGGGGAGCGAACTCGCGCGTTTTCTCTGCCCTGTCCAGCGTGCGCTTACAGCCCGCCAGCAGCACCATCCCCGGCAGCGCCGCCGCGACGGAAAAGGCGTAAAACGCGGGCCAGCCCCAGCCTGCCACAAACCAGCCCGCGACCGGCCCGACATAGACGCGACCGACGGCGGACAGGGCAGAAAGCAGCGCGAACTGCGTGGCGGAAAACGACTTGTTGCACAGCGTCATCAGCAGCGCCACAAAGGCCGCCGTGCCCATACCGCCGCACAGATTCTCTGCAAAGACGGCCGCCGCCATGCTGTAAAGGTGTTTGTCGGTCACCGACAGCAGCCAGTAAGCCAGGTTTGACAGCGCCTGTAGGATGCCAAACAGCATCAGCGCGCGATAAAGGCTCAGCCGCTGCATCAGTACGCCGCCGAACAGCGCGCCGATAATCGTGGCGAACAGACCAAGCGTTTTGTTCACCAGCCCCACGTCGCCTGCGTCAAAGCCCACGCCGCGAATAAGGAAGATAGTGGTCAGGCTGGCGGCAAAGGCGTCGCCAAGCTTATAAAGGACAATCAACGACAGGATCAGCCAGGCATTATTACGGGTGAAAAAATCGCGCAGCGGCGCAATCACCGCTTCTTCCAGCGAGCGCGGCTGCACTATTGCCTCATCCGGTTCCTTCGCCAGTAGCGTGGCGATCACGCCCGGCACCATCATCGCGGCCATCAGCCACCAGATGGCCTGCCAGCCCAGATAACGGTCGGCCAGCCAGAGCGCCAGCCCGCCGGAAACCAGCATCGCCAGCCGGTAGCCGAACACGCTGATTGCCGCGCCGCTGCCGCGCTCTTCGGCAGGCAGGATATCCGTTTTCCAGGCGTCAAAAACAATATCCTGCGAGGCGGAACAGAAGGCGACCAGCACCGCCAGCGAGGCGAGCAGCGTCAGATCGCGTGACGGCTGCATAAAGCCCATCAGCGCAATAGCGACGATCAGCAGCAGCTGGGTCACCAACAGCCAGCCGCGCCGACGTCCTAAAAACGGCGGCGTATAGCGGTCCATCAGCGGCGACCAGAGAAACTTAAAGACGTACGCCTGCCCAACCAGCGAAAAAAAGCCGATGGTTTTAATGTCGACATTTTCTACGGCCATCCAGGCCTGTAACGTGCCGGACGTCAGCGCCAGCGGCAAACCGGAAGAGAAACCGAGCAGGAGCAGAAGGGCGGCGTTACGACGGGTGAAAATTTGCAGATAGTGACTGGGCATACAAACCTTAAACAGTGCCCGCCAGCGCGGCGGGCAAGGCTATATTAACGGGCGTTTTGCTTGATAAACTCGTGAATGCTGGTGTCCTGCGCCATATCGTCGATGACGTCGCCCAGCGTCGCGTTGACCGCGTTGGTGATCTTATCGTTGGTGGCGTTAAACGCGCCTTCGACGCTGTAGGTCTGACGGTAGTTTTTCACCTGCTTGTTGCCGTTTTTTGCGGTAGCAATAATAGAGATATCGGCCTTGGTGGTAATGCTGTAGCGCACGTTGCCCTGGGTAACGTCTGAATAAAGGTTGTTCACCACGATCTGCAAATCAACCGCGCCGTTCGGGCCGATCATATAGCCGCGCGCGCCCATTTGTTTCTCCAGCACTTCCTGAAGCAGGAAACGCAGATCGCGGGACGGGGTCAGCGTGACCAGCTGGCCGTCGCGGTTCACTTTGGCGAGCGCTTTATCGCTACGCTGATCGGCACCGTTAATGCTGACGGTGACGCCCATCAGGCTCGGATCCTGCTGCGGCAGTTTGATGACTGGCGAAACGTTCAACGTGGTGCTGTTGGTGGCGCAGCCGGCCAGCATAAATACCGCCAGCAGAGGGAAGAATAATTTTTTTAGCATGCTTATGTTCTCGATTTTATGGGGTGTAGTCCGGACAAAACCGAGGTCATCATAACATTGCCTGTAGCAAGAGGAAGCCCCGGCGACGCGCAAATTCATTACCTTATCTTTTCACCCGGGCGGTCGGACGCGCTTTCTGGGCGCGGACAGTTGCAGCCGCCAGCGGGAAAATGCACAGTAGCGCGCCTGAACGGCGGATATTTTTCCGTAAACGGATCGGCAGGCGGCGAATTCCGTAAACGGATCGGCAGGCGGCGAAATCCGGCTAATATTGAATAAGATGGGGCGCATCAGGTCGTAGAGGAGTGTGGTTATGATCCGCGAACAAATAGAAGAAAAGTTGAGAACGGCATTTACACCCGTGCACCTGGAGGTTCATGACGAAAGCTATCGTCACAATGTGCCTGCAGGGGCGGAAAGTCACTTCAAGATAGTTATCGTCAGCGACAGCTTTCTTAACCAGCGCTTTCTGATGCGGCATCGCGCCATTTATGGCGTGCTGGCCGACGAGCTGGCGGGAAGCGTTCACGCGCTGGCGCTGCATACCTATACCGAAAAAGAGTGGGTAGGGTTACAGGACACGGTTCCGGCTTCGCCCAACTGTCGCGGTGCCGGTACGCTGGCCTGAGGCAATCTCTGAAAATCTGAAGCGGCCTGCGGGCCGCTTTGTTGTTTCTGGTCGAAAAAACCGCGTTAACCCTTTCTTTTACTCCTTTCAGATGCAAAAAGCGTGAACCTTAACAAAATGGCGGCGCGTTGCAGCCTCGACTCGCTTTGCCGTTGCCGCTATAATGCTGCGTCTGTTTTTCCGAATGTCTTCGGGACGCTTCTGACAACAGGGAATGCGGTTCTGACATCAGAGGCCGTCCCGGTTCTTAGTCTTACTTTGCCCTGACGGGTAGAGCGAGTCTGAAGTTGACCGAGCACGTGATTTTTTGAGGTAATAAGATGCAAGTTTCAGTAGAAACAACTCAGGGCCTGGGCCGTCGCGTTACGATTACCGTTGCTAAAGATGTGATCGAAAACGCGGTGAAAAATGAGCTGGTCAGCGTAGCGAAAAAAGTGCGTATCGACGGTTTCCGTAAAGGGAAAGTGCCGATGACCGTGGTTGCACAGCGTTACGGCGCGTCTGTTCGTCAGGACGTGCTGGGCGATCTGATGCAGCGCAACTTTGTTGATGCGATCATCAAAGAGAAAATCAATCCGGCTGGCGCGCCAAATTACGTGCCGGGCGAATACAAAACCGGCGAAGACTTCACTTTCTCCGTAGAGTTCGAAGTCTATCCGGAAGTCGAGCTGAAAGGCCTGGAAGCAATCGAAGTTGAAAAACCGGTTGTTTCCGTGACCGACGAAGACGTCGATGCCATGCTGGATACCCTGCGCAAGCAGCAGGCGACCTGGAAAGAAACCGATCGCGCAGCGGCAGCTGAAGATCGCGTGACCATCGACTTCTCCGGCTCTGTAGACGGCGAAGAGTTCGAAGGCGGCAAAGCGTCCGACTTCGTACTGGCGATGGGCCAGGGTCGTATGATCCCAGGCTTTGAAGACGGTGTGGTTGGCCACAAAGCGGGCGAAACCTTCACTATCGACGTGAACTTCCCGGAAGACTACCACGCTGAAAACCTGAAAGGGAAAGCGGCGAAGTTCGAGATCGTGCTGAAGAAAGTTGAAGAGCGCGAGCTGCCGGAATTCACCGAAGAGTTCATCAAGCGTTTCGGCGTGGAAGATGGCTCCGTAGCGGGTCTGCGTACCGAAGTGCGTAAAAACATGGAGCGCGAGCTGAAAGGCGCCGTGCGTAACCGTGTGAAGACTCAGGCTATCGACGGCCTGGTCAGCGCTAACGAAATCGAGGTGCCGGCTGCCCTGATCGACAGCGAAATCGACGTGCTGAAGCGTCAGGCTGCACAGCGCTTCGGCGGTAACGAGAAGCAGGCTCTTGAGCTGCCTCGCGAACTGTTCGAAGAGCAGGCTAAGCGCCGCGTGGTGGTTGGTCTGCTGCTGGGCGAAGTTATCCGCAGCCACGAGCTGAAAGCGGATGAAGATCGCGTGAAGACCCTGATCGAAGAGATGGCGTCTGCCTACGAAGATCCGGCTGAAGTGATCGAGTTCTACAGCAAAAATAACGAGCTGATGAACAACATGCGCAACGTCGCGCTGGAAGAACAGGCGGTGGAAGCCGTGCTGGAAAAAGCCAAAGTGACCGAAAAAGCGACAAACTTCCAGGAACTGATGAACCAGACCCAAACGGCCTGATCGTCTGATTTTTCAGGATAAATTAAAGCCCGCGGTCATCAAGACCGCGGGCTTTTTTCTTTTATCCGCCGGATGGCGTGACATTATGGGCCTTATTCGCTCATTAAAGCGGCAAATTATCGACTATGCTACTTTTCCTGGTTAGCAGCCGCCTGAAAACGTTGTTATGCTTGAATTAGCGGGGGTGTATCCCCAGATAGTAAAGTTACGGTAAGGCTTTAGGATCGCCGATAGCTTTCGGGTGAATAAAGTTGGGGACATAGTGTTCCGGAACGCTCTCAAGTAGAATTGGTAGTGTGGCCAAATGAAAAATCCAGGAGACGGTAATGTCATACAGTGGCGAACGTGAACAAACAGCACCTCATATGGCTTTAGTGCCAATGGTGGTTGAACAAACTTCTCGCGGAGAGCGTTCTTACGACATCTTTTCCCGCCTGCTGAAGGAGCGCATTATCTTCCTGACCGGCCAGGTCGAGGATCATATGGCGAACCTGATCGTCGCGCAGATGCTGTTTCTGGAAGCAGAAAACCCGGAAAAAGATATCCACCTTTATATTAACTCTCCTGGTGGCGTAATTACCGCGGGCATGTCTATTTACGACACCATGCAATTTATCAAACCTGACGTCAGCACCATCTGTATGGGCCAGGCCTGCTCAATGGGTTCTTTCCTGTTGACCGCCGGCGCGAAAGGCAAACGCTACTGCCTGCCGCATTCCCGCGTGATGATCCACCAGCCGCTGGGCGGCTTCCAGGGTCAGGCGTCGGATATCGATATTCACGCGCGTGAAATTATCAAAACCAAGCAGATGATGAATGAGCTGATGGCCAAACATACCGGTCAGAGCGTCGAAACCATCGAGCGCGACACCCAGCGCGATCGTTTCCTTTCTGCCAGCGAGTCGGTGGAGTACGGTCTGGTCGACGCCATTTTGAACCAGCGCGGTTAAGCGGCGCTGGTTGGTAAAAGAGATTGCTGCCGTCATAAAGGCAGACTGACGGCCTGGGCCGTCAGCGTTAAACAAGAGGGGCAAGTTAATGACAGATAAGCGCAAAGACGGTTCAGGGAAGCTGCTGTACTGCTCTTTTTGCGGCAAGAGCCAGCATGAAGTCCGCAAGCTGATTGCCGGCCCGTCAGTGTATGTCTGCGACGAATGCGTCGATTTATGTAACGACATCATTCGCGAAGAGATCAAAGAAGTCGCGCCCCACCGCGAGCGCAGTTCGCTGCCGACGCCGCACGAAATCCGCGAGCATCTGGACGACTACGTTATCGGCCAGGAGCGGGCGAAGAAGGTGCTGGCGGTGGCGGTCTACAACCACTACAAGCGCCTGCGCAACGGCGACACCAGCAACGGCATCGAGCTGGGCAAAAGCAACATCCTGCTGATTGGCCCGACCGGCAGCGGCAAGACGCTGCTGGCGGAAACGCTGGCGCGCCTGCTGGACGTACCGTTTACCATGGCCGACGCCACCACGCTGACCGAAGCGGGCTACGTGGGCGAGGACGTGGAAAACATCATCCAGAAGCTGCTGCAGAAGTGCGACTACGACGTGCAGAAAGCGCAGCGCGGCATTGTTTACATCGATGAAATCGACAAGATTTCCCGCAAGTCGGACAACCCGTCCATCACGCGCGACGTGTCGGGCGAGGGCGTGCAGCAGGCGCTGCTGAAGCTGATTGAGGGCACGGTCGCCGCGGTGCCGCCGCAGGGCGGGCGCAAGCATCCGCAGCAGGAGTTTCTGCAGGTGGACACCTCGAAAATCCTGTTTATCTGCGGCGGCGCGTTTGCCGGGCTGGACAAGGTTATCTCGCAGCGCGTGGATACCGGCTCGGGCATCGGCTTTGGCGCGACGGTAAAAGGCAAGGCGGAGAAGGCGACGGAAGGCGAGCTGCTGGCGCAGGTGGAGCCGGAGGACCTGATTAAGTTCGGTCTGATCCCGGAGTTTATCGGTCGTCTGCCGGTGGTGGCGACGCTGACCGAGCTGAGCGAGGAAGCGCTGATCCAGATCCTGTGCGAGCCGAAGAACGCGCTGACCAAGCAGTATCAGGCGCTGTTCAGCCTGGAAGGGGTGGAGCTGGAGTTCCGCGAAGAGGCGCTGAAGGCGATAGCGGGCAAGGCGATGTCGCGCAAAACCGGGGCGCGCGGGCTGCGCTCAATCGTGGAGGGCGCGCTGCTGGACACGATGTACGACCTGCCGTCGATGGACGACGTGGAAAAAGTGGTGATCGACGAGTCGGTTATCGCGGGCGAATCGGATCCGATGCTGATTTACGGCAAGGGCGAGGCGCAGCAGGCGTCCGGCGAATAGTTCTCTGTACGACCTGCCCCCCTGAAAAAGAGAGCCTTCCGGCTCTCTTTTTTTATCGGCCCGATCCTTCAGCCATTGACCGCCTGAAAAGCCAGATGTGGAGCCTGCTGCCTGTCGTGCCCTCAGCCTGCTCTGACGCTACGGCTCCGCAGCATCTTCCACGCGCCGCCTCTTTCAATCAAATGGTAGAGATGTTTTGAAATAAACAGCGACAGCGCGATAAACAGCAGCAGAACCGCCACCTTGATCGGGGAAGAATCCAGGCCGACACGGGCAAGATTATTAAAGACAATCCACTTCGCGGTATAAAAGTTGGCATGGAAAAGATAGAGCGAATAGGAGTACATGCCGATAGCGTGAAGTTTATCGTAGGCAAAGCCTTTAAAATCCTCCATGTTGGCCATCAGCAGCACAAAGGTCCATGAAGGCAGGCATGACCCCAGCAGATCGCGGATTTGCAGATTGGTTACGCCCTGTCTGGCCATCAGCCACAGCAGCAGCATAGCGACAGGGATCAGCAAAAATACGGCGGGATTTTTTTTCACGTGGTGGAAACCCAGCTGCCGTCCGCACATGCCGACGATAAACGACAGCAGCGCAAGGTTGCCCGCCACGGATTTGAACGTAACGCCGTGCCAGCCCAGATAGCCGTCATTACCCCAGGTCATGTTGGTCGCAATAAGAATGGCGAGCATCGCTACGGTGGTAAAGGAGAAAACAAAGGCTTTTTTATTCAGCAATGTTTTGCCTACGCAAAGCAGCAGATAAAAATAGAACTCGTAGACCAGCGTCCAGGCCGCCGGATTCGCCATCGATTCCGACCAGTTATAGGGCAACGCCTCTCTGTCCCACTCCGTCCAGGGGATGAGAAAGAGATTATGCAGAAGATAAGTTAATGAGCCGGTCTTGTGGAGCGTATATAAGATAAGGGGAATGGAGAGGATGAGGTAGGCGGGGTAGATCCTTTTTATTCTGTTTTTAATAAAGGCGCCCGCTGACTGATCCTCTCTGAAGGTATGCATCATAATATAGCCGCTCAGGAAGAAGAACATCGATACGCCAACCTGTCCTGCACTGAAGAAATGAGCAACGGCGCGGGGTGAGAGATGCTCCAGCACCACGCACAGCGCGGCCAGCCCCCTGACAATCTGCAGATTGTAGATTTCTTTACGGATCATTTTCTTTTCCTTAACCATAAACGGCAAGGAATATACACGGAGTTATGGCTGGTACATATTCCTGGGCGGGAGATTCGGATAATGCTTAGTTTTACTTATGATTTGGCAGTGAGGCAGAATAAAAAAAGCCTCCGGTTAAGGAGGCTTCAGGCTGCTGAAAATTAAAGGGTCTGTACGAACTGGTTTTTTACAGCGAAACATCAGCTTCGTACAGCAGAGGCTGAGCGGATAAACGGACCGTTTGGCGCATGGACGCGCCAACCGAGCCTCCACGGACGGATCTACGGCGTGTCCGTGTTCCGATCTGCCTCTGGTGTTATTCTCCGGCCCGAACGCGACTTAATGAAAGGGCAGGAGTTTGTCAGCAACCTCAGCCTCCGGTTAAGGAGGCTTCAGAAGGAAGGAAAAGGGATTAACCTTTCAGCTCGTCCCAGTGGGTGATCAGATGGCTGGCGATGCCGTATTCAATCGCCTGCTGTGGACCCATCCAGTAGTTGCTGTCCGTGTCCTGTTCCACTTTTTCCAGCGGCTGGCCGGTCGCTTTGCTGATCAGCCGGTTGATACGGTCGCGCGCGCGCAGCAGCTCGTTGGCTTCGATTTCGATATCAGAAACCTTGCCGCGCACGCCGCCCAGCGGCTGGTGGATCATAAAGCGGGTATTAGGCAGCGTATAGCGATCTTCTTTCTCCGCCGCCAGGAAAATGGTGATGCCCGCGCTGGCTACCCAGCCGGTGCCGATAACCTGTACCTTCGGCTTCACGAACTTGATCATATCGTGAATGGTATCGCCAGCTTCGACGTGGCCACCCTGACTGTTGATAAACAGCTTGATCGGCTCATCGCCCATTTCCTGCAGGATCAGCAGCTGGGCGGTAACTTTCTCCGCCAGCGCCTGATCGATTTCGCCAGAAATGATCACAGATCGGGCTTGCAGTAACTTGTTAAGCGCCAGAGAGGATTTCTCTTCCGGGCTCTCTTTCTTTGGCTCCTGAGACATTATTTAGACTCCATAGGAAACGATCTGTATAAGTGACAAGAGTTTAGCATAATCCATTCAACAGCTAAATCAACTGTGGCGGCGCTGAATGATTGCCTGCCAAAACAGCGGCTTATTAGCCGTTCCCGTTACTTTTCATCACCTGGCAACCGCTGCCTTACCGGATACTGATAAAAAATCACGGCGGCTGACAGGCGCAGCGCGTCCCGGTTTTGCTGCCAAAACGCCCCTGAAATGCGCTATATTAGGATCTGGTCCATTAATGAACACAGCCTGTAAGGGCCGCTGATAAGCCATGAGGTTAACTGATGACAGATAAGCGCAAAGACGGTTCAGGGAAGCTGCTGTACTGCTCTTTTTGCGGCAAAAGCCAGCATGAAGTCCGCAAGCTGATTGCCGGCCCGTCAGTCTATATCTGCGACGAATGCGTCGATTTATGTAACGACATTATTCGCGAAGAGATCAAAGAAGTTGCGCCCCATCACCGCGAGCGCAGTTCGCTGCCGACGCCGCACGAAATCCGCGAGCACCTGGACGACTACGTTATCGGCCAGGAGCGGGCGAAGAAGGTGCTGGCGGTGGCGGTCTACAACCACTACAAGCGCCTGCGCAACGGCGACACCAGCAACGGCATCGAGCTGGGCAAAAGCAACATCCTGCTGATTGGCCCGACCGGCAGCGGCAAGACGCTGCTGGCGGAAACGCTGGCGCGCCTGCTGGACGTGCCGTTTACCATGGCCGACGCCACCACGCTGACCGAAGCGGGCTACGTGGGCGAGGACGTGGAAAACATCATCCAGAAGCTGCTGCAGAAGTGCGACTACGACGTGCAAAAAGCGCAGCGCGGCATCGTTTACATCGATGAAATCGACAAGATTTCCCGCAAGTCGGACAACCCGTCCATCACGCGCGACGTGTCGGGCGAGGGCGTGCAGCAGGCGCTGCTGAAGCTGATTGAGGGCACGGTCGCCGCGGTGCCGCCGCAGGGCGGGCGCAAGCATCCGCAGCAGGAGTTTCTGCAGGTGGACACCTCGAAAATCCTGTTTATCTGCGGCGGCGCGTTTGCCGGGCTGGACAAGGTTATCTCGCAGCGCGTGGATACCGGCTCGGGCATCGGCTTTGGCGCGACGGTAAAAGGCAAGGCGGAGAAGGCGACGGAAGGCGAGCTGCTGGCGCAGGTGGAGCCGGAGGACCTGATTAAGTTCGGTCTGATCCCGGAGTTTATCGGTCGTCTGCCGGTGGTGGCGACGCTGACCGAGCTGAGCGAGGAAGCGCTGATCCAGATCCTGTGCGAGCCGAAGAACGCGCTGACCAAGCAGTATCAGGCGCTGTTCAGCCTGGAAGGGGTGGAGCTGGAGTTCCGCGAAGAGGCGCTGAAGGCGATAGCGGGCAAGGCGATGTCGCGCAAAACCGGGGCGCGCGGGCTGCGCTCAATCGTGGAGGGCGCGCTGCTGGACACGATGTACGACCTGCCGTCGATGGACGACGTGGAAAAAGTGGTGATCGACGAGTCGGTTATCGCGGGCGAATCGGATCCGATGCTGATTTACGGCAAGGGCGAGGCGCAGCAGGCATCTGGCGAATAAATAACCACATCTTTCCAACCGGTTAGCGCAAATGGGGGAAATTTTTCCCCCATTTACTTTTCTCTCGCACATAACGTTGAATGTCTTACATTCATCCCCATATACTCAACTACCTGTGGGTAAAACTGCATGCCTGACGATTGCGGTTCCCCTCACCCTGGCGGAAATTAAACTAAGAGAGAGCTCTATGAATCCTGAGCGTTCTGAACGCATTGAAATCCCTGTGTTGCCGTTGCGTGACGTAGTGGTTTATCCGCACATGGTAATTCCGTTGTTTGTAGGCCGTGAAAAATCGATTCGCTGCCTTGAAGCCGCCATGGATCATGACAAAAAGATCATGCTGGTCGCACAGAAAGAGGCTTCAACGGATGAACCTGGCATTAACGATCTCTTCTCTGTAGGGACCGTAGCGTCAATTTTACAGATGCTGAAGCTGCCTGACGGCACGGTAAAAGTGCTGGTCGAAGGGCTGCAGCGCGCGCATATCACTACGCTTGCCGATAACGGTGACCATTTTACGGCTCAGGCGGAATATCTGGTTTCGCCTGAAATTGACGAACGCGAGCAGGAAGTGCTGGTCCGCACGGCGATTAACCAGTTTGAAGGCTATATCAAACTGAACAAGAAAATCCCGCCGGAAGTGCTGACCTCGCTGAACAGCATTGAAGACGCCGCGCGTCTTGCGGATACCGTCGCCGCCCATATGCCGCTGAAGCTGGCCGACAAACAGTCCGTGCTGGAGATGTCCGACGTCAATGAACGTCTGGAATATCTGATGGCGATGATGGAGTCGGAAATCGATCTGCTGCAGGTGGAAAAACGCATTCGTAACCGCGTGAAAAAGCAGATGGAAAAGAGCCAGCGCGAGTACTATCTGAATGAGCAGATGAAGGCGATTCAGAAAGAACTGGGCGAAATGGACGACGCGCCGGACGAAAACGAAGCGCTGAAGCGCAAAATCGACGCGGCGAAAATGCCAAAAGAGGCGCGCGATAAAACCGAAGCCGAGCTGCAGAAGCTGAAGATGATGTCGCCAATGTCGGCGGAAGCAACGGTGGTGCGCGGCTATATCGACTGGATGGTCCAGGTGCCGTGGAACGCGCGCAGCAAGGTGAAGAAAGATCTGGTGAAGGCGCAGGAAACGCTGGATACCGATCACTTTGGCCTGGAGCGCGTGAAAGACCGTATCCTGGAATATTTAGCGGTGCAGAGCCGCGTCAGCAAAATCAAAGGGCCGATCCTGTGCCTGGTGGGACCGCCGGGCGTGGGTAAAACCTCGCTGGGCCAGTCGATCGCTAAGGCGACCGGCCGTAAATATGTCCGTATGGCGCTGGGCGGCGTGCGCGACGAAGCGGAAATCCGTGGGCACCGTCGTACCTATATTGGTTCTATGCCGGGCAAGCTGATCCAGAAAATGGCGAAGGTTGGCGTGAAGAACCCGCTGTTCCTGCTGGATGAGATCGATAAAATGTCCTCGGACATGCGCGGCGACCCGGCATCGGCCCTGCTGGAGGTATTGGATCCCGAGCAGAACATCGCTTTTAACGATCACTATCTGGAAGTCGATTACGACCTTTCCGACGTGATGTTTGTAGCGACGTCTAACTCCATGAACATTCCGGCACCGCTGCTGGACCGTATGGAAGTGATCCGTCTGTCGGGCTATACCGAGGACGAAAAGCTTAATATTGCCAAACAGCACCTGCTGCCGAAGCAGATTGAGCGTAACGCCCTGAAAGCGAGCGAGCTGACCGTAGACGACAGCGCCATCGTGGGTATCATTCGTTATTACACCCGTGAAGCGGGCGTGCGTAGCCTTGAGCGTGAGCTGTCTAAGCTGTGCCGTAAAGCAGTGAAAACGCTGCTGATGGATAAGAGCGTTACCCATATCGAAATCAATGCCGATAACCTGAAGGATTTCCTGGGCGTGCAGCGTTTCGACTATGGCCGCGCCGACAGCGAAAACCGCGTAGGACAGGTTACGGGTCTGGCATGGACGGAAGTGGGCGGCGATCTGCTGACCATCGAAACCGCGTGCGTGCCGGGCAAAGGCAAGCTGACCTATACCGGCTCGCTGGGCGAGGTGATGCAGGAGTCCATCCAGGCGGCACTGACCGTGGTACGCGCGCGTGCAGAGAAGCTGGGCATTAACGGCGACTTCTACGAAAAACGCGACATCCACGTGCACGTGCCGGAAGGCGCCACGCCGAAAGATGGCCCAAGTGCGGGTATCGCTATGTGTACGGCGCTGGTTTCCTGTCTGACCGGTAACCCGGTGCGCGCCGACGTGGCGATGACCGGCGAGATCACGCTTCGCGGCCAGGTTCTGCCTATCGGCGGCCTGAAAGAGAAGCTGCTGGCAGCGCATCGCGGCGGCATCAAAACCGTGCTGATCCCGGATGAAAACAAGCGCGATCTGGAAGAAATTCCGGACAACGTGATTGCCGATCTGGATATCCACCCGGTTAAGCGTATCGAAGAAGTGCTGACCCTGGCCCTGCAAAATGCCCCATACGGCATGCAGGTTGCCACGGCGAAATAGTGATATAAGACAAAAAGACCCTAAATCCAGAGCTGGCAGACGAATTCGTACTTGCCAGCTTTTTTTTGTGCCGTTAATTTAGGGGGCTGTTAAGCCGGTGAAGGTCTGAACAGGCCCTGCTTTTACGACTCGACAAACAACGATAATTGATGCGTGCTCGTAACGGGGGGAAGCCCGTTTGCGAAGTAAATAATAAAGAGGGGATGATTGAGTGAATAAGTCACAGTTGATCGACAACATTGCTGCAAACGCTGATATCTCTAAAGCAGCGGCGGGACGCGTGCTGGATGCTTTTATGGAAGCGGTAACCGACTCTCTTAAAGCGGGCGACGAAGTGGCGCTGGTAGGGTTTGGCACATTTTCCGTGCGTGAGCGCGCAGAGCGTACCGGACGCAACCCGCAAACCGGTAAAGAAATTACTATTCCTGCGGGCAAAGTCCCGGGATTCCGCGCCGGTAAGGCGCTGAAAGACGCGGTTAATTAACGTCAGGCAAGCAATTTCTTCGGTGGAATGAGGACTGTCCTGACGTTCTCATGTACCATACGAGGCACATCACACTATGATGTGCCTTTTTTGTTTCAACGGTCGCAAGAGCCTGATACGCAGCGGCGTGGAGCGCCCCGGGAACGTGGGAAGCAAGCGCAAGGGTTTACATTCATAATACAGCGGAGTGTTGTCACACCATGATGGACAATTTACGCGCGGCGTCGAACCATGTCGTGCTCAAAATTATACTGGGTCTGATCATCCTCTCTTTTGTTCTGACCGGGGTGGGCAACTACCTGATCGGCGGCAATGGAGATTATGCAGCTAAGGTCAATGGCCAGGAAATCAGTCGCGCCCAGTTGGAAAGAGCGTTCAGCAACGAACGTTCACGTCAGCAGGAAATGCTGGGCGAGCAGTTCTCACAGCTGGCCAGCAATCCCGCTTATCTTCAGCAGATCCGCCAGCAGGCGCTTTCTCAGCTGGTAGATGAAGCGCTGCTGGATCAGTATGCGAAAGATCTGCAGCTGGCGGTTAGCGACGATCAGATCAAGCAGGCTATTTTCAACCAGCCGGCCTTCCAGACTAACGGCAAATTCGATAACGCCCGTTATCTGGCGATTATTAACCAGATGAATCTCACTGCCGATCAGTACGCTCAGGCGCTGCGCAAGCAGCTGACCACGCAGCAGCTGATTGCGGCGGTGACCCGCACAGACTTTATGCTGCCGGGCGAAACTGAATCGCTGGCCGCGCTGGTTTCTCAGGAGCGCCTGGTGCGTGAAGCGACTATTAACGTCGCGGCGCTGGCAGCGAAGCAGAACGTCAGCGACGAAGAAGTCAAAAACTACTACGAGCAGAATAAAAACAGCTTTATGGCGCCGGAGCAGTTCCGCGTCAGCTATATCAAGCTGGATGCGGCCTCGTTGCAGAAAGCACCGAGCGAAAGCGATATTCAAAGCTGGTACGACAGCCATCAGCAGGATTATACCCAGCCGCAGCGCAGCCGTTTCAGCGTGATCCAAACCAAAACCGAAGCCGATGCGCAGGCGGTTCTGGACGCGCTGAAAAAAGGTGGCGATTTTGCCGCGCTGGCGAAAGAGAAATCCATCGATCCTATCTCTGCCCGTAAAGGCGGCGATATGGGCTGGCTGGAGCCGGATACCACGCCGGACGAGCTGAAAAGCGCTAACCTGACGCAGAAAGGTCAGCTGTCGGGCGTGATCAAATCCTCCGTCGGCTTTATCGTTGCTCGTCTTGATGACGTTCAGCCGCAGCAGATCAAACCGCTGGCGGCCGTACACGACGACATCGCCGCTAAGGTGAAACACGAAACGGCCGTCGACGCTTATTACAAGCTGCAGCAGAAAGTGAGCGACGCGGCCAGCAACGACAACGAGTCGCTGGCGAGCGCGGAAGAAGCGGCAGGCGTAAAAGCGGTGGAAACGGACTGGTTCAGCCACGACAATCCACCGGCCGAGCTGAATTTCAGAGCGGTAGAGCAGGCGATCTTTAACGGTGGTCTGCTGGGGGATAACGGCGCGCCGGGCAGCAACTCCGATATCATCACGGTTGATGGCGATCGTGCTTTTGTGCTGCGTATCGCCGCCCACAAGCCGGAAGCGGTTAAGCCGCTGGCCGAGGTCAGTGCCGAAATCGTAGCCACGCTGAAAAACCAGAAGGCGCAGGCGGAAGCGAAGGCCCAGGCGGAAAAACTGCTGGCCGATCTGCAGGCGGGCAAGGGTATGGATGCCATGAAGGCGGCTAATCTTAGCTTTAGCGAGCAGAAAACGCTGACGCGCAGCGGTCAGGATGCGATAACGCAGTCCGCCTTCGCGCTGGCGCAGCCGACCAAAGACAAGCCTGTGTACGGCATCAGCGAGGACGGGCAGGGCAACGTTGTGCTGCTGGCGCTGGATCAGGTACGCAGCGGCACGCTGCCGGAAGCGCAGAAGAAAGCGATGGTGCAGGGCATCACGCAGAACAATGCGCAGATCGCCTTCGAAGCGCTGCTGAGCAACCTGCGCAAAGAAGGCAAGATCAAGTACGGCGCAGCCGCGCAGGCGCAATAAGCCTCGCAAAAATCCTGCAAATTATTGCAAACCCAAAGGCCGCTTATGCGGCCTTTTCCATTTCTGTCATCTGCCGTTTGTGGCGCCGGTTGGTTGGGCGTAGCCTGACGTTGCTGTCAAACACATGGAGGAGAACAGCATGAAAACAACCTTACAGGCTTTATGTTTTACCCTGCTGCTGGGCGGCGCTTCGCCGCTGTACGCCGGGCCGGCCATCGATAACGTCAGCGCGCCGCAGGCCAGCGCGCAGCCGAGCGAGGAAAAGAAACCGCCGCAAAGCGAATCGGTCAGTATTAATCACGCCACGGCCGAAGAGCTGAGCGCCGTAATGAACGGCGTAGGGCTAAAAAAGGCGCAGGCTATTATCAGCTATCGCGAGCAATACGGCCCTTTTACGCAGATAGAGCAGCTAAAAGAAGTGCCCGGTATTGGTAATGCGCTGGTAGAGAGGAACCTGACCAAACTGAAACTGTGATCGCTTTCTCGACTTGCCGTTGCGGCCCCACGCATCGTGGCGTACGGGCTGCTACGCTGAAAGAGGTCATACCAGTCAGTGTGGCCTTTTTTGGGAGAAGATTATGCAGATTACGATTAAGGTTCGCGGTTATCATTTGGATGTTTACCAACACGTCAACAACGCGCGCTATTTAGAATTTCTGGAAGAGGCGCGCTGGGCCTGGCTGGAAAAACTGGCCGCCTTTCGCTGGATGAATGATAACCGGCTGGCTTTTATCGTAGTCAATATTAACATTAACTACCGTCGCCCGGCGGTGCTGGGCGACGAGCTGGCGATTGCCAGCCATCTGGTGCAGCTGGGCGGGAAAAGTGGCGTTATCGGCCAGACCATCACGCTGCTGCCGGAGGGGGAAGCAATAGCCGATGCGACGCTGACCTTTGTCTGCATCGATCTGCGCACGCAAAAAGCGCAGCCGATCGTCGGCGAGCTGAAGCAGCGGCTGGAAGAGATGCTGTCAGCGTAGCCCGGTTTTGCGCTGCATCTCCTGCATCACCGTAGCGCTGTTAATCTGGTAATCGCGCAGGCCGTTGGCGCGCAGATGGCAGGCAGCGCATTCGCCGCAGCCGTCGCCCTTGATGCCGTTATAGCAGGTAAGCGTGTCGTTGCGCACCAGCGCCAGCTGCTGCCAGTAGTCCGCCAGCGCCCAGGTTTCGGCTTTGTTCAGCCACATCAGCGGCGTTTCAAAGCGAACCAGACGCGCCATACCCAGCTCCACGGCATGGTTCAGCGCCTTAACAAATTCGTCGCGGCAGTCCGGGTAACCAGAAAAGTCGGTTTCGCAAACGCCGGTAATTACCGCTTCGGCCTCAACCTGGTAAGCATAAATCGAGGCCAGCGTCAGGAACAGGATATTACGTCCCGGCACAAAAGTGCTTGGCAGGCCGCTGGCGTCGGGATCCCAGGCCGGAACGGGGATGCTGTCGCGGGTCAGGCTACTGACGGCCAGCTCGTTAAGCAGCGTGACGTCCAGCACTTTGTGCGCTCTTGCGCCCAGCGACTGCGCCAGCTCGCGAGCGATATCGATCTCTGCACGATGCCGCTGACCATAGTCAAAGGTCAGGCAGTGCACTTCGTCATACTGCTGCAAAGCCTGGATCAAACAGGTGGTTGAATCCTGTCCGCCGCTGAATACCACCACTGCACGTTTCATACTTTTTACCTCATTAATCTGTTGGGGCGTATGGTACTGCCTGACGTGGCATAAAAACAGGGGCAGGAGCCGCGCATGTTGGTTAGCCAGGCGAAGCCCGGCACGGCGTTGTGTTGCCCGCGCGGAAGCTGACAACATGGCTATAAACCTGACGGCAACGCCCTGGCGGCTCGGGTCGTTACGGTCATGCGTGCCAATGGTTCGTGAACAAAACGCTGTTTCTTCAGGTAACAACAGGCTGAACGTAACGCATTTACGGGAAAATCATTTACGCTATTCCCTGTAAACTACAGGGGCAACGGAGATTTATTCTTCTGCAGGCGCATACAAAAGATAAAACAGGGTCCAGGCTGTTTTTACGGCACCCGATAGCGGAACAAGGCCACCGTAAATTATGGCGGATGCCGCGTCTCTCATTACTCCGACATGCCGGAAACGCTTGAAATGGCCGGAACAGGAAGGCTATATTCGCGGCCGGGTCGCGCTGATGGCGGCGGTCCAGAGAAATAAATACACATTGGCGCTGCCGCTGAACCACGGCGCTCGCCCGAACCTGACCAGGACGTTTATTGTGCGACTTTTCAGCCAGTTGAGCTGGTACTTTATGCGTGAATGGCGCCGCTATCTTGGCGCCGTTTTTCTGCTGATTATCATTGCGCTGCTGCAGCTGCTGCCGCCGAAGCTTGTCGGTACTATCGTGGACGGCGTCTCCCATCAGCAGATGAGTGCTTCGCGCCTGCTGATGTGGGTGGGCGTGATGCTGCTCACGGCTATTGTGGTCTATCTGCTGCGCTACGTCTGGCGCGTGCTGCTTTTCGGCGCCTCCTATCAGCTTGCCGTCGAGCTGCGGCAGGACTTCTATCGTCAGCTTAGCCGTCAGCATCCCGAATTTTACCTGCGTCACCGTACCGGTGATTTGATCGCCCGCGCCACCAACGATGTGGATCGCGTGGTGTTTGCCGCCGGAGAAGGCGTGCTGACGCTGGTTGACTCGCTGGTGATGGGGCTGGCGGTGCTGGTGGTGATGAGCACGCAGATTAGCTGGCAGCTGACCCTGCTGGCGCTGCTGCCGATGCCGGTCATGGCGATAGTGATCAAACGCTACGGCGACCAGCTCCATCATCGTTTTAAGCATGCTCAGGCCGCCTTTTCGTCGCTTAACGACAGAACGCAGGAAAGCCTGACCAGTATTCGTATGATCAAAGCCTTTGGGCTGGAAGACCATCAGTCCGCACAGTTCGCCGATATCGCCCGCGACACGGGCCAAAAAAACCTGCGCGTGGCGCGGATTGACGCCCGCTTCGATCCCACTATTTATATTGCCATCGGACTGTCGAACCTGCTGGCGATCGGCGGCGGCAGCTGGCTGGTCTGGCACGATCAGATGACGCTGGGCCAGCTGACCAGCTTTGTCATGTACCTTGGCCTGATGATCTGGCCAATGCTGGCGCTGGCCTGGATGTTCAATATCGTCGAGCGCGGCAGCGCGGCCTGGAGCCGTATTCGCTCGCTGCTGGCAGAGGCGCCGGCGGTAGAGGACGGCAGTAAAACGCTGCCGGAAGATCGTGGCCAGCTGCAAATCGCTATCAGGGAATTTTGCTATCCTGGCGCGCAGCAGCCCTCGCTACGCCATATCAACGTTAACCTTAAGCCCGGCCAGATGCTGGGGCTGTGCGGGCCGACAGGCGCCGGGAAAAGCACGCTGTTAAGCCTGATCCAGCGGCACTTCGATATTGCGCAGGGCGACATCCGCTATCACGGTATTCCGCTGCCGCAGCTGCGTCTGGACAGCTGGCGTAGCCGCATGGCGGTCGTCAGCCAGACGCCGTTTCTTTTTTCCGACACCATCGCCAACAATATCGCATTGGGTCGACCTACGGCGCAGCAAAGCGATATTGAGCGCGCCGCGCGGCTTGCCTGCGTACATGAAGATATTCTGCGGCTGCCCCAGGGCTACGATACCGAAGTCGGAGAGCGCGGGGTGATGCTTTCCGGAGGACAGAAACAGCGTATATCTATTGCCAGGGCGTTGCTGCTGAACGCGGAAATCCTGATCCTGGACGATGCGCTGTCGGCGGTCGACGGCCGTACAGAACACCAGATACTGCATAATTTAAGAAAATGGGGCGCAGGAAGAACCGTGATTATCAGCGCGCACCGTTTGTCCGCCCTGACGGAAGCCAGTGAAATCCTGGTGATGCAGCAGGGCACGGTGGCCCAGCGCGGGCAGCATGAGGCGCTGATTGCCCAGGACGGCTGGTATCAGGATATGTATCGTTATCAGCAGCTGGAAGCCGCGCTGGACGAGGACGAAATCGCGAAAGGGGTGCCGCATGGCGAATCTTAATCAGCTCTGGCCCACGCTGAAACGCCTGCTGCGCTACGGTTCGCCGTGGCGGAAATCGCTTGGCCTGGCGATAGTATTGCTGTGGATAGCGGCGGTGGCGGAAGTGCTCGGCCCGGTGCTGGTCAGCTATTTTATCGATAACATGGTGGCGAAGCATTCCATGCCGCTGGGGCTGGTCACCGGGCTGGCCGTCAGCTTTCTCCTGCTGCAAATCCTGGCCGCCGCGCTGCACTACTGGCAGTCGCTGCTGTTTAACGAGGCGGCGGTAGGCGTAGTGCAGCGGCTGCGTACGGACGTCATGGACGCCGCGCTGCGCCAGCCGCTGAGCGCTTTTGATACCCAGCCCGTTGGCCAGATTATTTCACGCGTGACCAATGACACCGAAGTCGTGCGCGATCTCTACGTCACCGTGGTAGCCACCGTGCTGCGCAGCGCGGCGCTGATCGGTGCCATGCTGGTGGCGATGTTCAGTCTCGACTGGCGCATGGCGCTGGTGGCGATAATGATTTTTCCGGCTGTGCTGACCGTGATGCTGATTTATCAGCGCTACAGTACGCCTATCGTACGGCGAGTGCGTAGCTATCTGGCCGATATTAACAACGGCTTTAATGAAGTGATCAGCGGCATGAGCGTGATCCAGCAGTTTCGTCAGCAGGCGCGCTTTGGTGAGCGGATGAGCGAAGCGAGCCGCTCGCACTATCTGGCGAGAATGGAAACGCTACGGCTGGATGGCTTTCTGCTCCGGCCGCTGCTCAGCCTGTTTTCCGCCATGATCCTGTGCGGGCTGATGCTGCTGTTTGGCTTCTCCTCCAGCGGCAGCTTCGAGGTTGGCGTGCTTTACGCGTTTATTAACTACCTGGGCAGGCTGAACGAGCCGCTGATTGAGCTGACCACCCAGCAGTCGATGCTGCAACAGGCGGTAGTGGCCGGCGAGCGCATTTTTGAACTGATGGACGCGCCTCGCCAGCACTATGGTCAGGATAGTCGGCCGCTGGCCTCGGGGCGCATTGAGATTGAACATCTGAGCTTCGCCTATCGCGACGATCGCAACGTGCTCAACGATATCAACCTCAGCGTGCCTTCGCGCAGCTTTGTGGCGCTGGTCGGCCATACCGGCAGCGGGAAAAGCACGCTCGCTAACTTGCTGATGGGCTACTACCCGGTGAAGCAGGGTGAAATTCGCCTGGACGGCAGGCCGCTGACCGGGCTCAGCCACGGCGTGCTGCGCGAAGGCGTGGCGATGGTGCAGCAGGATCCGGTGGTGCTAGCCGACACCTTTTTCGCTAACGTGGCGCTGGGGCGTTCGATAAGCGAAGAGGCGGTCTGGCACGCGCTGGAAACCGTTCAGCTTGCCGAACTGGCGCGTTCGCTCTCCGACGATATCTATACGCGGCTGGGCGAACAGGGTAACAATCTTTCCGTGGGTCAGAAGCAGCTGCTGGCGATGGCGCGCGTGCTGGTCGCCTCGCCGCAAATTCTGATCCTGGATGAAGCGACGGCGAATATTGATTCCGGCACGGAGCAGGCGATCCAGAAGGCGCTTAAGGCCGTTCGTCAGCAAACCACGCTGGTGGTTATCGCTCACCGACTCTCTACTATTATCGATGCGGATACCATTCTGGTGCTGCACAGAGGCCATGCGGTAGAGCAGGGCAACCATCAGCAGCTGTTGGCGAAACAGGGCCGTTACTGGCAGATGTATCAGCTCCAGCTGGCGGGCGAAGAGCTGGAAGAAACGTAACACCGCTTCGCTGCACTAAAAGCAGGCGGCCGAGCTGATAAAACAGCGGCGATGCACAATTTCGACGCGTAACGCACCTTAATGGTGCGTTTTCTTTTTCCCTCTATGCTTAATGTCATCATCAGGCCGCCACGCGTACGCAATATCTGCCGCCGCGCCTTTTAAAACGCACGTTTCTGATTTATGGCACAGCCTTTGCTTTGGTTAACGCAGGGCGGAATCACCGTTTTCTTTAGCTGGAGGGGATCGTATGAAGCTGGTTACCGTGGTAATCAAACCGTTTAAATTAGAAGACGTGCGTGAGGCGCTTTCTGCCATTGGCATTCAGGGCCTGACCGTCACCGAAGTCAAGGGATTTGGTCGCCAGAAAGGCCATGCCGAGCTTTATCGCGGCGCTGAATACAGCGTGAACTTCCTGCCAAAAGTTAAAATCGATGTGGCGATAGCGGACGACCAGCTGGACGAGGTTGTCGACGTTATCAGCAAGGCCGCCTACACCGGCAAAATTGGCGACGGTAAGATTTTTGTCGCTGAACTACAGCGGGTTATCCGTATTCGCACCGGCGAAGCGGACGAAGCCGCACTCTGATCTCGGGGCTAAGAATTGTGATGGGATGGGATAAAATGAGAAAAATGACTACCTTCGGCCTCGCCAGCCTCAGCCTGTTGCCCTCGCTTGCGATGGCGGCACCGCCAGCCGTGGCGGACAAGGCCGATAACGCCTTTATGATGATTTGCACCGCGCTGGTGCTGTTTATGACGCTACCCGGCATTGCGCTTTTCTACGGCGGCCTCATCCGGGCTAAAAACGTCCTGTCCATGCTGACTCAGGTTTCCGTGACCTTTGCGATGGTGTGCGTTATCTGGATGCTCTACGGCTATTCGCTGGCCTTCAGCACGGGCAACGCTTTCTTTGGCGACTTCAGCATGGCGATGTTGAAAAACATTCAGCTGACGGCGCTGGTTGGAACCTTCTACCAGTATATTCACGTTTCGTTCCAGGCTTCCTTTGCCTGTATTACCGTCGGCCTGATCGTTGGCGCGCTGGCCGAGCGTATTCGTTTCTCTGCGGTGCTGATCTTTGTGGCTATCTGGGTCACTTTCTCCTATCTGCCCATCGCGCACATGGTCTGGTCCGGTGGACTGCTGGCGCAGGACGGCGCGCTGGACTTTGCCGGCGGCACCGTAGTGCATATCAACGCCGCCGTTGCCGGTCTGGTCGGCGCTTACCTGGTCGGCAAGCGTGCGGGCTTTGGCAAAGAAGCCTTTAAACCACATAACCTGCCGATGGTCTTCACCGGCACGGCGATCCTGTATGTCGGCTGGTTCGGCTTTAACGCCGGTTCGGCGAGCGCGGCTAACGAAATCGCGGCGCTGGCATTCCTGAACACCGTTATGGCGACCGCAGGTGCGATGCTGAGCTGGACGTTTGGCGAGTGGGCGCTGCGCGGCAAGCCTTCGCTGCTGGGCGTCTGCTCCGGTGCGATCGCGGGTCTGGTGGCGATTACGCCAGCCTGTGGCTATGTTGGCGTCGGCGGCGCGTTGGTTATCGGTATTATCGGCGGTCTGGCGGGCCTGTGGGGTGTTACCGTGCTGAAAAGATGGCTGCGCGTTGACGATCCCTGTGACGTGTTCGGCGTGCACGGCGTGTGCGGTATTGTAGGCTGCATCCTGACCGGCGTTTTCGCTTCTTCTTCACTGGGCGGCGTCGGCTATGCCCCTGGCGTAACGATGGGGCATCAGATTTGGGTGCAGCTCTATAGCGTAGGCATTACGGTGGTCTGGACGGGCGTGGTCGCCTTTATCGCCTTTAAGGTTGCGGATATGACAGTCGGCCTGCGCGTAACCGAGGATCACGAACGTGAAGGTCTGGATGTGAACAGCCACGGCGAAAACGCTTATAACCAGTAAGCCGACTCGCAGGAGCCGCCCTCGCTAACAAACCCCGCGCTCTGCGGGGTTTGTTATTTCAGCTACTGACGCAGGCGCATCACGCCTTCCTGCACCGTTGAAGCGACCAGTATCCCATCCTGAGTAAAGAACTCACCGCGTACGAAGCCTCTGGCACCGGATGCCGACGTGCTCTCCACGCTATAAAGCAGCCACTGATTCAGGTCGAAAGGGCGGTGAAACCACATCGAGTGATCGATAGTGGCGACCTGCATTCCCGGTTCCAGAAATCCTTTGCCGTGCGGCTGGAGCGCGACCGGCAGGAAGTTAAAGTCCGAGGCGTAGCCCAGCAGGTATTGGTGTATACGCCTGTCGTCCGGCATGGGGCCGTTAGCCCGCAGCCAGACATGGCGCACCGGTTCATCAACGTGGCCTTTCAGCGGGTTGTGAAATTTAACCGGGCGGATTTCAAACGGTTTTTCTGACAGGAACTTTTCACGCGCCTTTTCAGGGATAAAATGCGACAGCTGTTTGGCGATTTCGCCTTCCGTCGTCAGGGACTCCGGGCCAGCGACGTCCGGCATCGGTTTCTGATGCTCAAAACCCGTTTCCGGCGCCTGGAAAGAGGCGGTCATATAAAAAATAGGCTGGCCGTTCTGGATGGCGCTGACCCGGCGGGCGCTGAAGCTGTGCCCGTCGCGCAGGGTTTCTACGTCGTAAATAATGGCTTTCTGGCTGTCGCCGGGCCGCAAAAAGTAGCTGTGGAACGAATGGATAATGCGCTCCGCCGGGACCGTCTGCTTGGCGGCATAAAGCGCCTGGCCGACCACCTGACCGCCAAAAACCTGACGCAGGCCGAGATCCTCGCTCTGGCCGCGAAACAGGCCCTCTTCCAGCTTTTCCAGGTTCATTAAATTTAACAGTTCGTGCAGTGCCTGACTCATGGCGGCTTCCTCAATAGTCGGTTCCCTTTCAGTTTGCGAAACCGAACCCGCTGCCGTCAACGTCGGGGAAAAATATTCTTCCGCACGCGTTCCTTATTTGGCTTACAGGCGAAAATCAATAACCTGTGCCAGAATTAAGGCTTACGGGGCAGGCTTGCTGTCCCTTATGTCCCGCATTGATCGCAAGGAGAATAAATCAATGAAACTTTGGCCTGTATTGACCGGCGCCGCTTTGGCGGTCGCACTTTCCGGATGTGCTGATAAAGGTAGAGATGTCCCCACGCCGACGCTGGCTTCCAAAGTCGCGGGGGAAGCAGATACGCTGCGCCAGCCGCACGTTAGCGGAACCATTACGCTTCCGGCCAACGTGCGCCTGCCGCCTGATGCTTCATTAACCGTGATGCTTTCTGATGCTTCCCTGTCAGACGCACCGGCAAAAGTGATTTCACAGCGCGTAGTGCTGACCGATGGTAAACAGGCGCCGTTCAAATTTATCCTGCCTTTCAATCCGGCGGACATTCAGCCTGACGCCAGGATCCTGCTGAGTGCAGCGGTAATTGTCGATCGCAACGTCGTATTAATAGCCGATTCTATTAAGCCGGTTATTAACGGCGGCGGTACAAAAGACCAGACGCTTAACCTGAAGGCCGTGCCGGCGAAAGCCCTACCGACGGCTCAACGCGCGCCTGTGGCGGTACCCTCGACTTCACCTACGCTGGTGACGCCGACCTCAACCGTGCCTGCGCCAACTTCACTGTAATGGTTTCCGCCCCTTTACGGGGGCGGTTCATCCCTGCCAGCGGTAGCGCTCCAGCGCAATTTTTCCGTTATGATCCACTTCTACGCCCTCTGCCAATAAAGCCTGGCGTTGGCGATCGAGATCGGCGCCCGTCAACGAAATCTCACCCAACCGGTTAATGACTCTGTGCCATGGAAGCTTGCTGCCTGCCGGTAGCCGTTTTAATACGCCGCCAACCTGACGCGCGGCGCGCGGCGAACCCGCCAGCCGGGCAATATCGCCATAGGTGGTTACCTTACCGTAGGGAATAGCGGCAACAATTTGCCAGATACGGCGTGGAAAAGTGTCTTGTTCAGTCATCTCTGCTCCCCGTTACTGCAAATAAAGTAATCGAAAGCGGTCTTAAGCTGAAGGGAGGTGGCGGATAATAGCAGGGGAAAGGGCAATATTGTGCAAGAAAACAACGGTCGTTGGGCGCGGGCTTGCAATTGCCCAGGGGTTCATTGATAATGCCCTCGCTCCATTACATGGGGCAATCAATGGGGGCCCGGTTGGTTCTCCCGCAACGCTAACTTGTGAACTCGGTCAGATCCGGAAGGAAGCAGCCGCAGCAGGTGACGCGTGTGCCGGGATGTAGCTGGCAGGGCCCCCACCCAATTCCTCCGGGGAACCCTCACCGCTTCATCTCTTATCGTACAAACTTCCAGACAGAAACCGGCACTTTATCGTAAAGCTTATTCATGGTGAGTTCGGCAAGCCGATGATCCGCCGCTGAATAAAATACGGCCAGCTCATTATCAGATAATTCGTATTTGTTTTTTTCGATAACGCGTTCGAGCGTGTCAATTGAACGGCATCGTCTTAAACGCATCAGATAATCAGTTTTCGTAAGTAGTTTATCTGTCATTATTAAACCATTGAAAAAATAAAGGTTACTAAAATGAATGGCTTGTCTGTGCGGTAACGACAGCACATTCCTCTGTAAAAACGTTGAACAGCCGTTTCGCTGATTTCTGCCAGCGCTGAAGATCCTGGCCATTAATACCGTAGTTGCTGAAAAGCATAAAGGTATCGTCAAGATATTCATCAATCTGACTAATCAACTCGCTGTCTTCAATATGCTTAATTTTGTAATTCATGGTAAACCCGGCAATATGCTCAATCAGGTCATTAAGCTGCAGGTTAATTGCTGAAGTTGGATCGTTAACCCAGCCGTGATGGCTATCGCCTAACGTGGCCAGACTTTCATCATACAGGTTTTCACACAAAAATTTCAGCTGGGCAATATCATGCCTTTTCGGTGAGTATTCGTCCATCTTTTTCCCCTCCATAGCCAGTGAAAAATGGTATACCGCAGGCTTTCTGCGAGCGGGGTGCCAGGAAGCGATATTGAATCTCGTGCGAGTGCTTTAATAAATATAACTCTCTTAAATTGTATTTTGAGTACTATTACTAAAAATTACAATTCATCCGCGGCTGCGGCGCGTTCCGTATCAATAAAATCAAATATCAGCGCATCGGGCTGGCTTTCAAAATTTACTGACTGGGTGGTCGTTTCATCTGCATCGATATCAAGACAGGCGTTGAAAACGTTCCAGCAGAAACTGTAAGTCATTTTGTAACCCGACGGCGCCGTTTGTTCAACTGAAATAATTTTCACACTTCCCGGAACATATTGCGCATTTTGTGAATACCATAACAGTGAGCCAGTTAACTCGGTTTCTATTTTGGGAATAATCCGCTGAATAAGGCTAATCCATTCGGACTCATTTTCTTCATCAGGCGCTGAAGAGACAGGAATACGTTTGCGCATTTTTTCTCCACAGAGTTAATAAACGCTTATACAGATAATTGTTGTTAGCTTTAAAATAATCAAGCCGCTTAAAAAGAGAAAAAACTATCTTGATGATTTGACTGTTAATTATTTTAGTAGAGGATCCCGCTTTCTGCGATAGAAAAACCCGATTAAGGTGAAGAAATTTTATATAACCGCATCTCTTTTTATTACTTTTTGTGGAAATAAAAAGATACATTTTAGTTCAGCGCGCTTTCCATCATCGTAATATGCTATTGTTATGTTATAACGTAACTATAGTGCTGCCATGTTAAGTTTTACTGCTTCTTCTCGTCCCACATTACTGATGCAATCAGCCCGAGCACGTTTACTTTTTGCTCTGATCGCCGTGCTGGCTTTGCTGGCGCTGAGCGGATGGGCGGTATCCCCATGATTACGCTAACAGATCTCCGGGTCGGCTATCGCGGGAGCGCCGTTACCCCGTCCCTTAACGGGACGTTCCAGCCGGGGTCAATGACCGCGCTGGTGGGGGCAAACGGCTGTGGAAAATCCACGTTGCTAAAAACCTTCGCGGGCCTGCTGCCGCCCGTAAGTGGTCAACTCAGCTGCCTGACGCAGGATACAGCATGGTTACCGCAGCAATCCGAAATTGAGAGAAATTTCCCTGTCAGCGTAGCCGATCTGGTGGCGATGGGCTGCTGGCGACGCTGCGGCTGGTTTGGGGCTATCGGTCGACCTGAAAGGCAGCGGATTATGGCGGCGCTGGAAGAGGTCAATATGGCTGAATTCGCCGCCGCGCAGCCCGGCACGCTTTCTGGCGGACAGCTGCAGCGTGTGCTTTTTGCCAGGCTACTGGTACAGGATGCTTCGCTACTGCTGCTTGATGAACCTTTTACCGGCATCGATACGGCAACGACCAGTCTGCTGCTGGCGCTGCTGCAGGCGCGGCATCGGGCTGGCTGCACGCTGATCGTGGTGCTGCACGATATGACGATGGTTACGCGATCCTTCCCGCAGATCCTGCGGCTGGACTCCACTCAGGCGGAATGGATCACGCAATCGCCGGAACCGATCGTGTTGGAGTCAGCATGACGCTTTTACAGCCTTTTATCGAATTCGCCTTTATGCGCCGCGCGCTGGTTGCCTGCATTGCGCTTTCGCTCAGCGCCACGCCGCTGGGCGTCTTTTTGCTGCTGCGTCGCATGAGCCTGGTCGGCGACGCGCTTTCCCATGCGGTGCTGCCCGGCGCGGCTATCGGCTATTTGATTTCCGGCCTTTCGCTGGTCGCAATGGGCATTGGCGGCATTATCGCCGGGCTGTCGGTAGCGCTGCTGTCGGGCGCGGTCAGCCGCTATACGCCGCTGCGTGAAGACGCCAGTTTTGCCGGTTTTTATCTCGGCTCGCTGGCGCTGGGCGTGACGCTGGTTTCACTGCGCGGCTCCAGCGTCGATCTGCTGCATGTACTGTTCGGCTCGTTGCTGGCCGTTGATAATCCCTCGCTTCTGCTGGTCAGCGCGATAGCGTCGGTGACGCTGCTGGCGCTGGCGTTGATTTATCGTCCGCTGGTGATCGATGCCTTCGACCCTGCTTTTTTACGCGCGCAGAGCCGCTGGGCTGCACTGCTGGTACACGCGCTTTTTCTGATACTGGTTGTGACCAACCTGGTGGCAGGCTTTCAGGTTCTCGGCACGCTGATGTGCGTGGGGCTGATGATGCTGCCCGCAGCGGCATCCCGCTTCTGGCGTAAAGAACTGCCCGGCATGGTTGGCACCGCCATGACACTGGGGCTGATCGCCAGCTTCAGCGGTCTGTCGGCCTCATTCTACCTGGCGCTGCCTGCCGGGCCCGCCGTGGTGCTCTGCGCCGCGCTGCTGTTCTTTATCTCGATTTTAGTAGGGCCATGCGGCGGAATATTGCGCGCGCGTTTTTTTACTGTTGATAAGGAAAAAAGATGAAAAAGTTACCCCTTATGCTGGCGCTGGCCGCCCTGTGTGCCACGCCGCTGGCGATGGCGAAAACGCTGGAGACGGTAGCCAGCTTCACGGTGTTGGCCGATATCGTTAAGCAGGTCGGCGGCGAGCATGTAGAGGTAAAAAGCCTTGTCGGGCCGAATGGCGATCCGCACAGCTTTGAGCCGACGCCGCAGGACAGCCAGGCGCTGGCTAAAGCGGATGTGGTATTCGTCAGCGGCCTGGGGCTGGAAGGCTGGATGGACCGCCTGATTTCAGCCTCGGAATACAAAGGCCATGTCGTTGTCGCTTCAGCAGGCATTACGACGCGCACTATGGAGGAGGAGGGGAAAACGGTTACCGATCCGCACGCCTGGAACAGCATGAAAAATGGCGAAATCTATGCCAGCAACGTGATGAACGCATTGATTGCTGCCGATCCGCAGGATGCAAACGACTTCCGCCAGCGCGGCGCGGCCTATATTGCCCGACTGCAAAAGCTGGACGAATGGGCCGCTGACCAGTTTGCGGCCATCCCGGCGGCGAAGCGTAAAGTGCTGACCAGCCACGATGCCTTCGGCTATTTTGGCCAGCGCTATGGCGTAACCTTTATGTCGCCAGTCGGCTTCTCTACGGAATCTGAGGCCAACGCTGCCGACGTGGCGGGGCTGATTACCCAGCTGAAAAAGGAGCATATCCACAGCTACTTTATTGAAAACCAGACCGATCCTCGCCTGGTGCAGCAGATCGCTTCGGCAACCGGCGCCCGGCCCGGTGGCGAGCTCTACCCGGAAGCGCTGACGGAAAAAGGCGGTGCGGCCGATTCTCTGGAAGCGGCTTTTCGTCATAACGTAACGGCGATGCTGGCCAGCATGAAATAAAAAAGCGGGCCGATAACCGGCCCGCCTGAATAAATACTCCTGACCAGATAAAAGTAGCCTTCTTGTGGACTGCATTCCTCAGCGCTTTTTATTGCATAAGCAGCCTTCTGGCGGATCGCATTCTTCAGACGCTTTTTATGGCAAAAGCAGACTTCATGCCGGTTGCTTTTTCCCGGCATTTAATCGACAGAAATAGAGTACGTGGTGGATACGGTACCGGAAGAGAACGCGCACGATATTCTTTATGGCAAAAGCGGCTTTGATGCCGCTTGCATATCCTCAGCGCTTTTTCTTTTTGCCCTGAACGGCTTTAAAGCGCGGATTGCTTTTGCAAATCACAAAAACCCGGCCGTGACGACGCACGATCTTGCAGTCTTTATGGCGTTTTCTGGCCGAAGCCAGCGAGTTAAGCACCTGCATTTTCACTCCTTACTTACTAAAAAAGCGGCCAAAGCGCTGGTTAAAGCGGTGCGCGCTGCCTTCTTTGGCAAACTCTTTTTGTTTGCCGGTGTAGTAAGCATGGGAAGCCGAAGAGACGTCCAGTGTTACATAAGGCAGCGTTTTACCGTCCAGCTCGATTGTGCGGTCGGTTTTAATGGTAGAGCCGACGACAAAAAAGGTGTCGGCGCTGGTGTCGTGAAAAGCGACAGTGCGGTAAGCCGGATGGATTGCTTGTTTCATAAAATCCCCTGATTTTGTATGTTATAACATAACAATAATTATGCGCGCCGTGATTTTAAAATGCAAGCGTAAAGGAGGCACGCAGACCAGCAACGATAACGGAACACAGAAACAGAGAGCCCCGGAGCAGAAAAACATTGGAACAGGGGAGCAGGAGAGCAGGAGAGCAGGAGAGCAGGAGAGCAGGGGAACAGGGGAGCAAGGGAGCAAGGGAGCAAAGGAGCAAAGGAGCAGGAGAGCAGGAGAGCAGGAGAGCAAGGGAGCAGGGGAATAAGGGAACAAGGTAGCAGGGTACGAAAACAGAGAACAAAAAAGTATGGCGGGAAGATGATTGAAAGAAGAAGACGCGTGCGCTGCCAGAGACGGTCACAAAAACAGGCATTACCGGCACCTGAAGAAAAAAGAGGCCGCAAAAGCGGCCTCTTAAAGATCAAGCGGGATGCCTTAGTGAGGACGGTCCGTATGATGCGGTTCCAGATCCTCTTTATGCTTGCTGAAGCGGCGGCGAACCACCACGAAGAACACAGGCACGAAGAAGATAGCCAGAATAGTTGCCGTTACCATACCGCCCATTACGCCGGTACCTACCGCGTTCTGCGCGCCGGAGCCTGCGCCGGTACTGATGGTCAGCGGCAGTACGCCCAGGATAAAGGCCAGCGAGGTCATCAGAATAGGACGAAGACGCATACGTACCGCTTCCAGCGTCGCTTCTATCAGACCTTTGCCTTCTTTCTCCATCAAATCTTTGGCGAACTCGACGATCAGAATGGCGTTCTTCGCCGACAGCCCGATGGTGGTCAACAGGCCTACCACAAAGTACACGTCGTTGCTCAGGCCGCGCATAGTGGTGAACAGCAGGGCGCCGATAACGCCCAGCGGCACAACCAGCATAACCGAGAACGGAATCGACCAGCTCTCATACAGCGCTGCCAGACACAGGAACACGACGATCAGCGAGATAGCATAGAGCGCTGGCGCCTGGTTACCCGAGAGACGTTCCTGATAGGACATGCCCGTCCACTCGTAGCCAATGCCCTTCGGCAGCTTCGAGGCCAGCTCTTCCATCAGGTTCATGGCGTCGCCCGAACTTTTGCCTGGCGCAGCCTGACCCAGGATCTCCATAGAAGGCAGACCGTTATAGCGTTCCAGACGTGGTGAACCGTACTGCCATTTCGCGCTGGCGAAGGACGAGAACGGCACCATTTCGCCATTTGAGGCGCGCACGTACCATTTATCGATATCGCCAGGCAGCATACGAGCATCGGCTTGTCCCATCACGTAAACTTTCTTCACACGACCGCGATCGATGAAGTCATTGACGTAAGAGCCGCCCCAGGCCGCACCCAGCGTGGTGTTGATATCAGAAATAGACACGCCCAGCGCTTCCGCTTTTTCCTGGTCGATAGTCAGCTTGTACTGCGGCGTATCTTCCAGACCGTTTGGACGCATACCTACCAGCGTATCCGGATGCTGGGCAGCCATGCCGAGCAGCTGGTTACGGGCATTGGTCAGGGCTTCATGGCCCAGGTTGCCCTGGTCAATCAGCTCAAAGTCAAAGCCGGTGGCGTTACCGAGTTCGATAATCGCCGGCAGGTTAAACGGGATCACCATCGCATCTTTGATGGCGCCGAAAGCCTGCATGGCACGACCGGCAATGCCTTCCACTTTGTTTTCCGACCCGCTGCGCTCGTCCCACGGCTTCAGGCTGACGAAGGCAATACCGGTGTTCTGGCCGCGTCCCGCAAAACCGAAGCCGTTAACGGTAAACACCGAACGCACGTTATCCTTCTCTTTGGTCAGGAAGTAGTCCGTTACCTGGTCCAGCACTTTCTGCGTACGGCCCTGAGTCGCGCCGGCAGGCAGCGAAGCCTGAGCCAGCAGCAGCCCCTGATCCTCTTCCGGCAGGAAGGCGCTTGGCAGCTTCACGAACATATAAGCCATGCCGACCACAATCACCAGATAGATCAGCAGATAGCGGCCGGTGCTGCGAATGATATGGCCAACGCTGTCGGTATAGTGGTTGGTACTTTTGTCGAACATGCGGTTAAACCAGCCGAAAAAGCCGGTGGTTTTACCGTGGTCGCCTTTCTTGATCGGCTTGAGTAACGTTGCGCACAGCGCAGGCGTCAGGATCAGCGCTACGATAACCGACAGCACCATCGCGGAAACAATCGTGATGGAGAACTGGCGATAGATAACGCCGGTAGAGCCGCCGAAGAAGGCCATCGGAATAAATACTGCCGACAGCACCAGCGCAATACCGACCAGCGCGCCCTGGATCTGCCCCATGGACTTGCGGGTAGCCTCTTTAGGCGGCAGACCTTCTTCCGCCATCACGCGTTCGACGTTCTCCACCACCACGATGGCGTCATCCACCAGCAGGCCGATGGCGAGCACCATCCCGAACATCGTTAGCGTGTTTATCGAATAGCCGAAGGCGCTGATAATGGCAAAGGTCCCCAACAATACGACCGGCACAGCGATCGTCGGGATCAGCGTGGCGCGGAAGTTCTGCAGGAACAGATACATGACGATAAAGACCAGCACGATCGCTTCGATCAGGGTTTTTACCACCTCCATGATGGAGATTTTAACGAACGGCGTAGTGTCGTACGGATAAACCACTTTCAGGCCGGCCGGGAAGAACGGTTCCAGCTTGCCCAGCTCCGCTTTGACCGCTGCCGCCGTGTCCAGCGCGTTAGCGCCGGTAGCCAGTTTGATACCGATACCGGAGGCCGGTTTGCCGTTATAACGCGCGACAACCTCGTAGTTTTCACCGCCCAGCTCGATTTTCGCCACGTCTTTTAACAGCACGCGAGAACCATCCGTGTTGACTTTCAACAGGATTTTGCCGAACTCGTCGGTAGAGGTCAGACGGGTCTGCGCAATGATAGAGGCGTTAAGCTGCTGGCCCGGCACCGGCGGCGAACCGCCAAGCTGACCGGCGGCCACCTGGGCATTCTGCGCGGTGATAGCGCTGATGACGTCAACCGGCGTCAGCTGATAGTTATTCAGCTTGTGCGGGTCCATCCAGATACGCATCGCATACTGAGCACCAAATATCTGGGTATCGCCTACGCCGGTAGTACGGCTGATAGGATCCTTGATATTTGACGCCACGTAGTCCGCAATATCATTCTGCGTCATGGTGCCGTCTTCGTTGACGAAACCTGCCACCATCAGGAAGCTGCTGGAGGATTTTTGTACCTGGATACCCTGCTGCTGAACTTCCTGCGGCAGTAGCGGCGTGGCCAGCTGCAGTTTGTTCTGCACCTGAACCTGCGCGATATCCGGATCGGTACCTGACTCAAAGGTCAGGGTCAGCTGCAGCGTGCCCGATGAATCGCTGTTTGACGACATATACATCAGGCCGTCAATCCCGTTCATGTTCTGCTCGATAACCTGCGTTACCGAGTCCTGCAGCGTTTTAGCATCGGCACCCGGATAGGTGGCGCGAATCTGTACGGCCGGTGGCGCAACATTAGGATATTGCTCAATCGGCAGTTTTAGAATCGACAGCACGCCCACCAGCATAATAATGATGGCGATGACCCATGCGAAGATGGGGCGATCGATAAAGAACTTAGCCATGTATCAGCGGCTCCTGTTTAAGACTTCGGTTGGTCAGACTGCGTTTTGGTCACGTCGTCTGCACTCACTTCCTGCGGAGTCACAGTGGCGCCCGCTTTGGCTCGCTGTACACCGGTGGTGATGACACGGTCGCCCTCTTTCAGACCTGCCGTAACCAGCCACTTGTCGCCAACTGCCTGTTCCGTGGTCAAATTACGGGATTCCACTTTATTGTCCGCGCCCACGACCATTGCCGTAGCCTGGCCGGTTGGCGTGCGGGTAACGGCCTGCTGCGGCACTAACAGCGCGGAAGGATTGGTGCCTTCTTCCAGGCGAGCGCGCACAAACATACCGGGCAGCAGCGAATGATCCGGATTAGGGAACACGGCGCGCAGCGTAATGGAACCGGTCGTTTCGTCCACCGTCACATCGGAGAATTCCAATGTTCCGCTTTGCGCGAATTCGCTACCATCCGGTAATAACAGTTTCACTTTTGCCTTACCGTCGGCCTGCTGCAGCTTGCCAGAGTTCAGCTCCTGACGCAGACGCATGAAATCTTCGCTCGATTGCGTGACGTCGACGTAAATAGGATCAAGCTGCTGAACTGTGGCGAGAGCAGTGGTCTGGCCGCTCTGAACCAGCGCGCCTTCGGTCACGGCAGATTTACCAATGCGACCGCTGATAGGCGAAATCACTTTGGTGTAGGCCAGATTGATGCGGGCAGTCTCTACGCTGGCTTTTGCCACCTGTACGGCTGCGGCGGTCTGGCTCTGCGTCGATACGGCGTTATCGTAGTCCTGCTGACTGATATATTTGGTACCCATCAGCGGCTTATAGCGTTTAACGGTCAGCGCGGCGATTTGCGCGTTGGCCTGAGCCTGAGCTAAATCCCCTTTCGCACTGTCGTAGGTCGCCTGATAAGGCGCCGGGTCAATCTGATAAAGTGACTGACCGGCTTTTACATCGCTGCCTTCCACAAAATTACGCTTGAGAATGATGCCCGAAACCTGAGGGCGAACTTCTGCAACACGGAACGAGGAAGTACGACCCGGAAGATCGGTCGTAATGGTTAGCGGTGCGCTTTTCAGGGTAAGTACGCCCACTTCCGGCGCTTTTTGCTGACCGCCCTGTTGTGCGTCTTTGTTATCACATCCCGTTAGCACCAGGCTGCCTGAAAGCATCAGAACGGCCGCCAGAGGCGTTAACCCCCTGTTTTTGTTCATAAATAAACCTCGAGTGTCCGATATCGATTGTTCAATGGATCACAAAATCCATAAACCCATTGCTGCGTTTAAATTATGGTCGTGCTATGGTACATACATTCGCAAATGTATGTAAGTGCACCCTGGTTGTTAACATCCCCTTATGGCACGAAAAACCAAACAGCAGGCGTTAGAAACACGAAATCATATCCTTGACGCAGCTATCGCCAGGTTTTCCGAGCATGGTGTAGCGAAAACTTCTCTGGCCGACATCGCCGCCGCTGCCGGCGTAACGCGTGGCGCAATTTACTGGCACTTCAAAAACAAAACCGATTTGCTCAATGAAATATGGGCGCAGTCCGAGACCGGACTGGAGAATATAGAGCTTGAGTATCAATTAAAATACCCATCCGATCCACTCTCTGTTTTACGCGCCATGCTGACTTATGTCCTTGAAGCTACGGTAAGGGATACGCGCAGGCGTGCGCTGATGGAAATTATCTTTCATAAATGCGAATTTGTCGGCGAAATGACCACGTTGCAAATGATGCAGCAAACGTTATATCTGGAATGTTACGACAAAATTGAAGATGTATTGCGGCAGTGCATGACGCAGCAGCAGCTGCCGGGCGAGCTGGATACGCGGCGAACGGCCGTGGTCATGCGCGGCTATATAACCGGTATTATGGAAAACTGGCTGTTTATGCCGGAAAGCTTCGATCTGGCTTCGGATGCGCCGCAGCTGGTAGAGGTGCTGCTTGATACCGTCATGCACAGCCCGGCGCTCCGCAAGGCCGCCTGCTAGGGAAGGGCGCCTGGATTTTCGCCGCGCGCCTTTTTCTCAAAATCTCGTTGCACGATAGCTAAAGCAGCCAGTACCGTTTGCGGCGCGATCTGGTTCTCTTCAAGCAGCATAATCAAATCAACAGCCAGCTTTACTTCTTCTGGCGCGCTTTCCAGCGACATATTCTTCTCCCGATTTAAATACGGAGTTTTTTAGCAACCAGCACCATCAGCAGCGCGCCAGCCAGCGCAATCAGCTGCGCTCTGGGTTCCGCTACGGCCAGGCTGCCATAATTAAAAAAGACCCCGATATAGCCGCCGACCAGCGAGCCGATGATGGCCAGCGCCAGCGTCGCTATCAGGCCGCCGGGGCGGCCAGGAAAGACATAGCGGGTAACGAATCCTACCGATAGCCCGATGATTATCCAGGAGAGAAGTCCCATTTGCGATCTCCAGTCAGCTTTTTCAAAAAGTATAGCAACGCCGCTGCGTACTCATTGTCGGTCGCGGTTTTCAATCGCGCGCTCGATTTTTTTTAATGCCAGCAGACAACGCTGTAACCGCCCCTCCAGCGCCGCGATTTCCTGCTGCAGCTTCCGCTGCTGCGCCAGCGTTTCCTGATGAGCAAGCTGGCTTTCCCGATCGGCGACCATTGCGCGCAGGCGGCGCTCGTAATCCTGATGTTTCGCCAGCTTCTCGTAAAGATTCTCCGGCTCTGGCTCCGGTCTGGTTTCGCTGTTGCGCAGCTTTAGCGTAGCCAACTCGCGCTGTAGCGCGCTTATCTGCAGCACCACGCGTTCGGCCATCCAGGCAACGCGCTCCGTGCGGTGGCCGTTTACGCTTTGCCTGAGTAAGGCCATACTTTGCCGCGCTTCCTGTAGATAGTCGGCAAGCCGCGTACCGTGGCAGTGAAACAGCTGGCTGTCAAAACGCGCTTTCGCGGTGCGTTGGTTAGCGTGAGGCGCAATGGTCTGCGCCAGTTGTTCCAGCTTTGCTTCCAGCTGCTCAAGCAAATGGGCGCTTTTCATTTTTCTCTCTCCCCTGGTGAGCCGCGCCTATAATACGCTTAATTTGATCGATCTGTGCGCTGGTCTGCTTTTTCCTGAGCGACTCAGGTTGATTAAGGGCAACAAATACGTGGATTTTGCTTCCGACGGTTGCAATTGTCGGACGATTTGCATAGATTTGGTCGTTTTCGTGCGTGGCTTCCCCCGGACACTCCCGTCTTGCTCTGCGACTTCCTCGCCAGAGCAACGAAGCTGCGCGAGTCAGATTTGTATTTACCAGGCATAACACTATGACCGCGACTGCGCAGCAGCTTGAATTTCTTAAAAACAGTATCAAAAGCATTGAGGATTATCCTAAGCCAGGCATTCTGTTCCGTGACGTCACCAGCCTGCTGGAAGATCCAAAAGCCTATGCACTCAGCATTGAACTGTTGGTTGAACGCTATCGTGATGCAGGTATTACTAAAGTTGTAGGTACCGAAGCGCGCGGCTTCCTGTTTGGCGCGCCGGTGGCTCTGGCACTTGGCGTAGGCTTTGTGCCCGTACGCAAGCCGGGCAAGCTGCCGCGTAAAACCTTCGCTGAAACCTACGAGCTGGAATACGGCACGGACTGTCTGGAACTGCATTGCGATGCCATCGGACCGGGCGACAAAGTGCTGGTGGTAGACGATCTGCTGGCTACGGGCGGCACGATTGAAGCGACCGTCAAACTGATCCGTCGCGCAGGCGGCGAGGTAAAAGACGCGGCGTTTATCATCAATCTGTTTGATTTGAGTGGCGAAGCGCGCCTGAAGGCGATGGGGCTGGAGTGCTTCAGCCTGGTGAACTTCCCCGGTCACTAAGCCGTTGCAGAAAAAAAAAGGCTGGCGCTTGCCAGCCTTTTTTTATTTAAAATTTTATGTTGAAGGAGGCCGAAACCGCCTGAGCAGTTTCGTGCGACGATTTTTGCAGGTCGTAATGCAACCCATAGGTCAGATCGCCTTTTTGCAGCACCGCGCCCGTGCTGAAGCTGAAAGCCGAACCGTCGGCAAGCCGGGACTCGCTCCAGCCCGTGCCGCTAACGTCGGCCATGCTGACGCGGGTACCGTGAGTGGTATCGCCGGTGGTGGCGATAAATGAAAGATCCACTCTGGGCTTCAGCGTATAGCCCGATTCGTACTGAAATTCGCGAGCCAGGCTGACTCCCAGCGGCACCGACCAGAGCGAGGCCGAAGCGGCAGCGTTATTGAACAAGGATTTACCGCTGCTTTTCGCCGTAAAGCTATTGGTTTTCAGCCGGGTGTAGCGCAGGCCGATATGCGGTATCACATCCAGATATTCCAGGTTGAACAGATACTCCGCCGTCAGCCCGGCGCTTATGATGGTTGATTTCGCTTCGCCTGAGAGGGTTGGGTAGCCCGCAGCCGGAAGCGACATCTTCATATCATGGCTCACCCGCGAGTAGTCTACGTCAGCCACCAGATCCCAGTTATTGTTCAACCAGCTGCCGTACAGGGAGCCGCCCCAGAAATCCAGGTCGTTTTTCACCGGATAGAGATTACCGCTCGTCCTGCTTTTTCCCCGGCCGGTATGCAGTGCGACGCCGGTTTTCAGGATCGCGCCCTGTTGCGTAATCAACGTATCTTCAGCGCCGATAAAAGCGCCGCCCATACTGGTTTTACTTTTACTGTCAAAACCGCCAGCGCTATAGCCTTTCAGACGGGCGTTATCGTAGAACAGCGATGTCCACAGATTAAAGCCTTCTTCCGGCGGCGTACCGTCAAAAAGATGTTCGCTTTGGGAAAGATGGCGGGCGAGGGCGCGGGTCGCGGCAGACATCGTCTGATAGCTGGCGCCTGCAACGTTAGCCACGGAGGCGAAGTTAATGGCGGATTCCACCAGGCGTGCAGCGGTCGCGGCATCGCTGACGTAGCGCACGTCCATCGTTTGTGAAAGGAACTGCTGGGCAGCGTTGTCGGAAGCCGTGTTTACCCCTACTTCGGCGGTCATCGCCTTAAGCAGCTTTACCGAGCCGGCAGAGAGTTTCGGCAAGGCGGCGCTGTAATCGGCATTGCCGAGCGTAAGCAGCGTTCCTTCTGCATCGGTCGATGAGGTCGCCATTATCAGACGGCTGGTGGTATTAATGTTCGCCTGCTGCCAGCCGGGCGTCGTCAGGGGGTTTGCTCCTGTTGCTATCGTAAAACTTTCACCGGCGGCTACGCCATCATCCGTCAGCACCAGCAGGCCGGCTTTATTGTCAATCTGCGCATTGCCCAGCGCCAGCGCGACTTTGCCGGAGTCTATGTAGGATCGGGCATGGATCACCGTTAGCGAAGAGGATCCTAATCCCTGCGTTGCCTCATCGCCGCCGATCCGCCAGGCGAGCTCGTTGCTGGCGAAATCGATCGTGCCGTCGCCGCTCAGGATCAGCTTGCCGTTCCAGCTTGTTTGCAGCGCTTGCTGAAGCTGCGCCACGCTTTCCTGCCAGTGATGCGCGTTCAGCTCCGTAGAGCCAAAAACGATCGAGCCGTCGCCGCTGACGGTCAGCGTTCCCTGCGTCGCCTCCAGCGTTTTACTGGTAAAGGTGCCGCCGCTGACGATCAGGCTGCCGTTGTTCAGTTCCGTATTATTGACCCGGAAAGTCCCGCCGCTCTGCAAATAGCGCCCGTCTGCCGTTGAGGCGACGCCGGTCAGCGCGTTCCAGACCGTGGCGGTGCCGATAGCCAGCGTGCCGGCGGTAAAGGTGCCGCCGCGCAGTTCCAGCTGGCCCGTGCCGCCAGCGCCAGCTGTCTGCGCCCAGGCGCTGCTGTTTAATACGCCGTTGTGGCTGCCGCTGGCCCCGCCGAGCTGAACGGTTGTACCGATTTGGCCGCTGCCTCTGGTGAAGATGGCGATACCGTTGCCGCCGTTACCCGCTTTGCCGCCGTTGCCCGAGCGACCTTTGGCACCGTTGTTGCTGCCGCCATCGCCCGCATCGCCTCCCTGGCCGCCCAGCTGTAGCGTGCCGCCGTTGTTGAGCGTACCGCTGTTAAACCACAGCGTACCGGCCGCGCCGTTGGAAGCATTGCCGCCACTACCGGCGGCGGCGCTGCCCTGTAACGCACCGCCGTTGCCGCCGCTGCCGCCGTCGCCGCCAAGAGATATGCCGGAGGTCACGGTCAGCGTGCTGCCTTCCACCGTCAGCGTGCCGGTGCCGGCCTGTCCGGCGTTGCCGCCCAAACCGCCCTGGCCGCCAGCTGCGCCTTTTCCGGCTGCCGCAACGCTATCCACCGCGCCTGCCTGGCCGTTGCTGCCGCTGTTGCCACCGTTAGCGCCTTTCCCACCGTTAGCGCCAACCTTCAGCGCCTGCGCGTTTACGGTGCTGTTGTTAAGCAACAGCCTGCCTTCGCCACCGTTGCCGCCGTTAGCGCCGCGCCCGCCGTTTCCGCCTTTAGCGCCGCCGCCGCCGTTGCCGCTGTCGCCCGTTTCGCCTGTGACGTTGGTTTCGACATAGGGATCGGCGGTGTGTCCCGCATCGCCGCCGTTGCCGCCGTTTGCGCCATCGCCGCCGTCCGATCCGTCACCGGCTGCGCCGCCGACGGCCAGCGTACTTCTGACCGTTACCGTAGTGCCGTTGAGGGTCAATACGCCGCTGCCGCCGTTACCGCCATCGGCTCCGTTGCCGCCGCTGCCGCCTTTGCCGCCCGCGCCACCGCTGCCGCCGTTGCCCGGCATCCCACCGGCAGCCTGCAAACCGGGGACGCCCGCCTCGCCGCCGCTTTTTCCGGCACCGCCGCCGCCGCCGGGCTGACCGTTTCCTCCCGCACTGGCGGCGCCGCCATCACCGCCGACGGCCAGAACCGTGCTGGTAAAAGCGCTTTGATTAATAGTCAGCGTGCCGTTTCCGCCTGCCGCCGCGACGCCGCCGCTGCCGCCGTTCGCGCCATGACCGCCGCTGCCGCCGTCGCCACCGTTACCGCCATCGCCGCCCATGCCTGCATTACCGCCGCTGCCGCCGTTTCCGCCTTTTCCTGCCGCGCCGCCGCCGGCACCGGCTGAGGCTTCGCCCGCCAGACCGCCATGGCCGCCGCCGCCGCCAATTTGCAGTATGCCCAGCTGTCCTTTCACATTATGCAATGAGCCAGTCGCGTCGGAGCCTCTGGTGCCGATCGCGCCGTCGACGCCCGGCGTGCCGTTGGCGCCGTTGCTGCCCGACACGCCGTTGCTGCCGCTGCTGCCGTTGCCGTTTCCCGCCGCGTTAGCACCGTTGCCGCCGTTGCCGCCGGTGCCTGCTTCACCCGGCAGGCTGGCGGTGCTGCCGCTGCCGCCATCGCCGCCCTGGGCGCCGACGGTAATATTATCTTCCGCCTGGGCAGAATGAATAAAAACGGTGCCGGGCGAGATAAAGATCGCCAGCGCGTTAAAAGCGCCGAGCCATCTTTTTTTATTCTGCATACCCGGCTTTTCAGGATGAAATGTCCTTTTCTTATTTTCCATTTTACCAGTCCATTAGTTTTATTTGACAAGGATTGTATAAATTTTTCTTATAAAATCGCTTATTTTCAATTGGTTAAATATAATGTAATTTGATTGACTCTTAAATAACTCCAGCTCCTCCAGCTATTGTTTAATAAAGATATTTTTTAGGGTGTCGTTATTAAATACGTTAATTTTTGGAGGGTAAATCTGTTTTGTCATTTTAGGAAAAGTGACTGATTTTCGGGTTGTGCGGTTTTCTGGCTGCAACAGGTAATTTTCTGCCCAACTTCACGCTATTCTTTTTTTATCATTATCTGAACGGCGTTTTTACTGGTGCTGGCCACAAGCGGATTTAGCCGCTGGTTTTACGCAAAGTGATAGGAATGACCCAGGCCGTACTGGTACACTGTAGCGGCAATCAGCAACGAGGCTAAAACACGGGTTAACGGTGTTTAGATGAATTATTCTCTATAAATCAATGATGAATCACGAATGAGCTACCAGGTACTGGCCCGCAAGTGGCGTCCCCAGGCGTTCAGTGATGTCGTCGGTCAGGAGCACGTGCTGACCGCGCTGGCGAACGGCCTGTCGCTTGGCCGCATCCATCACGCTTATCTTTTTTCCGGCACCAGGGGCGTGGGAAAAACCACTATTGCCCGTCTTCTGGCAAAAGGCCTTAACTGTGAAACCGGCATTACCGCTACGCCCTGTGGAAAATGCGACAACTGTCGCGAAATCGAACAGGGCCGCTTTGTCGACTTAATTGAGATCGACGCCGCCTCGCGCACCAAGGTCGAGGATACTCGCGATCTGCTGGATAACGTGCAGTACGCGCCCGCGCGCGGCCGCTTTAAAGTTTATCTGATCGATGAAGTGCATATGCTTTCGCGGCACAGCTTTAACGCGCTGTTGAAAACGCTGGAAGAGCCGCCCGAGCACGTGAAGTTTTTGCTTGCTACTACCGATCCGCAAAAGCTGCCGGTCACTATTTTATCGCGCTGCCTGCAATTCCATCTGAAGGCGCTGGACGTTGGCCAGATCCGTGGCCAGCTTGAGCACGTGCTGGAAGCGGAGCAGATCGCCTCCGAAGCGCGCGCGTTACAGCTGTTGGCAAGAGCCGCCGATGGCAGTATGCGCGACGCGTTAAGCCTGACCGACCAGGCTATCGCCATGGGGCAGGGGCAGATCACCACGGCGACGGTCAGCACTATGCTTGGCACGCTGGACGACGAGCAGCCGCTGGCGCTGATCGAAGCGCTGGTGAACGCCGAAGGCGAGCAGGTCATGTCTTTGCTGGACCAGGCCGCTTCACGCGGCGTCGAGTGGGAAGCGCTGCTGGTAGAAATGCTGACGTTGCTGCACCGCGTGGCGATGATACAGCTGCTGCCCTCCGCGCTGGGCGAAGAGTTCGCCACTGCCGAGCAGCGCCTGCGCGAGCTGGCGCGCGTTCTGCCGCCTGCCGACGTACAGCTTTATTATCAAACGCTGCTGGTCGGCCGCAAAGAGCTGCCGCTGGCACCCGATCGCCGCATGGGCGTAGAGATGGCGCTGCTGCGCGCGCTGGCTTTTCATCCTAAACAGGTGATTGCAGAGCCGGTCGCGCGTCCTGCGATGGTGCCGCAGGCTCAGCCTTCAGCGCCGGGCCAACAGGAAACGATCCCGTCGCCGTCCGCAGCGCAGAGCCAGCCGCCGGCAGGCCCGGCGCCGACGCATACCGTGCAGGCCAGCGCGCCGCTGCCTGATACCACCAGCCAGCTGTTGCAGGCGCGAACGCAATTGATGCGCCAGCAGGGAGCGACCAAACTAAAAAAGAGTGAGCCGGCAGCGCCCAATGCGCGGCCGGCAGGCTCGGCGCTGGAGCGGCTGGCTGCCGCGACCGAGCGTGGTCAGAAGCGGCAAAGCGCCGTTATCGCGACTGAACCGGTAAAGCCGGAGGCCTATCGCTGGAAAGCGCAAACCGTCGAGGCGAAGCCAGAACCGGTGGCCACGCCCAAAGCCTTGCGCACGGCGTTAGAACATGAGAAAACCCCGGAGCTGATGGCGAAGCTGACCACGGAATCGCAGCAGCGCGACGCCTGGGCGGCGGAAATCGCCGGGCTGACGCTGCCGAAGCTGGTGCAGCAGCTGGCGCTGAACGCCTGGAAAGAGCAGACGGCAGACGGGATCTGTCTGCACCTGCGTTCCAGCCAGCGTCACCTGAACTCGCCGTCGGCGCAGAAAGCGCTGAGCGAGGCGCTGAGCGCGGCGGCAGGCAAGCCGGTTGAACTGACGCTGATTGAAGACGATAATCCGACGGTGCTGACGCCGCTGGAGTGGCGACAAAAAATCTACGAAGAGAAACTGGCGCAGGCGCGTCAGTCAATTATCGCGGATAATCATATTCAGACGCTGTGTCGCTTTTTTGATGCGGACGTGGATGAAGAGAGTATTCGCCCCCTTTGAAACGCTGTTCCCGTGCTGCGGCATGAGTACGGCCCTTCTTAAGAGAGAAAATTATGTTTGGAAAAGGCGGACTGGGTAACCTGATGAAGCAGGCCCAGCAAATGCAGGACAAAATGGCGCAGGTGCAGGAAGAGATCGCGGCCATGGAAGTAACGGGCGAATCGGGCGCGGGACTGGTGAAGGTCACCATCAACGGTGCACACAACTGCCGTCGCGTAGAGGTTGATCCAAGCCTGCTGGAAGACGACAAAGATATGCTGGAAGATCTGGTCGCTGCCGCATTTAACGATGCCGCCCGTCGCGTAGCGGAAGCGCAGAAAGAGAAAATGTCTGCGGTATCCAGCGGGATGCAGCTGCCGCCTGGCTTCAAGATGCCGTTCTGATGCAGACCAGCCCGCTCCTTGAAAGCCTGATGGAGTCGCTGCGCTGTCTGCCCGGCGTGGGGCCGAAATCGGCCCAGCGTATGGCGTTCCAGCTGCTGCAGCGCGATCGCAGCGGCGGAATGCGTCTGGCGCAGGCGCTGACGCGCGCCATGTCGGAAATTGGACACTGTGCAGATTGTCGCACCTTTACCGAGCAGGAAATCTGCACCATCTGCGCGAATACTCGTCGTCAGCAGACGGGTCTTATCTGCGTGGTAGAAAGCCCGGCCGACATTCACGCCATTGAGCAGACCGGGCAGTTCGCCGGCCGCTACTTTGTGCTGATGGGGCACCTTTCGCCGCTGGATGGCATTGGCCCGAACGATATCGGTCTTGACCGGCTGGAACAACGGCTGGAAAAAGAGGCGATTCAGGAGGTGATCCTGGCCACTAACCCTACGGTTGAAGGCGAGGCGACCGCCAACTACATTGCCGAGCTGTGCGGTCAGTATGGCGTTGACGCCAGCCGCATCGCCCACGGCGTGCCGGTTGGCGGCGAGCTGGAGATGGTGGACGGCACCACGCTGTCTCACTCTCTGGCCGGGCGCCACAAGATTAAATTTTAGTCATTTAACGGCACGATGCGTCGTGCCGTCTTGAAAACCCGCCAGTCGTCCCCATTCTACTTCTCAATGTAAACCGCCAAGTTAACTGAGGTAGCAATGACCATGAAAGGACAAGAGACGCGTGGCTTCCAGTCAGAGGTAAAACAGCTTCTGCACCTGATGATCCATTCCCTCTATTCAAACAAAGAAATCTTCCTGCGTGAGCTGATCTCCAACGCCTCCGATGCGGCCGACAAGCTGCGCTTCCGCGCGCTTTCTTCGCCGGAACTTTACGCGGGCGACGGCGATCTGCGCGTGCGTGTTTCTGTTGATAAGGAAAATCGTACCCTGACGCTGAGCGATAACGGCATCGGGATGACGCGAGACGAAGTCATTGAGAATCTGGGCACCATTGCCAAATCGGGCACCAAATCCTTCCTGGAATCATTAGGATCCGATCAGGCGAAGGACAGCCAGCTAATCGGCCAGTTCGGCGTCGGCTTTTATTCCGCCTTTATCGTGGCGGACAAGGTTTCCGTGCGCACCCGCGCTGCCGGCGCCGCTGCGGATGAAGGCGTGTTCTGGGAATCCGCAGGCGAAGGCGAGTACACCATTGCCGATATCACGAAAGAAGATCGTGGTACGGAGATTACGCTGCATCTGCGCGAAGGCGAAGACGAGTTCCTGGACGCGTGGCGCGTGCGCAGCATCATCAGCAAATATTCCGATCACATCGCGCTGCCGGTAGAGATCGAAGAGCATAACGAAGAAGAGAAAACCTCCAGCTGGGAAAAAATCAACAAGGCGCAGGCGCTGTGGACGCGCAACAAGTCTGAGATCAGCGACGACGAGTACAAAGAGTTCTACAAACACGTTTCGCACGATTTTGCCGATCCGCTGACCTGGAGCCACAACCGCGTAGAAGGCAAGCAGGAGTACACCAGCCTGCTGTATATCCCTTCGCAGGCGCCGTGGGACATGTGGAACCGCGATCACAAGCACGGGCTGAAGCTCTACGTGCAGCGCGTGTTTATCATGGACGACGCCGAGCAGTTTATGCCGAACTACCTGCGCTTCGTGCGCGGCCTGATAGATTCCAGCGATCTGCCGCTGAACGTCTCGCGTGAAATCCTGCAGGACAGCCGCATTACCCAGAATCTGCGTAACGCCCTGAGCAAGCGCGCGCTGCAAATGCTGGAGAAAGTGGCGAAGGATGACGAAGAGCAGTATCAGAAATTCTGGCAGCAGTTCGGTCTGGTGCTGAAAGAAGGCCCGGCTGAAGACAGCGCCAACAAAGAAACCATCGCCAAACTGCTGCGTTTTGCCTCTACCAGCAGTGAAGGCTCCGCGCAGACCGTGTCGCTGGAAGACTATGTCAGCCGCATGGTGGAAGGGCAGGAGAAGATTTACTACATCACCGCCGACAGCTATGCCGCCGCGAAAAGCAGCCCGCATCTGGAGCTGTTCCGTAAGAAAGGCATCGAGGTGCTGCTGCTCTCCGATCGTATCGACGAATGGATGATGAGCTATCTGACCGAGTTCGATGGCAAAACCTTCCAGAGCGTCAGCAAGGCGGACGAAGCGCTGAGCAAGCTGGCAGACGAAGAAAGCGAAGAGCAGAAAGAAGCGGAAAAAGCGCTGGAGCCGTTTGTCGACCGCGTGAAAACGCTGCTGGGCGAGCGCGTGAAGGATGTGCGTCTGACGCACCGCCTGACCGACACGCCTGCTATCGTCACCACCGACGCCAACGACATGAGCACCCAGATGGCGAAGCTGTTCGCCGCTGCGGGCCAGCCGGTGCCGGAAGTGAAGTACCTGTTTGAGCTGAACCCGGAGCACGCGCTGGTTAAACGCGCTGCGGATACGCAGGATGAAGCCCGCTTCGGCGAGTGGATTGAGCTGCTGCTCGATCAGGCGATGTTTGCCGAGCGCGGCACGCTGGAAGATCCTAACCAGTTTATCCGCCGCATGAACCAGCTGCTGCTGGGCTAAATCGGTCAAAGGCAGGGGGCAACGCCCTCTGCCTTTCTGTTTGGTTTCCCTCCTGCCTGGTTCTTAACTCAACTCCCTGTCATCCCGACGCTTTCCCGCAAGCGCGATCCTGCCGAAAACCGCGTCTCTCAAGGGACTATACCGGTAGCGATCCTGCTGGCGAAAAGGTGAAATTGTCTGAAAACAAGGCTTTCGGCACGACGGCGCCCGTAAAGCGCTAAAGCGGCGTCAATAATGCCGAAACCCCCTGGCGTTACCGGTAACTTTACCGGGCGATAACCCAGCTTAACGGCCGCGTTCCTTGTGGATACAGGGGCATGATGGTATGTTCATGCCCTACATAACTTGATTAAAGCGATTCGCAAGGGGATTTACGCAATGCGTATTATTCTGCTCGGTGCTCCGGGTGCAGGTAAGGGGACACAGGCTCAGTTTATTATGGAGAAATACGGCATTCCGCAGATCTCCACGGGCGACATGCTGCGCGCAGCGGTTAAAGCCGGCAGCGAGCTGGGTCAACAGGCCAAAGAACTGATGGATGCAGGCAAACTGGTCACTGATGAACTGGTTATTGCCCTGGTTAAAGAGCGCATCGCGCAGGAAGATTGCCGTAACGGTTTCCTGCTTGATGGCTTCCCGCGCACTATCCCTCAGGCTGACGCCATGAAGGAAGCGGGCATCAAAATCGACAACGTGCTGGAGTTCGCCGTACCGGACGAGCTGATTGTTGAACGTATCGTGGGTCGTCGCGTTCATGCGCCATCCGGCCGCGTTTACCATGTGACCTTCAACCCGCCTAAGGTGGAAGGCAAAGACGACGTGACCGGTGAAGAGCTGACCACGCGTAAAGACGATCAGGAAGAAACCGTGCGTAAGCGCCTGGTGGAATATCATCAGATGACCGCGCCGCTAATTGCCTACTACAGCAAAGAAGCGGAAGCGGGCCACACCGCTTACCACAAAATTGACGGCACCCGTAAAGTGTCTGAAGTCAGCGCCGAACTGGAAAAAATCTTCGGTTAATACCTTCCGGGGCCAGCAAAAGCTGGCCCTACTACAGCAATTGGTTACCCCTTCCTGATTTTCCGCTAGAATGATTCTCGTTTTCATCACCTGACATGCCCAGAGAAGGAATAACAATGAGGCAAGATAAACCCGGCGTGCTGCTGGTGAACCTAGGTACACCTGACGCGCCAACCACGCCTGCTGTTAAACGCTACCTGAAACAGTTCCTCAGCGACAAGCGCGTGGTCGATACGCCGCGCTGGCTGTGGTGGCCAATCCTGAACGGCGTGATCCTGCCGATCCGTTCGCCGCGCGTTGCAAAACTTTACGCATCGGTCTGGATGGAAGACGGCTCGCCGCTGATGGTCTACAGCAAACGGCAGCGCGAAGCGCTGGCGGCCCGGCTACCTATGCCTGTGGAACTGGGCATGAGCTACGGCAATCCGAGCCTGAAAAGCGCGCTTGACAGCCTGATGGCGCAGGGCGTAACCCGCCTGATCGTGCTGCCGCTGTACCCGCAGTTTTCCTGCTCTACCGTGGCGGCGGTCTGGGACGGCATCACCGAGGTCTTTGCCGGTTATCGCAGCCTGCCTTCGGTGCAGTTTATCCGCGATTACGCCACGCATCCGGCCTATATTGCCGCGCTGAAGGCGTCGGTCGAACGGTCGTTTGCTAAACATGGCAAGCCGGATCTGCTGGTGATGTCTTTCCACGGCATTCCGCAGCGTTTTGCCGATCAGGGCGACGATTATCCGCTGCGCTGTCGGGAAACCAGCGAGGCGCTGATTGCCGCGCTGGGCCTGGCCGAACACGAAGCGATGCTGACTTTCCAGTCGCGCTTTGGCCGCGAGCCGTGGCTGACGCCCTATACTGACGAAACGATGCAGTCGCTGCCGGCAAAGGGCGTGAAGCATGTACAGGTCATGAGCCCTGGCTTCTCCGCCGACTGTCTGGAAACGCTGGAAGAGATCAGCGAGCAGAACTGCGAATTCTTTATGCACGCGGGCGGCACCAAGTTTGAATATATCCCGGCGCTGAACGACGATGAGCTACATATCGATATGATGGTTGAGCTGGTCAACAGCCAGCGCTAAAAAAGAGGGGTGTGGGCACTTAGCCGCATCCCTGTTATCATTGGCTGCTTCCTATTCTTTCCAGAAGTCAGCAATATGAAATTTCCCGGCCAGCGTAAATCCAAACACTACTTTCCCGTCAGCGCGCGCGACCCGCTGCTCCAGCCCGTGCAGCCGGAAAGCGAAACCGCGACCAGCTGGATAGCGGGTATCGATCAGATCCTGGTGGATATCGAAGCGAAGGTGGATGACGCTTTTGTGGCGCGCTACGGCCTGAGTGCGGGCCACTCGCTGGTGATTGAAGACGAGGTTGCCGAAGCGCTGTATGCAGAGCTGACGCAAAACAACCTGATCACCCATCAGTTTGCGGGCGGTACCATCGGCAACACGCTGCACAACTACTCGGTGCTGGCCGACGACCGCTCGGTGCTGCTGGGCGTGATGTGCAGCAACGTGCAGATCGGGAGCTACGCCTATCGCTACCTGTGCAATACCTCCAGCCGTACCGATCTGAACTATTTGCAGGGCGTCGACGGCGCTATCGGCCGCTGCTTTACGCTGATTGGCGAACACGGCGAGCGTACCTTTGCCATCAGTCCGGGCATGATGAACCAGCTGAGCAAGGAAAGCATTCCTGAAGAGGTGGTAGCGGGCGCGTCCGCGCTGCTGCTGACCTCTTATCTGCTGCGCTGCAAGCCGGGCGAACCGATGGCGGAAGCAACGATGCAGGCCATCGCCTGGGCGAAAAAGCATAACGTACCGGTGGTGCTGACGCTGGGCACGAAATACGTGATTGGCGACAATCCGCAGTTCTGGCGCGATTTCCTGCGCGATCACGTTTCCGTGGTGGCGATGAACGAGGAAGAGGGCGAGGCGCTGACCGGCTTCAGCGATCCGCTACAGGCGGCGAATATGGCGCTGGACTGGGTGGATCTGGTGCTGTGCACCGCCGGGCCGAACGGTCTGTATATGGCGGGCTACACTGAGGAAGAGGGCAAGCGCAAAACGCAGCATCCGCTGCTGCCAGGCGCGATCCCGGAGTTCAACCAGTATGAGTTCAGCCGCGCGATGCGCCACCAGGACTGCGAGCAGCCGCTGCGCATTTTCTCGCATATCGCGCCTTATATGGGCGGCCCGGAGAAGATCATGAACACCAACGGCGCGGGCGACGGCGCGCTGGCGGCGGTGCTGCACGATATCACCGCTAACGACTATCATCGTCTGAACGTGCCGAACTCCAGCAAACACGGTCGTCGCTACCTGACCTATTCCTCGCTGGCGCAGGTTTGTAAATACGCCAACCGCGTCAGCTATCAGGTGCTGAATCAGCACTCGCCGCGCCTGACCCGAGGGCTGCCGGAGCGCGAAGACAGCCTGGAAGAGTCCTACTGGGAAAGATAAGACGAGCGCGGCCTCTTCCAGAGACCGCCTGAGACTGTTAACAAAGCTATGCTCAGCCATCAGTTGGCTATCAGTCTGGTAAATAGCCGCAGAGGCAGAGCGGAACACGGACGCGCACGTCCATGTAGGCTCGTTTCGCGCGTCCATGCGCGAAAACGGTCCGCTTATCCGCTCAGCCTCCGCCGCTGTGAAGCGGTTGGATCGCTGTAAAAATGGCAGTGTAAGCCGCAGGCTTTTAAGTTTGTCATCAAACTCGCCTTTTCAGATCGGGCTGGGTTGCGGCGCGCTTGCCTTTTCATTGGCGAGCATAATATTCAGCATGCTGTTGGCAATCTCCCGCTCGCCCATCACCACCTGATTTGCGCCGCGCTCGGTAATGTAGTGCACCTCTTCGTCATGATGCGCCCGCGCGAGGATCTCAATCGACGGGCGCTTCTCTCGTGCGGCGATGACGATTTCGCCCGCTTCAAAACCATTAGGGATAGTGAGCAGCAGCCAGCGCGCGCAGTCCAGACGCGCCAGATCCATCGTCTCCGTGCGGGCAGCGTTGCCCAACACAGCGCTGATCCCTTCCGCCCTTAAGGCATCCACCCGCGTCCGGCTGTTCTCAACCACCACAATCGGCACGCCATTTTCTATCAGTTTCCTGCCCAGCAGGCTGCCGACGCGGCCAAAACCGACGATGATGGCGTGGTTACAGAGATTAACCGGGATCGGGTTTTCCTCTTCCATTATTGCGGCCTGCTGCTGCTCTTCCTCGGCCTCTTTTTTACCGAGATAGCGCTGCAGCAGCGCGAAAAGCAGCGGATTAAGCATGATGGAAAGGATGGCGCCTGCCAGCACCAGATTGCGGCCTTCATCAGGCAGCAGCTTTAGCGAGATCCCCAGTCCGGCGAGAATAAAGGCGAACTCGCCGATCTGCGCCAGGCTCACCGAAATGGTCAGCGCGGTACGGCGGGAATGGCCGAACAGCAGCACCAGCAGCAGCGCGGCCAGCGATTTGCCCAGCACGATAATAGCCAGCACGCCCGCAACTGCCAGCGGCTGTTCCAGCAGGATCATCGGGTCGAACAGCATCCCGACGGAGACGAAAAACAGCACCGCAAAGGCGTCACGCAGCGGCAGCGTATCATGCGCGGCGCGATGGCTCAGCTCGGACTCGTTCAGCACCATGCCCGCAAAGAAGGCGCCCAGCGCAAAGGAAACGTCAAAAAACTCTACCGCGCCAAAAGCGATGCCCAGCGCCAGCGCCAGCACCGCCAGGGTAAACAGCTCTCTGGAACCGGTTGCGGCGCTGCGAGCGAGGATCCAGGGCACCGCGCGTCGACCGACCACCATCATCAGCACCATAAAGGCCACCACCTTGCCGATGGTAATCAGCAGATCGACCAGCAGCATACTTACGCTGGCGTTGCCTTGCTCAAACATGCCCGCGATAGCCGGAAGCAGCACCAGCGCCAGCACCATTACCAGATCTTCCACAATCAGCCAGCCGATAGCGATCTGCCCGCGCTGACTGTCAAGAAGCTGCCTGTCTTCCAGCGCGCGCAGCAGCACCACGGTACTGGCGGTGGAAAGGCAAAGGCCGAACACCAGCCCGGTCATCCACGGCCAGCCCAGCAGCGAGGAAAGCCCCATACCCAACAGCGTGGCGACGGCGATCTGCGCCACGGCACCGGGGATAGCGATCGCTTTAACCGCCATCAGATCCTTCAGCGAGAAATGCAGGCCAACGCCAAACATCAGCAGCACGACGCCCAGCTCCGCCAGCTCGGGTGCCAGATTGGTATCGGCGACAAAACCGGGCGTGAATGGGCCGGCCAGCACGCCAGCCAGCAAATAGCCAACCAGCGGCGAAACCCGCAGCCGATTGGCCAGCATACCCAGGAGAAAAGCGAGAACAAGCCCGCCGACAATGGTGGTGATAAGCGGGGTAGTGTGGTGCATGCTTCTCTCCTTGTATGTGCAAATGTATCCGAATGTAAGCTTAAAGTGTATGGTATATCCGGCTAGTCTGCCTGCCTTATTCAGGTAAAAATGTGAAAAAAAGCGCTGGTAGCAAAAACACACAGGATCGCGTGATTTTAATGTGTTAAGTGGCTGGAGAGCTGAATAATGACTGTTCTGATAATAAAGATTATGCAGTTATCTTTCAAAACGCAGGCCGCTTTTTTGCGACACAGCTGCAAACAACCGCACTAAACAGGATGCGTATGCAGCAAGGCCGCAGATTTAGCACTCATCTGGCCGTCGCGCTTGTTTTAAGAGCCCGCGACGCGCTGCCGAAAACCGGCACCGCTTGCCATTCGCCGCGCCTGTAGTAGATTGCTGGTTACGCCAGCCTTATAAGTGCTTCAACAAGGAGATCCGTTGTGCTTTCACTGAAAAAAAACTCGCTGACGCTATTGGCGCTGGCTTTACTCAGCGCGCCGCTTGCCGCGCAGGCCTGGGTTAAAGACCGGGTTTATAAATTCACCGTGCTGCATACCAACGATCATCACGGCCGCTTCTGGCAAAACGAGCATGACGAGTACGGGCTGGCGGCGCAAAAAACCATGATGGATCAGATCCGCTACGACGTGCAGGCGCACGGCGGCGCGGTGTTGATCCTCTCCGGCGGCGATATCAATACCGGCGTGCCAGAATCGGACTTACAGGATGCCGAGCCCGACTTTCGCGGCATGAACCTGATTGGCTACGATGCGATGGCGATCGGCAATCACGAGTTTGATAACCCGCTTTCCGTGCTGCGTCAGCAGCAAAAATGGGCGAAATTCCCGCTGCTTTCCGCCAACATTTATCAGAAAAGCACCGGACAGCGCCTGTTCCAGCCCTATGCGTTGTTTAATCGGATGGGACTGAAAATCGCGGTGATCGGACTGACCACTGACGACACGGCTAAAATCGGCAACCCAGAGAATTTTACCGACATCGTTTTTCATAAACCGGCGACGGAAGCGAAGGCGGTGGTGGAAGCGCTGCGCCAGCAGGAGAAGCCGGACGTGATTATCGCGGCGACGCATATGGGCCACTACGATAACGGCAATCACGGCTCCAACGCGCCGGGCGACGTGGAGATGGCTCGGGCGCTGCCGGCAGGCTATCTGGATATGATTGTGGGCGGCCATTCTCAGGATCCGGTCTGTATGGCGAAGGAAAACGTTAAGCAGGCGGATTACGTGCCGGGCACGCCGTGCCAGCCGGATCGGCAAAACGGCACCTGGATTGTTCAGGCGCACGAATGGGGAAAATATATCGGCCGGGCCGATTTTACCTTCCTGAACGGCAAGCTGACGCTGGAACATTACGAACTGGTGCCGATCAATCTGCGGCATAAGGTGACCAATGCCGACGGCAGCGTCAGCTGGGTGAATTACACCCAGGAAATCGCCAAAAATCCGGCGATGATGAAACTGCTGACGCCTTTCCAGAAAAAGGGAGAGGCACAGCTTAACGTAAAAATCGGCAGCGTAGACGGCCATCTGGAGGGGGATCGCAGCAAGGTGCGCTTTGTGCAGACCAACCTTGCCCGTGTGCTCCTGAGCGCGCAGGCAGAGCGAACCGGCGCTGATTTCGCGGTAATGAGCGGCGGCGGCGTGCGGGACTCCATCGAACCCGGCGACATCACCTACAAGGATGTGCTGAAGGTGCAGCCTTTCGGCAACACGGTCGTCTATGTCGATATGAAGGGCAGCGAAGTTGAAAAATATCTGGCGGTAGTGGCGAATAAACAGGTCGATTCCGGCGCCTACGCGCAGCTGGCCAACGTTAGCCTGACGGCCGATGGCAGCAGCGTTCATGACGTAAAAATCAAAGGCGAACCGCTCCAGGCGGACAAAACCTACCGCATGGCGACGCTCAGCTTCAACGCGACCGGCGGCGACGGCTATCCTGTTATCACCTCTATGCCGGGCTACGTAAACACCGGCTTTGTCGATGCCGAGGTGCTGAAACAGTATATTGAGAAGCACTCGCCGCTGAAAGCCAGCGCTTTTGCACCGCACGACGAAATTCTTTATCAGCAGAAGGCCGCCGTGACGGAACAAAAAGCCGACGAGCCGCCGAAAAAATGGCGGCTGCCGCGTATTGAACTGGCTATGCGCCAGGTCTGGTCGTCACTGTTCTGAAGACACAGGATGCGCTTTGCGCTGCCATTTGGCGCGAAGCGTATCGTATAACCAGTTATAGACCACCGTATAGGGCAGGAAGAAAAGGAAAAAGCCGATTTCCAGCAGCAGCGCCTGCCACAGCGAAACGCCCAGCATCCAGGCGGCGATTGGCAAACCAATCAGAATAAACCCGCCTTCAAAAGCCAGCGCGTGCACGATACGCAGCAGCCAGCTCTGACGGCCGTTCGGGAACAGACGGTCGAAACCGGCGTTGTAAACCATGTTCCAGAGCATGGCGACGGTCGACAGCATAATAGCCAGCGCGCCCATCTGGAACAGCGGTTTATCCATTGCCCACGCGGCCAGCGGCGAAACTATCGTCACGGCCAATGCTTCAAAACCCAGGGCGTGGAAAAAACGTTCTTTCAGTGTACGGCTCATTGGTTCTCCTTAAAATCAGACCGGTATTTTGCCTGCCCGGTTTGCTAACATAAAATGATTACCCATCGGAAAAAGCGATACTTAAATGCGATATTCACCGGAATCGTTACAGGCGTTTGTACAGACGGTGGAAAGCGGCTCCTTTTCTGCCGCTGCCAGAGCGCTGCGTAAAAGCCAGTCCACCGTCAGCGCTGCCGTGGCCAACCTGGAAACAGATTTGGGGTTCGCCTTGTTCAGCCGCGACGGGCGCTCGCCGGTGCTGACAGAGAACGGGCAGCGGGCGCTGGCACAGGTGCGGGAAATACTGGCGGCCAGCGAGCGGCTGGATGAGCTAGCTATCCGCCTGACTGGCGATGTGGAACCCTGCCTGAGCATGGCGATCTCCGATTTCTGGCAGGCGGATTACCATGAATCGCTGCTGAGACGCTTTGCCGATCGCTATCCGCAGATTGAATTTGAATGCATGATTGCCGAAGATGCCGACGTTATCGATCTGATCCAGGCCGGAAGGGCGCATATTGGGGTGATCCGCGTGCAGCCGCATTACCCGGCTGATATCGCCACTGCAAGGCTTCAGGTTAAAGCGCAGATGGCTATTTATCTGCATCAGGATCATCCGCTGACGCGGCAGGCTGTCGTCAGCAGCGAAGCGTTAAAAAGCGAGCGGCAGCTCTGTCTGAACACGTGGGTAGAGAAGGGGCGGCCCCGGCCGGGCAACGGCGTCTGGTCTGCGCCTTCTTATCTGCTGCTGCTGGAGATGGCGGAACAGGGCTTTGGCTGGACGATACTGCCGCGCTGGCTGGTGGAGCAGTTCGGCCATCAGGTGCTGCGCGAGCTGCCGATCGCCGGCTGGCCGCAGAATCTTTCGGTGGATGTCGCCTGGTCGCGGCTGTCGCCGCCCGGCCCGGCCGGGCGCTGGATGATCGATCGGCTGCTGGCGCAGACCAACTAGCTGCGGTCGCGCTTCGCGATAGCGGCAAAGCTGGCGTTGAGCTGCCGCGCCAGATCCTGCGGAGCCAGCTCTATCTCAAGCCCGCGTCGTCCGCCGGAAACAAACACGGTGGGAAACTGCTGCGCCAGCGTATCCACCACTACGGGCAAACGTTTTTTTTGCCCCAGCGGACTGATGCCGCCCAGCTGATAGCCCGTGATTCGCTGGGCGATCTGCGGATCGGCCATTTCGACTTTCTTTACGCCCAGCGCTTTGGCGACGCTTTTTAAATCCAGCTGGCCGGCAACGGGCGTGACGGCTACCGCCAGCGTGTTCGCCTCGCCGTTCAGCGAAACCAACAGCGTTTTAAACACCCGATCGGGATCCTGGTTCAGCATCCGTACGGCTTCATCGCCAAAGTGGGTTTCGCTGCTGTCGTGCTCATAGCTGTGCAGCTGAAATTTTATTTTTTGCTTTTCAAGCAGTTTTACGGCTGGCGTCACGACGCTTCTCCTCAGGTGGCGCATGGAACAACTGGCGAAAAAAAGTACTGGCGAAAATGTGGGATCCAGGCGACAATCTTTGCCCCTTCGGCCTTTGTCGAAGGCGAACTAAAATCATAAAACAGATCTTATTCATGGCCGGTAGCGATATTGGCCTTTTTTTTTAGCCTTTTTTCAGCAGGTCCGGCAAATTGCCTTCGCCATACAGGTGCAGCGCGCCCACGGCCACCACATACTCCCCTGGCGGCAACGCCGTCAGATCCTGCCGCCAGCGCTGATTGCGTTGCAGCATCAGCACCTCGTTTAACGCGCTGTTAAAGGTACCGGGCAGGGCCGGTCGGCTGTCCGCAGGCGGCGTTTCCAGCCACCAGCCAATCATGGTTTGCAGCAGGCGCGCGTTGGTGTGCCAGTGCTGCAGCGTATCCTGCAGCAGCGACAGACCGTTATCGGGCAGCGCTTTCAACAGATCCAGCTGCGCCTGCGGCCCTTCCAGCTCGATGATTTTTTTCCCCTGCGCTTTGGCGGCGCTGAGCAGCTGGAAATCGATACCGTAATCCGTCCGCAGCCCAAGACGCTGGGCCTGCTGCGCCTGCAGCATTAAGGCTATCTGCCAGGCGGGCAGCCGATCGATAACTTCTGCGTCAATAGCGACCTCGCGGCAGACACGCTGCAATTCCTCCAGCTCCCGCTCGCTCAGACGCTCCGCCAGCGGCGGGCAGATTTCACTGGCGCTAAAAGGCGAGGCGCCGGAGGTGATATCCGCCTCCACAATCAGCGCATCGGCCCGCGCCAGTTTTTTTTGCAGCGCCGCCGGAAGCGGCATCATGGTTTGCGTGCCCATATGAATACTGCCCACCAGATGCAGATGGCGGGCGCCGAGCGCCATATCCTGCGCCGGATAGGCATAGCTAATGGGCGAGAGTTTGCGCCACAGCGCGACAGCCTTTTGCAGTAATTTTCCCATAGGCTCCGCTCCGTTAGTTTCCCTTATGCTAACGGTTTAGCCCACCGAAGGACAGACGGAGACCGGGCTTTCAGACAAGACTGTGCGTTACTTTGGCGGCTGATAGCGAAGCAGTCGGTTGGCGTTGCTGACGACGGTTACCGAAGAGAGCGCCATCGCGGCACCGGCTACGACCGGGCTGAGCAGGGTGCCGGTTAACGGATAGAGCACGCCAGCCGCAATCGGGATGCCGCAGGCGTTATAGATAAACGCTCCCAGCAGGTTCTGCTTCATATTGCGCAGCGTCGCTTTTGCCACGGCCAGCGCGTCCACCACGGCGTGCAGATCGTGACGCATCAGCGTGATGCCTGCCGTCTCAATCGCCACGTCGCTGCCGCTGCCGATAGCGATACCCACATCCGCCTGCGCCAGCGCCGGTGCGTCATTAATGCCGTCGCCAATCATCGCCACGCTGGCTCCCTGCTGCTGTAGTTTTTTAATCGCTTCTGCTTTCCCGTCCGGCAAGACCCCGGCAATAACGTCATCGATGCCGGCTTCGCTGGCAATAGCCTGCGCGGTGATTTCATTGTCGCCCGTCAGCATCACTAAACGATAACCCTGCTCGCGCAGCTGCTGCAGCGTGGCGACGCTTTCCTGACGCAGGGCATCGCGCAGGAAAAAGATAGCTTTAAGCTGATTGCCCGCTGCCAGCAGCACCGGCGTCATGCCTTTCGCGGCCTGAGAGGCGATCGCCTTGTCCATTTCCTCCTCAACCACATTGTGTTGCGCCATCAGCGTACGGTTGCCCAGCCGCCAGGTTTCGTCCTGGATCTGCCCGCTGACGCCCAGGCCGCCCAGCGTGCGAAAGCCGGTGACCTCGGGCAAAGCAGCCTGACCGGCGCGCCCGATAATGGCGCGGGCCAACGGATGCTGCGAACCTTGCTCCAGCGCGGCCGCCAGCGAGAGCGCCTGCTGCTCGTCGGCACCGTTAAACACCCGGATGGCCGCCACCTGCGGTTTGCCTTCCGTCAGCGTACCGGTTTTATCAAAAACCAGCGTATTCAGCGTGCTGGCGCGCTGCAGCGCGTCCGCGTCCCGCACCAGCACGCCAAACTCGGCGGCGCGGCCCATCCCGGCGGTAAGCGACATCGGCGTGGCTAACCCAAGCGCGCAGGGACAGGCGATGATCAGCACCGTCGTGGCAATAACCAGCGTATAAACCAGCTGCGGCGCAGGCCCGATAAAATACCAGACGGCCGCGCTCAGCAGCGCGATAGCGACCACGGCGGGCACGAAAATCGCAGAAATTTTATCTACCAGGCGACTGAGCTCGGGCTTGCTGCTTTGCGCCTGGCGAACCAGATTCACAATGCGCGACAGCGTGGTATTTTTTCCGACCGCGCTGGCGGTGAACAGCACGCTGCCGTCCTGCATTACCGTGCCCGCGTGAACCTTGTCGCCCGCGCTTTTCTCCTGCGGCAGCGCTTCGCCGGTCAGCATCGCCTCATCCAGCCAGGCCTGGCCCTGGACGATGACGCCATCAACGGGCACGCGATCGCCCGTGGTCAGGCGCAGCGTCATGCCGGGCGTCACTTCGCTGAGCGGCATCGCTTTCTCTTCACCGGCGATAACCACACGGGCGGAAGGCGGGGTGAGATCCAATAATCGCTCCAGCGCCTGAGAAGATCGCTGGCGCGCGCGCTGTTCAAGCATATGGCCAAGGTTAATCAGGCCAATAATCATTACGCTGGCTTCGTAGTAAAGGTGGCGCGCTTCTGAAGGAAAAGCAGCGGGCCACAGGGTGACCGCGCTGGAATAGAGCCAGGCCGCCGCCGTGCCGAGCGCGACCAGCGTATCCATCGTCGCGCTGCCGTTCAGCAGGCTGCGCCAGGCGCTACGATAAAAATGGCCGCCCGCAACGACCATAATTACCAGCGTCACGGCGTCCAGTGTCAGCCAGGTGACGCGGTTATCGGCGGTTAACATCATGTTGTCGCCGAGCATGCCCCAGCCCATCAGGGGCAGACCAAACGCCAGCGCCAGCAGCGCCTGCCAGCGAAAACGACGCATCGCTTTAAGCGCCGTTTGCTGCTGTTTTTCGCGGCGCTCGCTTTCATCTTCGATAATTTCGGCATCGTAGCCCGCGTTGCGCACCGCCTGAATCAGCGCATCGGGCGAAACGTCGCCCATCACCAGCGCGCTGCGTTCGGCAAGATTTACCCGCGCCTGATGCGTGCCAGGCACCTGCTGCAGCGCGTGCTCAACGCGACTGACGCAGCTGGCGCAGCTCATGCCGCCAATTAACAGATGAAAGCTGTCATCGGTTGCCGGAAGCTGAGAAGGGGCCGCTGTCAGCGCTTCCGGCTGGGGATCTGATACTGTCAGCGGTTCAGGCTTTGGGCGCGCGTCGTCCGCCAGCGCGGCCTGATAGCCTGCCTCTTCTACCACCGCGATAAGCGCCTGCGGTGCAGCGTCGCCGGTTACGCGGGCTTCATCCAGAGATACCTCGGCCTGATCCACATCATCCCGTTTCTCCAGCGTTTCTTTGACTCTTTTTATGCAATGACCGCAGGAAAGGCCATCCAGTTTTAATACCGTTGTTTGTGACATAAAAACTCCTTTGCTTAGTCGGAACACCGTCAGGATTAAGGATAAACCTTCCATCAAGGGGAGGGTCAAGCTTGTCTCTGGCCGGCACGGACAATTTTAGTCCCACCGTGAAGAGTGTTAAAATTAAGCGATAGCAGACAGGCGGATCCCTATATGAACATTAGCGACGTAGCTAAAAAAACCGGGCTGACCAGCAAGGCCATCCGATTTTATGAGGAAAAAGGGTTGTTGACCGCGCCTTCGCGCGGCGAGAACGGCTATCGCCACTACACGACAAAGCATCTGGAGGAGCTGACGCTGCTGCGCCAGTCGCGCCAGGTGGGCTTTAGCCTGGAAGAGTGCCGTGAAATGCTGCTGCTCTTCCACAATCCGCAGCGCCATAGCGCCGAGGTAAAAGCCAGAACGCTGAATAAAGTGGCGGAAATCGAAGCGCATATCAGCGAACTGAACCTGATGCGCGAGCGGCTGCTGGCGCTGGCGGCCAGCTGTCCGGGCGATGAGGGCGCCGATTGCCCTATTATTGATAACCTGGCGGGATGCTGCCACGAGAGCAAGGGGCGTTAAGCGGGCGCTCGCTAAGGCATCTTTACGGCCCGTAAAAATCGAAAGGGCTACGCCGATTGCTCGTTGTTGGGATCTCGCCTGACGATCCGCAGCGTAATCCCTTCCACCGCCACCACCGTAACCGGCGTACCGGCAGGAAGGTTTTCCGTAGCCTGGACGCGCCAGCTGCTGTCGCCAACGCGAATATGCCCTATACCGTCGTGCAGCGCTTCCTCCAGCCGTAGCGCAGAGCCAATCAGCTGGCTGCCGCGCTGGTTAAGCGAGGAGGGCGGCTGCTTACGATCCCGGCCGCGCAGCCAGCTATACCACCACAGCGCGGAAAGGATGGTCAGGATGGCAAAGCATAAACCCTGCCACTCCCAGGGCAGCGGCACCAGCCAGACCAGCAGGCTGACCAGCACGGCAGCGACGCCGCTCCAGAGCAGATAGCCGCTGGCGCCCAGCATTTCCGCCGCAAGCAGGATGCCGCCCAGCGTCAGCCACAGCCAGGCAGGATTGGCGAACAGTTCGCTCGCCATCAGCTTTGCCTGTCTTTTTTGGTTTCCTTCAGCAGCTCGGCGATGCCAGCGACCGAACCGATCAGGCTTGACGATTCCAGCGGCATCATAATCATTTTGCTGCTTTGCGAGGTGCCAATCTTCTGCAGCGCATCGGTGTATTTCTGCGCCACGAAGTAGTTGATGGCCTGAATATCCCCGGCGGCGATGGCTTCTGAAACCATTTTGGTGGCGCGTGCTTCGGCTTCTGCGCCGCGTTCCCTCGCCTCGGCCTGGAGGAAAGCTGACTGGCGCTCGCCCTCCGCTTTCAGGATCTGTGACTGCTTCTCGCCTTCCGCACGCAGGATCGCGGCCTGGCGGACGCCTTCCGCTTCCAGAATATCGGCGCGCTTGGTACGTTCCGCCTTCATCTGCGCGTTCATAGAGGCAATCAGCTCGGCCGGTGGCCGCACGTCGCGAATTTCAATGCGGGTAATTTTGACGCCCCACGGGTTGGTCGCTTCATCCACGATACGCAGCAGCCGGGTGTTGATGTTATCGCGCTGCGACAGCATCTCGTCCAGCTCCATCGAGCCCAGTACGGTACGCATATTGGTCATGGTTAAATTCACGATAGCCAGCTCAAGGTTGCTGACCTCGTAGGCCGCGCGTGGCGAGTCGATTACCTGAATAAAGCAGACGGCATCGATAGTCACGCTGGCGTTATCTTTCGAGATGATTTCCTGCGAGGGGATATCCAGCACCTGTTCCATCATGTTGATCTTGCGACCAACGCGATCCATAAAGGGCACCAGAAGGTTAAGGCCGGGCTGCAGCGTTTTGGTGTAGCGGCCAAAACGTTCGACCGTCCATTGGTAGCCCTGCGGCACAATTTTGATGCCGGACCAGACAAGCACCAGCGCGACAAGAATAATAACGGGAATAACAGTCAACATATAACCTCCGGGTTGTTGAAAAACGGGCTGATCCATTCAGCCCGGATGCTTTGTTAGTAAAGCAGGGAATAGAGCTGGCGACGGTATTTTGCGGCCAGCGCATCGCCCGTGCCCAGCGCCGCCAGGATCTCCTGCAGGATCTTGCGCGCATGGCCGTCCGCCGCGCCTAAATCTTTTTGCAAATGGCCGAACAGCAGCGCCAGCGCCTCTTCGTTGCGGCCGACCTGATGCAGCTGAACGGCCAGCCTGGTCGCCAGTTCAGGGTTGTCAGGATCGGCATCAATTTGCTGCTGCAGCTGCTGAATTTCCGGCGTATCGGCCGCCTGCTTCAGCAGGTCGATTTGGGCGATCAGCCCCTGATAGCGTGTATCTTTATCCTGTAACGGCACCACGTCCAGCACCGCCTGCGCTTCATCGCTGCGGTTCAGGCTAATTAACACCTCGGCCAGCAGAAAGCCCATTTCGCTGTTTTGGTTGCTTAACTGCCAGGCTTCTTTCAGCAGCGGCAGCGCTTCCAGCGGCTTACCTTCCTCCACCAGCTGCATGGCCTGCTGCGCCTTCAGCTCTTCTTCTTTCGGCAGCACCTTGTGCAGCAGCGCGCGCACGGCTTCTTCCGGCTGCGGGCCCTGGAAACCGTCTACCGGCTGACCGTTCTGGAACAGATAAACGGTAGGAATGGCGCGCAGGCCAAACTGCTGGGCAACGGCAGGCTCCGCGTCGCAGTCCAGCTCGGCAAGGATAAACTGACCGGCATACTCCTGCGCCAGGCGCTCCAGCAGCGGCGTCAGCTCCTGACAGTGCTGGCTACGCGCAGACCAAAAGTAAAACAGCACGGGGATCTGCATCGACTGCTCAAGCGTCTGATGCAGGTTGCTTTCGTTAATGGTGACAATAGCAGCTTGTGATGACATGAATTCGTCTCTTTATTCCGGGTTTCTTACTTTATTGGGGCGGATGCTTTGGCTTCAAGGTTTTGTTGGCGTCTGCGCCGGTTTACCGCGCAAAATGCGATCCAGCATCCGGCCCGGCAAAATACGTCGCAGCAGCGTGATGGCGTGAGCGACCACCGTTACAGGATAGCGTAAACGAGGTCGCGGGCTCTCCAGCGCGTGGCGCAGCTTCGGCAGGATAGCCTCCGGCGGCAATGTAAAGCGGGCGGCGATACCGGGATTTTCTACCGGTTTCTCCCGTTCGGCCTGATTCACATTGTCGGTAAAACGGGTTTTGATCGGGCCTGGCTCAATCAGGCTGACCTGAACGCCGCTGCCGTGCAGCTCCATGCGCAGCGTGTCGGACCAGGCTTCCAGCGCATATTTGCTGGCCGCGTAGGCGCCGCGTCCCGGCGTGGCGATCAGGCCCATCACCGAGCTGGTATTGATAATGCGCGCGTCGCCGCTGGCGAGCAAAGCCGGCAGCAACAGCATCGTTAGCTGATGCGCCCCGAAAAAGTTGGTGGCGAACTGCTGTTCCATCTGTTGACGGCTAATTGCGGTAAGCGGGCCGTAAACGCCATAGCCACCGTTATTAAACAGCGCGAAAATCCGGTTATCGCTTAAAGCAAGGATCTGCTCTGCGGCGCGGATAACGCTTTCGCTGTTGTCCAGATCCATTTCGACGCCGGTAAAACCCAGCTCGTCCATGCGCTGCACGTCTTCTGGTTTACGGCAGACGGCCAGAATACGGTAGCCGCGTCGCAGCAGATCGTTGGCGGCGACCAGGCCGATCCCACTGGAGCAGCCGGTAATAACAACTGTTTTTTGCATAACTTTACCTGTAGGCGATCTGCAATCTCGGTTACTCATGGTTAACTAGCGGAGCCAGCGCTTTTGCCATCTGCTCGGCAATAAAGGGCTGCGCATCAGGATTCGGGTGAATGCCGTCCTGCTGCATCCATTCCGGCTTCAGATAAACCCGCTCCATAAAAAAGGGCAGCAGCGGCAGAGAAAACTCTTTCGCCAGCCGGGGGTAAACGTCGCTGAAAGCTTCGGTATAACGGCGGCCATAGTTAGGCGGCAGGCGAACCTGCATCAGTAGCGGCTGAGCGCCAGCCGTTTTCACCAGGCGAATAATTTGCCGCAGTTCCTGCTCCAGCTGCTGAGGAGGAAAACCGCGCAGCCCGTCGTTGCCGCCCAGCTCAATCAGCACCCAGCGAGGCTGATGCTGCTGCAGCAAAGCGGGCAGGCGGGCCAGACCCTGCGCCGCCGTATCGCCGCTTATGCTACCGTTAATAATGACGGGAGATTTCTGCCATTTATCATTGAGTAACGCTGGCCACGCGGCGCTGGCGGACATGCGATAGCCCGCGCTCAGGCTGTCGCCCAGCACCAGCAATTTGTCCGCCGCCGCCGCACGCAGCGTCGTCAGAGCCAAAAATAACAGGATAAGGTAATGCCAGCGGAAAACATTCTTGAAGTTCATCGTCTTAGTAAGTCCGTCGGTCAGGGTGAGCATCAGCTTTCCATCCTTACCGGAGTTGAGCTGGTTGTCAAACCGGCCGAGACCATCGCGCTAATCGGCGAGTCCGGTTCCGGGAAGTCGACGCTGTTAGGGATCCTGGCCGGTCTGGACGACGGCAGCGAAGGCGAAGTTTTTCTGCTGGGGTCGCCTTTACATCAGATGGATGAGGAACAGCGGGCAGCGCTGCGTGCTAAAAGCGTCGGCTTTGTGTTTCAGTCTTTTATGCTGGTGCCGACGCTGAACGCGCTGGAAAACGTGCAGCTGCCAGCGCTGCTGCGCGGCGAAAGCGATGCGCAAAGCCGCGAACAGGCGAAAAACCTGCTGGGCCAGCTGGGGCTGTCGGCGCGCCTGAGCCATCTGCCGTCGCAGCTTTCCGGCGGCGAGCAGCAGCGCGTGGCGTTAGCGCGTGCCTTTAGCGGACGTCCGGCGCTGCTGTTCGCCGATGAGCCGACCGGTAATCTCGATCGCCAGACGGGCGAACGGATCGTCGAGCAGCTGTTTTCACTGAATCGCGATTTTGCCACCACGCTGATCCTGGTGACTCATGACGAGCAGCTGGCCGCCCGCTGCGATCGCCGCTTAAGAATGCGCGATGGCAAACTTCAGGAGGAAGTATGATCTGGCGCTGGTTCTGGCGGGAATGGAAATCGCCTTCGCTGCTGATCGTCTGGCTGGCGCTAACGCTGGCGGTGGCCTGCGTGCTGGCGCTGGGATCGCTCAGCGACAGGATGGAAAAGGGGCTGACCCAGCAAAGCCGCGACTATATGGCGGGCGACCGCACGCTGCAAAGCTCGCGCGAGGTGCCGCAAGCCTGGCTGGATGAGGCACGCCGCGAAGGGTTGCAGGTGGGCCGTCAGCTGACGTTTATGACCATGACCTTCGCCAGCGACACGCCGCAGCTGGCTGCCGTAAAAGCCGTGGACGACCGCTATCCGATGTTCGGCCAGCTTGCTACCGAACCCGCCGGGCTGCGTCCCGTGGCGGGCACCGTGCTGGCCGCACCGCGGCTGCTGGCGCTGCTGGATGTGAAGGCGGGCAGCAAGCTGGACGTGGGCGATGCCACGCTGCACGTAGCCGGAGAGGTCATTCAGGAACCCGACGCCGGGTTTAATCCCTTTCAGACCGCGCCGCGTCTGTTAATGAACCTGGCGGATGTGGCAAAGACCGGCGCCATTCAGCCGGGAAGCCGGGTGACATGGCGTTATAAATTTGCCGGGACGGCTTCGCAGCTGGCGAACTACGACCGCTTTATCGCGGCGCGTATTCAGCCCGAACAGCGCTGGATCAGCGTGGAGAACTCAGAGGACGCCCTCGGCAAATCGATGCAGCGCGCGCAGCAATTTTTACTGCTTTCAGCGCTGCTGACGCTGATGCTGGCGATTGCCGCCGTGGTTGTCGCCATGAACCACTACTGCCGCAGCCGTTACGATCTGGTTGCCGTGTTGAAGACGCTGGGCGCCAACAGAGCGGCCCTGCGCAAACTGATTGTCGGTCAGTGGCTGGCCGTGCTGCTGCTGGCGGCGCTTTGCGGCGGCATCGTGGGAAAAGGCTTTGAGGCGCTGCTGCTGCGAATGCTGCGGCCGGTATTGCCGGGCGAACTGCCTGCGGCCAGTTTCTGGCCCTGGCTGTGGGCAACGGGATCGCTGTTTGCCATTTCCCTGCTGGTTGGCCTGCGGCCCTATCGGCTGTTGCTGGCTACCCAGCCGCTGCGGGTGCTGCGGCGGGATGTCATCGCTTCCGTCTGGCCGCTGAAATTTTATCTTCCGATAATGGCGCTGACGATAGTGGTTCTGCTTGCGCTGCTGGTCGGCAGCAGCAGGCTGCTCTGGGCGCTGATCGCCGGCATCCTGCTACTGACGCTGCTGCTGGGCGGGCTGGGGTGGAGCGCGTTGTTGCTGCTGCGGCGGCTGCGCGTGCGTAACCTGGCTTTCCGGCTGGCGGTTAACCGACTGCTGCGTCAGCCCTCGGCGACCTTCAGCCAGCTGGCCGCTTTTTCGCTTTCTTTTATGCTGCTGGCTCTACTGCTGGTTATGCGCGGCGATCTGCTCGATCGCTGGCAGCAGCAGCTCCCGCCCGACAGCCCTAATTATTTCCTGCTTAATTTAACCGGGGAGCAAATCTCGCCGGTGCGTGCTTTCCTGGAGCAACATCATATCCAGCCACAGACTTTTTATCCGATTGTCAGAGCGCGGCTAACCTCGATTAATCAGCAGCCTGCCGATCCGTCGCTGGATAACGCGCTGAACCGCGAGCTTAACCTGACCTGGCTTGAAAAGCTGCCCGACCATAATCCGCTGGTTGCCGGTAGCTGGCCGCCCCGGGCGGGCGAAGTCTCGATAGAAGAAGCGCTGGCGGAGAGGCTGGGCGTTAAGCCTGGCGATACGCTGACCTTCACCGGCGATACGCAAACCTTCTCTGCAAAAATTACCAGCCTGCGCAAAGTGGACTGGGAAAGCCTCAAGCCCAACTTTTTCTTTATCTTTCCGCCCGGCGCGTTGGATGGACAGCCGCAAACCTGGCTGACCAGCTTTCGGCTTGATCATGATAATGCGCTGCTGGCGCAGCTGAATCGTGCCTTTCCTACACTCAGCCTGCTGGATATCGGCACTATCCTGCGACAAATAGGGCAGGTGCTGGCGCAGGTGAGCCAGGCGCTGGAGATCATGGTCGTGCTGGTCACCGCCTGCGGTATTTTACTGCTGCTGGCGCAGATACAGGTCGGGATGCGTCAGCGCAGGCAGGAGCTGGTGGTATATCGAACGCTGGGCGCCGGTAAAAAGCTGCTGAGGCACACGCTGTGGTGCGAGTTTGCGCTGCTGGGCTGCGTCTCCGGCATCGCCGCCACGCTGGGCGCCGAGGCGGCGCTGTGGGGCCTGCAGCGTAAGGTGTTTGATTTCCCGTGGCAGCCCGACTATCTCCTGTGGGTAACGTTGCCTCTGGCCGGCACCTGTTTACTGTCGCTGTGCGGCGGCTGGTTAGGCATAAGGTTACTTAAAGGAAAGGCATTGTTCCGAGGGTATAACGCAGCGTAGAATAAAGGCCGATATGTATCGGCCTTTATCATTTATTTTCTTTCGTATTCTGAGGCGGCCGGGAACCTCTGAATCGTTTCGCCTGACCGGTTTTGCTTTCCTGCGGGCTGTGATAAAGGTCATAAATAACGTAGATAGTGGAATAGGGAAATAGCTGAAATGTTGGATCTGCTGGATATAAAATATCGTCATCTCTCTGAAATGAAGTCAACTGAGCTATTTGGTTTAAGAAAAAGAGTATTTAAAGACAGACTCAACTGGATGGTCAACAGCCAGGATGAGATGGAGTTCGATGAATATGATAATGAACAAACCACTTATGTTTTTGGCGTCCACCAGGATACCTGCGTTTGTAGCCTTCGCTTTATAGAAACCCAACACCCGAATATGATTACCGGCACGTTCCGGTCATGGTTTAAAGATTTTACGCTTCCCGAAGGGAACTACGTAGAGGCCAGCCGTCTGTTTATCGATAAAGAGCGGATGACGATGTTAAAGCTGCGTGAGAAACCCGTCAGCGCGCTGCTTTTTTTATCGATGATTAATTATGCACGTCACTATAAATATGACGGCATATACGCCATCGTCAGCCATCCTATGTATCTCATTTTTAAGCGTTCTGGCTGGAAGGTTTCGGTAGAGGCACAAAGTCTTTCCGAGAAAAAAGAAAAGATATTTCTGATCTTTATGCCTGTAGATGATGATAACCAGCGTATATTGATTGACCTGGTAAAATCTAAGGCACCCGAGTTAACAATGGCCCTGGATGCCTGGCCGCTCTCATTCCCCGTCAGTCAGCACCGGCCTGATTAGCTGTAGCTCAATGCTTAATCTGATGGCATGTTTCATATTGGTAACGCCCAACTTTTTCACCGCGTTACCAATATGATATTTAACCGTGGTGAGCTTGATGCCCAGAATTAACGCGATTTCCTGGTAGGATTTGCCCACGCTGGCCCAGTAAATAATCTCATTCTCTCTTTTAGAGAATATTTCCCGCGTGTTCATTTCATCAAAATCAGTTTTTCTTGCCTGCTCCTGATACAGCTCCGTCAGCTTTTCATGGGCGTTAATCAGCAGCATTTGCAATTTGCTTTTATTCGTCTGGATCACTTCTTCAATATTATCGTCACAGTGCTCGTCCAGCATGATTGAGAGCACGACAAGATTGTTATTGTGGTCGTGAAGAACAAACGTATAGCCGTTGATGATATTGTGGTTACGCGCCATATCAAAAAGCTTAGGAACCTTGACGCCCTTGTTCAGCATAATGTTTTCGTCCCATGAGAAGGGCGAAACACGGTAAAGCGCCGTGATCAGAACGGGATCGATAAACTGAAAGTTGTTTTCGACATAAACCTGAAACCATTCCGGCCTGTTAGAAATTATAGAGAAATCCGCAGGGTTGCGTTTACTCATAATCGCATAGGCATACTTAACGTTACTGAACTGAGTCAGTTTCCTCTCAAGGTAATCTTTTATGGAGGAATTGATAACCTGATTACTAAAATATGATTTAGACATGTAATTATCTCCCTGAGAAAGTGGGGCTTCCATCGTCAATAGCCGACTTTACCATGTTTTTAAAGCCAGACCTAACGATGCACCCTGCTCAGACAGGCTGCCGTAGATGAGCGGCGTTAAAGTAAATGGCGGAATAATGTTCAGCACGTCCGGCGCAGCCGAAAAATCATAGTAACTTTTTATGGAAGCTGAAGAAACAGGGTGTTGACGTAAGGGCACAATTTGATGAGAGAAGCGAGGGAGGAGAACCAAACCAGACCCTGACACGTCAATCATGAAGCAAAATTTACGTGTTTATCCAGAAAATCTGAGAGTGGTTCCCTTGGTGTTGGCAAAAAAAACTTCTAATTACTTAATAGTATTATGTATTTATTGTTTTGTTCGCCAATACAATACGACTTTCACCAACAAATTAATAGCCATACTTAAGTACAGTTAAGCACTGTCTTTTTTCAGATGGGTGTTTGCCCAGGCAATGCCTTCAGCATAATCGGCAGGTAAATCCTGCGCCAGCGCGCTCAGTGCCTGCTGAAGCGATTCACGGCTGGTATCGCAAAGGTTCAGGTGCCCTACCTTGCGTCCCGGACGCACTTCTTTTTCATACCAGTGCAGGCGAACCAGCGGGTGCTCCAGCCACGCAAGGTTAACTGCCGTGCCGATCAGGTTAATCATAACCGACGGCGTGCTGACGACGGGCGCAGGCAAAGGCAGATCCAGAATGGCGCGCAGATGCAGCTCGAACTGGCTGATGGAAGCGCCGTTCTGCGTCCAGTGGCCGCTGTTGTGCACGCGGGGCGCCAGCTCGTTAATCAGCAGTCCTTCCGGCACCACAAAGCATTCCATGGCCATAACGCCTACATAGTCCAGCTCGTTCATAATAGCGGCCAGCATACTTTCAGCCTGCTGTTGACGTTCCGCATCCGGCGTCGGTAACGCGACGCTGGCGCGCAGAATACCGTCCTGATGCAGATTGTGGGTGAGGGGATAGAAAACCGTGCGGCCGTCATGAGCGCGAGCGCCAACCAGAGACACCTCGCCGGAAAAATTAATGCCCTGTTCCACAATGCACTCGCCGTAGCAATCCGCAGGCAGGGAAGCGACATCGTTCTGCCGTAAACGCCACTGGCCGCGACCATCGTAGCCGCCCGTACGGCGCTTAACGATAGCCAGCTCGCCCAGCCTGGCGAAAACATCGGGCCACTGCGCGGCATCGCTCAGCAGCTGCCAGGGCGCGGTAGCCAGGTTCAGCCGATCCAGCAGCTGTTTTTGCGTCAGACGATCGGCCAGCAGCGGAAAAATATCGCGGTTTACAAAGGCATTATGATGCGAGAGTTCACGCGTCAGCGCCGTTTCCGGCCAGCGTTCGATTTCCGCCGTGATCACGCTTTGTTGGATAGGCAGCGCTTCCGGTTCCGCATCCAGCCCGACAGGATAAACGGCTATTCCCAACGGTTCACCAGCCTGGCGTAGCATCCGCCCCAGCTGACCATTTCCTAATACGCAGACTGGCTTCATGCTTCCTCCCGCGGATCCGGGTTATTCAGAACTTCGTCAGTCTGGCTTTGACGCCAGGCGGACAGACGCTGGTTTAACTCCGCATCGTGTAGCGCCAGGATTTGTGCGGCCAGCAGCGCCGCATTAGCCGCGCCTGCTTTACCGATAGCCAGCGTGCCGACCGGGATGCCGCGCGGCATCTGGACAATGGAGTAAAGGCTGTCAACGCCGCTCAGCGCCGCGCTCTGCACCGGTACGCCCAGCACGGGCACCAGCGTTTTCGCCGCCAGCATGCCGGGCAGGTGCGCCGCGCCGCCAGCGCCGGCGATAATAACCTGAATACCGTTTTCTGCGGCCTGTTCGGCAAAGCTGAACAGCTTGTCCGGCGTACGGTGCGCTGAAACCACTTCACAATGAAAAGGAACGGCCAGGCTGGTGAGAATGTCCGCGGCGAATTGCATGGTTGCCCAGTCACTTTTAGAACCCATTACAATGGCGATGCGGGCCGGTGCGGCAGTAGAAGACATGCGGGTGTGACTCCTGTGATTATACAAACAGTGTCTGAAAGCTGGTCGGTCAGCCAGACAGGAAGGGCTGAGAGAATAGCATGACTCACCGGGCAGGAAAACGGTTGCGTCGGTTCAATCGCATCACGGAATGGGGAACTTCGCGCCTGTCAGCTGACCAGCAGCAGGCTTAAAGCCACTGCATCAGATGCCGGAACGTTAAGCCGGGAGGCTTTTGGCGTAGCTCAGACAGCAAGCGTTTTGGTCGACGGTAATATGGGAAGAATTTACAGGGGAAAAGCGATCAGTTCCGTTCCGGATGAGGTCACACGGATCATCGATCCTTCCGTGTGCCAGGCGCCCAGCACCACGCGTTCGGCGGGCAGACCGTTAACGGTGAGCGTATGAACGGCGGGGCGGTGCGTATGGCCATGAATAAGGCACTGCACCTGATAGCGGCTCATCGTATAGGTAACGGCTTCGTTATTGACGTCCATAATCGCCATCGTTTTGCTGCTGTTGGCCTGCTTGCTGCCAGCACGCATTTTCTGAGCGATACGCTGACGCAGCGACAGCGGCAGCGACAGGAAAAGCTTTTGCAGCCAGCGCTGATGGACCTTGCGGCGAAAGCGCTGATAGCCTTCGTCATCAGTACACAGCGTGTCGCCATGCATAATCAGCAGCGGCCGACCATACAGCTCCAGCCGTTGCGCTTCCGGCAGCAGCCGCATACCGCATGATTTTGCAAAGCGCTGACCGAGCAGGAAATCGCGGTTGCCGTGAATAAAGTAGCAGGGAACGCCCGCGAGCCTTAATTCATCAAGCGCGGCGGCGACTTTGGCGTGAAGCGGATTGGGATCGTCATCGCCAATCCAGGCCTCAAACAGGTCACCGAGGATGTACAGTGCATCGGCCTGACGCGCGTCACGCCGCAAAAAAGCAAGAAAACCGGCAGTGATTGCCGGTTCTTCTTCACACAGATGTAAATCTGCGATAAACAGCGTATGCGACATTATTCGCTAACGGTGACTTTCTGGATCACGACGTCTTCTTTTGGCACGTCCTGATGCATTCCGCTGCGGCCAGTAGAAACGGCTTTGATTTTCTCAACCACGTCCATACCTTCCACAACTTCAGCAAAGACGCAGTAGCCCCAGCCCTGCAGACTTTCGTCACGGAAGTTCAGGAAGTCGTTGTCCGCCACGTTAATGAAGAACTGCGCGGTCGCGGAGTGTGGCGCCTGGGTACGGGCCATCGCCAGCGTGCCTTTGGTGTTTTTCAGGCCGTTGTTGGCTTCGTTACGGATTTCCGCTTTGGTGGCTTTCTGCTGCATGCCAGGCTCAAAACCGCCGCCCTGGATCATAAAGCCGTTGATAACACGGTGGAAAATGGTGTTGTCGTAAAAACCTTCACGGCAGTAATCCAGGAAGTTTTTAACAGTTTCAGGCGCTTTATCGTCAAAGGTTTTGATAACGATATCGCCATGGTTAGTCTGGAAAGTGACCATATTCTCATCCTGTAAAGGTTGAAGGGGTGGATTTAGCTGCCGTCAGCGGAATAATCAGGCTGACAGGCGATAAAATAGAGGGCTCTTATATCACAAAATGTGATGACGAGTCAGCACCGCCGCATAAACGGAAGCGTGCCGAACCTTGCTTTGCGTGGCGCTTGCGTTAACAATACGGCAGAATATGCCTGTTACTATCACGATCGCACACGTTAAAAACGGAATGTCTCAATGCTAAAGATTTTCAACACCCTGAGTCGTCAAAAAGAGGAATTTAAGCCTATTCATGCCGGTCAAATCGGCATGTACGTGTGCGGCATCACCGTCTATGACCTGTGTCATATTGGTCACGGGCGCACCTTTATTGCCTTTGACGTGGTCGCCCGCTATCTGCGCTATTTAGGCTACTCGCTGAAGTACGTGCGTAACATCACCGATATTGATGACAAAATCATCAAGCGCGCCAACGAAAACGGCGAAACTATCGACGTGCTGACCGATCGGATGATCGCGGAAATGCACGCTGACTTCGCCGCGCTGAATATTCTGCCGCCGGATCTGGAACCTCGCGCTACGCACCATATCGCCGACATCATTGAACTGGTCAGCAAGCTTATTGAGCGCGACCATGCTTACGTCGCCAGCAACGGCGACGTGATGTTCTCTGTTGCCAGCGACGCCGATTATGGCCTGCTGTCGCGTCAGGATCTGGAACAGCTCCAGGCCGGTGCGCGCGTTGAGGTGGCCGCCGACGTTAAACGTAATCCTATGGATTTTGTGCTGTGGAAAATGTCCAAGGCCAATGAGCCGGGCTGGCCTTCGCCGTGGGGCGAGGGGCGTCCGGGCTGGCATATTGAATGTTCCGCCATGAACTGCAAGCAGCTTGGCGAGCACTTCGATATTCACGGCGGCGGTTCCGACCTGATGTTCCCGCATCATGAAAACGAAATCGCCCAGTCTACCTGCGCGCATGACGGCCCCTACGTCAACTACTGGATGCATTCCGGCATGGTGATGGTTGACCGTGAAAAGATGTCCAAGTCGCTGAACAACTTCTTTACCGTGCGCGACGTGCTGGGCTATTTCGATGCCGAGACCGTGCGCTACTTCCTGATGTCGGGCCACTATCGCAGCCAGCTGAATTACGGCGAAGATAACCTGAAGCAGGCGCGCGCGGCGCTGGAGAGGCTTTATACCGCGCTGCGCAACACCGATCCGCAGGCTGAAGCCGTGGGCGGCGAGGCTTTTGAAGCCCGTTTCCGCGAGGCGATGGACGACGATTTCAACACGCCGGAAGCCTATTCCGTGCTCTTTGATATGGCGCGCGACGTTAACCGCCTGAAAACCGAAGACAGGGCGGCCGCAAACGGGCTGGCGGCAAAACTGCGTCAGCTGGCTGGCGTGCTGGGCCTGCTGGAACAGGATCCTGAAGTCTTTTTGCAGAGCGGTGCGCAAAGTAACGACGATGAGGTCGCCGAGATCGAAGCGCTGATCAAAATGCGCCTGGATGCACGTAAAGAGAAAAACTGGGCGCAGGCTGACCTGGCGCGTGACAAGCTGGTCGAAATGGGGATCGTGCTGGAAGACGGCCCGCAGGGAACCAGCTGGCGTCGTAAATAAGCTAAAAAAGTTCAGGAGCCAATTGGCTCCTGAATGGTTTTTACTTTCTTCACCGACCGCTCAGCTTTTAAAATGCAGCCTGCAGCTGACTTTACTCAGCGACGGTGATGCTGTTGCCGTTAAAGCTGACGGTCTGGCCCACAACGATTTTACAGCGTTTACGGGTTTCTGTTTTGCCATCTACCGTAACCTGGCCGTCCGCGATTGCGTCTTTTGCCGCACCGCCGCTTTCCACCCAACCTTCCAGCTTCAGCAGATCGCATAAATCGACGTGGGCATGTTTACCCAGAGAAAAAGTTGCCATTATTGTACTGCTCCATCATGAAATTCTTCGCAGGCTTGCAGGGTATTCTGAATCAGCGTTGCCACGGTCATCGGGCCAACACCGCCTGGAACCGGCGTAATATAAGCTGCCCGCTCGGAAGCTGCAGCAAAATCTACGTCACCAACCACTTTGCCGCTTTCCAGACGATTAATGCCCACGTCAATCACGATCGCGCCAGGCTTGATCCAGTCGCCAGGAATAAAGTTTGGTTTACCCACGGCCACCACCAACAGATCGGCATGTTCGATATGGTGACGAAGGTTTTTGGTAAAGCGATGGGTAACGGTAGTGGTGCAGCCTGCCAGCAGCAGCTCCATGCTCATTGGACGACCAACGATATTGGACGCGCCAACCACCACGGCGTTCAGGCCAAAGGTGTCAATGTTATAACGCTCTAGCAGCGTGACGATGCCGCGCGGCGTACAGGGACGCAGCTTAGGCGCGCGCTGGCACAGGCGACCAACGTTATAAGGATGGAATCCATCGACGTCTTTTGACGGCGAGATGCGCTCCAGCACCTTAACGTTATCAATGCCTGCCGGGAGCGGCAGCTGCACCAGAATGCCGTCAATTTCGCTATCGTCGTTCAGCTTATCGATCAGCGCCAGCAGCTCCGCTTCGCTGGTGGAGGCCGGCAAATCGTAAGAGCGGGAGATAAAGCCCACTTCTTCACAGGCACGGCGTTTGCTGCCCACGTAGATTTGTGAAGCCGGGTTCTCACCTACCAGTACCACCGCCAGGCCAGGCGCGCGTTTACCCGCGGCCAGACGCTGCTGCACTTTTTCTGCAACCTCAAGGCGCACCTGCTGCGCAATCGTTTTACCGTCAATAATCTTTGCTGCCATCAGAGAGAGGATCCATCTGTGTTGAGTTGAAACGTGAGATGGCGCCTATTCTGGCAGAAGCGCGCGCCGCTGTCAGGCACAGATTCGGAGCAGGCTGTTCAATAGTGCAGCAACAGATTGGCTTAGTAAGCAAAATCGTTGACTCGACGGCTTCGCGCCGTATAATCCGACCCTGTTCCCCATGCGCCCTTAGCTCAGTTGGATAGAGCACCGGCCTTCTAAGCCGTAGGTCACAGGTTCGAATCCTGTAGGGCGTACCATTCTTACTTCTCCCGTAGTCTACCAAAGCCCACAAAACCCCAGCCAGTAAGCACTTTCTCGCGAATATCATTATCTCAACGTCTACTCACATCTATTGAAATCTACAGCCATGTGGGGGTACATTTGGGGGTATGGTTCTGTTCAATGAAATAAGATACCCCCAAATTGAAACTCAATGCCCGTACAGTGGACACGTCAAAGGCCAGAGATAAAGCCTACAAGCTCTCTGACGGCGGCGGTCTTTACCTTCTCATTAACACCAATGGATCACGCTACTGGCGCTTAAAGTATCGCGTTGCGGGAAAAGAAAAGCTGCTGGCGTTGGGGGTATATCCTGATGTATCTCTGGCTGATGCCAGGGCAAAGCGTGACGAAGCAAAGCGCACTTTGGCTGCTGGTGGTGATCCGGGCGAAGTTAAACAGGCAGAAAAGCAGGCTAAGATTCTGGCCGTCAGCAATAGCTTCGAGGCGCTGGCGATTGAATGGCACGAGCATAAGCGCCCTAACTGGTCACAGGGCTATGCCAGCGATATCCTGGAATACCTGCAGAAAGATGTTTTCCCGTTTATCGGTAAGCGTGCCATCGCAGAAATCAAAGCGGCAGAAATGCTGCTGGTGCTCAGAAAGATGGAGCAGCGCGGCGTTCTGGATAAGCTGAAGAAAACTCGTCAGGCTTGCCGCCAGATTTTCACCTATGCCGTTATCACTGGTAGGGCAGAGCATAACCCTGTTACCGATCTCGCCGGCGCACTCAAAGCGCCAAAGCAAAAGCACTTTCCTCATCTTCTCACCGAGCAGATTGGCGGCTTTCTTCGCGCACTCAGTGAATATACTGGCAGTAAGGTTACACAAAACGCCACCCGATTACTGATGCTTACTGGTACGCGCACGATTGAATTGCGTGCTGCTGAGTGGGCTGAATTCGATTTAGAGAAAGGAATCTGGCAAATACCTGCAGAGCGGATGAAGATGCGCCGCCCTCACGTAGTGCCGCTTTCCATCCAGGCTAAATCCCTCCTTGAAGAAATCCACCAGCTAACGGGAAGAGGGCGCTTTGTATTCCCAGGACGCAACGATGCCGGTAAGACAATGAGCGAGGCCAGTATTAATCAGGTGATCAAACGTATCGGCTATGACGGTAAAGCTACCGGGCATGGCTTCCGGCACACCATGAGTACCATTCTGCATGAGCAGGGCTACAACACTGCCTGGATTGAAACGCAGCTGGCTCACGCCGATAAGAACAGCATTCGCGGTACCTATAACCATGCCCAATATCTGGACGGCCGCAGAGAAATGCTCCAGTGGTATGCCGACTATATGGATGCGCTGGAAAAGGGCGATAACGTGATTCATGGGTCGTTTGGGAAACGCGCTTAACTGGATGAATAGACAGTATTAGGCGAAGGTAGTAGACTTCTGTAGACGAACAAAGAATAGGCTATGTCTAGGCTGATCCCCGAAAACCCGCACACCTCTGCGGGCTGACATAGCCGCCAAATTAAGAGGGCGTGAGGTGGCGTGTGACAAATCCAATAATTGAGTTAAAGGCCAAAAAGCAGCAGTTTATTAGCATCCGAGAGTTAATCATTAGGATAGAAAGTAAGTTTCCTAACATGACTCGAGATCAAATTGCAAATTGGATAATTATAAAATTGGATGAAGCTGAAGAATATGCACCTAAATTGCTTATACAGGACTCCCGCGGTTTAACGAGAAGGCCGAATTATAGCGATCCGAGTTTCAACTCTTATGAGCTTCTTAATAAGGTAATGGTAAATCCTGACATGGATGAAGCGCCTTACGAAGGTTGGTCCCCATCAAGAACCAACGAGCAGGATTTGCAAAATAGTAGCAAGTCAATTTTTGATGACAACGTTCCTTTTTGAGGAGGGGAGAATGAATTCTTTTGACTTTGTGGGGTTTGATCGCTCTGAAATTGAGAAGCTTTTGGGTATTAACCTGCACGACAATTTAGATGAATACTCGTGGGCTTTAAAAAATAGTCTTCCTAAGTGGATGGTTCCATATTTATCTAGGGTTAATATCTCATTGGAAAATGCTGCTTACTTCATTGCGGATGAAAACCCGAACTTTGGTTTGAAAATCGAAGCGCAGACAGTTGTTAACTCATACAAAGACTCATTATGGGATGCCGTAGACAGCGGCGAGCTAAATGCAAAGGATATAACTCATTATGACAATTATGATCATGACCGAAGGGATTGTGTATTAATTCGCACTGAAGTTGAGTCTTGGGTAAGAAAGCATGATTTTCATTGGCCTCTTCCGGTTACCCGTAAAAATTCAGAAACTACGCAGGTATTAGAGACCAAATATCTTGATCAGTGGGGGGAGTTCCCGGGGAAGAATACTGCTCTAATGATGATTGCTGGCATGGCCTTAGCACTAGAAAAATCAAGTAAGTCATTTAAGTATGGTGAAAAATTAAACAAGCTTGCTATAGCTCGGACTGTGGCTCAAAACCTTGCGAGCCACAATTATCAAGGGATGGTTGTGACAGATAAGCAAATGACGAACCTTATCAAAGAGGCTTTAGAAACGATTCTTCCTCAAAGTGAGTAGTGGACATTTCCAACCATAAATTTTATGCGGGCGCGATTTCTAAAGTCCCGCATTTGCCGCCTCTCCATTTCCAAAACCCTCAACAAAAGTATCATTTTTAGCTTCGTCTTCTAATGAACCCTTCCATCTTTCTTTTGTTAATTTCCACTATAAGTAATCCAACTTTGATGAAATAAATCTCGTAAACCGCAATAGACGTTACGAGGTAAATATGTCTGAATCATTAATTCGCTTATCAGAAGTACAACGCCGCACTGGCTACAGTAAGGCTTGGATATATCGCTTACTCAAAGAAGAGCGCTTCCCTTCTTCCATCAAAATTGGTAGCCGTGCCATTGCTTTTATCGAAAGTGAAATTGACGAGTGGATTAATCAGCGCATCGCTGAATCTCGCGGCGAGGTGGCATGATGAAAATGAAAAACCGCCCCTTACAGGCGGCTAATCAGGTAGTTGACGCCTCTGATATTACGCCTGCCGCAGTCATTAAGCCAACCCCAAAGAAACACCGCGCTCGCGTTTACATGATGCGTACCGGCGTTAATGGCTTCACTGAGAACGAGATCCTTCGCTACTGCCGCTTATCCAGCGCCCGTAACTACGCGACAGAACTGGAAAGAAGGCTTGATATTCACCTGGAGCGCATCGACGAGCCTAACGGTGATGGCATCGGTAGCCACTTCCGTTACCGGATCACCTGCCGCGCTGACGTGATGCGAGTGATTCAACTGGTTAATAGTAATGCCGCTGCTGGTGGATATACCGGCCTGTCTCGGCGTGAGATTAACGACATTCTTTCCCTCTACCCGGATGCGTTCAACGCCGCTTAACGGAGCCTGATAAATGAAAAATGAAAAAAGCAGATTAATTTTTGAGGCCACCCCTCAGCCCGCCACCAGCATGACAACTACTTTCATCGCTGATGAAGATAATATTTCGGTGATTAAATTCGAGGGTAAATCGGTGCGAATCGTCAGCGTCTGTGGTGAGCCTTGGTTTATTGCCAAAGATATTTGTGAGGCGCTGGAAATTTCCGATCACAAAGTCGCATTGCGTCGATTAGATAATGATGAGAAGGGGGAGTGTTTAACACCCACCCCCGGAGGCCAGCAGCTTATGCGTACGGTTGGTGAATCCGGCTTTTACAAGCTGATTGCACGCAGCCGCAAGGCCACCACGCCTGGCACATTCGCCCACCGCTTCAGCAACTGGGTATTCCGTGAGGTTATCCCATCAATCCGTAAAACCGGCTCATACGGCGTGCCATTCGCATTCCTGAACAACCACAGTAAGCGCCAGGCTGCTTATGACAAGAAGGCCAGCAAACGCGGTAAAGACCTGCAGGCGTGTAAGGGGGAGAAAGCCAGCCTTGCTGTTGAAGAGGCTGCGCTTTGGCTGAAGTACCAACCTCAGTTGCCAGAGGTTCACTAATGAACGCCTTCCAGAAAGGATCTTTCCCGCTGGCTGGCCTGTTAGCAAAAGTTAGCCCTGGGAACCTGTCAAAACCTGACATCCACTCAGCCAAAAATTTGGCTTTGTGCCTGACAGCAGCTAACTCCATATTGTGTAAGGCAGCGTCTTACACTGGTAGTGCGGGTTATTACAAACAGTTAAAAAACCGCTTGCCCTCTCCGCAAACTTCGGACTATCCTCAACTTGCACTGGCAAAATTCAGTGCCGGGATTGGCGTCCTGAGAATTCTACTGGCGACACACGACGCGCCTGGCGTCTTTTTTTGTGTCGTAAGACTGACTCACCCTTTTTTCTGGCAATCGGATATAATCCGGTGCCTTTCAAGAGCAATGGTGGCTCAGGCAGGGGAACCGAAAGGTTCGCCGGTATCCAGTAGAGCCGGTTACGCCAACCCTGTCTGGGCTACCACCAGTGAAATTGGCGTTTCCGGTGGTAGCGTTACCCGCTATCTACTGGAGGCTGCCATCATGGCTACTACCCTCACCCAAGCTATACCCAAATTTCAGTTTCGCTTTCTGGCACTGTCACGCGCTGACATGCTGTCTAAACCGTGCCGCGTCTCCGTTGAGGCCGCCAGCGAGAAAGAAGCCCGCCGCGTTCTGGCACCCCATTTCATCCTGTCATTAGCTGCCCGCCTGCCGGTTCAGGAGGTGGCTCATGCGTGATAACAACCTCTCTTCATACAAAGACAACTTGCGCCACGTTCTGGCTGTAGTTGGCCGTGAATCTGCGCCTGTTCCCGCCACGGCAGAGAACATTTCACGCGACCGACTGCTGCGTGCGCAGGCCGGGTTATGCCACCTGTTGACGGAAGTGATCCCCAACACATCCCCCGAGCTTCTGCGTGAAGAGGTTTATCGCTGGGTGGAAGAAATCCATAACCTGACCCGCTTTGAAGAGTGCGATGCGCAAAGAGAATCCAGGACGTACAAAGTGTCAGTAGATGCTGGCCGCAATTCTAAATACAAGGAAGGGCAGGCCAAACAATGACGCTAATTACCAAAAACTTCCGACTTAATGCGCTGGCGAACCAGTATTCAGCAGCAATTTATGACCATCTCAAACGGCAGAACGGCGGCGACTGGTTCCCGATGGAAATCAAGGGCCAGCGAGTTGAGGTTGCCATTGTGGACGGTTCAGCCGGTATCAGGCTGCTGGTGAATAGCTATCTGCTTAAGCCGATAAAGCAGGAATATCCGCACTGGGAGGCGCTGGCGGGCAATCTACTGACTCTTTGCACAGACGGCAGCAGCCTCACTGATCGCGGTGAAAGCATCTGGCAGAGCATGATTAATGACATGAGCACCTCTCTTTCTAAAGGGGAGATGAGTTTCCATGCGTAACTATGACCTTATTCGGGAGACGACTGCCGCCGCGGCTGACCGCTGGCCGATGGTACTGAGCCAGCTGGGCATTGACGTCCCCCGTTCACCCCGCCAGCACGCATCATGCCCCGCCTGTGGCGGTAAAGATCGCTTCCGTTTCGATGATAAAGGGCGCGGTAGTTTCTTCTGCAACCAGTGCGGCGCGGGTGATGGCTTAGACCTAATCCAGAAGGTTAATCAGTGCGGTACCACTGAGGCCGCCCGCATGGCGGCTGATGTGCTGGGTATTGATTACCGGGGAACAGAAACAGACCAGAAAGCCGCCAGCCAGAGAAGGCAGCAGCTTGACGAACAGCGCCACCAGCATGAGCAGGAGCGCCAGCAGAAGGAGGCGACAGAAGCAGCACAGCGCCGCGACAGCTTTGTGAGTCACTATCAGAGGCTCGCAGCGCAAACCAAGGTAGGCGAAAGCGAATATCTAATTGCCAGAGGGCTGAACGGCTTCATGCTGCCTTGCTTGTCCGATGGTTCAATTCTGCTGCCGCTGGTGGACGAATCCGGCGATGTGGCCGCAGCACAGACCATCACGCCGCAGGGTGAAAAGAAAGTGCTCTATGGCTCAGCCAAGCGCGGAGCGTGGTACCTCGTTAACCAGCCGCAGGAAGTGAAGGAAATCATCATTGGTGAAGGGCTGGCAACAACCCTCACCGCTCACCTGATGCGTCCTGATGCGCTGGCAGTGGTGGCGCTTGACGCCGGTAATCTGTCGCCCGTCGCGGAGGCTATGCGCAGCCTGCATCCGAATGCCACATTCATCATCGCCGGTGATAACGACTGGCATGAGGCAGGAGAACCCGATGCCAGCGGTAAGCCGAAGGTGAACAGCGGCAAGGTGTTTGCTGAAAGAGCCGCCGAAGCCGTCAATGGCTCAGTATCATTACCCCCGACCAGCTATAAGGCGGACTGGGACGATTACCGTCAGCAAAACGGACTGGAAGCAGCAGCAAAATATTTTGCATCCGGCATGTATCAACCGCAGGAGGAAAACATGGGCGCTCAACTGGAAGTGATTGAGGGTGGCAAAACAACAACGCCGGATCGCGATGCGCTCAAGCCCCGGATTGAAAGCCGCCAGGATGGTGTGTACTGGATTGAGCCAAATACCGATAAACAGACCGGTGAAATCATCAACCGCGAAAGCTGGCTGTGTTCCCCTCTACAGGTTATCGGCACCGGGCGCGATGATAAAGACCAGTTTCTGATTCTGCGCTGGCAGGCATGGGGTTCAGACAGTGAAACCATACAGGCAATCCCGCTGGCTGACATCGGCGAACGTGAGGGATGGAGAACGCTCAAAGCTGGTGGTGTGAACGTCACAACCAAAAGCGGCCTGAGAGCGATTCTGGCGGACTGGCTACAGCGAAATGGGTCACGAGAAGTCTGGAGAGTGGCGCACGCTACAGGGTGGCAGTGCGGCGCTTATATCATGCCGGATGGGGAGGTTATCGGCATACCTGATAAGCCGGTACTCTTCAATGGCCGCAGTTCTGCCGCAGCCGGTTACACCTGCCGGGGAAGCGCAGAAAGCTGGCGTCAAAATGTTGGGGCACTGGCTGCCGGTAATTATTCGATGATGACTGGCATTGCTGCCGCGCTGGCTGCGCCCCTGATTGGCCTGGCAGGTGCGGATGGCTTCGGCATTCACTTCTATGAGCAATCAAGCGCCGGTAAAACCACAACCGCGAACGTTGCCAGCAGCCTCTACGGTAATCCTGACCAGCTGCGCCTGACGTGGTACGGCACCGCATTAGGGCTGGCTAACGAAGCTGCTGCCCACAACGATGCGCTGATGCCGCTGGATGAGGTGGGTCAGGGTGCTGATCCGGTTAGCGTCTCACAGTCTGCCTATGCGCTGTTCAACGGTGTGGGGAAACTGCAGGGAGCCAAAGAGGGTGGTAACCGTGACCTGAAGCGCTGGCGCACCGTGGCCATCAGCACTGGCGAAATGGATTTAGAAACGTTCATCGCTATGGCCGGACGAAAAGCCAAAGCGGGCCAGCTGGTCAGGCTGCTGAACATTCCGTTGAGTAAGGCGGTGCGATTCCATCAGTATGCGAACGGCAAACAGCACGCTGACGCACTCAAAGATGCCTGGCAGAACCACCACGGCTCAGCGGGTAAGGAATGGATTAAGTGGTTAGCGGATAATCAGCGTCTGGCTATGGAAGCGGTCAGAAACGCTGAGGAACGCTGGCGCAGTCTGATACCGGCAGAATACGGTGAGCAGGTTCACCGCGTAGGCGCTCGCTTTGCCATCCTTGAGGCCGCGCTGCTGCTGGGCCGCGTTATTACCGGGTGGGACGAGCAGACGTGCCAGGATGCCATTCAGCACAGCTATAACGCCTGGGTGAGAGAGTTCGGCACCGGCAACAAAGAACATCAGCAGATCATCGCCCAATGTGAGGCGTTTCTTAACGCCAACGGCTACAGCCGATTTGCGCCATTCCCGTATGACCCTCAATCGCTGCCTGTACGCGATATGGCGGGTTATCGCGCCAGCGGCAGCCATGACGATGATCCGATAGTGTTCTACACCTTCCCGGCAACATTTGAGCAGGAGATCGCCTGCGGTTTCAATCCCAAGCAGTTTGCCCGTGTGCTGGTGGAAAGCGGGATGCTGACACCACCAGCCAGCGGCAGGGGCTACCAACGAAAATCACCGAGGATTAACAAGCGGCAGTACAACGTCTATGTGATCCAGTACCGTCCAGAGGATGAATCAGCCGAGGAATAAATCTCACACATAAGAGAAATAATGTTGGTTCAGTTGGTTCAGTTAGTTCAATTTTTAAAGAGTAATGATTTATAAGAATTTTAATTCAGAAACTGAACCAACACTGAACCAACAAAAGGCTGTTTTGAACCGACAAATTTACCTGCCAGCCTGATAACGTGAGGTTCTGTAGCTCATAGGCGGCCCGGAAAAGCAGCTTCTTCCTGGCTGGAAGAGTTTGACGGGTACGATAAACCGGTATCAGCGCATCCATTATCAACCTGTTGAAATATCATTAAATGCCATCAATCGAGAATTATTCTCATCAAGGCGAAGAGAGGGAAAGGGCTCCTGGCCTATCCCGATTCGGTTGGCGCTGTTGACCGGCTGTGCGACGCAGCAAAAACCGCTGGTGGAGTACCGGACAATCAGCCAACCAAGCCTTCCGCTACCTGCTGAGTTAACCGGCCCGATTAACGTACCTCCGGTGCCGGACAATATTATGTTCGGCCTGGCGGTGGAGTTATCCGCTGAGCTGTACGGATTGCTGGGCCAGGCCAACATTGATAGGGCTGCTATCAGGCAGATTGAATTAAACTAACATAATTAAAGTTATCCTCCTGAAAGCCGATTTGTTAGGTAAACAGGTGCAGGAGGTAATGTGGAATACTTAAAAGGTTATGACTTAGGTGATTGGGCAGCAGTTATCGCCCTTGTACTCTTTATCGGCCAAATATTGGTTAAAAGCTGGATTGAACAATCGTTCAAGCGTAGGCATGAAATAAAAATGAAATCGGCGTTAATAGCTGAATTAATGGCTGAATGGGCATCCATGCCTCAGGACAGGAAAAAGCTGAGGCAACTGACAAACGAAGCATTTTTGTGGTTACCTGCCGATTTGGCCGAAGAATTATCTAGGATGCTAGGACACGATGAGAATGCAAGGTCTTATAGGGAATTTTTAATTTTATTCAGAAAGCACATACAAGGTAAGAGAGATAAGTTAGATACAAATAAAATAATAACTTGGTCATTTACCAAACACGAAAATGAGCAAGCGAAAAAAGAATAATTATCCAGGTAAGTTATGTAAAAATAAAAAATCACTATATAGCTTTTTAAAAGTGGATAGAACACGCTCGCAACCCCGAACGCTCCGGCGTTCGGGGTTAAGTCTTTCAGCGGGATCGAGTTGCCTTGCAGGCTATCACAGAGACGTATGCTAACTGTAAGTATCATCATCATGCGCATTTACGAGTGCGCATGATGATGAACTATTTATGACGCTCTATCTGACAAATATTCTATGGAAGGTGTCATCATCAGTTACCATTACTGGAGGGTTTGAATACCCCATATCATTAAATTGATCAGCAGTGATATCTATTATGTAACCTTCACATTCAAGCCAAGCGTGATTTATTTTTACTTTCGCGTTGGGGAAGACATTTCCAGAGCATTTTTCAACACTTAATCCTTTCTTAGAGAGTGCGATAATAAGCAATTCGACTGATTTTCCGCACCATCCTTTTGGGAACGGACTTTTGATGTGTTGCGTGTAAAATGCTGGATTAGTTTCGAGATAACGCCTTGTTTTTAAGCAAATTTCATTGATTATGTCTAATTTTTCTTGATCCATATATATCCGCTAACCTCTATAACTAATAATGAGCTGACCATGGCACTCACCGACAAAAAATAGATTTTCTGTCGCGAGTGCCTCATCGATTTGAACGCCACGCAAGCGGCCATTCGGGTGGGGTTCAGTGATAGGCAGCGAACTGTACCACGTTAGATAACCTGTCAAAGCATGGCGTTCAGACTAGAATCGCTGAACTAAAAGTACAGCGCAATGATCGTGTAGAGGTTAATGCTGATTATGTGCTGAAGCGCTTGTTTGACATTGGCCAGACTAATGTCTTTGGCATCTTCATCAAATCAGGCGACCTAAGCCTGTGGCCAGCGGCACGACCAGATTACGGTCACAGAGGGCTTCACAAGGCTCATTTACGAATACGCCTGATAATAGAATCTAAACTTTTATACATAATGGCCGATGGTACTCTCAAGGTTGTCGTCAATCACTTATGACAGGGGGAACTCAGCTATGAACGAGGTATTGGTAAGAACTAAAAGCGAGCTTGATACCGCAAGGAAAAACAAATCCTCAATAATAATTATTGAGGGTGAGCTAGCTAGCAAAGTAAAAAAAAGTAAAAAGATCGCTTATGCAGGAGCAGGAACATTAGGGTTGATTGGAGCAGCAGTCGCTGCTGCCCCTGTTACTGGCGGGCTATCTATGTTTGCTGCTGCGCCTGTGGCAGCCTTAACTGGATTCGAAATTGCTGCAATTATAGCCGCATGCTTTTTAGGGGTTGGGTTGCTTGTTGCGCTCTTTAAAGATTATGAAGAAGTAGAGTTTGACGGAAAAAAATTGCGGATGGTTCTAAAAAGAAAGCAAAGTTAACTCGTTAAGCAATGATCGTAACCGCCTCCGGGCGGTTTTTTATTGGAGTGAATATGGCAACAATCCCGAGTGCTCCGGTAATCGGGTCGAAGTCATTCAGCGGTATCTGGGTGCCTGGCGCGATAAGCATTGGCAGGGCGGTAAAGGCTGGCATTAAGGCCATTGACCTGACCGCGCAGAGCCTTGACAGCCGCATCTCATATAATGGCCCGGCACATCTTTATTGGGACGCCTCAGGCAAGCTGTCAACCTCAGCCACTAATGCTTGGCCTCTCGAATACCGTGATGGCGTGGCGATCGGCAGGCATCAGTCGGAACCGGCCAGTACAAACATTCAGGTGAACGGGCGAGCAATTGCGGAAAGCACCAACGTGCAGAAGTCCGGCACGTTCTCTATCGAGGTAGACCAGACCGGCGCACCGGACGGTAAAGCGATTGGGCGCCTGCCGGTGGCCGCCAGTAGCTACATAGTCAGCCAGGATGTGGGCGGTACTCAGATAGTGCCGCTAGCCCGATACAACCTCGCCAGCAAGTGGCAGCGCATGGCCGCAGCCGCAAGGGTGACTGATTCCAGCCGTGTCTGAATCTGGTTGGGACGCAATGCAGATGCCAGCAACGGCCAGCCTTCTCTATGATTAACGCAGAGCGCTAACGTGACCGCCGGTAATTATGTCTTCTCATGGTTCGTTAAAGCCAGCGATGACGGCGTAACGTTCCCGGCCTGGAAATGATAGAGATGGGCAACTATCCCTATGCAACGTCTCCGATCGTCACTGAGTCAACCTCAACGGTCACGCGCGCGGCATCATCGGTAACTGTCCAGAGAGACGGCAACGCCAGCGGCATCAAGATTTATTTCAGCGACAACACCAACACCACTATTCCATTTAACGGTGCCGCATCGGTAACCGTCCCGTTTGCTACTACTCACTGGGGCGAGAGATACATGACGCGCATTGAGTACGAGGCATAACGATGGCGACCGAGACGATTACGCTTACCGATAGCGAATACACGCAGATCACTGATGGCACCAATAACGCTTATATGACCGTTGTAAGCTGGCCCGGCTTCTCTGAGGTGTGATGGTCGGATTCACCATCAAAGCCTGCTGTTAACGCGCCAGTGCACGATGAGACGGGAAGATAGGATTCACTGCGCCTCTGAAAGTATGGGTAAAGGCCAAAAGAGGCAGGGCCATGGTAAAAGTCACGAATTGGTAACAGTAAGCCGCTTCCATGCGACCTCTGGGT